>NZ_JBHVDF010000002.1:467986-630563 GCF_042802915.1 Nocardia sp. NPDC057440
TGGGGGCGCGGCGAAGCTGACAGGCCTCCCCCCCCGCGCCCGCCCGTCGCGCGACGACCGGGTCTCCCCCCCCCCGGGGGGGGGGGCGGGGGCGGGGGGGGGGGCCCCCCCCCCCCCCCGGCACACACGACCGCGGCAGCGGGCGAATCACCCCGTGTGCGCTCGGATCTCGGTGTTTCAGCGCACGACTGTCAGGTCATACATCGTGACGCCGTCTATATCGACAGCAGTGAAGTTCTCCTGCACCCACTGCGCGATCTGGGCGCTGGTCGACGTGCCGGAGGAACCCGGTCCGCGGCCGCCGCCGATGAAGTAGTGGATCTTTCCCTCGGCCACATACTGTCGAAACTGTTCGAGGGTGGGTGACGGGTCGCTGCCGTTGAAGCCGCCGACCGGCATCACCGGCAGTTCGGTGGCCAGCTGGAACCCAGCCGCGCTGTTGGAACCGACCGCGGCGGCGACCCAGGTGTAGTCGCTTCCGTTCTGTTCCAGCTTCGCGACCACCTGATCGCTCGGCTTGCTGGCCATGAGCATATTGCCGGGCCCGCCGTCCTGGCCTCGGCCGCCTTGCATGGCGGGTACGCCTCCGCCGGGTGCGGTGCCGCTGGGCATGCCGCCGCCGGGTGCGGTGCCGCCGGGTGCGCCGCCGCTGGGTGCGGTGCCGCCGCCGGGTGCGCCGCCATCCGGTGTGGTGTCGCCCCCACGCATCCCCGGCGCACCGTTCGGTCCGGCGGCAGATCCGCCGTCGGTCCGCCCACCACCATTCGGAATCCGGCTGTTGGGCTGCGAGCTCCGCCCGTCCGCGCCCGGCATCGCGCCGCCGTCCGGACCGTTCATCCCGAATGCTCCCTCACCCCACGGTGGACGATGCCCGCCCATGCCGACATTGGGCCCTGCGGAGGGAATCGCCCCCGCATGCCCCGTCGCGATAGTGTCGACGGTGTAAGCGACCGGCCCCGCCAGCCCGACGAACGCGACAGCCAAAGCCGACGCGATCGCGAGCTTCCGGGGCGCGGGGAACGCGACGGCGATTGTCGCGATCACGCCGACGACCAGCACGGCCCATCTCAGCCATGGCACGAAGCTCGCACTGCGCGACAACAACATCCACGCAGTCGTCGTGGTGAGTCCAACGGCCAGCGCTGAGGCCAGTCGCACCCACAATCGGTGCCGACCTCGCCAGAGCAGCACCGCGCCCGCACCGGCCGATGCGGCGACGGCCGGAGCGAGGGCAACCGTGTAGTACTGGTACTACACAACACTCCGGACAGCAGATCAGGAGGAAGCGGCTGCCCCGGCTCGACCTCGCGTAAACGCCTGAATCGCCATCAGCACGAGCGACACCACCAGCGCGAGCGCGGTCCACTCAAGAAGGAAGAGCAGGGCCACCAGCACGCCTACGGTCATCAGTGCCAGCTTGGTCAGGTGATAAAGACCTACCGCTATGCGGACCATGATCATCACTCCGGGCATCCAGGCCCAGTAGGTTTTGCGGGCGTAGTTGGACCAGCGGAGGTCGCGCACCTGGGATCGCCACTTGCCGAGCGTTGCCGACGACTTGAGACTCCACCAGCGAACAACCCCACGTGCGAGATCGACTGGAGCCTTGGTGATCTGGATCGTGCTCATGTTGCCACCCTCCTGGTGAGGCGAATCCCCTCGGCGCTCCCGGACTTTCCACGGCCTACCCGGAGGATTTCCACGGTGAGCGACTCCAAAATGATCGCACGGCGACGCGACAAAGGCAGCCTTGCCCAGACTTCTCGTGGTCGTGGATCGCGCGCCAAATCATAGAGGAGCTGCCCCGGCTTGGCGTCCGGCAACATTCGCATGAGCTCGTCTATCACCATGTTGTCCAGCCACGCCTGAGACCTGGCGATCGTGTGGTCCCCCCGGACAAAACAGCGGTAATGGTCCTTGACTACTCCAGCGCTCGCAATGGTCGTGTGCTGAAGAGTTCGCCCGCATTCCCCGCACCGCGCTATCCCGGTCAGCAAGTACTTCGCCCCGGAGTCCCCGCCTTCTCCGTGCCGCTTCTTTGAGTCCAGCTCCTTTTGTGCCGCACCGAATGTCTCTTCGTCGACCAGCGCTGGCGCTATTTCCGGGCGATGCCCCGCGTATGTCTCATTCCTGACTATGGCAGCCGCCGACACCCGGCTAATAGGTTTCCCGCTACGCCCGACCAGGCCCCTCGCTTCGAACTCCCGGACCACCCCGACCAGTGATTCCCGCGCTGCGACCCGGGTGATCAACTCGCGCACAACCTCAGCCTCGCCGGGTGCCGGGATGCGCTTACCATCAGGGGTTGTGCGATATCCGTAGGCGACACGCCCGGGAGATTTAGGGAGCGCAGATCGGCGGGAAGGAAGGTCCGTCTGATTTTCGCTCGTCATAGCCTAAAACGGTACGCCAAGAATGCGAAAGTTACAACAGATTTTGCGAAATTCTACTCATGGTGTATCCAATAACCGCAGGTCAGGGCACTAAGTCTTGGAATTTCCATCCTTGAGAGAGAAATGGCGCGAGGCGGGGTCGTGCTTAGGGGAGCCTAATGACACCGAGTGCCACCCCCCCGTGTCTGTACGGTCGTACCACAAATGGACTGTTGAACTGGGCAAATTCTGTCACGTCCTACCGTGCTTCTCATGCTCATTGCTCTCACATCTAGTTACTGATCAGTAGAAATGGTGCGATCGTACAAATAATCGGCGTGCAAGCTGGGGAAACAGGCATCACACCATGACTTGGCACTGAGTGTCATGTGGTACGAACGTACACGAATCATGTTGAAACACCTGTTGAGCTGCACAAACGCGTTTGGCATGGGCTGTGCGGCTGTCCTAGCTGGCTCTGTACGTGGCTGTGGTGTGCGTGTGGTCAGTAGGTGTGCAGTGCGTGGCTATGGCGTGCGTGTGTGGCTGTGAGCTGTGTGTATGCAGTGCTGTGCTGTGCGTGTGCATAGGAAGGCATGCGTGTGGATGCATGGCTGTATCTGGTGCAGGTCAGTGGTATGTGAGGTGCAAGCATCGTTATCTATCTGTTATCTAAAAGAGTGTTGCCAAGGCGGTGCAGGGGCGTAGTTTGGTGGTCAAGCAAGAAACGAACAGCCACTCAGGAGGCACCCGAAATGGACACTACCGAGACGAAAGTGCCTGCTTTTGGGCCGCGCGGAACAATCACGCATCAACCTGCGCCTATGGCGGGACACGGCTCCACCCGTAGCTGGACACGTCGGCTGAACGGAAAGCTCTTCAGTTTTATTGCGATCCTCATGCCCAACGGTGAGCGTCGGTACAGCGTGGCTCGCTACGACGGACCAGCGCGCTTGCTCGAGACGGGCGCATTTGCCAACGACTGGACACGGCTGCACTTCATCGTGGTTCAGCCTGCCGCCATCGAGGTACGTACCGGTGGCCAAGACTTCACCTACCGACCGGGCGCACGAGTCTCGCTGGACAAGCCACTGGGCTACCGGCTGGAAGCGTTGGACCGGGCGTGCGAGTCTGCCAAACTGACTGGCCACCATGACTCTTTCGGCCACTACGCAGACATCCACGATGGCCTCCTCGACAGCGGACCCCTGGCAGACGCCGACGCGTACATACGCCGGACAACGTTCGTGAATGCCTTGTGGGCATTGAGCTTCCCTCAGCTGTACGCGCTCCGGTCCATCATCCGACCGGCCATGTCAGACTCGCTTGCGCGCACCATTGTCAGCAAGGAGGCTGGCCAACACTACTGACCTGTACGGCCCTGGCACTCTCAGGTGTGGACGCTCGCAACGTCGCCAGGGCGCTACCCGATAAACCAGCAACGAACGATGGGGAAATGACCATGTCCTACGTATTGGTTGTCCGCAGACCTCACAACGACGTGCCAGACCTGGTGATCGATTGCCCGAGCGGGCAGGACATTCCCGACGCGATCGAAGCTCGGTATCCAGGCGCACTCGTCGACTACTCACTCGGAGGATTCGCCACGCCAGACGGGACCAGCTACCTGTTCGACCACTGCCGCGTAGCCAGCCGAGGATGACTCACAGCCCTAGCGCGTAGGCGTGCGACCGTCATAGGTCACTAGGGCGCGATCCGCTAGACCAGCAAATGGACCACGAGGAGGGCACCTGATGAGCTACCGCAGACTGAATGAACTGAACAAGCTCTACACCAAGCTGGAACATGATCGAGATTTCTGGAAAAAGATCGCAGAGGCGTACCTAAATCCGGAATTGATCGAACGCGAACGGGCGACGCAAGAATCTGTTGAACCCGTCGAGAGTGAGTGACTGATGAGTACATATCTGGAACAACTCGACAAGCGCGCAAGCCATTTGCGCGAGGTCAATGACCGAATCTGTACGCGATGGCTGGACGTAATCGGCACCGACCCGGGTATTGATGATGCCGTGGCGGAGATGTTGCGGAACAACCGGACCGAGGCCGAGCGTATCGACCAGCAAGTCGCCTGGCATCGGTATATCAACGGTGAGCCAGTTGTGTGGATTCCCAACGGCCCAGCGTGGCGTGACTAATCATCTAGCCCTGGCGCGTACGTGGCGTGGTCTCATAGGCCGCCAAGGCACCAACAACCGACAAACCGCCAACCGATAGGGGTAGACCAATGATCAGGGCAATTCGACGCGTAGACGGCAGCGTGGACATGGATATCGAGGCGACCAGTTTCGACCATGCCAACGAGATCATCTCGGACTGGAAAGCAAGCGACCTCGATTTCTACGATCGCGTGCCAGAGCATGTCTCCTACGAAATTGTCACACCGAAACGTCTGCAATTCACCCTGGAGAACGCACAAGAGGGGAAGTAAGACCATGACAACAGGAGCCGAGCTCTACGAAATGCTGGCAGATTCACCAGCTGGAGCAGACCTGAAAATCACCGCGCTCGGGGATGACTACTCGATTGTGTGGCGGTGGGAAAACAAGGTGCTCGACTATATCCGTGAAACGCGCAAGGGAATGGGCTTGGACGCATTGCGCGAAATGCTCGCAGAGATGGCCGAGGAAGACATTGCACGACGCGTTCAGCTTTGGGTAGAGGTTCCGCACACCGTGCATGACGAGCGTACCAGGAATGGCTCTCTGGGCGACGAAGTCAATGCACGGCACATTATCGAGAACTACGGATCATACGACAGCAAGGGGTACTGGGCAGACAATTCCAAAATTCGAGTGTTCGATACACAGTTCAGCCGGTCGGTATATGTGCCGATATTCAAGGGAAGCAATGGTATCGGCCTGGATATGTTGGTGTCGGATGCATTGGTGGATTGTGTCGACACACTGATCGAACACGGCTATATCGATGATGGCGACACACGCGGGGTAATCGAGCAAGAGACTATCGAGAAGGACTGGGATAGTTTCGTGCGAAGCGACGTCGTTGATAAGTTCTCTGACGAAGTCGAAAACAAGTGGATAGAACTCTCGGTTGATCAAGAAAACGGCGTACTCGGACAAGCTCTGGAGCGGATGTACAAAAACGACTCCCCAGAATTCGATGGCGACTCCTGGTCTGTAGATTCTGATCGGCTCGCGGAGATCATCTCGGACATCCTCGGCGAGAGTGCAGCAGCGGAGTAGGTACCAGCCCTAGCGTGTAGGCGTACGACCGTCATAGGTCACTAGGGCACTAGCAATTGATCACGAACACATAGAGAGGCCCTTTGGTAATGAATGACTATCGGATACAGCACACCGCACCAACATCCAATGATGGCTACGCCGTACCTCTGTGGGACCTGAACGCTCATACGGCCGACGTTTACGAGAGACCGGACCTCCATCACGGAGGAGAGAACGCGCCAACCGCACGGGCCATCACAGCGGCACGTGGCAACCCTGATCAGATCGTTCGCATCTATCGATCGGTTCCCGATGGTGTAGAAGCAATTAATCCCGGTGACTGGGTGAGCCTGTCAGAGAACTATGCCCGAGGAGAAGGCGCGCACCCCACGAACGAATCCCTAGACCTTCCCGTCGTTTGGGCCGACGTGCCCGCACGGGATGTTTGGTGGGACGGAAACAGCCTGTTCGAATTCGGGTACTCGCCAAGCAACGAAGGATCTCAGCCATGAATGGTGTCACGGTAGAAGACACGACAGTACTGGTGTCAACACGGAGGATCACGGTAGTCCTTGCGCAACCCGAAGGGCTTGATGGCTGGCTTCCTCGGACAATCTACCTAACCTACTCGCGACGCGGGAGTCAGGATTGGTTTCTGGACTCGGCGATTCTGTGGGGGACCAACATCCGCAAAGATGGCCAGCGCGGGGCGAAGCGATTCAAGGAGTCGCTAATCGACCGCTCATCCGAAAAAGATGCAATCTCGGCCGGATGGAGGCCGCGTAATCCATCAAAATTCTGGCGGCTCATACATCAAGAGGCAATGAGAAATTGGCCGTCCCACGAGCACGCGAACCCCGAGTGATTTAAGGCCCTAGCGGTTTTAGCCGTACGTCGTCAAAGGCAACTAGGGCACGACAACAACCTCCCGCAACGAAAAGGAACAGCAATGAACGATCGCGAAAAGTACGTTACCAACATGATAGCTACCTGGCTCGTCAGCGAAGGGGAATATATCACAATCGAAGACCGCCAGGTGCGCATAGCCGAACACGCGGCAGAGTTGGCAAAAAGTGATGATATGGAGGCTCTTCGGAGGTTCGTAGAACCGATCATCAAATCCGGTGGAAGTTGGGGCCCCATGGCTCTCGCGGGGGAAGTTCGCCAAGAGATGGCTTACAACGATTACAACCGTGTCGATTGGATGGAAGTAGCAAACGCGCTTCGCGCCACATTCTAATTATTTTAGGCCCTAGCGGTTTTAGCCGTACGTCGTCATAGGCAACTAGGGCCACGACAACAACCCGTAACGGATAGAAAAGAGCCGAGCATGACCGAACGATACCGTGCGAGCGGGCCCGATGGATCTATCGAGTTCAGTATTGCCGAGTCCGATCAGACACCACTCGCCATGGCCGCTCGCAAAGCATTTAGGCGCAAGTATGGCACGGACGCAGTCACCTTCACTGCAATTGACCCGATCAACGACGCTGCACGAGAGGTTATGCCGTGAAGGACGAATCGGGCGCACGTTGGTGGATATGTCGCAGCACGGACGGTATCAGCATACAAATCGTTGGCAGCGGATCTCACCAGGAAATGCATATAACCGACATTCATAAAACCGGCCGTCGCGCAGTACAACTCGTACCGGAACCAGATGGATTCCAGAGGTCCTTCATATACGATTCCGCGAATGGATGGCCTGGCCCGCTCATTGCCGTGAGGTCCGTAGAACAGCCAGGGCGTGGCAAATGGGAGCCATGGGAGGCAAAGTCGTGAGGGTTTACGTAAGCGGCAAAACATTCTGGGCATGCCTCGACCCATCGGCAACCGAGTTCTACAACGAATGCCCTGAGATTCCCGAGCCTGATATGAAGCGATGGGGCGGTGGGTATCGAGCGGACTTCGGAGATTTGGTAGATGTCTCCGTTAAGGCGCTCTTGGATCACATGGAATCCTACGCCGATTTGTTCACCGATTCGGGGATGGATGAGGACACCAGAGCGGAAGGGCGAGCTATTCGGAGGGACTGGGAGCGGCTAACCAAGGAGCGCAATGAAGCGGCTAATTGATATGACGCAGAACGAACGAGTGGCCATGCTCAATCGCCTACGTTCGCGACTAGAAACCCTTAAGCAGCAGCACGCTACCGCCATGAGGGACGAGAGGCACGCGGCGGTAGAACTCACGGATGCACAGCATAGGCGCGAAGCGGCAGAGGAGGGAATCGAGGACATCAGGGCCGCGCTGTGTGACTTCGATCCTCGCGAGCTTGCCATCATCGGAATCGAACTGCCCGAATTCAAGGATTAATCGACCCCCGAAGGAGTTTTGAAGTGAGTTCTGACAGTGCCGTGTTCTACGCGGAATTCGACCCGTACAACCCGGAAGCTATATCCATAAAGGCTAGAGTGACGATTACCGGGTTCAATCAAACGGTGGAGGTGAAGTCGCTCCCGATGGATTTCTTCGCGCCAGGTAGCGATTCCCCGTACGAACCAGGCGACCCACTGACCATTGACGACCTCGACCATATCCTCTGGAAAGATGGTTGGAAGCACGGGGATGCAACCTGGTATGACGAGGACAAAGATTCGACTCTCGATCAAGGTGACTCGATTGGCGAAGGGAATGTCTCAGTCCGGGTTACGCCGTCGCACTGGTCCGGCCCATTGGTAGTGCCTAACGAATTCCTGGCCAACCTATTTACGGCTCTCAATCAACTGCGCTGAGAAATCTCGGGCACCACATATTTCGACCCCCGAAGGAGTTTTGAAGTAAACGCCTACGACTCTCGCGACCACGGACCACTTCCGGCCGGTACCCGAGTGCGCCGATGGAGCGAGCGTTTTCCTCATGCATACACAGAGGGCACTGCGACCATCGTGAATCTAGCCGGGGCGTACAACGATGGCTCATTCGAGTACCGCGTACTCAAAGATGATGGCACCTCCGATAGCTGGAACCATGTACAACCAATCGACTACATACCCCCGAAGGATTTCCGAATGAATGACACCATTACCAATGCCCAGGCCGTAGCGAGTGATCTGGTCAAGCTCATCAAGGATATTGCCACGGGCGACAACCCGAAAGATATCGCGTCGGATCTCGGGGAAGCTTTGCCCGCTTTGCGAGAACTGGTCAACCTCGCCGAGGAGCTTGAGTAATGGCACGAAAAATGACTTCACAAATGCGAACCGTCCTGAACGCGCTGTACGAATACGAGGGGATTATTCACCCAGGCACTACCGCCGGAGAAATCGTACAGGCCGGAGGATCGCGAGACGTTCTTTACAGGGCGGTGCGCAAAGGGTACGCGAACCGCTACATCGCGAGCCGCTATTCCGATCGCCCCGAAGCGCCGCTTTACTACAGAACGGAAGCGGGCACGGACGCCCTGAACGATGCCATCAACGCGACCCCCGAAGGAGTTTCCAATGAAGGCGTGGGAATGAAAGGAGTACATCAATGACCTCTCAAGGCACCATCTGGCGCTGGAATCCAGCAAAGGGCACTGGTGTCATCAAGCTACCGGATGAAACTCTCGTCTGGTTCCATTTATCCGCATTCGACAACGCCGAATTCAATGACATTGCCGAGGGCGTACCTGTCGACGTCGACATTGATCACACACCACAGGGGGAATTCCTATGCCGCGCTTCACGCATTCAGCTGTCACTGCCGGTGTCCTGGCAATCCTGACCGCATTCGCTGGTCCCGCGTCAGCAAAGCCAGGGGTCGCGGATTTCACACCTACGGCAACCTCGTACCGATACGACGGAGAGCACGGCATTTTCACGGGGGATGCCATTTACGATCCCGCCGGAAACAAATTGTTCTGGTCACTTCGGCTGTCAGAGTCGGTACGGGCGGTTGTCCTTGGCGACATGGCGTGTGGCGCGTACGTGGAGGGGAAAAAGAACTACGCGGACAGTCATCCAATAATCCCGTCCAACTACCAATGGCATTCGGTCGTACAGGATTTGCAGCTGGACACTCAATATCGCCTGATGGCCTCATGTGCATTTACAGCACAAAACGGGCACACAACAGCGCCAGGCAAGGTGGAATACACGGTCGTTTTCACGCTGCACTCTAAGTGACTATTCGCAACCTTGTCGACTTGAACCGATTGGAGGAACAGAAATGCAGGAATATCAAGGCAAAGACATTCTCATTGATGGTGATGGATGGGCGCGAAGCATCGAGGCGAAACTGTCATCCGTCGAATTGATTGATGAGGATGGTCTGTGGGTTACCGCATATATCGATGAAATGGAGGTCGGAATTCAAATATCGGGACTCACGCCAGCGAAGTTGCTTTCTAGCTTGCAAGGCAAATGAGTCCGATCGCGAACCCTCAGTGATTTTCCAGCCCTAGCGCGTAGGCGTGGACCGTCATAGGTCACTAGGGCACTGCAACAGCCAGTCGAGAAAGGTGCACCACAATGGACCCGATAATCATAGACGTCTCCACCTGGGCAAGGCTCTCCGAGATTGAAGAATACGCCAAGCTCCATGGGATTAGTCGCGAGCAAGCAATTCAAGAACTCGTGAACAGCGGACTCAGTCACTTGCGGCGACAGTCATAACTATTCAATAAGCAACTCGCCTGGAGAGGGCAAATCATGAAACTCACATACACGTACAACAGAGAATGGCAGCACCGGCCCAACGGCGACAAATTCCTTCATATCCAGGAGTACACCGCCAACATATACATGCTGACAGAGGGCTATATGTGGATAGCGGATTGGACAGGTGTGGACATCGGGAATGGTAAAGCCTCCAATGAGGACGATGCCCGCGACGCAGCCGAAGCAGTTATCCGCGAACACCACGACCGGACGGAAGCCGTTGCCACGCTCGACGATTGCGGCCCGTCATGACCACCCGAGTCTGGATAGGTCACGCGCGTGGCAGTCCTGAGGTAATCGAGGCAGGCGCAGCGGATTTGGTGCCTGATGAGCCCGTAGAGGGACCAGAGCCTGGGGAGCGTCTCCCAGAGTCGGTTGCGGATTCCGAGCCTGCCAATGGCGATGACAGCGGGCCGGAATCCGTAGCTGAACCCGAAGAGCCAGAGCCCGAGTCGGAGCCGACCAGCCCTGCCGACACTGCGGAACCCGAGCCCCCTTGGATTTCCACAGCAGAATCCGTGATCAGACTGGTAACCGCCGCGATGGCGCTAGTGTCCTTCGTGATCCTGCGAACGCTGTGGATGGTCGTGAAAGGGCTTGCCATCGCGTTTTGCAGGGCGGTCGGATCTCCACTGGTGGCGCGCAAGATCGGTCAGATACCTAGTGGGCCCCCGATGGCGCGAACGGTCCGCAAGATTATTGAATACTCTCACATTGAAAGGTTGCGGTGAAATGAAAGTAAAGATCGAATTCACGCTGGACATTGATCCCGAGTCGTGGCGCATGAACTACGGCATTGAAAGCCTCGCGGACATCCGGGCCGATGCGAAATGGAAAGCCAAGAACGACCTGCGCGCGCACTGGGCCCCGAAAATCTGGACCTGTTGGTAGAGGAGTGAGTCATGACCGCATTGGTTACTCGGGCCCGGCCGTGGGGGAGTCAAGAGACCGTACTGACTCATACGCCGTGCTGTAGCTCTCAAGTGCGTCTCGACCTGTACGGGCAATACGAACGGGCCTGTCGAACCTGTGAGAAACGCTATCTCTGCGCCCCGGTCGGCAAATCCGTCACATGGATCGAAATAACCCCCGAGTGAATTTCTCGACCCGTATACCAACCCGAAGGAGTTTCGACAATGATCACGGTGCGCACCAACCACGGAGAATTTCGCGGACGCTCGGTCGAAAGCGTTATTCGCACCCAGTACGGCAAGAAGGCGTATCCGAAACACACGGCCGACCCAAACAATCATCGCTGGGGTGAAGTGTTGAGGCCGAACCCGAAGGAAAATGGGTACGACGTTCTCGCGACGATTATCAGCGTCGAAGATGACGGCCCCTCAGCACTTCGTAAGCGCCTGGCACTCGACTAGGCCCCGGTAAAAGAACAGGAGATCAGAAATGACTACCACGCGAAAGCCACGTACGACAACGCAGGTCTTGAATTCCATCGCGGATGACGGTCGTTTTTCACGCGCGGAAGTGGAGGAACTGCGCGAAGAGATCGCATCATGGGCGGAGAAGGCGGACGAGCTCCGGGAGAATCTCACATCCATCTACGATATGGACCTCGATATAGATACTGAGCCGCTCGAAGTCTTCTCGACTCCAGTCGACCCAGCAGACCCGAACGGCCCGCGTGAAAATCCCTTTGTCGTGATCACTGAAGCGATTGAGACGATCCGTGCGGCACACGAGAAGGCTGAGGAGATCGACTCGAGCCTGTCGGACTTTGCGAGCACATGGGGGTCCTTCGAGGACCACTCCGAAACCTGGCTGGACGAGGATCAAGACAAGGACGACCGCGCCTATGCCCGCGAAGAAATGGTTGGGTGGGCTGGGGAGCTTCGCGACAAAATCAAGGATCTTGAGTACCTGTTCGGAATCAAGTTCGAAGAATTCATCTAGCCCGGCACAAAAAAGGAAAGGAAAACGAATGAGCCATGAGATTCATATGGCAACGAAAGAAGGCGGAGCAGCACCGGCAACAAATTTTGGTGCACATCGCTCACGACAGCAATGAAGTGCTCGCGGCCCTAGCCGTCATCGAGAGCGATCCGCAGGCTCTTGCGATGATCCGGGCCGCACTGGCCGAGAGGCACTCACTACAGCTGACCATCTCGCGCCCCGGACCTGTGTACGCCGGACCCCCCTCGCCGACCTGGGCGACCGATACACCCACGGGAGCCTGGGACGCAGCTGAGATGCTGGGAGGTTGGGATGCCGACACCTAACAGACTGGACGGGCGATCGGTTGTCCAGATTCGGACCAGATCGGGTGTCCGGAAAATGTGCTGGTTCAGATATCGGCCGACCAATCAGTGGTGCGTGATCCTAACCAGACCGTCCAGCATGAAAGAAGCCGCTGTCGTCGGATGGGGCCCGCCGGAATTGATCATGGACCTGGACATCGCATTCAAGATCATCCGATCAGTCATAAAAAGTCAGCGGACCCGACACTTACTCCCTAGTAGTAGGGGAAAACCCAACCCCGAGACTGTTTTTGGTGATGTATCAACTTCCACCCAGAAAGATAACGATCGGGTCTCGGTGACTGGCTAGGGGGTTTGAAACGTTAGCGTAAAGAGGGTTATCCGGTCTGTTCCGGGCATGTAACGAGCGAACTGGGCATGCGATTTGAAACAGACCGGGTTACCTCCCAGTGAAGGATGAAGCACCCATGAAGAACCGTCCCTCCCAGGAAACGGAAGCGCCCGACCCACCACCGATGTATGACGCGCTGATCTTGACCGCTACGTCCGACGTGCGGTACACGGACCTGTCCCCCGGGCTGTCAGATGACCAGATCAGGGCAATGAGCCTCTTCATGCCGGTCGACCATGTCAAGGCGATGGCACGAGAATGCCCGGTCGTCCACATCAAGAGGCTCCTGGCAGCGACTGAGGTAGAGGTCGACCACTTAGACGGGGGCATTGACCTGTGGCGCGACCTCGGTGCCGTCTTGGCCGATGACCCCCAGATGAATTTCGGGGCTATGTGGCTGGTCCAGCACCTGAGGTCGCCCCTCGGAGTCCCGGTCATCTACGGCCCGGTCATCTTTACCAGCCGAGACTCCGATGGGTTACCACGGCCTTTGTCGGTCGATGCAATAAGGCTGCTCCAGCGCACGCTCACGCTCAGTGTGGAGAAGGCGCAAATCCCCACTACTGGCTGAGCAGGCCGAGCAGGTCACCGTACCGATACAGGGCTTCCCCGCTCGTTGGGTCCGTCCCCCGTGCATTCAGGCGCTGGCGACGGACCCAGCTTCGTATGGTGCTCGCGTTGAACCTCTTACTCCCGATCTCGCCCAGGTCCACAGCCTGATTCGCCGTGATCAGGTAGTCCTCCGTCCACGCTCGGGTCTGTTCTCGACTGCCTTGGACGTCGAACTCACGCCCACAACTACACGTGACGATTAGCGCACCCTCCCTGGCATGGACCGGCCTGCCACACCCGCACGTACCCAGAGCGATCTTCTGGCGCTGACGATCAACGGCGGCCAAGGCTTTGCTGTGCGCGAGGCGAAGCTCTTGGAAGGCGGTTCCCGCACGCTCGTTCCTGGACAGTTGAACAACACTGTGGAGTAACAATTTGACGAAGAACCGGCCAAGGCTGGACCTGTCAATACTCCCCGAAATTGTGAATCGATGCTCGGTCACTTCGACGCACCAGGGCTTCAGAGTCTCGAGCAGGTGATCAAGTGCGTCCTGCGCCGCCTCGTCGAACAAGACTGGTTGCTCATCATGGCCAGATGAGCCGACACTCCTGGCACCAACACTTTGTCTGGTCACCTGGATCTCCAACTCGTCGATCACGTCCAAGATGTCGAGTAGGAGGCGGCGCAGCTTCGGAACACACGACCAGCACAGCGGCCACTCCGAACCCCCACCGCATTTTTGACACTGGTCAGTCTGGTTGCTCATCTTCTCCTCCTTTCAATGGGTCTGGCTGCCATGGCGGCGAATTGTGCAGCTTGTACATTGCAACTGATTCCGGCGCTAGATCCTTATATCCCGCACTGAGCCACTCCTCGATCCTTTCCTTACTGAACCGCAAAACGTCCCGAGCGAAGGCATAGTCATACGCGAGACTGTCACGCACCTTTTTCCGGGCGGCCCCCTCGTATCTCAGGTAGTGCTGGCGATTCCACTCTTTCTGGCAAGGCTTGCACCTGGATCGGACCGTATTCGAGCGGCCCTGGATGTCGAACTGCTCTAGCGGCTTCGTCTTCGTGCATTTGCAGCACCGATAACTCTTGCCGGGCGCAACTGTGCGAGGTGACACCGATCGGGGGATTCTTTCGCACGTTTTGCAGCTGCTCCGGATAAAGTTGTCGCCACGACCGTTCTTGCCGCGCGAAAACCGCTCGAGCGGGAAATCCTTATCGCATCGGGTGCACCGTTTCGTCTCATCCGTCATGGTGGATCGCGCGAAGTACCGTGAAGAGCTTGTAAGAGTCGTATCGGCTCAGGGTTGCGTGATCGCCCGCCATGAAGTGATAGACCGTTACCGCGATGGCTGCTGTCACCAAGACCGGATGTTTATGGCGAGCGCGAAACAGAGCCTCGGACAGTGTCTCGCCAGGCTTCGCGGTGAAGTCGATGAGCGCTACCAACCCGATGATGAGGGTCCAGCCGGTTCTACCCTTGATCATGACTGGTCCTCCCAGTATCCCGTGGCACGATTCAGCGTTCTGTCGTTGACAGTCAGGGTGCCTTTCCTCAAGTCGTAGTCAAAACCATCGACATGTACGACGGGCGGCCAAACCGGGCCCCAATTCGAAGTCCACAAAACGATCCGGACCCCACGCTTCTTATGCTGGCCGCGCCGCTTCATTCGCGGGAAGTACTCGGGCCAACGTGGCTTTTGTCCGCTACTCATTTCGATTCCTCCCCGGGCAGGTAAATGCGATGGCCCACGCCCGGTACCTCTTCAACGCGATAACCCATGGATCGATAGCCCTCGAGAAACAGGCGTTCGGTCCGGCGCTTCACGTAGCCCCGACTGTTCGCTATGTAGATCGGCTTGGCATTCGGATCGGTCATCAAGGTGCGCAGGAGGGCCCACTGCCAATCTCCGACCGGACCGACGACCTCTTCGATTGCTTGCCTGCTGAGCTGCTTCACCGGCCCCTCATTTCGGAGAAGTCAGTGATCTCTTGCTCGACCCAGCTCAGCGGTACCGGGCGCAATCCATGGGCGTCGACTCCTACGTGCAACTGAAGCGACTTGGTGGACTCGCTGTAGTGGACCTGCATCTCACCGTGGGTGTGGCCATGAATCAGGACGCCGCCGTCGTCAAGGAAGCGCCACTCCGGATAGCGAATCTCTGTGGTGTGGTCTCGATCGAACGGGAAGTGGGACAGCTTGACGCGCTCTCCCGCGATCTTCCGAACCCCGGACTGTTGGACGCTCTCGAAGACCTCAAGGAATCTCCGCTGAGACTTGTGGGCTTCTCGATGCATCGGATGGCAGCCGTCGTGGTTACCCGCGATGAGGTGCTTGATGCCGGGACGCTCGCTGATCCATTCGAGCGCACGATCTTCGGCATCGGATCTGCCACGACTACTCATGCAGATGTCGCCGAGCACCCACACTTGATCGCCCGGCCGGACCGCCGCGTCCCAATGGATGGCCAAGACCTCGTCATGCCTGGAGACGTCGTCGAAACCTCGGGTGGTGGCCACCGTGGCATGGCCGATATGCAGGTCGGAAGTGAACCAAATGCCACTCACCGGCCCCTCCTCTCTTCTAGTACCTTCTGCGCCGGGTGAGCGACAACCACTTCTATGGCGCGGAGCAGTGCGTCTGAGTCGTCTCGCAGGTGTCCGAGCACGCCACGGTTGCAGGCTCCGCAGATGATTGCTCGGACGCAGTTGCCGCACGACTTTCTTTCGGGGCAGCATTTATGGTCGTGGTCTACGGACAAACTCTTGGTGGCCCCGGTGGCGCGACTGCATATAAAGCATTTACCACCCTGGGCCTCCAGAATGGCTCGGTAGTCGTCACCCGATATTCCGTAGGTCCTTTGTATTTCCAGGTCGCGCTTGCGTGCTTTATCGGCTTTAGCTTTTGCCCGTTTATGAGTTTCGCATCGTGGTCCGGGGTGGGGTGCAGGTCTGGGCTTTCTGATATTCGGATCGCAGTCCTTGCAAATTCGTTCCATCAGTAATTGCGATCCTCGTTGCGCTCCCAGCACGGATATTCGCGGTTGGTGAGTCGGAATGTCAGTTTTCCGCTACGGTCCGTGGCTGTGGCTGGATCGAGGCACTTTCCGTAGTACCTGTGCTTGTCGAAGCCGCTCGGGCTGGTAAAGGCGTGGTGGCAAACGGTGCAATGACTGGTCAGGCTGCCTCTGTACTTGCCTTGGCAGCAGTTGACGGTCCACCAGCCCGCGTTGATCTCGCGAGGGGTGAGGATGGCTGACACTGGGGGCCTCGTTTCTGGGTCCGCTGTTCTTGGTGGGGGCCCGTGCGAGGCGTGTGGGTGTGTCGGGTGCCGGAAGGGGGTTCCGATCGCTCAGAAGTCCGGTTCCGTGGGTGGTGGTGGCGGGAAGCTCGTGAGGGGTCCGGTTGGCTGGGCGATCCCGCAGGTGTGGTCCTGGTGGATGGAACCGCCAAGTCCGGTGGGGCTGGTCCTGATTGTCCAGGTGTTTCTTTTGTAAAGATTGTCGCCGACAATGAACCAAGTTTTCTTTTTCAGTAGAAGCGCATTCAATTCTCCTAATTGCGAAAGAGGCGGTGGGTCCAGGAGTATTGGGAGCGCGGAATAGATCGCTGATAAAACCTGGAGTCCGCATTGGTGGCAGTGGGCTCGCTTCGGCTTGGTGTTCCGCAGATGGCCTGGGTACCTGTAGCGCGGTTGAGGTCCGGTCTTCTTGGAGCGCCGTGGCTTGGGAGCGCCAGCCGGGACCTCTGGAGCGCCAGCCACACCTTCAGGAGCGCCGCTGGGACACACTCGAAACCTCTCGATCTGAACTTTGATTTTGCCCGGCACACCTCCGCCTCGATGACCGTGTCCCGCCACTACCCCCCTAAAGGGGGGGGGATAGTGCCGGACACACTCACTCGGCCAAGCGGGGGGTGTAGTGCCCACCAGCCCTCGGACACAGTCCAAAATCGGCCCTGGGACACAGTCGGGACACGGTCGGGACACAGTCACCGAAGCGGTGCGGGACACAGTCGGGACACGGTGGGACACGGTCGTTCAATCACCCCCCAAGCCCAAGATCTGGTCCGCGTCGGGGCCGTTGTAGGCGCTCCTGAGGGTGTGAATCTTGGCGCTGCGAGGCCCGGTTTCGACCCCTACGTGATGGATCTGGACGAGCTGGTGAAGCGCACCTTCCACATCGATTCTCCGCCCCGGGACACCATTTGTTATCGCGCGCAAAGTGAGCCCTTTCTTTTCCGGATCTTCGGTCTCCATGAATTTCGAAACCTCGATCATCTTGACGATCAGGGCCCGCTCCGGAGAAGAGGTTGCATCATTTTCCTCGGCTTCGCGGAAGATTACTTGTGTGTCCATTCTTCCCTCGATTCTCGCGTCCAAAATTACTGACGCCAAATAATCCAATCCGGCCTTTCCTCGGCGCTCCGCAATGGCCCTGACTCCACCCGGTTTGTCTTTCAAAACAATCAATTCAGACTCGCCGAGACGCCCTCTTCCGAATTGATGGATCGGCCTTACTCCAATCATCGCTCCGTCCGTCATAGCCTTTTTCGCCTGGGCTCCAATGGCATAACTTCCGCGCCCTTCGGAGTCCTTTGTTACATGGTCGATAGTAATAACCGCGCTATTCGCCCGGGTAAGTGGTTTCAATACGAGCTGGTGAAATTTGGTGGCATCGACGTTGTTTCCAAGGTCCATTCCCATGGTCGTCATAGCCGCATTGACGCCATCCACCACGACAATCCCGGGCTTCAGCGTGTCCAAGACTTCGGCAATGTCCTCTTGGGCATCACTGTCCAGGGCTGCATCGGGCTCCGCATAGGCGAGGTGGCGCACCAACTGCGACGGCTGAAGTTGCATAGCCAGAAACCGCGCCGCAATGGACTTTGCCGTGTCCTCGAAATCCAGGATCAATACGTTCTCACCCGCCAAGATGGCCTGCACACAAGCGATGAGCGCTACCCAGGACTTCGCCGACTCGGGAGGACCGACCAGGGAATTTACCCGGCCCTTGTAGAACAGGGGTTTGCCGTCAGCGCGGTAGAGGTACGCGGGATCTTCAGGGCTCAGATCACCCGAAAGCACCGCTTCCATATCCACCGGGCCCCAGCTCGTCCGAAACCCAGTGCGCCCAACCTCTTCCGGCTCATCATCAGCGAACAAGAGGAAGTCGAAATCGTCCTGCGCCCAATCATCAGCGGGGCCGGGTGCAGCTGGCTCGTCATCATCAGCGAACAAGAGGCGATCGAATTCGTTCCCGTCTTCAGTTGACAGGTGCTCGATCCAGGCGGCTTCGACGTCTGAGCAGGCGTTGACTACCGCCCGTTCAGGAATCTCCCGTGATGGCTCCGACCCCGCGTAGGTGACCGACTGGCCAAATCCACCGCCAGGCTTGGGGATGCCGACAAGCTCGTACTCATCCACCGTGGGGGTGCTGGCAATGAGGTTGTGCCCGCGCTGCCCCGCCACCATTCGCCGATACTCGGAACGCGCAGACTCGACATCCCTGGAGCCATCCTTGGTGATGACCTTGACGAACTCATCCTCGAGCTGGTGAAGCGCGTCTTGGATTCCCGGTTCACCCTGCTCGGCGAGGCGCAACAACCTCAAGACATGCTTGAGCGTCGTGTCATGCCGGGTGCCGGGATTGGCCAGGAGGTCCGTCTTGGCAGCGGTCACAGCATCTTTCACGCGCTGCGACAAGCGTCCCGAAGGCAAAGACTGGAGCGCCTTGTTGACGTCGGCAGTGGTCGTGATAGCCGCACTTTCTTGGCGCTTCAGACCATCGACCCACCCCTGGGGCAGTAGCGGCAATGACGCGGGCCTAGGGATGTCTCCAGTGATGTTGCCGTCCGCATCGAGCCACCGGTAGCGCCGATCAGTCCCTGGGTGCAGCGAAGGCCAGACGACACAGTAGCGGTGGAAGAATTGCACAACCTCGATACCGCCAAGACCGAGCTCGGGGAACTGGATCAGCGTTTCCAGCTGAGTACCCGGTTCGACATGGTAAAGCCTGATCCCAGATTTGCCGTCGATGCGCGAGGTAGATCGAACCGTGGGAGGCAGTGTGCCCCACAGTGATTCAGCCCTGGCCAGGGTGTCGCCACCACGCTTGTCCGAGTAGTGGTCCACATCGATACCGACCACGGAGTTTGGCAGGCGCAGCCCGATGTTCCCCGATGGCTGTTCGTCGCTCCAGGCCATGATGTCGGGCCAGCTGGGGTAATAGCCTTTGTAGCCGGTCGTGTCTTTCGGCGGTGGATACTTGGCACCGGAAGGCAGCGGCAAAATACCTTTCCAGCCAGCAGACCAGTACAGCGGTGCCGCCGACGCATATCCTTGTTCGTCGCTCATTCCCACGCCCCCGTCTTTTTCAAGATCCTTTCGAGCCGCTGCGCCGACTGGACCTCCTGGTGGGCCGCATCGAATGCCATCCTCCAGGTTGGGTAACAGGCCCGCCCCAATATCAGGCTGTGATCGACCCTTTTGCGGGTTAGCACCCACCAGACGCCGTCGTATTTACGGACCTTTGTCGAAAAAGAGGGGCGGGCCTGTTTCGTCATGCCAAGTACCTATCCCACAGTTCGTTCATTGCGTATGCCATATTTTCTTCGATGACGTCCATCTGTCCCAGCGCGTAAAGCCATTCCGGACTGTCTTCGTCGTGGGTCAGCAGTGAATAGTCCACCTGGGCCCGCCGATCCTCGAGAATTTGTCCTCGTTCATCATGAGCCGACCACAGCGAGAAAAGCTCGGACAGGAAGTGCTGACGAATGTCGGATGGGGCATTCTCGCCCTCGAACCTGGCACCACACCCACATTCGCGCAGGTCTCGGAAATCGACTTTGATCCAGTGATGCGCGACCAGTTTTGCGAAGAGTTCGTCATCACTCATTGGCCGCCGCTTCCATTGCATGCTTGAACGCGAGCACGACGTCCTCTTTGGTTCGCCCTTTCCCGTCATTGAAGAACGGGATCGATCCACAGAACGGGTCGTGGGGGTCGGTCACCTGCCGGAGAAGGAGCCGCTCAGCCTGGTCGTGCAGGGTCTTCGCCTCTTCTCCGGTCACGTGCAGGTCGATCAGGGCGAGGCCGATATGCCCCAATGCGCAAGCAGTGCCGCTGTCGTAGTCGTACATCATGCCTCGCGTCCAGCCGCGCTTCTCGATGGATTCGATGGCCTTGCCGAGTACGTCGTGTGCGGTAGTCATTTGCGCTCCCAGGGGGTCCTCAAGTTGGTTTGATGACGCTCGATGGATGCCGCCGCATAACCTTCTTCGATAATTCCCGCGTACGACAGGGTTTGAAGTACTAGCTCTAGTTGCGGCCACGACATCTCTTTGTCGATGTAAAGGTGGTGATGGCCCGGTGTGGACGATGGAACCAGCATTGCCGGAAAGTCGATATCGAGTGCGAGGATGTGGCGGTCTTCGCTGTCCCGAACCTTGCTCGATACCAAATTTGCGTCTTCGAGCTTGTCGGCTGTTTCCAGGTTCAATCTCACCGGATGGCTGGAATCCGCGCCGGTGATGTCACCCCTGTATCGGTCCAGCTTCTCGGCCATTTTCATGTATCCGGGCGGGGCGGAGGGGGGCGTGGGGGCCGCTTCTTCGGAGAGCAAGAGAGCAAGTCCCTCCTTGGCCTCTTCGAAGGTCATAAAGAGATGCGTTCTGGTGCCGAACGAGACCGCCCACGGGAAAGTGAATCGGTATGGGTTGTTCGCACTGAAGTTGGAATTCAGGTTTCGGATGCGCGGCTTAGACTTCACTTCTCTTCTTTCGGCCGGGTCCAGTACTGGCGCTGAGGGTGAGACCATCCGCTTGGCGTCGAATCCACTTGATGGGCGATACCCTTTGCCAGGTCCGGATAGACTTCGTGGAGAAGCTCCATGTATCGACGCTCGCCTTCATCGGTCAAACCTTGGGTGGCGTCTTTACCGTTGTTGAAAAGCTCTTCCGGCGTGCCTGTTCGCATGAGTTCGCCCAGGGCTGTCAATGCTTGACCAAATGCCTGCTGATAATTGTCGTTCATTCCTGAATCCTTCCCAGCAGAGATCCGAACATTGCACCGAATTCCATGGCCTTGCGCTTTCGTTCGGCGATGGCAGCATCCTCGGCTTCATTGCCCCACAGCTGCGCCACCTTGTTCGACAAGATCGATTCGGCGGTCATTTTGTCGCGCGACCAAACAGTGATGGACGAATAATGGGAATGCTCGTCGCCGGTCACCTGAATCGCCGGATCAGATTCTGGATAGGGGGAGTGCTGCTCATCGCTCCAGAACACCTTCTTGTTGATATTTGTATAAGGAGGATGGAAGCCGGTCTTGTATTGCGTTGCACGAGCCTCCCACCACGCATCAGCATCAGGGGCCGTGTAGGAGATGGCCATTTCCTCGACCTCGACCCAATTCTCGTGCTGGGTATAGGTGGCGGCGAACTCCTCGGCCTCTTCACGATCCAGGAATGCTCGAACTACTTCTTGGTCTTCATAGTCGATCCGGACGACCAGGTAGACGTTCTTAAACTCCACGGTCCTCGTCCTTCTGGTCTTTGTAGCGCCATCCCATTCCGTGCATTCGTGAAGACAGGTCGGTTACTGTCGCGGTTGGCATTGACACCGAACCGATATGCTGAGCCGCGACACTCCCATCCTCCGCGCTGATATCAACACGGCCACCGTTGTGGAAATGCAGGGCCGCCTTCTTGGCTCGACGCTCTTCCAGGCGGTGCCGCAAATCCTCTTTCACCTCGATAGCCCAAGCGGCGAGCAGTGCCCCCGAAAAGCTTCCGACCAGCATTGCGATTGTGGTTCCAATCATTTTCGTCTCCCTTCCATTTGTGTCATACGAGTTGTCAATCCCGGGGTCCAGCATTCGAGCGAGGGCGAACTCCGTACTTCAATCCCCACTGCACCGCCACGTCGAGACTGGTCGCCGGATAGCCGTGAGCCGCACAGAATTCGAGTGCCGCCCGAGCCCGCCAGGTTTGTTGATCGCCGATAGCCACTCCAGCGCGGATGGTGCCGACGTCTTCCAGGTCCAGGGCTTCATTGGCGCATTCGGTGATAACGGGACAGCCTCCGCAAAGACCTCGTGCGTAACGACCGAGCTCACGATTGCCCCGAGTCACTTCATAGCCGCAAAAGGCTTCGAGTCCGATTTCCCGACATTGGGCCAGCTCCAGATGGGCCTGCTTCATTTGTTCACCCGGTTCGGCCGTTACGGCGCTCGTTGATGACCCACGAGAAGATCTCCACTGCGACGTCCCTGCATTTCTGTGACTCTTCGGGGCCGAGCTTCGATTCAAGCTCCAAGATGAGCCGGTTCAGCTGGGCTCGACCGTTCTCGCGAGTAGCGACATCCCACATGGCACCGATGCCCGCGATACGTGGTCGTTGAATCGCGGAGTTCAGCATCATCCGGCCGAGATACGCATCCCGGAGAGACTGCCTGGAACCACTCATGCGCATCTCGGGTGGAAACTTCATCTCGCGAATTCGCAGCTCGCGCCGGTCCACGCCTTCGTTATCGAGGAATGGGTCGATCACGCCTTCGGGATTGCGCATCCACAGCGGGAGTCCTTCGTTCATGCCTGCCCGGCCGCCTCGATAGCCTTGGACAGAACGTCGATTACTTCCTCTATCCGGCGACCAGTCATGTCGTTGAAGCCGTAGACCAATGCGTACAGCTCGCCATCCTCGCGGAACCGATTAAGCCGATCTTCATTCACTTGCCCGATGTTCCGGAGCACGACGGCAACCGCATCAACCTCTGGGGAATCCTGATAGCCGTCCTCTGTAAAATTCTCGAGGTCTCGCTTGCCGGTGCGTGCTGCATAAATGGCACCGAGCAGGCAATAACCTCCGGATTCTTTGTCTTGGAGATTGGCAACCGCCCACCCCTCGGTCTTGATGAGGTCCAAGGCTATGGCGAGGTTCTCTCGTGTCTTATTCATTGCTAAGTCTCCGATTCCAGGGCCGCGTCTTCGTCCGTGAGGTACTGCACAGCTGTCGCTTCGAGGTTCGTGATATTCGCTGCCGTGGAATAGATTTCGGCGAGTCGATCAAGCTTCGCGTCCCGATATCCCGACCAGTGAAGATCACCCACCGCCACAACGGGCAACTGTCGATATCCGAGGAGTGTCACGGCGTCATAGGCGCGCTCATCTTTAGTGACGTCGAAGTACCGGTAGGGCAGGCCCAACTTGTCGAGATGGCGCATAGTCATGAGGCACTGCTGACAATCCGGTTTGCTGTACACCAGGATTTCGATCGGGTTTTCGCTGCTCATGCCTGCCCTGCTGCCTCGATAGCCCGTGAAAGCACGTCGATCACTTCCTCTTTCTGGCGACCAGTCATGTCATTGAAGGTGTAGACCAGGGCGTGCAGCTCGCCGTCCTCTCGGAATTCATTCAGCTGTTCTTCGTCCACGTGCCCCTCGTCTCGAAGTGCGACAGCAACCGCCTCAACCTCCGAAGAATCCTGATAGGCGGCGACCTCTACCTCCTTGGGATCAAAGCGTCGCGCACCGGTACGTGCCGCATAAATGGCACCGAGCAGGCAGTAGCCACCGGAATCCCTATCCCAGAGCTCCGCAATCGTCCATCCCTCGGTGTTGATCAGGTCGAGTGCGATCGCGAGATTCTCTCGTGTCTTATTCATGCGCTTACCTCTCCGATCCATGGCATCCACGCAACCTTCCGCGCTTCCCAAATGCCATCCGCTGTAGCGAGCTTGTCCGACCTGCCATCGACGTTTCGCCAATCCTGCTCTGAACCGGTCAGCTTTCGGACAAAGCCTTGGCAGTTGTTCACCCAGTGGAATGCTCCAACGTCTTTGCCGTCCTGGGTCAGCAGCCAAACCCACTTCTTGGCGGGCCCACTCTTTTCGCGTGTCACTTGCCTTCTCCTGCGTACTCGATTGCCTTCAGAAAAACCGCTTCGATGTCACTGAAACCGGCGGCTACGTTGTCGTTAAAATTGGCGATTGCACCGACCGCGCATGGGTCAAGAGCGAATTCGCCCTCCCGTGCTTCCAACTTGGCGGCGCGACCCAGCTCTTCAATGCCCGGAATAGCCTCGACCTGTGTTCGCTGGAAGTTTGACTCAGAATCTCCTCCGTATTCAGCTACGGCCATTGCTCCGAGCGCACAGTAGTGGAGTTCGCCGCGCCGCCCCGTTCGTTTCATGGTGTATCGGGTCCACCTGTTTCCGTTCTCAAGAGTTTCCAGGGCGGTTTTCAGGTTTTGTACTGCCTTGTTCATTCGCTTGTCCTTGGTTCGCTAATGCGGCTAGGTCGGTCGTCGAAATCGGGGTGTTCGTCCACAAAGGTCAGCAAAACCATTGCGTGAAAGACGACAGCGGCCAAGTGGGGAGTTCCGGTTTCGGGGTCGTCGTCCTGCCCCTCCCAAAACGCCCAGGCGTGGCGCATCATCGCGTCAAAGGACTTGCTCCACTCGTAGCCTTTGCGCCACTGGTGATCGTCATACTTCTCAGCACCTTTGCCGAAATGCATGGCGATGGCGTTCAAGGCCGCAGGTGGGATCAGCGAATACCGTTGAGGCTTTACGCCCTTTTGCCCGCCAGTAGAGCTGGTCGTGCGAACTTCACCCGACGCCGGTGCCGTAGCAGCCCTGGAGGTTCTATATTGGCTATACTCTGGTCGTGAGTATGTCGGCTTACCATGTGTTTTCCAGTCGAGCTCGCTTTCCTCCGCCTTGTTGAACGCCCATTGCCCGTTCGGGAGAAGTTCGAAGAAGCTGCCATCATCATGAGTCCACTTATCTGCGCCAGGACATTTCTTGTTGGAGTACACCCAGTTCGGCAAGCCCGGGCATCGGTGCGTGCGCGCCGGAGGGTTGAGTGCCTCCCATTGCCGATCCGAGATTCTGACGTATCGGCCGTTTTCGTTGATCATGAGTTGTCGGGTCCGTTCGCTTTCATTCCTCTTCTCTCTTCCAGAATTTCGGGCAGTGGATTCCGTGTCGTGCGTATGTGGGTAGACCGGCCCGGCGAGCTTCGGCCAAAACGTTCCCGTCCAAGTACATTGCGTTGTCGCCGAGGATGAGCGCTTGTCCGTTGGATTGATCGGGATTGGCGTTGAACAGCTGCTCCTGGCCATTGGGCAACTTCGCCTGAACAACGTCACGCCCACACTTGGGGCAGTTCATCGGCGGTTCTTCGCGATTGTCGGAATTTGTGACAGATTCAGGGCTACTGCCACGGCGATTCGGTGGTGCCCGTCCCATACGCGCCCGTCGTCGCCCAGGAGCACCGGATGGTCGTAGCCGCGATCCAAGACCGAATCCATAATCTTGAGCGTCCGTTCTCTATCGCGCGTCCATAGGAATTCGAATTCGGCCGCCCAGCCGGTTTCATCGCCATTGGTGTACGACTTCATCAGCTCGTAGGGGTTCAGTAACGTAGACATAGATCTCCTGTGTGAGGAATTGGTTGTTTGCTTTTGCCCCCCGGCTAGATCGTGAGTCTGCGCCGCACAAAATCTGCGATGCCGGGGGTGTGAATTACTTCTGTGCCTGCTGCGCCTGAGCCATCTGCTGCATCACTGCCAACAGCTCAGGACTGATCCCGCTCAGTGCGGTTGCCGCATCAGGTGTCGGTGCAGGAGGGGTCGGCACAGTGACCGGTGCCTGCTGAACCTGAGGTGCCGGGGTCGAGACTGCCTCTGCGATGGCGTTATCGGCGGGGAGCCGCACCTCGACCTTGTACTCCTTGCGCGGCTGCCCCTTGGAGGGCGTCTGGTGGGTGTGGGTGACTCGAATCCACGTGCCGAGCGGCAAAGACTTGACACCCATCTCACGCAGGACCCGGCCCAGCTCGTTCTTCATCTGGGGGGGAAAGAAGAGTCGCCGCTGTCCGTCGTCACTGACCTTCTCCGGGTCGCGAAGGGTCGTCTGAAGAGTGAGAACCACCTGGAGCTTGGGGGAACCGTCTTCGTAGTACTCCAGGTCCCGGGTTCCGAACGTGGTCTTGTGGGCCGTGTCCTTGACTACAACGGTGCCCTCGATCGAATCGCCGATATTGCGGAACGAGACGCTGGGCGCGCCACCACCAAAAAGGAGAT
Source organism: Nocardia sp. NPDC057440 (assembly GCF_042802915.1). Classification (NCBI taxonomy): domain Bacteria; kingdom Bacillati; phylum Actinomycetota; class Actinomycetes; order Mycobacteriales; family Nocardiaceae; genus Nocardia; species Nocardia sp. NPDC057440. Next base: position 494,460 of record NZ_JBHVDF010000002.1, read on the forward strand.
CGTCGGCGGAACGGTTCTGGTTCGGCTGTGTCATATCTGTGTAATCCTCTTCCGGTTTTCTTACATGGGGATCGGCCCTGCAAGCCGGAATGCGAAGGCTGATTAGTTACAGCCACTCTTCGATGACATCCGCGATCACGGGGAACGAGTAGTGGCCACTGTCGTTCAATTCCGCGAGGCAGGGGTGCCCGTACCGCTCAGCGGCCTTTTCGGGGAGCATTCCGATGTCATCAGACCATGGGAGGCCCGCCCAACTTGCTACCGCGCTAGGGAGAGTGCTCCACGAATTGGAGCCGTATCTGTATCCATACTCGTTTATGTCCAACGCCCTAGAGACAACGCCCTCCTTTGCCGCCAACTCGGACAACACGCCGAGGCAGCAGTACTGATCGTTTTTGCTGCGCAGCATCGCCCTGCCCTGCTTGAACTCACCCGAGCGAAGCGCCGTTACCCATTTCTCCTTGATATCAGGATTCATCCTTTTTCTCCTTCCTGCAATTGCAATATTTGACTTCGAGTGAACAGCCCCAGCAGAACCGCTGAATCCACCCCCAGTACGGCCAGTCCTGACACGTGGGGCAATCGCTGTCGCGGTTATAGGGCGGTATCGGCATCGGTCTTCACCACCGGAACCTCCCACCACGGACACCATGGAGGTTCATTGGCCCAGGCGTCTGACTTCAATGGAACCCGATCTGAGGCTGATCCTTTTCGTTCAGCACAAGGTTTTTCAGTTCCCCCGAAAGGAAGGCCGAGTGGCGACCCAGGGTTTCCTGATTCCATGTGTAGATCCTTTCCAGGCGGGCGCGGAATTCGTCACGTTCCAGCTCCAGTGTCTTGAGGAGCTTCTTCGCCTTCGGTTTCTTCTTCTGTGCCACCCCAGTAGTCCTTCTCTTCATGGTCGCACCCAGTTTTGGCGCACAATGAGCGGGTAAATTTCTCGCGTTCCCCGTCGGCGCTGACAACCCGGACCATCGTGTGTTTGTGCTCGCTTTCACTCATGGTCGTAGAATTCGACGTCGAAGCCCTCACGCGTAGCTGTCACCTCGGCCGGGTCTCCGAAGTACTGGCGCAATTTGACGTCATGGGCACCGCTTTCGAGAGCTGATTCGAGCTTTTGCAGTGCCGTCAGCAGTTCGTCACTGACCTGTGGGTACTTGGGCGTTTTGGAATACTTGGGGTCGTTTCCGTACACGATGTCCCATTCGGTCAGGTAGCCGTCTTCGTTGTCGCCTTCTTCACTGCCAACGCCCCTGACACGAATACGCGGATCATTGGTGGAGAAGATGCAGGCGTCGCCATCGTTGAAGTAGGGCGTGTACTGGGTCCATTGAATCGATCCCACCTCAGGAAAGGCGAATACCGCATCCAAGGCCGAGATCAGCTCTTCAAGGGGCTGCTGCTCTCTCAGCGTGGAGCCGTAGTGACTGATGGTGCCGCTAATCGGCCGACCCGCGATGGTGTTGTCCGTCATTCCTTCTCCTGTGTTGCGTGTGCCTTGTTCGGGTGCGGTAAAGCCGATTCGAGTAGCTCTTCGCGACCGATGAACTTGTTTCGTTTTCCGCCCATCCAGACTTTGCAAGTGAGGCAGGCAGACCAATCAGCGGGCGATGGCAGCCAACCAAGGTCTTCTACAATGTGGTTTTCGGCAATGTCCCGTACCAGGATCTTTTTACCGTCGCTATTGGTGATGTTCCGACCGAAGACCTCCTGCGCCATCCAGGGGCCATGTGAGTTGTGCCGGTACTGCCGATGAGTGACGTCTCCGACCATTGCCTTGAATGCATCTATCCATTCGTGGATGGCGATGTAGTCCTCTGGCGCTCCTCCGAAATGACGGGCCGATGCTTTGGCGTGCAACCAAGACTGCGCCACTTACTCAGCCCCTTCCGGCATTGCACTGATATGCGCCTTCGGGCTTCGGCGAAAACCAGGGGCAGTAACTGCAATCCTTGTTCGGGGCAATGTCGACATACTGGAACCCATTGGGATTTGCCATCAGGTTCAGCTTCTCGATATGGCCATCGACCCGGTCCAGCTTGTCCAGAACCTTTTGCACCAGTGCCGGGTTGTAGTCGGCCCGCCACAGATGGGTGTTCCTGAGTCCGCCAGTCCTGGAGAGAAAGACGATCCCAACCTTCTCGACTGGCAACCCGTACTGCTGGATATAACCGGCCCCGTACAGGTGGGCTTGCGCTTCGTAGACTTCCCCTGGGCCGTAGGTTACGTAGTGCTTGTGCCGATCAGCCCCGGGAACTTTCCAGTCGAGCACGGATCGGGTGTCCACGTCGTAGAGGTCGCAGGTACCACTCAGGCCCGGTCGGATCTCTACCTTCTGTTCCGGTATCCAGCGCACCCGCCCCAAAGCCTCGTTGGCCAGCCTGACCGCCTCTTCCAGCCAGGTGTGCATGGCGGTGCCGATAATCGCGGCCAACGGGTCGTTGAATCGGTTCAGTCCTCTCTCCATGGGGGCCAGGTTGTTTTTGCGGGCCGCTACGGTTCCATATGCCAATCGCCTTTCACAGGGGTGTCCCACCTCGGATGGCCCGAGCGCCTTTTGCAGTGATCGTGGTTTCAGTGCATCTGCTTGGAGGATTACCTGTTTGAGATCCTCGAGCAGCTCTCTATCCGGGATGCCTTCTACATCAAGGAGATCATCAACATTCACCTATACCCTTTCACCGGTCGTGTTCATCAGGCCATTCCTCATTAGGTTCGACGGCATACTCCAACAGGTCTTCTGGATTGCCCAAGTAGAGCCGCACCCCTTCATACTTGCTGTCGCACCGAACGACTACCCAGTCGACACCGATCGCTTCGACGCGCTTATCAGAATAGGAATCCCCAAAGGTTCCGTAGCAGTAGCCGTAAAGGATGGCCCCAACTCTCAGCATTGGTGTCGCCTATGAAAGCCACCTTCATCGCAAAGGATGATGGCTGCGACGTTCCCGAAAGGCACCGAACTGAATCCGCCGTAAAGCAACGCCATTTCGAGGAGGGACGCCATGGTGATAGCAACCACTTCACGATCCTGGGCGGCTAGCTGGCGCGTAATCTGGCCGGAGTCTTTGAGACTGTCAAGAACCTGCTCCTTCGACTCGTAAGGCTCATAGTTTTCGAAATCGAAATTGGGTTTTGGCAGGTTGTCCCAATCGACGCCGTCATACTCGCCCACTGTTCACCTCCTCGATTGCGAGGCGCAGCACATTCACGACTTCCTCCTTGGTGCGCCCCGGTGTGTCGTTGAATGACTCGAGCTTGTGATAGTTATAGTTCCGCTCCAGCACTGCCCGAACCGCTCGCCCAGCCTGGAACGGTGCATCGCCGAGATCGGAAAGGACCGCGATGGCACTGGAATCCGACAAGGCACCGAGCATGCAATATCCTTCTCGCCGACTTCCGTAGCTGCCCTGAATCCATCCGTGTGTGTTGAGGCGCTTGATGGCTTCTTCGATGATTTGCACCGGACCGACGTTCACTTCGCCTGCTCCAACTGTGCGATGGCCCGCTTGTAAATCGCGACTACGTCTGCCTTGGTGCGCAGCGGATCGTCGTTCCAGGTAGCAAGCATGGGTGTGCTGATCTGCTTGCGCAGGAGGGTGAAGGCGGCGTGCAAGTCAGGGGTGGTGACAAATTCGTCGAGCCCGATGTTGACTCCGGCTGCCGCATAGCAAGCTCCATAGGCGCAGTAGCCCGTATCGACATCTCCGTATTCGTCTCGACGCCAGCCGTACGTTTCGATGTTGTCGAGCCCCTGCTTGAGAATCTCCAACGTGGTGAGTTGCTTCATCCTTGTATCTCCTTTGCTGCTATTTGGCGGAGCCGTTCGTCCGATATGGGTTTTCGGCCGCCATGAGCTTCGATGAATGGTTTTCGGGAAGCCTCTGCCGCCTCGGCCATCTTGATGATTTCTGCGGCGACCTTGTAATCCGGTGAGACCGGTGTGGTATTCCCGAGGATTGGCCGGAGCATGTCCATATCGGATCGGTACCGGTCCAAGATTTCCTGTGCCACTTCTATCGCGCTATCGGGCACGGGGGGTAGGTAATGCGGGGCCGTGTATTCGACCTGCTCCGCCTTGGTTGGATTAACTACTACTGCTTCGCCATCCGGTCCTATTACCCAGATGGTCTTGTCTTTCGGTCCTGCTGACCAGACGGAGCCCTCAACTGTGCGGCCCGTTAGGTCTGTGTAGATCACTCAAGCACTCTCCAGGTCATCACGATCAGCACCTGTTCGCACTCGCATTTGCGGACCTCGTATTCGTGCAACCTGGCAATGAATTTCGCCCCGCCACCCTGGTCGACCGTGCAGAACCAATGTCCGGTTTCGTCTGAGCTGGGCAGACATGAGGCTAGATCGGTTTCGGAGTTGATATGCTTCGTCACGAATCGCAAGTTGTCGTCTAGCGCCACAGTCTTGATGACTGCGGTGTGGACGATCCAGCCGCGATGGTCGAAGATTTGAACGTCATACATCAGACCAGGCTCGCAATCGCATGCCAGTCCTGCTTGGCGATCCTGATTGTGTGATGCTCAAAGTAGTCGTTGCTATTCAGGACATGGAATTCGAGCTGGACATCCGCGCCCGAGAAAGACACCTCGATATCATCGCTTCGAGATCCGTCCACATAGCCTGCCAGCTTGATCTCCACTTTCATTCGATCATCCCCTCCAGCCTCGCAATGGTTTTGTCGTACATATCGAGAACCTCTTCTACGGTGCGGCCCGGCTGGTCATTCCAACTCTCGACACCTATGTATTGATCGTTCGTGATTTCTCGGACGGTTTCGATGAGATGTTTTCCAGACCCGGAGTAGTAGTGCCCCTCTACCCAGTACAACGCACCGTTAGCGCACATGCGACCTTCGTCATTCAGGTAAGATCCCTGGGTCCATCCATCCAGTACCAGCAATGCCTTAGCTGATTTCAGGACCTCGATGGACCTGGCGATCGTTGGGTCAGTCATTCGAACAAATCCTCCACAGCGCCTTTGTAAAGCAGGTCGAACGGCCCCAGGATCTCCAAGTCGTCGGGCAGTACGATCTTCCCGGTGAACTTCTGATGGGTGGGCATGTAACCGTGGTCGGCGTGCTTGATAAGGACGTCTACTTCTTGCTCACTCATGATCCGGCCTTCAAAAGCAAATTCGGGATGATGCTGGTCCATTTCGTTGGCGGTCTCTTCAAGGAAGTCCTCCAGATGGCCCAGCGCCACCTCATTGCCATTGACTTGAAGCCAGTAGTGCCAGGTTTCGCCTTCGTTCTCATTGATCTCGGTGAGCTGCCTGAACTTCATCGCGCTTCCTTGTAAAAGTCGAATCCAAAAGTTTTGTGATCCAAGACGAATAGTGTGTCGACCGCCGGAGTGCCTCGATGCTCGGATCGGAACCTTTCCCAGGTGACTTCACTTCCCGGCCGATACGCCGGATACAAGAGCCACTCGATCCTGGCTGTGCGTTTCTCCGCGTCGACAGAAATGACCTTGCCGACCTTGAAGGACGAGGTGTTGCCGTCTCTCGCGCCTCTACCGACAATGGTCCCGGGCTTGATTGTTTGGCCGAGCCAGTTATCGATCATTTCGCCATCTCCCACAAGCTGAACGATCCGTCTTCGTTTTTCGACAGGTGTTGGCCGTGGTGACCGTGGCTGAGTATGCATCCAACCACCGTGTTGATTTTTAGTACATAGACCCGCTCAGGGCATTGATCGCTCATTCCTGAAACCTCTCCAATGCGTACGCGAGAAGCATGACCACCGACCAGAAGGCCAGTTCGATGAGATCGCTCATTTCAACACCTTCCAGGTGAAATACGATTCCGGTGTCGGGAAATGCAGGGAGCCACATTTACTGCACACCATCTGCACTCGGGGGCTGGCAACTACATCAATGCTCATATCCAGGCAGGACTCGCACATAGGGATCTCTTTGCAGCCATGGAAATCGGCGACGAATTCAGCCGGTGGCGGGTCTCCCATGCCTTCGATCTGGTGAATCCTGCCCCAGCACGCCGTAGTCACAGATGCTCCTGGATCAGGTCCGCGATCTGCTCGAAGCTCTTGTCTTCGTTGTCATTCCACGCAGAAAGCCTTTCACCGGCCACTACGGGGTCACAGCTGTCCAGACCCGCCCATTCCCGGACCCGATCCGGAAGAGTTGCCGTGTCGTAGTCGTACCAACCCGCACCGGCATCGTGTTCGACCTTCAGGAGCAGCCCATCCCTGATCGCGATATCGCAGAGCACACCGAGGCAGCAGTAGTTTCCATCAAATTGCAGATATTCCTTCCCCTGCCTGTATTCACCCGAGCGAAGCGCGTCGACCCATTTCTGTTTGATATCGGCCTTCATCAGAATCCGTCCTTCGCTGCTGCGACTGCCATGACTTCTTCCAGTTCCCGGAGCGCGATAAGGGGGATCGGCTTGTCCTCCAGGATTGCTTTCCAGACCACGATCAATGCCAGGTCGTCCACGATCTCGTTCACATGCGCTCCTCGATGAGATCGGCGATTTCCGAGAAAGACACGCCTTCGTCATTGAGCTCGGACAGCTCGATGTCGTCATTTGTTCCGCCATCAGGCCAGGTGTATTCGCCTATGCGGGGGCTGCCGACTCTTATACCGGCCCATTCCTGCACTTCTGGGGGCAGCACGAGATCTTCGTAGTTGGCGCCGTACTGATACGAGCCAAGAATGCCGGTATAGCTCCCTACGACAACTCCTGATTTAGCGGCAATATCGCAGAGCACACCGAGGCAGCAAAATCCGCTGTTGTCGCGCAGATAGCCCCTCGTCTGTGCATAATCACCCGAACGAAGTGCCGCGACCCACTGATCCTTGATGTCCTGCTTCACGGCAGTTCCTCCATTGCTTTGCGAATGTCTTCGGGGAGTTCGAATCCGTCTTGTTCGGCCCATTCAGCGACAATCGCGAAAATGTCTCGGATTTCGTTGTCGGCCGAGAACAGTTGGACTTCGCCGTCATAAATGATGTTGTCGTCGTCAATCCCGAGGGCCTCAATGGCGGCACCACTGGCATCGATCGAGTCTTGTATCGCAGCCAAGTGCAATCTGTTGACTTGTGGCCAGGTCCCATTCTCGACGACAGGAACCTTGAAAACGCCTTCCTTGGATTCCTTGGATGGCATCTTGAAATTGTTTCGATGTTCGAACCCCCCGGTGAACACGGGTGAAGCGATGCCGCTATAGGACGGAACGGTGATAGGGATATATCCGCCGAGCTGGGCCGCCCACCCCGCAACACAGGCTTTGGTGCCGCAATGGGTAACCCAGACGGTTTGGTCCCAGGTTTCGGGGTGGTCGATGATTTGGCGCAACACGTCGACCATGAGTGGCCAATTCTTGATGTTTGGCATTACACACTCTCCTTGGCGAGAAGAACAGCGTGGGCGTCGGTGATCAGTGCGGGGAGTTCGTAGCCGTCGCGATTGGCCCAGTCGACGACAACATTGAGGACCCTCTGGAGTGAGTTGCCCGGCGAGTACAGGGACCATTCATCTGCCCAGGAGCCCAATCCGAGCAACTTACTCGCCGCATTCTCGGGTTCCATTTTTGCGCCGTTGATGATGACCAGGTCCAGTTCGGACCCGAAGTAGTAGTCATCCCACACGAATTTGTCGATCACGTTCTCGCTCAACTTGAGAACCCAACCGGCCACGCAATAAGCAGTGCCGCACTCGTTCTTTTTCCCCCAAGTGCCTTGGTTCCAGGTTTCGGGGTGGTTGATGATCTGTTCGATGGCGCTGACCAGGAGCGGCCAATTCTTGACGTAAGGCATTGATTGATTTCCTTATCCGTGAATGAGAAATGTGGTGTAGACGCCGATCGCGAGCATGTAGTGGCGCAACTGACTCAATGTGGGCTGCACCTCCAAGTCCTCGATCTCTTCGACCCATTTCCGGTCCAGGCCCAGCTTGTTGGCGACGTCGTCGATCGTGAGACCGGCTTTTTCGCGGTAGTGGATGAGGTTGGTGCGAAACCGGATTTCCTGCTGAGCCAGGGTTGTCGCCAATGCCCGTTCCTTGAGGATGAGTGACCTCACGCGATCTCCTTGAGTTCCTTCTCGAATGTTCCTGGCGGGTAAGGACGGACATCGCGTTGCCCGAATTTCACGAGGTACCAGCCGATCCGGACTTCATGGGCGTCCCAGTTGTGGTCGAAAAGAAACAAGGGCGGTAACCCATCGGTCACATCGGGCCGGAGTCCAGGTATCGCCGTGAACCTGAACGGGACTCCACAGCTGCCAAGCCACAGCGCCGCGACTTTCATGTCGGCCCAGGTGGGGCCCCATTTGATCGCTTCTACGTGCATCGGAATCGTCTGGTAGGCCCGGACCTGCGCCGTCATGGCAGCACCTCTTCACCGCACCGCGCCAGCACGACTTCCAAGTCCTTGGCCACCTGGGACTGGTATCGAAAGACGATCTGCCCGGCCGGGGTGCCGTCATAGGAATCCGCGAGGACTCGGCCGATCACTGTGGAGCGAAGGTTGTTCACCAAGTCGACAAGCCCGGGCACCGGATCTGGACTCAGGGAGATGAAGCTGAGGTCGCGCAGGAGCTGAAAAACCTGGACCCGCAACAGATTTCCGGGCGAGTTGCTGTCCAGTACTGCCGCCCACTTCAGGATGTCGGCAATGTACTCGTCGAGCTGTTCATGGATCGCCGACATCATTCCTCCACGAGCGTGAGGGACCTGGTGTCCGTGATCTCTATGCAGTCGGCGTACTCGTCGGGGTAGAGCTCACGCGCCTTCTCGGTGTCGAGAACGGTCTTTTGGCAATCCTTGTGCGCGGCCGGGTATTTGGAGGCGAAGGTATCCGCGTTGAACGAGCGCTTGCGAAGCCACTGGAACACCGGCCTGTCGTCAACAAGGGCTGTTTCGCCGGTGAATCCATCTGTCACCTCTCCCTTGGCCTCTGCCTCGACACGCTTGAAGTGGGCGATCTGCGCCCTAGCATCCCGGAGGATGTTGACCCAGTGCCGCTTCTCTGTGACGTCTTGGGTGGTGGTCTTATCTACGGGTTTCACCGTGGTTTGCCTTTCTTGCGAATGCTGTCGAGTTCCGCGTATTGCTGTGCGTTTTCGCCCGCTAATCCGAGCGGAACCCCTGCGTGGACGACACCGGTCTGTTTCCAGCGCAGCGCGTAATCCGCGCATTCCGCCATGACCGGACATCCCCTGCACAGGTAGTACGCCTGCTGCCGAAGTGATCCGGGGACTCGTTTGTTGACGCGAATCTTCTTGGTCTCGTACAGATTCGGGTCACGCCCCACGCACTTGGCCTCTGCCATCCATGGCTCAGGGGTGACTACTCTCATGGGCTGCTTTTAGGCATGGCAAATACACCTCTGAATTCACTGGGTTGGAAGGTGAATGCCCCTTGACTAGGGCGTGTGACTACTTCTTGCGGAACCGGAGCTGGTCCAGCAGGAATGTCTCGATTGCCGCGAGCAGCTCGGGCGTGGGTGTGCGAGACCCGGTTTCGACTCGACAGAGATAGCTACGGCTCACGCCGACCTTTGCTGCCATCTGGTCAAGCGAGATGCCAAGCCCGCTGCGAATCAAGGCGATGGGTGCCGTGAGCGTGGGAGCATCGACCACTTTGCGGTTGCTGTTCCACCTGTGCCGCTGCTCTGCGGCTGCGTAGCGATCGGGTAGCTCCCGGGCTGCTGTGCTCATGGAACACACTCTATGGCAAAGAGTTGTCCAATCCAAGCGCAAAACTTGGGCAACTGTTGACCACTATGTTCTAGTACATGTTTCAACAAGATCTGCCCAGGTCAGATGGGTAAAGCCCCCGTAAATTTGTGGCATAAGGTTGCCCTATCTCTGTTGACCACTTACTCTGAGGACCATGGCAACCGACACCCATCCGAACGCGGCGAGACATCCCCGTGCCGACCAGCTGGCAAAGGCTGTCCGCGCACTACGGGATGAACAGAAGCTGAGCTACCGCGACGTGACCAAGCGTGGGGGGCCGTCGCGACCAGTCCAGTCCAAGTACGAGGCTGGCGATGTACCGCTCAACCCGAGCTTTTATGCCGATGTAGTGCGCAAATACGAGCTCGCCTTCGAAGTACCCCCTCGCACCCTGGCGAGCATCCTCGAAGGCGCAACCATCGAAGGCGGAGTAGCGGCGGCAACTCAGGATCTGGCCAAAGATCTGACCAAGAACCTGGCCAACCGTATGCCACGCGAAAGGGCTGTCATGGCCGATACCTTCACGGTGGACGCCGGTCTCTTGCGTGCGCTGATCGAGAAGGTGCAGACCATTGGCCAGCAGATGCGAGACCTGCCTACCAGCGCGGCTGCACGGGCCATACAGGAGACGGTAACGGAGGCTCAGGCTATCCAGGTGGACCTCTTATTGGACCAGTTCAGACAGCCCGGGGAGACCCGCGAGACCTCTGGTTCTGATGAATCGGGGGTCTCGCTTCGTTTTGGCCGATAAAACCGGAAAGTCGCCCTCTAAACCCCGGACCCGCCCTGATCGGCCTGATAGCAAGGCATCCCGTACTCTCCAGTATGGAAAAACAATCCGGCTCTCACGCCGGGCCGATAACCCAAAAGAGCCCCGAATCCGCCTCACGCACGGAGGTAGATTCGGGGCTCTTGGTATCTCAGAGGTAACGCACGGGGTCGACCGAGCTCAGGGCGTTAGCGGCCCCACGGGCGAATCTGGTCGTCAGCCAGATCTTCTCGGGGGTCCTGATTCCACAGATCGTGGTTATTGCCGTCCGGTCCCGGGTTTTTGATGTCTGCCATGGTTACACCTCCTTCCATCATCTGAATAACGCTCCGCCTCGTGCGGTCACTGACCAGTCGTCGGTACGACCGCACCGCGCTAGTCGTTTTTGGCGGAGACCTTCTAGCGCTCGGCGCAGCGCACCACCGGTCAGTCCGGTCCTGGCACGCAACACGCTGAACGCCTGCCTCCCATCGGAAAGCGCGCCCAAGACGAGCTGATCGCTAAGGGTCAACACGTGGCTCCGCCCTTCTCTCGGTCAAGAAATTTGAGTGCCGCCTCTTTACGCGGACACGGTGGTGTGCAGGGGGAGTGGAGATCGAGCAGTCCCCAGGCGTGGGCTTCGTCATCGGGGGAGTTGCTGTCAGTGCAGTAATCGTTGATCCAGGAGGATGAATCGCCTACCACGGTCAAGGTCATCCCCTTACCACTTCGCCATAGGCGCTGGGACTGTGCGACCGGCCTGGCAAAGGGTTCGGAACGCGCACGCCTTGGCCTCACACATGCCGACGTCGCAGTTCTTGAGCTTCTGCGTCACCCGGTGGGCCTGCTCAGGCGTGTACCGCACCAGAGGGGGCTCGTGGCATTTAGTGGGAGAGTCGATCATGGCGGGCAGCACGACGAAGATGATCAGCAGGACTGCAATGGTGGCTACGCCGGTCCAGAAGATTTCCATCTAACTTCCTCCCTGTCGATTCGCTTGTGCCAGAACGTATTTCGCGTGCCGCCTGGCCGGACAAATGGTGATGGGGCACTTGCCGTGGACCTGCGCCGCCATGCTTGCCTCAGTGGGGGTCCATGCATGGCCGGGGGGAGGTGCCTCGTGCATCAGTAGTACCGAGTTCTGTGGATGGACCTGCTGCGCCATCGAGCTCTCCTAGACTTTGGTGCGCGCCCGGTGCGGGGTCTGGGAGGGGTGTGGGGGCATCCGAGATTCCCAGGCCATCGCGTTGCAGTACTCCGGACTGGCGACGATGTCCCCAAAGGCAATTGGGGCTGTCCCGCACCGGGCGCTCAACCAGAACACCACTCATCGAGCCGATGCGACACTGTTTGGACACAAACGTTTGCGAAAATCTAGCGTCGTTTGTCTTGGCTTGGCATTCTTGTTTGAGTACAAACCAACTACCGGAGGATTGATGTCTGATTCGACCATCGCGCGGAGGCTCCTGAGCATCCAGCTCGAAAACCTGAGGGAGCGCGCGGACATCACCCGCGAAGCCGCAGCCGCCGCGATCTCGGTCGCTCGTTCCACTGTCTGGAAGATGGAGACGGGGCAACCGGTCAGGCTGAATCCCGTTCTCCTGGAGCGGTTGTGCAGCCTCTATGACGCGTCAAAGAAGGAAACTCGGGTCGTCCTCGCTCTTGCGGATGAAGCCAAGGGAGGGGCCAAGGGGTGGTGGCAGGCGTTCACCGATGACGAGATACCGAAGGACTTCGAGCTGTTCGTGAGCTTCGAGGATGCTGCCGACAAGATCACGTCCTACCAGACGACATTCCTGCCCGGCCTGCTACACACCGAGGAGTACCGACGTCAGCTGATCTGGATCGAGTTTCCGAACAAGCCCATCCAGGATGTGGAACGGATGCTCGCGGTCGGCATGAAACGGCAGGCTCGTCTGACCGATGAAGAGAACGCGATCGCCCTGAGCATCTACGTAGATGAGTCCGCTTTGCGTCGCACAACCGGCGGTGCCCAAGTGATGGTGGACCAGTTGAGGCACCTCGCGGATGTGGGTCGGCTGCCAAACGTCAGTATCCGAGTGGTCCCGGCCACGGTCGGAGCCTATCGTGGGCTCATGGTCGGCGCGTTCGTGATGTTGGAGTTTCCGCCGCACCCGACTGCGGAGCTGACCATGCCACCAATGGTCTATGCCCAGGGCTATCTGGGGGACCTGTACCTTGAGAAGCCCGATGAGGTTCGGCAGTATCGTGAGGCTTGCGCCAACATAGACCGTTTGGCGCTGGATGAGACGGACAGCCGTTCCCTAATCCTGAAAATCGCAGAGGAGTATGCCCCGTGAATGTTGACCTGTCCGGCGCTGTGTGGTTCAAGTCCAGCCGCAGCACTGGGTCAAAGGATTGCGTGGAGGTCGCGCACTTGGCCGAAGGTCTGGTCGGTGTCCGGGACTCCAAGAACCCGACCGGCCCGGCGCTTGTCTTCACCCCGAGCGAGTGGGACGCCTTCACCGCCGGTGCCAGGGATGGCGAGTTCGACCGACCCTGAAATAGCAAAAAAGCCCCCTGACCTCGGCATTTACCGGCAGTCAGGGGGCTTTTTCATGGATGCTCCTCATGGCCCGAGGGCGACTTTGGAGCATTGCGTGCACGGACGGGACTTGAACCCGCATCCCCTCGTCCGCCGAGGTGCTCTGCCATTGAGCTACCGTGCTGACACTCGATGCTCGCGATCCATGGTTACTCCACGAGCCGAACGTGCCTCTTGCCTACTCCGCCTTCACAGTGTCCCTGTACGCGCAAGCCTGGCTCAGTCACCGAAATGACGTGGCAAAGAGGGGAATCGAACCTCCGTCACAGACGACTGCTGCGGCTCCACCATTGAGCTACAATGCCTTTGGGAGCACCGCCCCACGGTACCGGGACCAAACGCTGCCGTGGGGGGTGCTATCGGACTACTCTGAGCCGCGATGTGGTAAACGGTACAGTACCCTTTGCCACGTGGTCAATAGTCGACAAAAGGCCCCTGGAAATCCGCAGTGAACTCCAGGGGCCTTCTGGCGCGTCTCGTCCCTCCCAGGACTGGACAACAAAGGCAGTTTACATCCACTTATCGGCCTGCGCCGAGCGATCTGCCGAGAAACCTGAGGTCACCGCCCCCATGGACGCAAAAAGGACCCCCAGTCCTCCGGGGCGATGAACCTCGGGAGGACTGGGGGTCAGGGGTGCTAGATGTGCAGTACCGGCGGTGGCGGGAAGTTCGGGTCGACCTCAAGGGCTTTCCGGTGTGCTTGTACGTCCCACTGTTGGTGCGGGAAGATGGCGACCCGAACGTCCTCGATTTTGGCCTCGAGCTTGTCGACCCGGGCATCGGATCTGTCCATACGGACCATGGCACTCGCCACAAGCTTCTCCGCTGTCTCCGCTCTGGACTTGCCCCGGCCACTCATCCACGCCACCAGCGCGGAAAAGACCGGGGAGCCCAGTGCCGCCGTGACGAGCGCCGCCGTGATCACCGCTCGAGGATGTTTCCGAGCTGGTCGCCCAGGTCATCGATGCGTTCCTGGTTGGTCGCCAGGTAGACACCGACCGCTGCGACCTGGGCCGAAGCGATGACCAGGATCGCGCTCACGTTCGCGGGCAAGACGTCTCGCAGGCCCAGCAATGCACTAGTGGCAGCACCGACCGCGCCGACCTGAGCCACGAGGTACTTGTTGTACTCGCCAAGCCGGTGCAGGTGGTAAGCAATAGTCGCCTTCATAATTCTCTCTTCTCAATCTTTGTCGGCTACCGGATTGCCCGGACCGTCGTCGTGCAGGAGCGCCACCGTGGACCGCCGACCAGGCCAGTAGATGGTGCCGTTATCGAACTTTTGGTAGGTGCCGCCGTCGAACTCGATTTCATCGCTGACCGGCCAACCCAGCTGACCATTCTCGAATCCACTGCGATTCCAGCGATTTCGGATTTCACCGTGCATATAAGCGCCAGGCTTACCGAACCGCCGGTATATGGCTCCGTTATGGAACCCCTGGACTTCGCCATGCCCGGTGGCGCTGTCAAGCTCGGTGTGATCGGTGACCGGGTATCCGAGAGGTCCACGTTCCCAGCCGGTCTCAGCCCACTTCTCGAACGTGCTCATCGGGATTGGGTGTGCGCCAGTCGCGGGGGACCAGTAGATGTAGCCGTGCTCGAACTCCGCCCAACGACCAACGCCGTCTGGGGTGATGTTCTCGCCCTGGGTGATTCGCTTGCCCAGCCACGGCGAGATGTCGGCTTTCGCGTCGATTTCGTTGATGATCGCGATCGCGGTGCCGCCATTGACGTATTGATCCACCCAGTACCGGACAACGTCCCACGGGAAATTCCGCCCGACATCGGTGTGAGTGCCGATACCGAGACAATCCGTCACATATCGATGGTCAGAAATGCCGTCACGGTACTCATATGGAGGTGCAATAACGGCTGTATCGATCCCCGCCCACGCGCAATCCTGAACGGCTAGCCAGCACGCAATCTTGATGTCGTCTTCGATCTCGAGCCACTCATCCCGAGACCAAGAAGCGCGACTACCGGCGAAGCAATAGTTGATGGTGTACGAGTTGGCATCGAGCACCGACCAGCTCGCCCGGTTGAGCGGAACCACGTTGACAACCACGCCATCACGGATCGTGCGGTGATAGCTGGCACCATTGCCCGAGTTGTTCAGGTAGTCGGCCAGGCTTTGCGCGGTGCCACTGCCCTCCTGGGTGTGGAAGAGGACGTTGGTGATTCGGCTGCCCCATCGGCTAGAGCTCGAATTGCCGAAATCGTCACGCTCGTCGTAATAAGGTGGACTTACCACAAGATACCTCTCACTTCTTGTCGTAAATGGGAATAACGTCAGGGTCGTAATCGAGGCCGCCAGAGAATTCCGGCTTTTGCGGCTCCGGCTCCGGTTCGGTCCATGTAGCGGGCATAGGCCCTCGAGGTGCCATGTACGGCCCCCGCCACTCCGGATCGTCTTTCATCAAGGCGTTGCGCAGGTCATCGAGAAAGCAGCCGTGCTGCCCATCCTCCTTGTAGAGCCGGACGTATAGATCGCCGGTCGGTTCGATGAGCGCTTGAAATGCCTTGTGCGCTTCCATCAGCTCGACAAACCATCTGATCGCACCAGTGCCATTGGCCTGGGTTGTCGGCTCGCCGCGCAGATGAAATGCTTCGGGGTCGTAACCGGGATCTTCGGACTTGATGGCCTGATAAAGCGCTGGCACTACACGGTTGTGCACGAACTTCACATCATGACCGAGGGCATCCAAACCCAGGTGCCGCCGAATACCGAAACCGTCCAGGGCGAGCGACCAGAAAAACTGCTTCACATTAGCAAGGCGATCCATTGTTCACACCTCGCGAAGATAGAAGAAGGGCAACTTGGTTGAGCCGCTATAGTTCAAACTGGCCTCGGAGATGGAAGACGGCATCGCGGAATAGATGCCTGCGTATGCGTACGCTTTTCGCGGATAAAGCCCTGATGTTGGACGGCTCAGGTCGGTTACGCGAGTGCACATCAAGCTCGCAGCAGTTTGGAAGAGGCCGGTGTCCTGGAGTATGCCGACCGCATAGATTTCGTCTTGGAGGGCGTTCCGAGTAATCCCCAGGTTGAAGATGTGCTCAGTATTTTGTGTCGTGATGGATGATTGGAGGTTCGATGTTGCAGATGAAGTGTTCAGCAACGTTAGGTCGCCATTCGACTGCATCCTGTAAACCCCCAGGTAGCATCCGTTGACGCCAGCGAAAGTTGCTGAATCGCCTGTGATGAATCCGGCGTGAGTAAAGGTGCAGTTCTTCTGAATTCGGATAAACCCGATCTCAAGATAGTCATTGCCGTTACCAGACGGCTGGTAATCAGGAATTCGGTTCAGGCTGTGGGTGTGCGAGCCATCTCCGGCACCACCACTCGCCGTGCCTGAAGCGGTGCCGCTAATGAGCTGGGTGCGCGGGAAAGTCGGCTGCTCCCTCTGATCCATCGTGTTCCACATTGCGGAATTGATCGGGATCTCTTGGACGTCGGGTTTCGCGTTGAGAGGATCTTTGACTTCGGAGTTGTGCGTGTCCTGCGCATTCATGAAGGACCCGATAGGCGCGCCTTTGAGAACGGCCTTGATCGTCGACTCAGTCCAGTCCTGCGACCCGTCGACACTGCCCTCTTCATACGCGTCATCAGGGCGAGTCTGATGCGGGGTTGTCATTCCTCCGTGCCCCCATTCTCACCCAAGAGGATGTCGCGCGCCCGAACGACGTGATCAGACTTGAGCTGCTTGTAAGAGACGATTTCCGCCGTCCTGCCGAGATGACGTTGTGGCGGCTGAATCAGTCCGACGTCTTCGAGTTCCTTCTTGAGGACTTCCTGCTCTTCGCGCGTCATCGCTTTCACGTTGTGCTGGGGCGGAGGCTCGGGGGCTTCGGAATCCATCGGCACCCACACCGACATGCCGTTCAGCGTGTGTTGCTGTCCCCGATAAGGCATTTGCAGCTTCTTGCTCTGGAGCTGTGGGTGGTGCCGGAACCCGAGCTCGTAGAGATGCTTCGACATGACTCGGGCGATGCGCGGCTGAACCGGCTGAGTCACTTGGTGGTTGTAGGGAATCTGAGTCAATGCCCAGAGAAAGTGCTGTTCCGGGTCGGTGGGGTCGCAATCTTTTTGCTGCGGAAACCGTTGCGCCGAATCGTCCATGCCGTGCTCCTTTGCGGGGAAGAAACACAGAAAGGCCCGAACCATTCGGAAATTCCAAACAGTTGCGGGCCTTTCTGTTTGTTCTATTCAGTTGTGGGCCAATGGATCACAGAACGCCCAGATCGCGGGCAATGCCGAACAATTCCTGGATCTTTTCCAGCGCCTTGAGAACCGGGTCCTCTTGCTTGCGCTGACCAATGGTGATTTTCCATGTAGGAGAAGTGGTGCGGTTCCAGGTGAGAGTGATCTCGGAAACCCGGTCTACATAGATCTTGCCTTTCGGCGCACCCCGAACTGTCGAACCGATTCTATCGCCCAGGTAGAAGTGACCTTTACCGCGCTGACCAATGAGCCAGGGCATTCCGTCTGCAACGGTGAGTTTATGTGTGAAAGTTTCCCGAGTTGCCCAGATAGAAGCTCGGAGAGCAATCAAGGCTTTTAAGGTATAGGCCCGATCTGCGCCGGATGCGAATCGTTCATGGTAATGCGAGAAGCCAAGACTTGTCGCACGCCCCGGATCGCTCCACGACATAAATGCCAGGAACACATCTGTATACAGCGGACGCAGTACTGCATCAACAGCACCGCCAATAGGGGGAACACCAATCATCATGGCGATCAGGTCCCCGGCCATTTGAATTGTGGCCGAAATTAATTCATTGAAATGTAGATCGTTCCGCCCCGCCAAGCTATTAACTCAACGGGGCGAAACGACCCCCGGCATCGAATGTCCACCGGTCACGTGCCGAGCATCTTTCGCCGGGCTTCCAATGAATAGCGAGGTCTGGATACCTGTGTGTTCGCCTTCTCGATAAAGAATCGAGGGGACCTTAGCGGTGGTGCCTTTGTATCCGGGTTCGAAGTACTCATCCGGGAAGATCGGATCTGGAAGAACGTCTACATCTTGAGTGAGACCATCGCTTCCGATACCGATGAGCGCGTGAATAAGGCCCGTAAAGATGGAGCCACCAAACGACGTACCCTCGGTCCAGGCCGATTTATCCTCGTAATCGATGATGAGGCAGCCATGGCGTAGGTCGGCACCGACCCAGGGGGCATCATCGCCCTCGAACCAGCGCCGGAAAACAGGTGTGAGCTGCGCATCTTCGGCAACACTCTTTTGGACGCTGTGAAAGTCCTTGAATCGACTGTGAACCACCGCGAGCGGAGAATGATCTACACCCGAGTCGGGCGCGACAACCATACTCCAGTTCGCCTGATTCAGATCGAACCATTGGCTGGCATCCATCGGATCATCGGGCAAAGACCAGAGCGATGCCTCTAGCCGGAGAATATTGACGAAAAGGGTGGTTTTAAGGCACCATTTTGCTGTTCCGAAGAGTAACCATAACCTGGGGAACTGCACTTCGGCGGGCAAGAACGGATTTGCCCAACAGAGGATGTGCTTGAATTCCTCATAGTCGTGTTTGAAGATTGCCCGGACAATTGTTTTGCCTTCGGCGTTTCGGTCGATCTCGTATTGCCACATTCGACCGGTCCAACGAACACCATCTTTCTCTACCGAGATGTGGACGTTCTTGGTGTCGCGGTTGTCGTGGTCGACGATCCATTGAGACAGGTAATACTCATAGGGCATCTCAATTGTGCCCACACCGGTCTCGTTCTCGATTTCCGAGAAACTGGCTTCGTAAAGATGAGCCGCTCTGCCGCGCAGGACCCAGTTGCCGTCGTGAAGCCTTACTACGGGCTGACGTACCCGTTTGTCTCGCTCATCTTTGATCCGGTTGACAATATTGAAGAATTCGACGTCCGGATCAATTGAAGTGACTGCCATGTCACCTCCTCGGCTATTCTAGGCCCCATGGCCTTGACCAACTGCGCGGAATTCTCAGCTGAACCACGTTCCCGATATCCGCCTCAGTGACCATGACCGGCACCGAAACAACCTCTTCCATATACGCGGGAAGTGGGTACAGGAACTCTTTGCTGTTCATGCGCTGATAAATCTGGGTGTCCAGGCTCGAATTGACCTGGCCCTGCATTGTCATCTCGTCTGTGTCGACAACGACGTGCTCATTCAGAAGCAATGGGGGCATGATGATCATGCGGTCGTCGTGCTCTTCTGCCAGGTCGAACCGGTCGTCACCCAAAGACCAATCGGGCAAGGTGTAGATGATCCCCGCGTTACCGGCCTGTAGCACCCAGCGGACCCACACTTCATTGTTGGTGGGATTGCTCAGGTTGAACCACAGCGTTTCAGTGCCCGTGACGGTCGTATTCGTTGCGGTGGTGAGGGTCTGGGTGAAGTCGTCCTCGACCCAGCGCGGGTAAGCAGCTACGAACGGCACCAGGAGCAGGCCATACTTCAATCCGTTGGGATCGACCTGAACCTTGAGCTTGGGCGTTGACTTGAGCCTCACGTTGAGCCAGCGCTCGGACTGTTCCTTGATTTTGACGCGAAGCTTCGATTCCTTCTTGAAGCTCATGGCCTTACGGAACCGGCTGTCATTGATGCGCCACGGCCGATCGTGGGTGGCTTTGATGTGGAAGGCGAGCGTGAACTCCATCATGTGCTCGCGAAGTCCGCCGTAACGCCCACCGATCTCGAAAGCCGTTGAGTTGTAGATGGTTTCGATCTGCGCCTCATACAAGTCTTCCCAGGCGGTACCGTGAGAATCCGTGGCGAGCCTGACCCCTTGAAGTCCTTCGTTGTCGCCGCCACAGATGTCGTAGAAGACCCCGTTCCAGCCTTCGTATGTGATGGACATGTCTTCACGAGGGGTCGCCATTTATGCACCTCCGAAAAAGCCGGGGCACCAGCAGGATTGCTCCCACCGATGCCCCGGCTCGTTCTCTATTTAGTGGCTAGTCGAAGCCTATGGACTGCTCGCGTCGTTTCTGCTTTTCCAGGCGGATAAGCTCTTCGGCGCTGGACACGTGGTAATGGGTGTCGCCCTTACTAGCGGACCAGTTCGCCAATTTGCCGCCATAGTCAACGGATTGCTGCAACAACTGACCGAGGAAGCCATCACCCACGGAACCACCGGTCAAGTCCGACATGAACGTATCCAGGGTGGACTTCACAGCGCCTTGAACAGCCTGCTGCGTCCGGCCTTCCACGTTCACGCTCTTGATGCGCTCGATGATCTCGTCGAAGCTGTGAACTTCTTCGCCGCCACGGAACTTCACCATTTCGGGCCCGTTTTCGCCGACCAAGTTCCAGCCTGGCTTGGCGTAATCGGTGCCGTCTGCGTATCCCTGGGGTGGCAGATTCTCGTTTGCCTGCTGAACCTTTGAGATGGTGCCGTACCGTGCCTTGATGTAGTTCACGCTCGCTGCAACGTTGGACACCGGGTCAAGGATATTGTCGTAACCCGGAACCTTGTGGGTCTGGAACGTCGGCGGAATCACCTGAGCAAGGCCCTTGGAGGGAACCCCGTTTCTGGCGTTGACGTCCCAGTCGTTGACAGCACCCGCGTTCCAGCCGGACTCTCTACCGATCAGGGTATTGAGACCGCGCCGCCACGCATCCAAGGTTTCCGGTGGAGGCGTGTTGGTGATCTTCAGCGCCTCATCGATAATCCTGAGACGATCTCCGTCTGGCACAACCCCACCGATATCACCGACCCCGCCAGCAGTGCTTTCCTTGCCCCGGATCAGATCGGCGATGTTGTCACGAACCTTGGTGGCCGCACCCTTGGGCATAGAACCCATCGGGCCACCCATGCCACCCGCGAACGGATCTGGGATCTTGCTCAGGAGTGGATCGGTGAACCTGCTAAACAATCCCGAGACCAGTTCCCGAGCGCCACTGACGACACCACTGACCGCGTCCCCGATCCGGCCGAAAAAGCCCTGACCGGCATCGTCTTCCCCGAGCGCCTTATCGACGGCCCAGTGCAGATGGTTGTTGTGCTCCGCCATCGTGCCAGGTTTGTAGACCGACATTCCGTCTCCGACGTCGCGGCCATCCTTGATGTTGTGCTGGAAGCCGTTGCCGTGGATCAGTTCCAAGGAGTTCTTGCCCCACGTGGACGCGATGTCGGTTGCGGTGGACATCATTTCTTGCATGGAAGCGGCAAAGTCCACAGCCCTGCCAATGCCGTGGTAGTCGTTGGAATCGCGGTAATCCGAGGTGACCTGCATCGCCGGATGGTTCTGGGAAACCCAGCCTTTCATCCATTCAACGGGCCCGCCATCCGCATACGCCGGAACAACTTCGCCGCCAAAGTTCATACGGTCCAAGATGCGCCGGTTAAGGAACGCGGCCCTTGCATTGACGACGTATTCACCGTGGCTCAGATTGGCATTGATCGCGTCTTGCCGACCACCACCAGCGCCCGAGATGGGACCGCCATCGCGATATCCGGGAATGACCGGGATCTTTTTGTCACCCAAACCGATCTTGTCGGCGATGGTGTCATTCCAGAATCCAATGACCGCGTTGATCGGACGAGCAAAGATTCCCTTGATCCCATTCCAGACGTTTTCCGCTATATGGACGACGCCTTCCAGGGTGGACTTCACGCCCTCCGAGAAATTGGTGAACGCGGACTTGATCGAATCCCAGATGGATGTGCCGATCTCCTTGACCTTGTTCCAGAATTTCTCCCAGATGGCCTGAATAATCGTGGACACATTCTCGAGAATGACTTTGATGCCGTCAAGGTAGGATTCCCACTTGTTCTTCAGGAAGTCCCAGAGCTTGACCACTCCTTCGACGAGGCCCTGAACAAGCGCGATCACTTTTCGTGGCAGCCACATGAACAGTTCGTGGATTTTGTCGATCAGGTCGGGCACGATGGAATGTCCGACCAGCACGTCAAAGAGCCATTGAAAGAATCCGATGATTCCCTGAATGAAGCCACGCACAATTCCGTGAATAACGCCGAACACGCCACGGAAAATCGCAAACACCGCATCCCACAGGGCGTTGACGATTCCGAGGATTCCTTCACCCATGGTCTTGAGAGGGCCGGTGATCAGCTCGACAATTTTACTACCGAGATTGCGCAGACTCTCCCACAGCCCGGAGAAGTCACCCGTGAAAATGCCATCGACGAATTCGAAGAGCACTTTACCGGCGGCTACGACTATCTCGATCATCTTCATCAGTCCGCCGATAAAACCGGTGATGAATTGGATCAAAGAGGAGATCGCGTTGATAATCGCAGTGACGAATTCCATGACGAAATTCACGACCGGCTTGATCAGATGCTCAACGATTCCCAGGATGGAATTAACCAGCGCGAGAATGATTCCGCCGATAACAGCGCCGATCGGTTTCAGTACCTCTAGCAAAGGGCCGATCTTTTCGCCGAGCTGTTCCAGTGCTGGGCGGAGGCTGTTATTCCATTGTTCAGTGATGGCGGACCAGGCACCTTTGAGGGCATCGCCAATGCGAGAAATAGAAGGACCGAAAAGCTCCCACAATTTCTTGCCCCAGCCGACCACCGTATCCAGTGCCCGAGAGAATCCGCTGGTACCGTCCTCGCCCGCTTTGAAGAAATTCTTCATTCCATCCGGCGCGAAGTTGGCCCACATATTCTGGAAGAACTGGGTCTTCGTCGCGAGATAAGTGATCCCGCCAGCCAGTGCGGCAACCGCGACAACGACCAATCCGATCGGGTTCGCCGCCAATGCGACGTTGAGCGCCCAAACACCAGCGATGACCGGACCCAAAACTGGCATGATCGGGTTCAGTTGCTGGACCAGGGTGGCGAAACCGTTCGATATGGCGACAATGGCCGGGGTCACCGCAATGATAATCGGAGTAATGCTCTGGAGAAACGCGCCGAGCACGCTGGCCAGGGCTGGAGCAATCGCACGAATAGCCGGGTCGAGCGCGCCGGAGATAGCCTCCGTGAATTGCCCGATAGCCGGACCCGCGATGCGGAAGAAATTACCGAGTTCCGAGAAGATGGAATTCAGGATCGAGGTCCGACCAGCCATGGCCTCCATCGCGGGAGCAGCGCCATCGATCATTCCGGCCCACAGGTTGTTGAGCCCGCCCAAGAATAGGCGAAGCGACTCCGAACCTGTCTGGCTCATTCGGGCAGCGCCACCACCGATAAGCTCGAACCAGCGGCCAACTTCATCGCCGACAACGCGCCAGGTATTGCCCAGGCCCTCGGCTCCATCGCCCATCAAATCGAACATGTTGCCGAGCCGGGTGCCAAACGTGGCAAGTCCATCCGAGAAACCGAGAACGATCGGCTGGCTCTTTTTGATGCCGTTGTTCATGCCGGGCAGGACGTTCTCGGTGAGCCGCAACAACGAATCCGCGTAGGGCTGGACCAGGGGTGTCGCATTCCGGAATGTGTCTTGGAGCAGTGGAGCCAAGTCGTTCATCTTGGCGCGAATCTTGTCCATCGCCGCCGCCAGTTCACCGCGCATCGGAGCAGCCATGTCCGAGAAGAACTTCGCCGCCTGAGCCGCGAGACCGTTCTGCTTTTTCAGCGCTTCATTGACGGCTTCCTGAGCTTCGGCCACGCGCATCTGAGCTTGAGTGACTTCTTCGGCGGCACGACGATTGGCCTCAGCTGCGTCGTTACGAGCCTTGGTCAGGGCAGTGATCGAATCCTTTTCGCGATCCTCAGCGTCGATGATGTTCTGTTTGGCATCGACAACCTTCTTGCTGCCCTCGATGCCTTTCTCGTCGGAATCAACGAAATCCTCAGCGAGACGACGGTTCCGGACTCGGATCTCTTCCAGGCTCTGAATAGCCTGATCAACGTTGTTCTGAGCTTCAGCGACATCGATCCAGTTGAACGACTCACCGTTCTTGCCCAGCTCACGGAGGCGCTGACGTGCACGCTCGATAGCTAGGACAGCGCCACGCTCATCGATTGGTGCGCCCTTGAGCTTGAGAACCATGTCCTCGTACTCGCGCCCAGCCGACCTGTAAGCCTCGGTCAGTGCATCGCGCGCCTGCTTGCTGGACCGGGTAGCCTGCTCAACCTGCTTCTCCGCCTGCGTAATACGAGCGGCACCATCGGCAGCAACCTGAGTCACATTGGTGTAGGCGTTGCCCAGCGCGGTCTTGGCTGAATCGGCCTGTCGAAGTGCTGCTGTGGTGGCCTTTTGGTGGCTCGCGGTCAGCTTGTCGTTGATGACGATGGCCGCGATACCGGCAGCGATAACACCACCAGTCATGGCGGTCATCACGGCAGCACCAGCAACGGCGGCAGCAGGGCCGATCAGGTAGAACGCGGCAGCGACACCAGCCACACCGATCGCGGCGTACCGACTAGCCCGGGTCAGCTGGACGAGCCGCATAATGCCCAGGTCGGTATCAACATCGATGTGTGCTTGACGGTTACGCGCGGCCGTGTCGATGTTGGCTCGTGCAGCTGCTGTGTCGGCATCTACGTTGACCGTGACTCGACGGCGCTCCCGGGCAAACTCCTCAAGAGCGGCGCGTGCATGGGCTTCGTCAAGGTCGACGGGCAAGGTGATGTGGTAGTTGCGAGTAATGGCGATCGCGTTAAGACGGGCCTGGAAATCGGTGCCGAAATCTGGATCGACCTCGGTTTCAACCTTGACTTTCACGGCCTTGTTGGACATCCGGCGAAGTTCTTCGTTGAAAGCACGAATATCGGCCCGAGCCGCGTTGATACCTGCCGGGTTGTACTTCGAATCGATATCGAACTTGAGCCGCGTAATCGTCGCCACGGCAACCTCCCCAAAAAAGAAAGCCCCTAGCTGTGGATTAAGACAACTAGGGGCCTGGTGCGCCGATCATCCGCCGGGCAATGCATCACCGAGCGCGTCGAACCCGAACTGGACCTCTTCCCCTTGCATGACCTCGGGAGGCCGGGGGACACGCTTCGGTTCAGGGACCGGGTTCGGGTCGTACTGCAATCCTGCGACAAAGGTATTGGTATGGAGCGCTTCGAGAATGCTCGCCAAGACATCGTCCGAATATTGATGCCCGAGCGGACCATTCTTCTGCTCGTAGGCAATCCACTCGGTCAATTCCCTGGACGAGACTCGGTGAAGCATCTCTTCGACCGTCATACCCCCGAGGGCGAGAGTCAGTCGGAAATAGAATTCTCGTCGGGGGTTTCGTCGAAAACCTCGGTCAGCTCCTCGACATCAGCATTCGAAATGCCATTGAGCTTCTGAGCCGTCGTGTACACGCGATCGAGAGCAGCCGCCGACTTGGTACCGAGCTGGTGAACGTCCTTGTCAGAAAAGAGACGCTTGCCGTCCTCGTCGATAAGTACGAGAGCGACCAGTCGAGCGCGCAAGTTGGTGAAGTTCTCGACCTGCTTGCCACCACGACGCTCGATCATGCCGGTCTCGAACTTGTCGCGCTCGAAACCCGACATGGCGCGAACACGAACAGTGCCACCCCACTCGGGGACCTCGACATCTTCGTGATTACGGTCGTCGGCGGTAAGGATGGATTCCCTGGACAGAAGAGACATGGTTTTGCGGACCCTTTCAAAGAGGTGCGGGATAGTTGCGGGCAAAAAGAAAGGAACGGTGAGGGGCCCGCAAAGTCCTCACCGTTCCGCTTGTGTCAACCAAGATGCGCAGATTTATCGACATGGTCGGCAGCATCCTCGAGGATCTTTTCCATCTTGGGATCGAGATCGCTCTTGGATTTCTGCATCGTTTCCAGGAACCAAGAGAATGCACCGTAGTTCCGGTACCACTTCTTCTTGTTTCCAAAGAGTGGGTGACGCCAACCCCTTCGATGGTCGAAACCGCGAGGGATGATGGCCTCATCTTCTTCGGGCATGGACGTGGCGATGCGATAACCCTGCCAACCGCTATTGCCCTCGGTGGGTGCGCCTTCGAAATCCGTGGCAGACCCATTCGCGAGCGACTGCACCTTGACGCCTTTAGCCACCCTTTTCCGGAGGCCGGTGTGCTTGGTGCCCAATGCCGGTTCAGCTAGCGCCTTGGCTGAGGCTTCTTTGGACAGGAGTCGCGCCTCATCCTTGATCGCTTTGAGCGCGTCTCTCGGAATGCTGCGATCGATTCGGGTGAACGCTTTTGCTACCTCCAGAAAGGCGCGATCACCCGAAATCTCGAACTCCAGTTCCATTGGATCAGCTGGTCAGCATGGTGACGCCGGTGTGCTGAGTCGCAAACTTCACCTTGATCTCAGACAAATCGCCAACCTTGCCAGACAGTGGCGTGTACTCGAGCAAGACGCAGGTCGCCTGGAAGCCCGGGTTGGTCGCCGAAATCGAGGCGTTGCGCGGCTTCACGGTTACGGTGAATTCCGTCCTGTCGAAGAACAGCGGAGCCAGGGTTGCGTTGACCTCACCGACCGCGAAGTCCTGCTGGAAATTCACGGCAATTTCGTCGTCGCGCAGGCCGGGCGTGTGCTCTTTACCGCCACCGCTGAAATTGGTGGAGTCGAGATCGGCCATCTTCAGGGCGACTTCAACGCTATTGATGTGATCAGAAAGGTCGACACCATTGATTTCCGTCACGGTGTCGAGCAAAACAAACTTTGACATTGTTCAGGGTCTTTCAGGAAGTGGGGTCAGGATTGGTTGCTGGATTGCGCCGCTTCTTCGGACCCGTGGGATCGGCATCGTTTACCGGCGTAACAGTCTCGAGAGGCGCGGACGGCATTGGTGCGACATGACCTGCCGCGATCAGGTGGCGTGCCTGGGCTGGAGTGACATCGAGCCAGACTTCTTCGCCCTCACTCGCCCCATTGATCTTTTTCGGACCAACCACACGGAAATGACGGGACGTGACTTGATCTGCACGATGTTCTGCATGAGCCGCCACCGCTTCCTCCGAGGGTGGATTTGCTAGGGGCATTAGGCGCTCACCTTGACAACGGCGACAGTGACACCAGTGGCATTGCTCAAAGTCAGAGCAGCACGACCGGTGCCGTCGTTGTATTCCTTGCGCATCGGAATCCAGACCTCACCCGTAGTGGCCGCCACTGTGTATTGCGGGTCCGGGTTGGGCTGTCCATAATCGGTACTTCCAGCAACCGTGACAGTGACGGTCTTCGGGCTTGCGTCGGTGTTCTTGTAGACAACAAAGACGTTTCCGCCATTGCCGACCTGGGCCGTATCGGAAGTGGTCGCGGCTGCGAAAGTTGGTGCAGTGCCCGCGTTGGTAAGGGAAAAGGTGCTGAGTGCAGCCATTTAGCGGCCCAGCCTTTCGTAGATTAGTTACTTACAAAAACGCGGGCTTTGAGAATTGCGCCCATGTGCTTGGTTCCGCCCCATTCGAATCCGCCCCCATAGCCGCGCATCGAATAGACATGAGCGTCGACGCTGTCGTCTAGGCCAAGTTCCCGGTGTTCGAAAAGGACCTGGCGAATGCTGTCGTCGCCCTCGCCTGTGACGAATCCATCGAGTTCTTGCTGGGCGCTGGCATCATCGGCACTACGGACCAAAACGAAGATGTTGAAATCCCATTCGTCTACACCGCGATTCATGGCCCGCTCGAAATCCGTTGCGTGAGGCTCGATGATGACCGCCGGATAATTACCCTTGGCCTGCACCTCTGCGTAGGTATAAACGCTGGCACTGGTGTGGGTTTCGATAGTTGAGGCGAGCGCGGTACGTATTTCAGTGAGGGTGTAGGCCACCAGTCACCTCTTTCCGCGCCCCAGCGTGTATGGGCAGAGCTTTGTCACGGCGATCGGATCGTTCTCGACCTTGGCGGTGCCGAAATCCTTGAAACCGGCAACACCGAGCGGGGCATCCTGGAGCTTCCAGTTCTTTGCGGCAATGAGCAGGCACGCCTCTTTGACCGGAGCCGGAACCGCTTGCCATCCCCACTTCGCAGTGACCTCTACCCGAGAAGTCGAATAGGTGTACGGCGCGTAGCAGCTAAGCTTGATCCTCGAAAACGCCCAGCCCGGAACACCATTGACGACACCATTAATGGGCCGCACCTCGAAGAGATCCGAAGACAGCGCCGAGCCGAAACCCGAGCCGACCTCGCCAATCCGGATCTCGAAGCCGTCCATCGTGTAGATGTCGTCAACTAGGACCAGATCGCGCCCGATGACGGGGTACACACGCGCGGAAGCTGTACCGACCTGGTTGAATTGGCGCTCGCAATGGTTCTCGATCTCGCGAGAAGCGCTGTCTAAGGCGATATCGAGCAGGTCATCCTTCGAGGCGTCCGAATCTTTGATGCCGAGATGCTGTTTCAGCTGCGCCCGAGTCACATAGGGATCACCCATGGCACCCACGAGTCACCCCTTACTGCGAGGACGCCCCGGAGAACGCTTGACCGGAGCAGCGGGAACCTCTACGGGAACCTCTACGGGAACCTCTACGGGAACCTCTACGGGAACCTCTACGGGAACCTCGATCGGGGTCTCGTCCTTGAAATACTCCAAGCGTCCCGACAGTGCCGAATCCCCTTCAGGAAACCGATCACCCTCGTGGACAAGATGGAGTTCGTTGTCGTCGCCGTGGTACCAAAAGGACTCCTTGGCAACAAAAGTGCGGGCACTCATGAATCTCCTCGAACAAAGCCGCCCAAACCTTTGACAAAGCCGAAGCTCGTTAAAGGTTTGGGCGGTTCGCTATATTCGTATTAGCCGGTGACCAGAGTCTTCGCACCCGCAGGCACCCACCACTTGGCGTTGTTCATCCAGTAAGCGGCAATGCCCCTCTGGCCGGTCGGACGACGATTCGAACCGAGCACCATGGAGTTGACCTCGATGGACATGCCGACACGGTCAACGATGTAGTAATTGCTCAGATCGCCGAACTGCACAATCTTCGAACCGGTGGTCAGAACGCCCGTCATATTGAAGTTCTCGTGAATCGGGAAGCCCAACAGACGATCCGGGTTGGGGCCGTCGATGTGCTGAATCAGGTTCGGGCCATCATTTGTCGCCCACTGACGAATCAAGTGCAGAATCGCCTCGTCCAGCATCCAGACAGCATTGGCGCGGTAACGAGGATCGAGAGCTTCCTTGAGCTTGTACAGATCCCCCGCAGCGAAAGCCGCAGTGCCGGTAGCAGTCACCAGGTTCGGGGCAATGTGGGTCGAGACGATGCCGCTAGCATTGGGCGAGGTGCCGTTGCCATTGGTGAAGGACTCCGCCTCTTCCCTGTCCTTTGCATCGCGCAGTGCGAAAACGATTTCCTCGCGAATTGCGT
This sequence comes from Nocardia sp. NPDC057440, assembly GCF_042802915.1. Taxonomy (NCBI): domain Bacteria; kingdom Bacillati; phylum Actinomycetota; class Actinomycetes; order Mycobacteriales; family Nocardiaceae; genus Nocardia; species Nocardia sp. NPDC057440. The sequence goes on from NZ_JBHVDF010000002.1 coordinate 523,680, forward strand.
TCCACGCTTCGGCTTCAAAAGTGAAGGTCGTGTAACCGGTCACACGCTCGGTGCGAATGGTCGGCTGAGCCAAGGTCCAGCTGTTCTCGGCGAACTCGGCACCTTCCAGCGAACGGGAGACCGTGGTGCCCGCGCTGGTAACGCCCTGGTATTCCTTACCGGTAATGGTCTTGGTGGTTGCCAGCTGGCGAACCGGGTTGACCACGCCAGCGCTGGTATGGATCACAGTCGGATCGAGTTGCACAGGCACGGCAAAACCGCCATCGGCATCCGAGCCCAACTGCAAAGCGCGCTGCTCCTCAAAGCTGAGCCCGCCGATGGTGTGACCGGCCGCGTACTTGCTCCAGGCGCGCTCATAAGTGTCAGAGCCCATGCTGATAAACCGCGCAGCCAAATCGCCTGTGTGATCCTGGTCCAGGAGGTGGATCGCGTGATCCTTGGCCTCGGAACGCTGGCTAACCGCGAACTTGGACCGCTCGGCAATCCGCTGGGCCGCGTCACGCATCTTGACCTTGGCGTCGGCAAGGGAGGTCGCCGAACCACGGATAGCGTCAAGATCGTGCAGGTCCGCCGCGTCAGTGCTCGCGATGAAGCCCGGGGTTCCGCGCTCGGCAGGAGTGTGGCTCGTCATCTCCTTGAGGCGCTTCTCCACCTTCTCGATGCGGGCGCGGTAGGTGTCGACGTCCTTCTTGGCCTGGTCATACTCGCGCTCTTCAGCCTCAGGCATTTCGGCATCGCGAAACTCGTCCTGGAGCTCTTCGGTGCGCGCCTCAGCGATAGCCAGGGCTTCTTTCAATTCATTAAGGGTCACTGCCCTAGTCCTAACGATCTTGGGAGCCTTCTTTTGCTCCGTGACTTTCTTTTCGGGCTCCCGACGCAAGGTGTCTGTGTCTTTGACGGCGTCACGATCGGGGTTATCCGGGTTCTCTGAGGTGCCTGATTCGGCGGCGTCGTTTGCCCGGTGGTTTGTTTCCGCTTCTAGCCAGCGGACAATTGCGTGGTATTCGGCCTCTTCGCGGAGCCAGACGGCTACATCTGCGCGCCACTCCGTTTCCATGCGGAGCCACTCGCGAATTGCCTCGGAGTCAACCAACGGCTCATCGGCAACGACCATCGAGCGTGCATATTCATCGGCAATCGACTGACGCTCGGCATCAGAAAGCTCGTCGGCGCTGCGAACACCAACCGAAGTTCCGGAGTAAGCCGGAGTAACAACCGGACCGGCCTCAAAGAGCTTGACCTCTTTGATGGTCCGGGAAAGTCCGTCCGCGCCATCCCATAGCACTTTGCGGAGCGCTTCGCCACGAAGAACTTTGCCGTTCTGGTCACGCCATTCATCGCGGACGACTTGGAACGAGAAGGACATTCCAGTTACAGCGCCGCCCTCAATGGCCTGACGAATCGGCTCTACTAGTTGATTCTCGAAAAGCCGGGCCTCAACAGCGAGACCGTGATCGTCTTCTGCGAGTTCGGTGAATACGCCGATCGGAACCGCACCGGTGCGAACGTCTCTGCCGTGGTTGAACTGCAAAATCGGCTTGTTCTCGCGCAGAGTCTTCCTGAACGCGCCCGGAGCGATACGCTCGGTGAAACGGCCCTCCCACGAGTTGATCGTGGTGTCTTGGTTGAAAACAGCCGCGTATCCGCTGAGCGTGTGCCCATCGCCGCTTTCATCCTTGTCGGCGGCGCGGAAACTAACGCTCCTGGTAACTATGTTCATAATTCGTCTTCCCAAGGTTCACCGCGCTCGACCGCGTCCAGCCAGGCGTCCTTTGATTCCTTCGGGGGTCGGCCGACCGGTTTTCTTTTGCTGCCAGTGGGCTGGTTATTCGCTTTGCTCGGCTTGTCGGTCGATTTCTCTTGGTCGTCGCCCTCTTTTTCCTTCTTGGCCGCATTGACATCGGCGAAGGAAATTTCGGGCGGGAGCAGTTGCACCGAATAGAGGCCCGTGTGATCGAGAAGCGACAGATCGTCTTCCAAAACCGCAGCGACGGCACTCTCGGGTTTGAATCCCTGCATGACGTAGCGAGAAATCGTGGTCGCGTCGGTTTGTTGGCGCATCGCGACCTTTTGCCGGTCTTCGCGCAGGAACGAAATGTCTTTGTCGCTGTACCAGAGTCGATAACCATCAGGGGGCGTGACCAGCACCGAATAGGCGGCGCACAACGACCTCCATAGGGGCCGCATAGTCCCGCTCGCGAATGCATCTTTGGCGGCGTCGAAATTTCCCTCGTTCAGGCTGGACCCGCCAAGACCCGGAGTAATACCGAGAAGAGTGGGATGCACCCGAGCCGCTGCTGCGATACGCGATTCACCGATACCGGTCACCGTGGCGAAATCGAGCTGCTGAATATTTGCGCCAACCGAAGTTACGTCTGCACCGCCACCGAGATACATGGTTTTGTATGCGTTATCGAGCCCGTTGTACTGGGCATCCATGACCTCTTTGAATTCCTTGAATTCTTCAACGCTCACGGATTCATGAAGAGAGACAGCGATATTAGGGGTTGCGCCCTTCTCGAAAAACTTCAGCTTGTGCTTGCTGATCGCTTTGTCGCTCTGGATCTCCCGAATAACCGGCGTCATCCAGGACATGCCTCGGTACAGCGCGTCCGGATCGGGGATGGGGGACCAGTGAGCTACGACTCCGTTACTGCCATCGATCGGGAAGACTTCCCACTTGGCTTTGACGTCCGTATTGCCCGGCTTGTAGATGTAGCCGAGTACGTCGCAATCCAAAGCCTCGGAAGGTTCCTTGCTCAAGACGATGGTTACCCAGTCGGGGCGCAATCTTCGGAGTCTCGGGCCTTTTCCGATTTCGTGCTGGCGCAGCATGTAGTGGTTGCCGCACAAGTCGATGTCCTGAATAGCCCTGGCCAGCATTTCGCCGGTGGTGCCGTTCGGCCATGGAGTGTCGAGCAGGTCCAGCGCTGGTGTATCGATGACATCGCCAGGCTTCGCATTCTTGACTTTCTGGAATACGAAACGCGCCTCGGAGAAAATCATCATGCGCGCGAGGCAGGCAGCGAAAACTACACCGGACGCCTTGTACGCGCCATTGACGTAGCCGACAAAGTCATTATCGATCTCTTCGGACTTCGAATAGGGCCCGCCACCGCCAAGGCCAAAGGTGTTGCTCCCATACTTGTGGTAGCTCGCCCAGGTATCGATGGAAATCTCCATGTCGCCATCGCGGGCGGTTCCAGCGTTCTTCCCCGGCCTGAAGAGTGACCAAAGCTTCAATTCGTCACCCCTCAGAAATCAATAAACGACGACGCGGCGACGATTAGCCCGCCAGAAACGATCAGTGCCCACGGGCCAGCGAGCATGAAAGCGCCAGCAACGACCAGTCCGAGCCCGATGCCCGCCATGGCCAATACGTCTCGCTTCAGAAACGCGAGCTTCATGTGCAAAACCTCGGGTCAAGCAAAGACCACGAAAGGCTTTGCCCGCTTTCTGTAAATGTGCTGCTTGTATCCCCAGAGCGCCAAAGTGACGCAAACAAGTGGGGTGATATCGGCATTGGAAAGCGATTTGGAGAAAACCCACAGGTCCTGCATGGGCTTCTTGTCCGCCGCTGCGACCGCTGTTGTGAGTGGGGTCTGTACGGTGTGCGTGACATTCGGTGTTTCGCCGCCAACCGGGGCAATGCCGGATTTCAAGTCACCGCACGCCAGCGCATAGTCACGGCTGCTCGGGACGACCACTTTGATTCCCCTGGATTCCAACTCTTCGATCAAAGTTCCCGCCGGAGAATCTCGCGATATAACAACGAACGGGACCTTGTAGAGCTTGTAAATAGCTTCGACGCGATCGGCCACCCATTTGATGCCGGGGCGGTAATCGACCTGCTCAGCGAGGCCCGTGATCTCGATGTGGAATTCGTCGTCAGAGTTGATGCCCGCAGCGGAAATCGCTGTCCACGAAGCATCGGGAGCAGAATCCACAGCAAGGGCGAATTTGCCGACAAGCTGACTCGATTCATTGCCTTGGTCGCTCCACTTTTCACGGGGAATGACGCGCCACCCGTTACCGTCCGAGGGCCAATCCCCGACACCGAGGCGTTCCATGGCGAAGTCATCCCGGGTCATCGACTGGTACTCGACATCGCGAATCCACGCCTCGTCCAGGCGAATCCCCATAGCAGGGTTGGCTATTGCCCAGGTCTCGGGATCGCCAGGCCGGTCATGCTCGTCGCAATCGGGGCGACAGAAGAGGTTGCAAGAGTTCGCAGACCACTCGATCCAGGCCAGCCTTTGTTCCAGCTTTTCCCCGGCCAGGTGAGCGAGCGCGCGGTTACGCATACGGCCGAAATGCTCGGACTCATGATTGCCCGCGCTACCGGTATAGATGAGCTGGGGATTGGGCCGGGCAGACACCGAAGGCATCAACGCCTTGATCTCGCTCGAACCCAGCTTCTTCATGGCTTCGTCAAAGACAATGGTGTCGCCCGTGAAACCTCGAACGTTGCCTGAGCTGCGCGCTTTGAACAGGAGGCGCTGACCCGACTTCAGGTGGATGCCTTCTTCGCCGTGGCTGTTGACTACTCGCTTGACTTCGCGGTCCAGGTCCGGCGTGTTCTGGATCAGCATCAAGATTCGGTTGAATGCTTCGATCGCAGTCGGGAACAGGTGCGCGGAGTGGATGATCAGGCGTTCGCCCCACAGGAAGAGTCCGGCGAGTTCCCTGGCCTCGAGAATACTGCCTTTCCCGTTTTGGCGGCTTACCATGAGCCCGAATTCCGAAGCGGCCCATTTGTTTTCGACTTGTCCGGTGTACGGATTGCTATAGGTGTCTTCTCGGATCGCGGCCATCTGACGAATGCAGAGGCGCTGCCACTGATCGAGAGTCAGGCCCGTGAGTTCGGCAAGCTCAATGGCTTCATCGCCCAGACTCTCTACGTCCAGGTCCGGATCTCCGTGGGGAACTCTTAACGCCGAGCCCGGAACTGCCAGGATTCTCGGTGTCTGATGGCCGATCAACTGATCGCTTGGCGCGTATGGAGGCAAGATTTGCTACCCCCTTCGGCAAGTGCGGATTAGCTGGTGCCTTTGCCCTCTGGAGGATCTCGATATCTTCTATGATCTTCTGAGCTCTCAACAAAAGCGCTGCCTGATCTCCGGTGCGGAGCTGGCTCATATGACATGTCTTGCAACGGTTTCCGTCGAGCTCGCGGGCAATGAAGTCGCGCAGCGCGATCAAGGATTCCTCTGTGTCGCCCCGAGCGAAGACTTCTGCGATGGACTGCGGCTCTTCGAACTGCTCTTCTTTGTCGTTCTCAGCCATCAGCCCCCACCTTGTAAACCCTGCTTTCGGCGTCGACACGCATAACCCGGTCCTCTGCCAGAACCCGGTATACGCGCCGCTCCGGATCGACACGGACTATGCGGTCACCTTGGAGGACCAGGCCATCGCCAAAAGCGAATTCGGAGTCGTAGAACAGGACAACTTCCGATGCCTGAACAATGACCTTCGCAGACTCAGCGAATGCGACCGATTCGGTAACAGAGACAAGTGAAATCTGTAGTGCTGTCTCGGAATACGAGATGTCGTCACTAGCGGTCTTCAGGGTGGAGGTCGAGAATGCCGCGTCATCAGCAAGGCCGATAGTGTCCGACACCGCGAAACGGACCAGTGCGTCATCAACAACGCCGATATCTTCGGACACCGAGACCGTGTTGATGACGAACGCCGTGTCCGCAAGGTCGATGGACTCCGTAGCCCGAATGATGACCATGGCGGACTCGGTAAACGACGCGGTCTCGGTGGCATTTGGTCCAACGCCAGCCGTGTCGGCAAACGCGATGCTGTCAGATCCCGCAACAACCAGGACGGCCAGGTCAGCTACTGCGACACTCTCTGAGCCTGGCACGGTAGCCACAACTGCGGCGGTGTCGACAAGCGCGACAGTGTCCGAGGCTGGCACCGGTTTAGCGCCAACGAAGGAGGGCCGGTTCGGCCGGTAGTTGGATGCGGGGCGACTTCTACCGATACGGGCCATGGGTCACCTTCCCTTTACCGCGACCGGCCTTACTCCTCGTAAAGGACCCAGCACGTCATCCCGATCGCGACCGCTGTGGTGGCACGAATGCGCAGGATGTCATTTGCGATCACTCCACCCTCGCGATCAAGGGGCTCTTGGCTTTCGTAACTCTGGCCAAATTCGTTCCGGAAGAAGATTTCCCTGGTCGCGGTGATCGTGCCCTCTGCCGTGGAGGTAAAGCCCGATGCGCTGGTACCCAACGAAATTGCGGAGGCAGCCGTACCGGCATCGTCATATTTCACGACATCGCCCGCCGCAAATGCCGTCACTGTCGCAGCAACCGTGCCCGTAGTGATCAGCTCGACCTTGACCAGCGCTGTCGGCACAACGTCGAAAGAGTAACCCCATGCGATGACCGCAATATTGGTGGTTGGCTTGATTTGCAGCATCGTTTTAAGCGAAGTGCCGGTAGTTACCGCAGCGGGGGCGGCTGTTAGTGCTGCGGTGGCTGCGTTGTAAACCTTGTAACGCCTGCGCGCCATAGCATGCTCCTGTCAGTAAGTATTCGGCCGGTTAATGGCCTGCATCGGCATAGGCACGTTTGTTGGGGCGAAGTCCCCGAATTGGCAATCGTCAAAGCCCATTTGGCCCGTCGCTGATCCGTCGGAGGCGCGCTGCATAATCACGGCTCCGTAGCGCCCGGTCTGGTTGGCAGTCAAAGTGCCTGAGTCGTCCCAGGTGTTGATGACGTTGCCGTTATAGGCGGTGGTGTAGACATTGTTGGTTACCCAGAATTCGATGCGTCCGCCAACCGCCATATTTGAGCCGCCATTGGCATTTGCATACGCGCTTTGAGTGACAATTCCGGCCGCAGCCCACGACGTCATGGTAAAAATGCCGAGTTGAGCATTCTTGATAAAAAGAACTGGCACGGTGCCGGTCGTAGCATTGTTCGGCGATCGCAGCACCACGCATGATGGACTGCCGCCAGAAGTGCCTGGATGTAGCTGCGCAATCGTGACCGCGATGTACTGATCCGCGCCAGAGCTTGGACGGGCAATGAACTCTGCCGGGAAAAAGCCTGACGTGGAATTCGTGGTGATCATTCCGCCGCTGGTCAGTGGATTTGTGCCGCCGTTACGCCGAACCCACTGACCGCTCAGCGTGGATGGGAAGTTGTCAACGGAGCGCGTCCATTGCAAGGGCATATCTCTCACCCCTCATGAGGGCAGTAGCCATAACTGCCACGCGCTTGATTGCAGTTGTGGCACAGGATCTGAAACATCGACGGATATCCGTTGCGAATAATCCATTCGACCATGTTCGACCCTTTTCCTACCTCTGCCCTGTGCTTATTGCCGTCGCCGTCTTTGTGGTCTATTGACAGGAATTCCATCCTGGCTTCGTCGCAGCACGAACAACGTCCGCCATAATGAGCCAGGACGGTTAGCCGACGTCTTCGATTTCGTTCCCGGGAATAGGCTTTGCGGTCCCTAACGGCCACGTAGACTACGAGATCGTCGCCGTTGCCTGCAAAGTCCAGACCGCGCCGGAGACTTTCGTGCCCAAAGACTGGACTTTCCGGTTCACCATGACTCCAGAAGTGGTCGCCGTCGCAAAGCTGGCGTTGGTCACCGGGGCCGCCGTAGCAATTGCCCAGCACCACTCTTCCCACGCGAAATTGGCATCAGATCCGGTAAACGTCGTCGACGCGGTGATAACGCCGGTCACGCTTGTCGGTGCGCCATCCAGGGCCTTGTACAGCTGACTCGCACCCAACAGCGCGACATCTGAACCGCCAACCGCTGTGGTGCTGTTCCCGACACCAGTCACGCCCCGCGAAGTCGTGAAAGCCTGGCCGGTCCCGGTGATCAGATCGCTGAGGCGCTGCTTGCCGACATTGACCAGGGCATTGCCGATCACGTCTACGATGTCATCCGGAGCCAAAAGGCCGAGCGACTCAAGAGCGCGCAGCTCTGAACCGCTCGGCTCGTGCCCGAAACGATCGGTGAGATTGGCGATAGTCTCAGGCTCGTACTTGAGAACACGGGCACGCATCTTCCACGTGACATTATCGGTCTGCATTGAGAGTCCTCTTAGGATTTATCCCTGATAAAAAGGGTGATATAGCGAGTCCTGATGCGCCCGCCTACGGTGGTGATCGTGTTGTAGATCGTGTAGTTCTGGTTCAAGGTGCCCCCCGAAATCCAAACCTTGGCGCTCACCGGGGTGAACGATGGAGCCGGAGGGCCACTGATGGTGATGCCCGTTGTTGGATCTGCCGTCCATGTCGACGCGTTGATCGTGTCCGAGATCAGGGAAAGCCAGTCGTCCCAGTCGATTTGATAGTCGAGTTTGTCGCCCGGCGGTTTCCGGAATTCGTCTGCCATGTCACCCCCAATTTCTCGAGTACTTCACCGCTGAGGGCCCACGACCACCCCGGATTGCGTTGTGGATCATGTGCGCTGGGGTGAGATTCGAAAGCTCGTACATCAGATGCGGTGCCTCGGCCCGGGGAATCTTGTGATCCAACGACCAGCCCATCGGATGCCGCCCAGACAGCGACAGGTCGATAGGTTCACCGCACAGCCAGCACACCGGGGGAAGCGTTTGTTTCATTCGCTTGCAAAGATTTCGCCACCGGGCGTTGTTGATTTCCGCCATGGCCGAACCTCACAGGAAGATGACGCCTTGCCAGTCGGTTCCGTAGTACCGGGCATCGAAGTTGTATCGGCCATGGGCACCGCCATAGAGGTAGCCGTTCCACCCGGCTTCGGCGTTGCAGACAATGTCGTCGTGCTGGCAAATCGTGAGCACCGGAACCGTCCCGAAATCGGCATCTACGCCGGACAACGGATACCCGACCAACTGATTACCGGGAACCGAAGAAAGGCCAGCAGAGCCGGGTCCGGCAGCACGCTTGGGATCGGAAAGCAGGACCGCGTTGACGCCGTCGATGTACTTGTTCCGTGTAACCCACGCGTGGACGATCGCCGCACCTTCCGAGTGCCCCATGATTGTGATGTGGCCACCAGGGCATTCCGCCTTGCGACGCTGTACAGCCGCATCCAAGTTCGCGAGGCCCTGAGTCGGGTACAAAATGTCATAGCCAACCGGGAAATCACCGATCAGATCTTCCGAGGACTGCCAAGTACCCGCCGCACTGATCTTGGCTCCGCCGACAACAATGCTGTACACGTCGTCACACATGTCGTCAGCGCGGGCTTCGGGGGACGCGAGGTTGGAAAGTGCAGTAATGGCAATAGTGGCAGCAGCAACAGCCAGTGCCTTGAATGTGAGCGACATCGGGGAGAACCTTCTTCTTTTGTGAACGAAAAACCCCGAGCGCCCTCGAACCTCGCTCAACCCGCCGAGCCTGATACGGCCACTCGAAAATATTCAATGCGGGGGGACGGTTACCTTGGGCGCTCGGGGCGCTAAAAAACCCCGCCCTACCGGAAAGGAGCGGGGTGGTTGTCCGCACGGATGGAATCGAACCACCTGTGCCCGTAGGCGAGAGATTTACAGTCTCTGTGCACTCCATGTGCTCGTGCAGTTAACGCCGATCTGAAAGGATTCGAACCTCCGCATTCCGGGCTTCAACCGGACGCTCTTCCTTCTGAGCTACAGATCGTTGGCAAAGGCGGCAGGACTCGAACCTGCAACCGGCGGCTTTGGAGACCGCTGCTCTTCCTATTGAGCTACGCCAATGCGGTGCGTTATTTGTTACACCGAGGCGCACCCCTCGGGATCTTGCTGACGGCTCAATCGATGTTCAATGGACGCCGCCGTTCACTATTTTTGAACGTTCGGGAATGTTGTACACCTGCTCGCACCCGAACAAAACCGGCTGGACACCCCAGGAGAAGGAAGGTGTCCAGCCGGTTTTCATTATCCCCAGGTAGCGGGAAATCTATTTGGTGCCGCCGAACTTACATACGAACCGCACGGCGTTAGCATAAGACTATTCGCGTTGCAAATGCACGGTTAAATAAAACTCTCGATCAGGTTGGACACGACTCGGTAGTCTTTCGGCCCGTTGACCACGAGTTTTACGTTGGCGTCGATCAGCATTTGGCGGCGCTCTTCCATGGTCGCAGCGGGCCATATTTCGCCATAGGTCTTCTCGGTCTCGACTTGCACCCAACCCGACTTCACGACCGGCAGTTCGGCGAGCAGATCTCGTCTTTTGATCAGCGCCAACATTTGCGAGCGGTATCTTTTTTCGTCATCCGGCGTGGTGTACAGGCCCAGCTCTCGGTCTTCGCGCAGAGATGCGATTGTCTGCTCTGCCTGCTCCAGCTCATGAGAGTGATCGCTGCCAGCCCGCCAAACACGCTCGACGATCTTCCGAGTGCTGTAGATGTCGAGAAATGCCTGCTCAAGCTCATGCTCCGCTTCGTCGGCAACTACGGAAACCAGTGGACACGCAGGCTTTTTGGAGCACCTGAAGTATCTGTGCTCAACACCTTTTCTCGTGGTCTTCGTGCTCTGCGCCAGATTGCTCTCACAGTTCCCGCACACCCCCACGCCAAGCACGGGATTGAGGCTGTGTCGACGCTCGTGGGGCCCTTGGCATCGCTGCTCCACTTCATTCTGTATGCGCGCCCACGTGTCTGGATCGAACGAGGGTGGACCGACCGTGACCGGCACCCCTTCGGCATCGAGTAGCGGTCTGCCAAGGATCATCTTGACGCCCTGGGTCGCCGGGGAGGTCAGGATCGCCTTGAGTCTCTGGGTGGACCAAGCTTCACCCCTCGTCGGCTTCCCGGACCTGATGCGCAGCCAATCTCGGGGGGATGGCGTCTCCGGATTGCTGGAAAGTTCGTAGGTCATCCTGGTCAATGAGTCGCCAGCGAAAAGGCGATCGGCGGTTCGGTGCAAGACCGCCTGAGCTTCTGGGTCATGAGCAAGCGCTTTGCCGCCTTGGCCGCTCGGGTGCTCGACCACCATGAAGCCGAACGGGGGGACGCCATAGCCCCAGCGGTCGGTCGCGCGCAGTTTCCCGATGCGATCATGTGCGCGCTGGACGAATCGCTGCCCCTCCAGCTCCGCGAAAAAACTCGCCATGAATAAAAAGACGCGCGCGTTCATTGCGGCCATAGGGTCCTGCTGATCCTCGGGCGTGTAGAAATCGATCCGAATGCCGTCATCGATCAGGACCAGGATCTTGCGGTGCTCCTTAGCCCATTTTGTCAGCGCGAGGGAGTCATCGGCTCGACGGAATACGCGGTCGGTTTTGGAGAAGATCAACGCATCGAACTGGTCTTTGCGGTCGGTGAGCCACTGCCTCAGGTCTGGTCGCTGCCAGGGGCTGAGCTTGATGGCCGAGACGTCCAGGTCTTCGACGGTGCCGACCACCTCCCACTCCTGACCTGCGGCGTAGGCAATGCCCCGATCCTTCTGACTGTGGTGGCTCGTCTTCTCCGGGCCCTGGACATGGGACACACGCGCAGCGACGACGGCTCGCAGGCCAACCAGTGAATAGCTCATGTCAGGAGTGTAACTTAGTACTGGTGGAAAATCCCCGCCATGAAGCTGAAGACCAGCCCGGTCATCAGCAGCCAACCACCCCAGAGGACGAGCGCCGCGCGCTGCTGATCGGTGCGAGCAGCCCTGCCGCGCAGCAGAATTCCGGCGACCAGAGCAACGAGTGCGGCCGGGATGAGCCAGGCGATCTGACCACCCTGGGCGGGTTCGAACATGCGGGTGATCCCGGTGCTGCCCCACATTCCGTTGCCGCCCGAGGGCAGTTCACCGCCGGGACCGACGCTGCCGCGCTCATTGCCGTTCAATCGGCCGAGGCCGTTGTAACCGAAGGTCAGGTCGAGGATCGAATTATTGTGCGAGCCGCCGATCCATGGCCGCGACGAGGCAGGCCAGAGTTCCACGATCAGCAGCCACCAGCCTGCTCCGGCGATCATCGCCGCGCCCGCGGCGAGCAGCTGCCAGATCCGCTTGCCGAGCTTCGGTGGACCTGCGATCAGATAGGTCAGCGCCAGCGCGGGGACTACGAGCAGCACCTGCAATTGCTTGGTGAGGAACCCGAATCCGATCAGCACGCCGGTGAGCGCCAACCAGCGGGTGCGCCCGTCCGCCACGGCACGGGTCATCGCCCATGCCGCCGCGACCATCAAGAACACCAGCAGCGCATCCGGATTGTTGAACCGGAACATCAGCGCCGCGACGGGAGTCACCGCGAGCGTCAGTCCGGCGAGCAGTCCGGCGGCCGGGCCGAACGGCCTGCGGACCGTCGCCCACAGCAGCGCCACCGAAGCGACGCCGAGCAGTACTTCCGGAACAAGAATGCTCCAGCTGTTGAGGCCGAACGCACGCACCGACAGTTCCATCAACCACAGCGAGGCGGGCGGTTTGTCGACAGTGATCGAGTTCGCGGCATCCGAGGAGCCGAAGAAGAACGCCTCCCACGACACCGAACCGGCCTGCACCGCAGCGGAATAGAACGAGTTGGCCCAGCCGCTCGAACTGAGGTTGCACAGATAGGCGACAGTGGTGCCGATCAGCAGCACGGCCAATGCCGGGTACTCCCACCGGATGTCGCGCTTGCCGGTCGGTTCGGGAACCGTCGCGGTCGGCGCGGCGATCAGTGTGGTCATCGGAGACCTCCTTCTCCACCGGATGCCGCGGTGTCCAGCGCCGGTCGATCGGCAGGGTTCCGGAAAACCCAGCGCAGCCCGACGAATCGAGTCAGTGTGGCGATCAGATTGGCCGTCACCAGCACGAACAGCTCGAGATGGACCGGCGCGTCCGGGGCCCAATGATGCAGCGTGAACAGCGATCCGCTGGTCAACGCCAGGCCGATGCCGAAGATCACCAAACCCTGGAACTGGTGCGACACCGCCCCGCGAGACCCGCGCACCCCGAAGGTGAAGGCACGGTTGGCGGCGGTATTGCCGACCGCGGTGATCAACAGCGCCAGGAAGTTGGCGGGCTGCGCGCCGATGAACGATTGCAGGACAACGTAGAGCAGCAGGTAAGCGAAGGTGCTCAACACCCCGACAATGGCGAAGCGCACCAACTGCCCGACCATGCCGAGCGGCACGCCCGCCACCAGCGGCTCGCGCCCGATCGCCCGGCGCAACTCCTCCAGCGGCAGCGCGCCGGTGGCGAGCGCCCGACCGAGTCGGGCGATGCCGAGCAGATCTTTGCGCGCCGTGTCCACGATGTCGACGCGGCTGTCGGGGTCATCGATCCAGTCGACGGGCACTTCGTGAATGCGCAGCCCGGCCCGCTCCGCCAGCACGAGCAGTTCGGTGTCGAAGAACCACTCACCGTCGCGTACCAGCGGCAGCAGTCTGCGCGCGACCTCGGCGCGCATCGCCTTGAATCCGCACTGCGCATCCGAGAAGTGCGCCTGCAGTGAGGCTTTCAGCAGCAGGTTGTAGCAGCGGGAAATGATCTCGCGCTTGGGGCCGCGCACCACGCGCGAGGACGCGCTCAATCGGGTGCCGATCGCGAGATCGGAATGCCCGGTGATCAGTGGAGCGACCAGGGGGAGCAGGGCATTGAGGTCGGTGGACAGGTCGACGTCCATGTAGGCGACCACCTGGGCGTCGGACTGCTCCCACACCGTCCGCAGCGCTCTGCCCCGCCCTTTGGCGTCCAGATGCACTACTCGCACGTCGTCGAGCTCGTCGGCGAGCAGCCGCGCGACCTGCATGGTGTCGTCGGTGCTCGCATTATCGGCAATGGTGATGCGCGCCGGGAACGGAAACCCGGCCCGCAGGTACTCGTGCAGCCGACGCACGCATACCCCGAGGTCGGTCTCCTCGTTGTAGACGGGGATCACCACATCCAGCACGGGGGTGATCACCGCTTCGGTCGGCTCCGCCCGGTGTACGGCGGTCGCGGTTTCGGTCATGTCGACCACCTTCGACACCCGCGCTGGTGTGGAGCTGGGCCCCAGCTGTGAGGTTGCTGGGTACCCGGGTCCTACCGGAGGCGTCGAATGCGCACGACAGTGTCGACCCGGTGCCCGCTCTGACCATCCGGCCAGGTCACCTCGCGCTGGACCTCGTCGGTCGTCTCGACCTGCCAGGCGGCCGGGTCGAGGCCGAGTCCGTCGATGACCTCCGGGATCGTCGGGAAGTGCACGTCGAAGGGCGCGTCGTGCTCGTGCACGAACGACGGCCACCCGGCGTGACCGGCGATCAGCAATACCCCACCGGGCGACACCGCCGCCGCGGCCCTGCGCAGCACGTCGGTGCGCTCATCGGCCTGGGCGACCGGCGAGTGGAAGAACTGCGCGGACACCAGATCGAACGACCCGCCCGGAAACGACTGCGCCAGATCGTGTTCGGCCCAGCTGATCCGGTCACCGATACCCGCGTCCTGTGCGTGCCCCGCGGCGCGCCGCAGGGCGGTCGCGGACACATCGACCGCGGTGACCCGCCATCCGTGTCCGGCCAGCCAGATGGCGTCGCCGCCTTCGCCGCAGCCGAGGTCGAGCGCACTTCCCGGTGTCAGGTCGGCAACTTCACGCACCAGCAGCGGGTTGGGATTCCCGGACCAGACCTGGTCGCGGTCTCGATAGAACTCCTCCCAGTACTGCTGGGTGGCGCTCGATTCAGAGGTCTCGGTCATGGGTCGTGCTCCTGTCGGGGGTCGCAGGCCGGTGGTTGTCCACCGTCATCGAATGATGGCCGTGCCGTACTTTGCGGGCCACTTTCTTTGCTGTTTCGGCAACTCGTGGCGATGGTGACGCGGCGCACTGTGGACCGATGTCACATTCCGGCCGCCCGCTCAGTCATCTAGGCAGAACCACCGAATACCAGCGAAGCGATTGGGGATGACTCCCAGTCCGCCATGATCGGAGAGACCAATGACCTCGACCATCCTGCTCACCGGCGGCACCGGCACCCTCGGCGGCCACGTCACGCCGCTGCTGCGGGAAGCCTGCTATCGGATTCGGCTGCTGAGCCGCAGCACCCGCGAGGCCGCCGAGGGCATCGAATACGTAACCGGTGACCTCCTGAAAGGCGAAGGCATCGATACGGCGGTGGCCGGTGTCGACACCATCGTGCACCTTGCGGGCGGCCCCAAGGGCGATGACATCGCCACACAGAACCTGGTGAACGCCGCCGCGGCCGCGGGCGTGCGGCACTTCGTACACATCTCGGTCATCGGCGCGGACACCATCCCGCTCGGGTATTTCAAGGCCAAGCTCGGCGCGGAGCGCGCCATCATCGAGTCCGGCCTGCCGTACACGATCCTGCGCGCCGCCCAGTTCCACGACCTGGCGCTGAAGACGGTGCAGGCGATGGCGAAGATGCCGATCGTCCCGGCTCCCAGCGCGATCCGGTGGCAGCCGGTCGATTCGCGTGAGGTGGCGGCCCGCCTGGTCGAGCTGGCGAACGGCGCCCCGGCCGGTCTGGTGACGGATCTGGCCGGCCCCACGGTGTACACGCTGCCCGAGCTGATCCGCGGCTACTTGACGGCCGTCGGCAAGCGCCGCCCGTTCCTGCCGATCCGGGTGCCGGGCAAGGCGGGCAAGGCTTACCGTGCCGGCGTCAATCTCAATCTCGACAACGCTCGAATCGGCAAGCGCACTTGGGAAGACTTCCTCACCGAACAGCTGGGCTGAGAATCCGCCCTCCAGCGGAAAGGCAGCCTTCGAGCCTCCCGCCGTAGCGTACGGTCGGGGGGCCGGGACCGTTCAGGTCTCCAATCAAAGGACCACGATGTCCGATAAATCTCCGCGCAGTGGCATGACGAAGAAGTCCGGCAAGTCTCTCAAGGAAAAGCGAGCGGAGAAGAAGGCCAAGTCGGCCGGTGATGCGAGCACCGAGTCCACCTTCCTGCCCAAGAAGCGCTGAGCGCGGGAGCGTCCTCGGCCGGTTAGTCGAAGTCGATCTCGACGTGGTCGGTCAGCGGCACCGACCGGCAAGCGAGGGTGAGGCCGAGGGCGAGGTCGGCGTCGACGAGAGTTTCGTCGCGCAGCATGCTGACCTCGCCCGCGCGCACCGTGCAGGCGCATGCGCCGCATTCGCCCGCACGGCAGGAGTACGGCGCGTCGTAGCCATCGGCGAGCAGACTGTCCAGCAGCGTGGCCGAAGGTTGGTACGGTCGATTTCGTGACGCAACGCGGCCGGGATACAGACGAAGCGCCGCCCAAGCGCGTCGATGCTCGCACCGAGCGGTGGCGCGAGCATCGCAAGAAGGTGCGTGACGAATTCGTGGACGCGGCATTCCGCGCGCTGGACAAGTTCGGCCCCGAAGTCAGCATGGGTGATATCGCCAAGGAGGCGGGCGCGGCGAAACCCAAGCTGTACCGGCATTTCGAGGACAAAACCGACCTCTACAACGCCATTGTCGACCGGGTGCGCGACATGCTGTGGGAACGGATTGTTTCCAGCATCGACCTGACCCACGACTCGGCCCGTGAATTGGTTCGCCGCGGCGCGGCCGAATACGTGCTCGTGGTGACCGAGCATCCGAACGTCTTCCGCTTCATGCTGCACAGCCACTTCACCCAGCAGGCCGACGAATCCGAGCGCGCGTTGCAGTCCGCTCGCCAATCGGCCAAGCGCGCCGCCGAGCTGTTCGCCGGAATGCTGGGGGACAAGTCTGTCGAGGTGGCCAGCGTGGAGCTGGTCAACTACTCGATTTTCGGCGCGGTCGCCTCGGCCACCGACTGGTGGCTCGGCGCGAACCGCGTGCAGGCGAACGCGATGCCGATCGAGAAGTTCGTCGCCTACCTGGCCGAGATCATCTCGGCCCTCGCCGAGGCGAACGCCCGTCTCAACGGGATCGTGATCGACGCCGACCTTCCTTTGCACCAAGCATTTTCGAGTGTATAGGCCGTAGAGAGCCACCGGTGCCGCCGGCCGCGAGCGCGATAACGGCCGGCCGCCGCATCCACGTGAACCACGCTGTTCCTGTTGTGCCGCGCCATTGAGGCCAACTGTGTTTGCGATCCTCAGTATGAACCAGCCCACCGACAAGAAACGGCCGTCGGAGCCGGCAGCCACGACCTGTCGTCCGCTTCGTTCGGCCTGCACAGAACGATGCCGACCGCCGCTGACGAAAACCAAGTCCGGCGGGTGGTCCGAGGAATCCGGCCGGGACCTGCCGTCACGGATTGTGGCCGACGATGCGCGCAGGCCCGCGAGGATAGGATCACCTCCCCGTGGGTGTGAATACGGAAAACAGGATGGTCGCCATCCCCGCCGGGCGGGTGACGCTGTCGGATCGGCGGACGCAGCGCAGCTGGTCGGTCGAGGTGCGGCCGTATTCGATGTCGCGGTTTCCGGTCACTCAATCGCAGTACGCGCACGTCACCGGTCAACGCCCGAGCGCCGCGCACGGCGACCGCATGCCGGTCGAGACTGTCTCGTGGTGGGACGCGGTCCGATTCTGCAACGCGCTGTCCCGAAGCGAGGGGTTGTCACCGGCGTATCGCATCGATGCCGATGCCGATGCCGATGCCGATGCCGATGCCGATGCCGGTGCCGATAGTGATGCTGATGCTGATGCTGATGCTGATGCTGATGCCGGTGCCGATAGTGATGCTGATGCCGATGCCGGTGCCGATGATGGTGCCCAAGCCGCAGTCGGTGCCAGTGCCGATGGCGGCGGTATCGAGTGGATCGCTTCCGCCGACGGGTACCGGTTGCCGACCGAAGCCGAGTGGGAGCATGCGTGCCGCGCCGGGACGACCGGTCCGCGTTATGGCGAACTCGATGAGATCGCTTGGTACCGAGGCAATTCCGAGGGCCGTATGCACGAGGTGGGCGGCAAGCGGCCCAATGCGTTCGGCCTGTACGACATGCTCGGCAACGTGTGGGATTGGTGCTGGGACGTCTACGACGCCGAGGTGTACGGCGCCTATCGGGTGCTGCGCGGCGGCGGGTGGTTCGACGAGCACTGGAGCTGCCGCGCCTCGGTGCGCCGTCGCAGTCATCCGAGCTTTCGGCCCGACGACGTCGGCTTCCGTGTCGTCCGTTCGGCGTGGCTCTGAGCGCGACTCAGTCGCCCTGAGCGCGGCCTACGAGTGGCTCAATCGCCACAGCGGCGACACCGGCCCATGCCCGGCGCCGAGGTCGTAGGACGCGGCGAGGCAGCGATAGGTCCACTCCTTGGCGAAGGCCACCGCGTCGGGGACCGAATAGCCGTTGGCGAGGGCGCAGGCGATCGCGGCGGCCAGGGTGTCGCCGCCGCCGTGGTCGTTGCCGGTGCTGATGCGCGGTGCGGTGAACTCCAGGAATCGCTCGCCGTCGAACAGCAGATCGGTGCTGAATTCGGACGAGCGCAGATGCCCGCCCTTGACGATCGCCCACTGTGCGCCGAGCGTGTGCAGCGCTTCGGCGGCGCGGCGGGCGCTCGGGTCGTCGGTGACCTCGATGCCGGTGATCAGCCTGACCTCGTCCAGGTTCGGTGTCACCACGGTCGCGAGGGGAATCAGCGTGTGCCGCACCGCGTCCAGCGCCTCCTCGTGCAGCAGCGGATCGCCGTGCATAGACGCCGCGACGGGGTCGACCACCAGCGGAATCGTTCCGTCGCGTCCGATGCCGACCTCGTGACAGACCCCCGCGACGGCCTCGATGATGGCGGTCGAGGCCAGCATCCCGGTCTTGGCCGCGCCGATCCCGATATCGCCCACCACGGTGCGCACCTGATCGGCCACGATCTGCGGCGGAATCTCGTGAAAGCCGCTGACGCCCACCGAGTTCTGCACCGTCACCGCCGCCACCGCGACGCACGCGTGCACCCCGCACAGCGCCATGGTGCGCGAGTCGGCCTGGATCCCGGCACCACCACCCGAGTCGGTGCCCGCGATGGTGAGCGCGCGGACCGGGGTCTGTCCCTCGGCGGGAAGAGGCAGCAATTTCACACCCAAGACCCTACGACCTGCCATGCCGGGAAGCCGCCCCGGAATCCCTGACGTAAATGAAAACCATTATCATTAATGGGTGACCACTTCATCGACCACCGACCTGCTGCCCGTCACCGTGCTGTCCGGCTTCCTCGGCGCGGGCAAGACCACGCTGCTCAACCACATCCTGGCCAACCGGGACGGCCGCCGCGTCGCGGTCATCGTCAACGACATGAGCGAGGTGAATATCGACGCCGCGCTCGTCGCAGGCCAGGGGCACCTGGACCGGACCGAAGAGAAGCTGGTCGAGCTCACCAATGGCTGCATCTGCTGCACGCTGCGCGAGGACCTGATCGAAGCGGTCGGCCGCCTGGCGCGGGACGGCCGGTTCGATCAGCTGGTCATCGAATCCACCGGCATCTCCGAGCCCATGCCGGTGGCCGCCACCTTCGACTGGGAATTCGAGGACGGCTTCACCCTCGGCGATATCGCGCGGCTGGACACCATGGTGACGGTGGTCGACGCATCGACCTTCCTCACCGAGGTGGCCCGCGGGCAGGCTCTTGCCGAGCGCAATCTGCAAGCGGCGGAAGGGGATGGGCGCACCATCGCCGACTTGCTGGTGGATCAGGTGGAATTCGCCGACGTCGTGCTCGTCAACAAGACCGATCTGGTGAGCGACGCCGTCGCCGGGGCGGTGGAAGCCACTGTGCGCAGGCTGAATCCGCGTGCCGAGGTGCTGCGCACGCAGCAGGGCATCGTGGACTTGGCCGAGGTGCTCGGCACCGGACGCTACAACCCGGTCGTCGCCGCCGAGGCCGCGGGTTGGGAGGACGAACTCGCGGGCGGACACATCCCGGAGACCGAGGAATACGGCATCCGCAGCCTGACCTACACCGCCGACCGCCCCTTCCATCCGTCCCGGCTCTGCGATGCGCTCGATCAGATGCGAGGCCTGTTGCGCAGCAAGGGTTTCTGCTGGATCGCCAGCCGGGCGGGGTTGGCGGCGGTCTGGTCGCAGGCGGGCCCGAACCTGGTATTCGAACCGGCCGCCCGGTGGACTTCGCTGGAGGTGCCGCCGGGACAAGAGATCGTCTTCATCGGCGTAAAGCTCGACCGCGACCGGGTTCGCGACATGCTGGACGCCGCATTGCTCACCGACGTCGAACTCGCTGCGGGACAACGGGAATGGGCCGACTACCCCGATCCGTTCCCCGCTTGGGGCGAGCTGCACGAGCACGCATGAGCGATGAGTGCCGCCATTGCGCCGTCGGCGCAGCGGACGAAAACCAGGTATGCGTGCACCTCATGCTCGAACGGACCATCGGATAGCGCCGCGCTCCGCGTCGTGGTTGATCAGTAGTGACGGCCGTCAGCGCGCCAGCAGTTCCCGCAGCGCGTTATCGATGAATGCCGCTCCCTCCGGATCGCTCCCGCCGCCGGTGAGATGGCCCCAGATACCGGGTACCACAATGAGTTTCGCGTCCCGCATGTGACCGACGGCCCACGCCTCGTCCTCCGGAGGGAAGTACAGATCCTTCAGGGCGGGCAGGGCCACGGCCTTCGCCGTGATGGCGGCCAATGCCGCCTCGGTGTCGCCGTCGAAACCCGGTGTCAGACCGATGTCGGCGTGCTTCCAGGTCCAGATCTGGGCGAGTAGATCGTTGGCGTCCGCCGTCGCGAAGATCGGCTCCCACAGGTTGGTGAGGAAGTCGTCGAGGGTGGCGAAGCCGACTTTCTCGTAGACCCGCTCCCAATAGAACGCCTGCGACAACGCCCACCCCGCGAGCACGCGGGCGAACGCGCGCAGGCCGATGCGCGGCGGTTCCGGGTAGTCGCCGTCGGCGAAGGCCGCATCGGCGGTCAGGGCGTATCGCAGGCCGTCGAGGAAGACCTTGTTGTGCGGGCTGGTGTGTGACGAGCCGGTGATCGACGCCATGCGTTCCACCATGTCCGGGTAGCTGACCGCCCACTGGTAGGTCTGCGCCGCGCCCATCGAGGCGCCGATCACAAGGGGCAGTCGGGTGATGCCGAAATGCTCGGTGATCAAGCGGTGCTGGGCGGTGACATTGTCGAGAATGGTGACGTTCGGGAACCGCGCGCGGTCGTATGGCGCTGGGGTATTGCTCGGCGAGCTGGAAAGCCCGTTGCCGAACAGATTCGGCGCGATCACGAAGTAGCGGGTGGTGTCCAGCGCCTTGCCCGGGCCGATCAACCACTCGTTGTGGATGTGGGTCCCCGCGAACCAGGTCGGGAAGAGAATGGCGTTCGACTTGTCGTCCGCGAGCTCGCCGTAGGTCTGGTACGCCAGCCGGGCATTGGGCACGGTGCCACCGGCAAAGGCGAAGTCGCCGAGCTCGAAGATTTTGTGATCGGTCACACTCATTTCAAGTAACTGTGACGCCGAGGTATTCCACGGCCGTGACCCACACACCCCTGGTCGGCGCGTGGGTCGCGGTCGGGCGGGCCGGTGATATGAGCCGGTCCAACGGCGCGGCATGGCTCTTGCCTCAGTTCGAGATGCCGGGAGTCTGCCGGAGGTAGGACGTGTCGGTCAGCTGCTCGAGCATGAAGTCCGCGATATCGGCGCGGGCGATCTTCAGCGCGAGTCCGGTCTCGTCGGCCGGGAATCCGCGGCGGTAGCTGCCGGTGCGCGGGCCGTCGGTGAAGGCGCTCGGGCGCACGATGGTCCAGTCCAGGTCGCTGGCGCGGACGTACGCCTCCTGCTGCACGTGATCGGCGTATGCCTGGCGCAGCAGCATGCCGAACATGACGTACTTCCACAGGAAGTTCAGATTGCCGCGGCTGTCGCCGACGCCGAGGGTGGTCTGTGCGATCAGCCGCTTCACTCCGGTCCGGTTCATCGCTTCGATGACCGCACGCGTGCCCTCGGCCCGGATGACGCCCTTGCGCCCCGCACCGAGTGAGATCAGCACCGCGTCCTGGCCCACGACGGCCCGCTCCACCGACGCTGTGTCGAGCACGTCGCCCTCGATGATGTGCAAGCGCTCGTGCCGCTGCTCGACTCCGGCCGCGCTGCGGGTGAAGGCCGTCACCTCGTGACCCTGCGCGAGGGCCTGCTCGACGACCTGGCGACCGACGGTGCTTGTCGCTCCGAAGACTGCGATTTTCACGGTGTTCTCCTTGTTCTCGAAAGCTGTTGAGCTGTTGATGAATCCAGTACATCAGCGCCGAGTCCGGTGAACCATGGCCGCGCGTCTCGATGACATAAGAGACTGTCTCGGGCCTGCGGGACGCACCACGGCCCGTGCGCCGGAACACCGGGCACGGGCCGTCGAGTGGCGAAGAATACTCAGCTGAGCTGGGCGAAGAAGCTCCGGATATCGCCGACCAAGACGTCGGGCGCTTCGTGTGCGGCGTAGTGCCCTGCCGCGTCGTTGGGGCCGCCGGTGACGGAGCCGACGTCATAGGAGTTCCAGCTGACGATCTTGCGGTGGTCACGCTCGGCGAAGCGGCGGATCGACTGGAAGTCGCCCTTGAACATCGCGAGCCCGGTCGGCGTCTCGGTGGGCGCGGCAGGCTGCTGCCCGACGTGGGCGTCCTCGTAGTAGAAGCGAATCGACGAGCCCGCGGTGCCGGTCAGCCAGTAGATGGCCACATTGCCGATCACGAAGTCGTCGTCGAGGCTCTCGCCGAACAGCTGCGCATTCCAGCCGAGCAGGCCCACCGGCGAATCGCTCAGCGCGAAGGCCAGGGTCTGCGGCTGCTGGCTGTGCAGGGTGTTGAAGGCCATCTTGTTCTCGTGGAACCACTGCAGGTGCCCCAGCGCGGCCATGTCGTCCTCGGACAGGCCCTCGAATTCCGCCGGGTCGCCGGACGGGAACGAAAACAGTTGGGTGACATGAACTCCGACGACGCGATCCGGATCGATGCGGCCGATCTCGGGCGAGATCATCGAGCCGCCGTCGTTGCCGATGGCACCGTAGCGCTCGTAGCCGAGCCTGCTCATCAGCTCCACCCACGCCTTGGCGGTGCGGTCGCGACCCCAGCCGGTGCTGCGGGTCGGTCCGGAGAATCCGAATCCCGGCAGCGAGGGGATGACCAGGTGGAAGGCCGGGGCGTCGGCGGACTCCGGCTCGGTGAGCGGGGCGATGACGTCGAGGTATTCCAGGATCGAACCCGGCCAGCCGTGGCTCAGGATCACCGGGAGCGCGTCGGCCCGCGAGGACTTGATGTGCAGGAAGTGGATGTCCTCGCCCTCGATCTCGGTGACGAACTGCGGGTAGGAGTTCAGCTTCGCCTCCAGCGCCCGCCAGTCGAAATGATCCAGCCAGTGCTCGGCGAGGGCGCGCACTCGCTCGTTCGGCACGCCGTAGGAGTCGGCGACGCCGCTCAGCTCGTTCGGCCAGATCGCCCGTTGCAGCCGGTTGGCCAGGTCGTCGAGCTGGGTCTGCGGGATGTCGATGGTGAAGGGGCGAACGGCGTTCATGATCTTCTCCTTGTGAAACGGAATGCTTCGTTCTGTTTAAGACAGTAGCAGAACGGATCGTTCCGTTTCAAGTGCTACGCTGAAGTCATGCCGAAAACATCCGAAACCCCAGCTCCGAAGGCCCTGCCGGGCCGCAAGGCCCAGGCCGCCCGCAACGACGGGTTGATCATGGAGGCCGCGCGGGCGGTTTTCCTCGCCGATCCCAACGCCCCGATCGCCGCCGTCGCCGAACGCGCCGGGGTCGGGATCAGCGCGCTCTATCGCCGCTATCCGAGCAAGGAGGACCTCTTGCGCACCCTGTGCCACCAGGGCCTGCGCCGCTACAACGTGGAAGCCGATGCCGCACTGGAGGACTCCGACGGCTGGCACGGCTTCGTCGGATTCCTGGAGCGGGTGGTCGATGCCGACGTGCACTCGCTGACAGTGCATCTGGCGGGCACCTTCACGCCGGACGAATCGATGTTGCCCGACGTGCTGCACGCGGGGGAGGTTGCTGAGGAGCTGGTGCGCCGCGCTCACGCCTCCGGGCGACTGCGTCCCGACGTCACCAGCCTGGATCTCGGCCTCGTCCTGGAAGCCTGCGCCGCCATTTCGATGCCCGACGGCAAGCGCACCGCCGAGCTGCGCCGTCGCGTTCTCGGGCTGCTCATCGCGGGCCTGACGGTCGAGGGCGAGCTGCCGGGTCCGCCGCCGGAGGCCGGCGAATTCGCCTGGCGTTGGCAGCGGCGTCCGTGACCGATGATTTCGCCGACGACCGCGCGTCTGCACTGGTAGGAATATCCCTGTCCGCAGCAGCGAAAGGACTCGCGATGAACTGGACACTCGAGGTCGTGATCGTGCCGGTATCGGACATCGACCGGGCCAAGGACTTCTACTCCGAGCAGTTGGGTTTCGCGGTCGACCACGACACCGAAATCGGCGAGGGCGTCCGGCTGGTACAGCTGACCCCACCGGGCTCCGGCTGCTCCATCGTCATCGGCGAGGGCGCGGTTCCCACGATGGAACCCGGCTCGCTGCAAGGTTTGCAGCTGGTGGTCCCCGACATCCGAAAAGCCCACGCCGAGTTGGTCGAACGCGGCGTCGAGGTCAGCGATGTCCAAGTTCTCGGCCACAGCCCGACCCCGATGCCCGACCTCCTGGACAACGTCGGCTTCCTCTTCTTCACCGACCCTGACGGCAACGGCTGGGCCGTCCAGCAGATCTCCACGCGCCCCTAGCCATGCGTGCCCGACGGTGTGGCATGGCTGCGACGCTATCCGCGATTGGCGAGGAGGAGGGCTTGGGTGCTGCGGCCGAGGGGGCCTTTTTCGTCGAAGAGGGCGGATTCGGCCAGGCCGATACCGTGTGGTTGGGGGTAGGTGACGGCGTCGAGGCAGATCCATTCGCCTACCGGTATGCGGTGCAGTGTGACGGTGAGGTCGGTGTTGATGAACAGGTAGCGCGACCAGTCCAGGACCGAGCTCACACCGTTGCCGGAGTCGGCGGCGGCCAGGGTGCGTTCCAGTGGGCTCGCGGTGGTGCCCGCCACGATCGGATATTTCAGCCGGATCCAGCAGATCGCGGGTCCGGGTTCGGCGAATGATCCTGTGATGAACCGGTATTCGATACCGGTGTGGAAGCCGACCGGCTGGCTGGCCGGAAACGCCGACGGGATCGCCTGCTCGGGTCCCGGACGGATGCCGGAGGGGATGATCTGCGGGGGCAGGGTCAGTTCGGGCTCGGCCAGTCTGAAGCGCCAGGCGTTGGCCTTCATGACCGGCCCGCGATCGGCTGAGAGCGTCGCTTCGATGAGCTCGACGCTGCGGCCGGGCCGGGTGACGCGCGCCTCGACGGTCAGCGGCGCCAGCGGAACCGGGCCGAGAATCTCGACCGCGACCCTGCCGACCTGGAAGCCCTCCCGCGGTGCGCAGCGTTCGATCGCGTAGCCGAGCAGCGCGGACGGCGGCCCGGCGTGCTGGGCGTCCGGTGACCACGGACCTCGGGTGAGCTCGGTCGAGACGAACCGATCGGGGTCCGCCGGGTCAGGTAGGTAGAAGGCGTCGGCCACGTCGTTGTCCGTCCCATCGGGCCGGCGGCGCTGCCGGTCGGCGAGTTATCTGTCGGTTGACGATTCCATTCGGGACGGTACTCCGGCGCTGGCGCCTGTCAGGTCTAGGCCCGGCCGAAGGCGAGGGCGACGTTGTGGCCGCCGAAGCCGAAGGAGTTGTTGAGCGCGTAGTCGATCCGTTGGCGGCGTGGTGCGCCCGCGACGATATCGAGGTCGATGTCGGGGTCGCGATCGTCGAGATTCAGTGTGGGCGGGACGATCTGGTCGCGCAGGGTCAGAATGGTCAGGATGGATTCGAGCGCGCCGACCGCGCCGATCGAGTGTCCCAGTGCGGATTTCGGTGCGTAGACCGAGGCGTCTGGCACAACGGCCGCGATCGCGTTGGCCTCCGACGCGTCACCGACCGAGGTCGACGTGGCGTGCGCGTTGACATGGTGGATATCCGAAACCTGCAGTCCCGCTGTGCTTATCGCCTTGCGCATGGCTCGCGCCGCGCCGATGCCGCCGGGGTCCGATGCGACGATGTGGTAGGCGTCCGAGGTGATTCCCGCGCCGAGCACCCTGCCGTGGATCTGCGCGCCACGCGCTCGTGCGTGACGCTCGGATTCGAGCACCAGCAGGGCCCCGGCCTCGCCGAAGACGAAGCCGTCGCGATCCCGGTCGAACGGCCGCGACGCGCGCTGCGGTTCGTCGTTGCGCGTGCTCATCGCGCGCATCATGGCGAAGCTCGCGATGGGCACCGCGTGGATGTGGCCCTCGACGCCGCCCGCGACGACGATGTCGGCCTCGCCGGTGCTGATCAGCCGCCAGGCCTGCGCGATCGCCTCGGAACCCGACGAGCACGCCGAGACCGGCGCGAAAACGCCTGCCTGTGCACCGATTTCGAGGCCGACCGTGGCGGCGGGCCCGTTGGGCATCACCATCGGCACCGACATCGGCGATACCTTCCGGTAGCCGCCCTCGCGCATGGCGTCCACCGCGTTGATGAGCGCGTCGCCGCCGCCGAGGCCGGTGCCGATCGCGACGGCCAGCCGTTCACGGTCCACCGCGGGCGCACCCGCATTGCTCCAGACTCGGCGTCCGAGCACCAGCGCCATCTGCTCGACATAGGACAGCCGCCGCTGCTCGATCCGGGTCAACTGCTCGCCGGGTTGTGACTTCAGCTTGCCGCCGATCCGCACCGGCAGGTCGTATTCGGTGACGAAATCCTCCTCGAGCGTCCCGATGCCGCTGTGGCAGGCCAGCAGCTCGGACCAGGTGGTGTCCGCGTCGTCGGCGAGTGATGTGGTCGCGGCGTAGGCGGTGACCACGACCGAGTCGCGAGCAGCGCCGGTAGTTTCTGAAGCGATTGTTACAGTCACGATGTCATGGATACCTGTACCACTCGCTACAGTCAACTCATGGCCCGCCCACTCGACCAAGCAAAACGCGCCGAACTCCTCGCCGACGTGGTGCGATACATCGCCGATCACGGCCTGGCGGACCTGTCGCTGCGCCCACTCGCGGCCGAGCTCGGCACCAGCTCCCGCATGCTGATCTACTACTTCGACACCAAAGAGGAGATGCTCGTCCAGGCGCTCACCACCCAGCGCCCCGACATCGCGGCACTGTTCGCGGACGTCGGCGACGCCGCGGAACTCCGGCGGCGACTGAGCGACTTCTATACGGCGAGCCTGTCGGGCGCGGGTGCGACCAGTGTGCGCGTCCTGTTGCAGGTGCTCGGCACTGCCTGCGCCCCGCGCAGCCCGTACGCCGCCTACGCCGACGCCGCGATCGCCACCTTCGTCGCGGCGCTCACCGAGGCGCTACGTCGCATCGCATCGATCGAAGACCCGGAAGCCGTTGCCACGCTATTGATTTCCGGCCTGCGCGGCGTCATCCAAGACCGCCTGATCACCGGCGACATCGACCGCGCCGACCGCGCGGCCCACCGCCTGATCGAGCAGAATCTGCGCTGACGGTTCATCGGCAGGTTCTGCGCCATCGGTGTGGAAGCTGTTGTTGTGCTTTCGATTTCCGGTCCGAACGGTGTTATCCGGCGGCCACCTGGGCTGTTGCCACGACGAACGAGTGTGAGCCGTGCACCCGATGGGGGTCGCACGGCTCACGCGTAGGTGTGGCGGAGATGCTGTCACGCAAGGGCGATGGCGGCGCACAAGGCGGCGATGGCGATGAACTGCAGGGCCACGCGACCGTTGACGACGCTATCCCACTTCTCCTGCAGGGCACGTGCATTCGGCGGGATGATCCCGGTCTGCGCGGCGGTGGTCTGCACGGCATTGATCGGCTTGGCGACCCGCACATAGACGCCGAGCCACGACACCAGGGCCAGTACGGCGATCCCGGCTGCGACGGCGGCCGCGAAGTGTCCGCCGATGGCCGCGATGACGCTGGTCGCCACCGCGGTCACCACGCCGCTGATGCCGACGATCGGCATCCGCTTGTCGGCGTAGTAGTGACCCCATCCCGCGTTGATGGTCATGGTGCGGTCGTCCAGTTCGGCGTGGACCGACCGCATGACCATAGCGGCGAGGGTGTCGGTGCCGTAGACGATCGCGTTGGCGAGGACCGCGACGATGGCGACGAGCTGGATGACCGTGGTGAGCATGGCGACTTTCCGTTCTCTCGTTCTAGCTGCGATATAGAATCTAGCACAGCTAGATTCAAAAGCAAGCAGAAGATTCAGAAGGTCGCGCCCAGCTCGGTAGCTTCCTGTTTGCTAGCGGGCCGTAGATGCCGGCCGAGGTTCGTTCGGGCGAGCGAAGGAGCGCGATGTCTGCGGAGGGGCTACGCGATCAGCTCCGAGTGGTGGCTGATGTTCGCCGTGTGCGCGAGCCTGTTGCTGGTGGCGATGGACGTCACGATTCTGAATGTCGCGCTGCCGTCGCTGATTGCCGATCCGCACGTATCTCGATACCGGAGTACGGGCAGCTGATCGGCGTATTTCGTTCCAGCGCATACGTTTACGCGCGCGGGGGCAGATGCCGACGATTCTGGTCGGCCGCCGCGTGCGTGTGCCGAGCGCTGCCGTCTTGCGGCAGTTACTGGGTGCGGCCCCAGCCATGTTCGAGAAGGTCGAAGAGCTCGCGCAGGGCGCGCGGCGGGTCCTCGCGGTCACCGGCGATTTGGGTGCTCTCCAAGGCGAAATGGGCGAGCCCGGCGGCGGCGAGGTCGTCTTCGGGTGCGTCGGTCGCCTCGGCGATCGCGGCGGCAAGCGCGGTCTCGTGCCGTAGCCACATTCGGTGCGCGTACTCGCGCAGCGCAGGTGTCGAGTTCACCAGGTCGTGGAAGGCCGCGATGTCGGGGTCGGTACCGGATCTGGTGCGGTTGAGCACCAAATAGTCGCGGATGGCGTGCAGCACCGACTGGCCCGGTGCTCGGTCGCGGACCGCGGCAACCATGGCGGCCTCCAGCTCCTCGTCCAGATCGAAGACCAGGGCCTCTTTGCCGGGGAAGTGCTTGAACAGCGTGCTGAGTGAGACGTCCGCCGCTTCGGCGACGTCGCGGACGCCGACGTTGTCGTAGCCGCGTTCCAGGAACAGTCGCGTCGCGGCGTCCGCGAGCGTCTGCCGGGTCTGGGCCTTCTTGCGCTCGCGGCGCCCTGTCGTCGCGGTCATGTCGACGACTCTACTCCGATTAGCTATCGACTTCAAAGTCGGAGCAGTTGTACTTTTGTAGTCGATATGGTTTTCTGACGCTGTTCGAAATCGAGGAGGTGAGCGGCCATGTCCGCAATAAGAACCGAGACGCAGACCGCGCCGCAGCGGTCGATCCGGCTGGTCCTGGCCGGGGTGATGCTCGCGATGCTGTTGGCGATGCTCGACAACGCGATCGTCGGCACCGCGATGCCGACGATCGTCGGTGAGCTGGGCGGCCTGAGCCAGGTCGCCTGGGTGGTGACCGCCTATGCACTGCTGTCGGCGATATCGACACCCGTGTGGGCGAAGCTCGGCGACCTGTTCAGCCGCAAGCCGGTGTTCCTGACGGCCATCGGGGTGTTCATCGTCGGGTCGGTGCTCGCGGGCGCGGCCTGGTCGATGCCCGCGCTGATCGGGTTCCGTGCACTACAGGGCCTCGGTGCGGGCGGTATCGCCGTCAGCGCATTGGCACTCATCGGCGCGCTGGTGCCGCCGCGCGAACGCGGCAAATACCAGGGCATGACCGCGACGACCATGGCGATCGGCACCATCGGCGGACCACTGCTCGGTGGCGTGATCACCGACGGCCTCGACTGGCGCTGGGCGTTCTACCTCAACATTCCACTCGGCATACTGGCCTTCGCCTGGTCGTTCTGGATGCTCGACCTACCTGTCGCTCGCAAGAAGGTCACCATCGACTACGCGGGCATTGTCGCCCTCGCGACCGCTATCGCCGCCCTTGTGCTGGTCGCGACGTGGGGTGGCGTCGAGTACTCCTGGCTCTCGGTGCCGATCCTCGGACTGGTCGCGCTGGCCGTCGCGGCGGTGAGTGCCTTTCTCGCCATCGAGCGGAAAGCCTTCGATCCGGTGATTCCATTGGAGATCTTCCGCAGCCGCAATCTCGTCGTCTCCGCGCTGACGGCACTGGTCGGCGGTGTGGTGATGTTCGGAGCGATCCTCTACCTGCCGCTGTTCCAGCAGACGGTCCAAGGTGCTTCTGCCGCGAATTCCGGACTGTTGTTGCTGCCGATGATGATTCCGCTGCTGATCGTTTCCCAGATCGTCGGCAAGCGGATGAGCGCCACCGGTAGATACAAGATCTACTTCATCCTCGGCGGCGGATTTCTCACCGCGGGGACCGCGCTGCTGATCATGGTGGATGCCGGAACAGGGCGTCTGGCAACGGGTTTCGCGATGGCATTGATCGGGACCGGACTCGGTTTCGCGATGCAGCTTTCCACCGCGATCGCCCAGAACAGCGTGGATATGAAGCACATCGGCGCCGCTTCCGGAGCAACCACCCTGTTCCGCACCCTCGGCGGCTCTCTCGGTGTGGCCGCCTTCGGCTCGCTGTTCGCCAGGGCCTTGCATGGGCATGTGCCCGCCGACGGTAACGGTTACCTCGAGGCGTTCGCTGCAGGCACCGGCTACGTATTCCTGGCCGCAACCGTTATCTGCGCCTTGGGATTCATTGTCTCGTGGTTCATCGAGGAGGTCCCGCTGCGCGGCAAAGCGCCCGAACCGGCCGTGCGGGTGGGAACTACCGCCGAGGCGCAGCCCGAGACCGCGTCCTGATTCGATTCGAGACGGTCGGAGTGGAATCTCACTCCGGCCGTTCGTTTGTTGTCGGGCGGCACGACCACGCCTCGCGGACAATGCTTTCGATATCGGAAGTTGTTGCAGTCCAGCCGAGTTCAAGACGCGCCCGGCCACTGTCGCTGACGAGTCGTTGTGGTTCCGCAACCGCAGGGCGGTGCTCGATCGGGATGTCGCGCCCCGTCACCTGCGAGACGACGTCGATCAATTGCCGCACGCTGGTGCCGACTCCGCTGCCGATGTTGTAGCGCGCGCACATTCCATGGCTCGGCATCGTTGCGATCGCCGCGCCGAAAG
Source organism: Nocardia sp. NPDC057440 (assembly GCF_042802915.1). Lineage (NCBI taxonomy): Bacteria > Bacillati > Actinomycetota > Actinomycetes > Mycobacteriales > Nocardiaceae > Nocardia > Nocardia sp. NPDC057440. The sequence goes on from NZ_JBHVDF010000002.1 coordinate 554,526, forward strand.
CCCTTGCGGCATCGGCGATATGCACGTAGTCGCGACCGGTGCTGCCGTCGCCGTTGAGAGTCAGGGCGGGGCTGTCACCGGCGGCCGCCGCGAGGATGCGCGGCAGGATTCGAGTGCTGTCCGGGTCCGGTCCGCCCGCGATATTGAACAGCCGCAGGATCACTGCGGCGAGTCGCCCGGTGCGGGATTCGGCTTCGATGGCCTGTTCGGCGGCTTGTTTGCTCGCGGCATACGGATGGGGTGGGTTGTCGGGGAGGTCTTCGGTCATCGGCTGCTGTTCGGGTGCGCCGTAGATCGCGGCGGTGGACGCGAAAACCATGGCGCCGACACCCTCCGACTCCATGGCCCGCAGCAGTGCCACTGTCCCTGCGGCATTGACATCGAAATACCGATCGGGATCAGTGAAAGACTCACGAACGCGGGTGAGCCCGGCGAGGTGGCACACCACATCCATGCCCCGCACTGCCGCACGTAGCGAGCCCGGGTCGAGTAGCTCGGCGGACCGGACGGGCAGGCCGTCCGGTACCCGTGAACGGTCGCTGTGGATAAGTCCGACGACGTCATATCCGCCATCGCGCAATGCTTCCGCGACGGCTGCGCCGAGGTAGCCGTTCGCTCCTGTCACGAGTATCCGCACAGCTCACCTCGGTTCGTGGCTCGGGCCGTCGGCGATCGAGTGATTGGTCCGCGTCATGGCATGACCGGAGCGGAGGCCGATTCGCTTCGGAATCCAGCCCAGTACGCCACGGCCCTCGGCACGTTCCAGTAGAACGCTATGGCTGCGGGGAATCCACGCGACCCGCCGGGTCCGAAGGCGAACCCGGCGGGTGCGGTGAATCGGGCTAGGAGACCACAGGCAAGTAGACCTTGCCGCCCGCGTCGGCGAACTCCGCGGACTTCTCCGCCATGCCTGCCTCCAACGCCGTGGCTTCGTCGAGCCCCTGACGTGCCGCGTACTCCCTGACATCCGCCGAGATCCGCATCGAGCAGAACTTCGGGCCGCACATCGAGCAGAAGTGTGCGGTCTTGGCAGGCTCGGCGGGCAGGGTTTCGTCGTGGTACTCGCGGGCGGTATCCGGATCCAGCGAGAGGGCGAACTGGTCGCGCCAGCGGAATTCGAAACGGGCCTTGGACAATTCGTTGTCCCGGTCCTGGGCGTGCGGGTGGCCCTTGGCGAGGTCGGCGGCGTGGGCGGCGATCTTGTAGGTGATCACGCCGACCTTGACGTCGTCGCGGTTGGGCAGGCCGAGGTGCTCCTTGGGCGTCACGTAGCAGAGCATCGCGGTGCCGGCCTGCGCGATGATCGCGGCGCCGATGGCCGAGGTGATGTGGTCGTAGGCGGGCGCGATGTCGGTGGCGAGCGGGCCGAGGGTGTAGAACGGCGCTTCCTCGCACAGCTCCTCTTCGAGCTTCACGTTCTCCACGATCTTGTGCATCGGCACGTGGCCGGGGCCCTCGATCATCACCTGCACGCCAAAGGATTTCGCGATCTTCGTCAGCTCGCCGAGGGTGCGCAACTCGGCGAACTGGGCCTCGTCGTTCGCGTCGGCGATGGAGCCGGGCCGCAGACCGTCGCCGAGGGAGAAGGTGACGTCGTACTTCGCCAGGATCTCGCAGAGCTCGGCGAAGTTGGTGTACAGGAACGATTCCTGGTGATGGGCCAGACACCAGGCGGCCATGATGGAACCGCCGCGCGAGACGATGCCGGTGACCCGCTTGGCGGTCAGCGGCACGTAGCGCAGCAGCACGCCCGCGTGCACGGTCATGTAGTCGACGCCCTGCTCGCACTGCTCGATCACGGTGTCGCGGTAGATCTCCCAGGTGAGCGCTGTCGGATCGCCGTTCACCTTTTCCAGCGCCTGGTAGATCGGGACGGTGCCGACCGGGACGGGGGAATTGCGCAGGATCCACTCGCGCGTCTCGTGGATGTTCTTGCCGGTGGACAGGTCCATGATGGTGTCGGCGCCCCAGCGAGTGGCCCACACCATCTTCTCGACTTCCTCTGCGATGGAAGAGGATACGGCCGAGTTGCCGATATTCGCGTTGATCTTCACCAGGAACTTCTTGCCGATGATCGTCGGCTCCAGCTCCGGATGCTTGTGATTGGCGGGGATCACCGCGCGGCCCGCGGCCACCTCGTCGCGCACCAGCTCGGGCGCCACGCCCTCGCGGGCCGCGATGAACCGCATTTCCGGGGTGATGATGCCCTGGCGCGCCCACGCGAGCTGGGTGGGCGGGCCGGCGACCTCCGGCTTGGTCCAGCCGTCGCGCAACTTCGGTAGGCCGGCCTCGACGTCGATGGTGGCGGCGTCATCGGTGTACGGGCCCGAGGTGTCGTAGACGTCGAAATGCTCGCCGTTGGTCAGGTTGATGCGACGCACCGGAATGCGCAGGTCATCGACCTCGTGGTAGTGCTTGACGCTGCCCTCGATAGGACCCGTTGTCACGGTCTCGACAGGTGTCGTCGTCATGGAATTCCTCCCTACGCCGGCATTACCCGGTCAGGTTCATACGGTCGACAGCCCTGCCGCCCGAATGGGCTAGCTGTCCTCTCAGCCCGCTGGTGCGAGCCCCCGTTGGCGATGTGAATTTTTCCCGGCCGACCATACCCGCACCCCTCGTTGCCGCGCGCAATGATCGGACGAACATCCAGCCACGGCCGCCACCGACCACTGCGGCACCGGTAGATTCGACAGCGTGAAATTCACCCTGGAAGTGGACCTGGATGCCCTGCCCGACGGCGTGCCGGCACCTGCCGACCTCGCCGTGGAGCTAGGCCGCATCCTGCGCTACTGGGGCGGAAACATGAAGCATTACCAACTGGTCGAAGGCGACGCCTCCGACATCTACAACTCCGCCTATCGCCAGGTCGGCGCCTGGCGCATCGACTGAGTCCACTCGAGATCAACTCCGACATCATCGCGGCATCGCACGACCAGGTCCTGTCGATCTTGTTCGCCTGCCGAGGCTGGGCTAGGCGGCTGCCTTGCCTCCGCTCGGCCCGGCGCGGCTATCGACGGACTGCGTCCGACAGCGCCATTAGGTGGCGGGGGTGTTGTAGGCGTCGCGCATTGCCTGGAGGTCGATCTTTTTCATGCCGAGCATGGCGGCTACCGCGCGGTTGATCGCGGCGGGGTCGGAGCCGGTCAGCAGTTGGTCGGCTTCCGAAGGCCAGATCTGCCAGGGGACGCCGTATTTGTCGTTGAGCCAACCGCATTCGATTTCGTGGCCGCCGTCGGCGAGCAGGGCGGTCCAGAGGCGGTCGACCTCTGCTTGGCTGTCGCAATTGACCAGCAGCGACATGGCGTGGGTGTAGTGGTAGTCGCCGCCGCCGTTGATGGCGGTGAACTTCTGACCGTTGAGCTCGAAGTCGACGAGCATGGTCGTACCCGCCTCGCGCGGACCCGCCTCGGTGTAGGGCACGACGTTGGTGACCTTCGAGTCTTCGAACAGTGAACAGTAGAACTCGGCTGCTTGCTCGGCCTCGGTGTCGTACCAGAGGTTGGTGACGATTTTCTGCATGACGATCCTCCCGAGTGAAGTTGCGTGCATTAATGCAGACGGTACGGGGGACAAGAACTCATCGTGGACAGACGGCGAAGCTCGCCCCCGACCGGTCCGGTATCCGGTCGGAGACGAGCAGCCGCGAGGTGCCGATCAGCGCTCGCGCGGGCCGATGGGGAACCCGAGGGCGCCGAAGGTGGCGTTGAGATTGATCTCGATCTGGGACAGCAGCGCATTGGTGTCGGCCAGCATGGACACGACGTTGTCGGTGCGGCAGCCGACCTGCTCGGGGGCGTTCGGCGCGAGCCGCGACTTCAGCCAGTTGAAGGTCTGCCCCATGCCGAGCGACGGCAGCGTCAGATGCTCGCTGAGATGATCGCGGGTGTAGACGACCGACGCGCCGCCCGCGCAGTACTGCCGGGCCAGCCGGTCATTGGTCCACCACGGGACCGCCTCGTCGAAGACGCCCTGGTAGAGGAATATCGGCGCGGTGGGGATATTGCGGCCGAGCACCGTCGCGTCGAAGACCTCCTTGATTTCCGGAACCGCGAGGAAATCCGCGATCGGAATTGTCAGCAGCCGCTGGTAGTCGATGAACATCATGGTCAGTGCGTTGCGTGGCAGGCACTGACGCTCGGTCCGGTCCATCAGCGCCCGTCCTTCGGGGGTCAGGTACCGGTCGGCGGCTTCCTTGAAGCTCGGGTACGCCTTGCGCAGCGAGGAGATACCGATGCCGATGAGGCTCGAGAACATCGACCCGTTGACGTGCAGCAGCGAAACCACATCGGAGGTCGGCGCACCGAGCGCGACGCCCTTGACGTTCAGTTCCGGCGCGTAGGACGGCTGCATTTCGGCCGCCCACCCGCTACCCATGCCGCCGCCCGAGTAACCCCACATGGCCACCGGTGTGTTCACGCCGTCCAGGCCGAGCGGTTCGAATCGTTCGGCCGCGCGGATGCCGTCGAGTGTCATGTATCCGGGTTCTTCGGCCACCGCGAGATGGCCGTCGAGGCCCTCGTAGTCCGGAATCGAGATCGCCCAGCCCTGGCTGATCAGCGCTGCCAGCGCGATCAGCTCACTCTGCGAATGGATGCCCTCGGCGCCTGCGAGTCCGCTGCCCTGTTGCAGCACGAACGACGGCGCGCAGTCGGGGCTTGCACTGTCGTAGTAGAACTGCAGCGAGACCAGCGGCCGGGTCCGGTTCGGATCGGCGCCCGCGGGCAGCACCACCGTCGTGACGGCCGCGGTGGGCTTCCCGAACAGGTCGGTGGTGCGGTACAGCAGCTGCCACGAGCGCACATTCAGCGGCAGCAGGGTCAGTACGGCCAACCTCACCTCCCGTGCACGCAGGATCGCGCCCGGTTCCCGCGATTCGAATCCCTCGGTCGGCTGATAGAACGAATCATGTTGCGGCAGTGGCGGTGCCGCAGCAGCCGGGGTGGCAGCAAGGCCTCCGGCCAGTAGTGCGCTTGTCAGCACGACGGCCATCGTCACTGCCGTCGCCACGACGCGTGCCGCGGTCCGGCTTCTGCTGTCGGTCCGATCTCCATTGATCACTGACACGTCAGTCCTTCCCTCATCAACGTGCCAGTGATTACAACATGAACTCTGGTTACCAACAAGAACTCTTGTTGAAATTGCTCCGGCTATGGTCGAGAGATGACCCGCAGCATGTCTGCCGCGCGGCCCGAACCGGAATCGGTGCGGCGTCGGATTCGTGGCCTCGATGCCGAACAGCGCAGCGCGCAGCGACGCAATCAGTTGCTCGACGCCGCCACCGAACTGTTTGCCGAGCAGAGCTTTTCGGGGACATCGATCGAGCAGATCTGCCAGCACGCCTATGTCGGAACAAAGGGTTTCTACGATCATTTCGACAGCAAGGAAGCCTGCTATGTCGCACTGCTCGTGAAGCTCACCGAGCAGATCCAGCAACGGGTCATCGAGGGCGCGGCCGCGGCCGCCGGACTGGACTGGCCGCAGCGCGCCGCCGCTGTCATCGCCGCGTTCGTGCATGCGATCGCCGATGATCCGCGGCTGGCCCGGGTGACCTTCGGTGAGTCGGGCGGCATATCGACAGCCGTGGAAAAGCAGCGGCGGATCAATCGGCGCTGGGCCGCGGCCTTCCTCGACAACCAGTGGTCGACGGAGCCCGCCGCGGACGCCGTCGACGAACACCGTCGGCTCGCGCTGGCGCTCGCCACCATCGGCGGCATGTTCGAGCTGGTCACAGACTGGCTGCACCACCACGACGACGGAGGTGCACCCGATGAGGTCGACACCCTGATCGTCGACCTCACCCGCTTCCTCAACGCGGTGGACGCGGGGCGGACGTCCGTCGGTTAGGTCGGATGATGCCGGGATGCACTGCGGCCGTGGATATTTCGCGATCGATCAGCTCCGGACGAAATCGGCCGGCGCCCACCCCGTCCGTGAGCGGGGGTGGGCGCCGGTCGGCACGATGGCGAATTCGCCTACGTGGTCCCGCCGTTCGCCGAACCGGTGGCCAGCGCGCCGAGCAAGCCGATGATCACGCCAACCAGCGGCGAACTGCACGTCGGGGGCTGGCTGGAGGTGCATCCGCCGGATCCGGAATCCGCTACCACGGTGGGCGCACTCGCGGCGGAGGCCGAGGCCGCGGAGACCAGTTGGCCGGGAATGAGCACAGCCGCCGCGACGACGACTGCGGCAATGGAACGCTTCATCAGGTCCTTCTCTTCTATCTACCCCGGCGGATGCCTCCTCCGACCCGAACGCTACCGACCGGAATTGCCGCGCCGTAGCCCTCGATTCCAGGGGGTCAACGCTGCGCGGCGGGCAGGATGCGGCCCCGGACCTCGCCGAGTCCGAGGCGCGTGTCCGCTGGGCCGGGGGCGGTCGCGGTGATGACCACCTCGTCGCCGTCTTCGAGGAAGGTGCGCAGTTGCCCATTGACCGGCACCGGTTCTGTACCACCCCAGGACAATTCGATGAACGAGCCGCGCTGTTGCTGTGCTGGTCCGGAAATGGTGCCCGACGCGTAGAGGTCGCCGGTGCGGGTGGCGGCGCCGTTCGCCGTGAGATGGGCCAGCATCTGCGCCGGGGACCAATACATGCGGGAATAAGGCGGATGCGAGACCACCTCGCCGTTCCAGCTCACCGCCAGGTCGATATCGAGTCCCCACGGTTGTTCGTCACGCAGGTAGGGCAGCGGCCGCGGGGTCTGCTCCGGCAGTGGGATGCGCGCGGACTCCAGCGCCGCCAGCGGGGTCACCCACGCCGACAGCGAGGTGGCGAACGATTTGCCGAGGAACGGACCGAGCGGTTGATACTCCCAGGCCTGGATGTCACGCGCGGACCAGTCGTTGACCAGCGCGACACCGAAGACGTGCTCGGCGAACTCGTCCGCGCCGATCGGCGAGCCCAGCTCAGAGCCGACCCCGACGAGGAAGCCGAGCTCGGCCTCGATATCCAGCCGTCGGGTCGGGCCGAAATCGGGTGTGCCCGAATCGATTCGACGCTGACCGCAGGGGCGGGTGAGGTCGGTGCCGGACACGACGACGGTGCCGGACCGGCCGTGGTACCCGACCGGCAGGTGCCGCCAATTGGGCAGTAGCGGTTCGGAATCCGGGCGGAAAAGGCGGCCGAGATTCGTGGCGTGGTCGATGCTGGCGTAGAAGTCGACGTAGTCGCCGATCTGTACCGGCAGCGCCAAGGTCACCTCGGCCAGCGGATGCGCTGCCTCGGCGAGGATTTTGCCCTCGACCAGTGTGCGGAGCCGGTCGCGCGCCGTGTGCCAGTACCGCGGGCCCTGCGCCATGAACGCATTGAGACTCGGCTGCGCGAAGACCGGATCATCGAGTGTTACGGCGAGATCGATGACCGAATCGGCCAGTCGAGCGCCGACGCGATAGTCGCCATGGGCGGGCGCGAACACGCAGTAGGGCAGGTTCTCGGGTCCGTAGGGCGAGCCGGGGCGGACCTCGATGCGCTTCTTCACTGCTGTGGACCCCGATTCGACCAGGTCCAGGCGTAGCCGGGATCTTCACACGCCAGCGCGCCCTCGCCGAGTTCCAGCGGCCGGAAGGTGTCGACCATGACGGCCAATTCGTCGAAGAAGTCGATGCCGATGCTGCGCTCATAGGCGCCGGGCTGCGGGCCGTGCGCGTAACCGCCGGGATGCACCGACACCGAGCCCTGGCCGATGCCGGAACCCTTGCGCGCCTCGTAGTTTCCGCCGCAGTAGAACATGATCTCATCGGAGTCGACATTCGAGTGGTAGTACGGCACCGGGATCGACAGCGGGTGGTAGTCGACCTTGCGCGGCACGAAATTGCACACCACGAAGTTGATGCCCTCGAACGCCTGATGAGCCGGTGGCGGCTGGTGCACGCGTCCGGTGATCGGTTCGAAGTCGGCGATGTTGAAGGTGATCGGGTAGAGGCAGCCGTCCCAGCCGACCACGTCGAACGGGTGCGTCGCGTAGATCATTCTGGTGCCGACGACGCGGCCGCCCGGCCGGTGCTTCACCAGGACCTCGATATCGGCGCCTGTCTCGGTCAACGGCTCGGTCGGTCCGTGCAGATCGCGCTCGCAGTACGGCGAATGTTCCAGCAGCTGGCCGAATTTCGACAAATAGCGCTTCGGCGGTGTGATGTGACCGGACGCCTCGATCACGTACGCGCGCAGCGGATCGGGCCCGCTGGGCAGCCAACGGTGGGTTGTCGCCCTCGGAATGAGCACTTGATCGCCCTGTCGTGCGGCGATAGCGCCGAAGACCGTCTCCAGCACCGCGGCGCCGGATTCCACGTACACCAGCTCGTCGCCGATGGCATTGCGGTACAGCGGCGAGCCGCCCTTGGCGACCACGTAGGAGATCCGGACATCGGCATTGCCGAGCAACAGCCGCCGACCGGTGACGGGATCGGTCTCGGCGGGGGTGTCACCGGGGAACAGGTCGTGCAGACGTAGATGTCGATGGCGCAGTGGATGGTTCGGTGTCGTGGACTGGTCGGGCAGTTCCCACACCGTGGAGTCGACGATCGCGGGCGGCAGGCCGCGGTGATAGAGCAGTGACGAGTCGCCGGAGAAGCCCTCCTCGCCCATCAGCTCCTCGTAGAAGAGTCGCCCACTCTCGTCCCGGTGCTGGGTGTGCCGCTTCGGCGGCACCGATCCCACCTGCCGATAAAACGCCATGACCGCACCTCCGGCCGCTGGTCGGATATTTGCTACCCATGGTAGTGAGCGGTGTTGCCCAATGGTGGCAAAAGCGGCCCGATGGGTACGCATTCTGTCGGGTCACCATTGCCGTTGCCGAGCATTTCGCCTAGCGATGCGGCTAACCTGCTGAACAATTGTTGAGCTGCGCAATGGCCGGCGCGGGCCCGGGTGTGCTGCCGGGATCGGGCGGCGATGCGGTCAGGCGTCGCGCAGCGCGCGATACACCGCGGCGCCCACGAAGGCGCCGAGGCTCTGCGGATCCCAGCCGCCCTCGCCCGCGAGCAAGGTGCGCACCGCGCCCTCGCCCGCCGACACCCACAGCTCTACCAGGGCGGGCAGCTTCCGATCGGCGTCCTCGGTGCCCCATGCGCGCAGGGTGGGGCGCAACAGGGTGGTGCAGCGCTCGACCGCGAGCTTGCGGCCACGCCCGAACGAATCCGCAACGGCGGGATCGGGATTGCCGTACAGCAGCCGCCACGCATCGGGACGATCGGCCGCCTGCTCCAGCAGCGCGCGGAAACCCTCGATGAACACGGTCTCGCCCGCGTCGACATCGCGCGCGGGCAGCACCTCGAGCAGTCCGCCGACCAGATAGCTCTCCTCGCGCTGGATGAGGGCCTCGATCAGCTCGACGCGATCGGCGAAGCACGCGTAGACCACGGGCCTGGTCACATGCATGCGCTCGGCGATGGCGGCCATGGTGACCGCCGCGATGCCGTTCTCCACGGCGATCGCCAGTGCGGTGTCCAGCACCTGGGGGCGGCGGCGCTCGGGGCCCAAATGCTGTGCCCGCTGCCGTGGCTGCACGGCCGACTCGCTACCCATGAAGAGCAACGATATCAGTGCGATTGCCACGGTTCTGGCTGGTCTTACGCGTAAAATCAGGTTCCTACGTTGACGAACAATAATGCTACAGTCGCGAATGAAATCGCCGACCACGCCGAGGAGTCATCGATGACAACAACCCTGTTCAACCCGAAGACCAGCGAGTTCGCCGAGTTCGACGCGGAGACCCGCAGGCTGTTGCGCGCCACGGTCGATTGGTTCGAATCCCGCGGTAAGGCGGTGCTCAAGAGCGATGATCGGGACCGGATCTGGTACTCCGACTTCCTCGACTTCGTGAAGCGCGAGCGGGTGTTCGCCACCTTCCTCACGCCCGCCGCCGAGGCGAACGGTGATCCGAACAAGCGCTGGGACACCGGCCGGATCGCGATGTTGAGCAAGATCCTCGGCTTCTACGGCATGTCCTACTGGTATGTCTGGCAGGTCACCATCCTCGGGCTCGGCCCGATCTGGCAGAGCGACAACAAAGCCGCCAAGCAGAAGGCCGCCGCACTGCTGGATTCCGGCGAGATCTTCGCTTTCGGCCTCTCCGAGAAGGATCACGGCGCCGACGTCTACTCCACCGACATGGTGCTCGAGCCCGAACCCGGCGGCGGGTACACCGCCACCGGCAGCAAGCATTACATCGGCAACGGCAATCTGGCGGCCATGGTGTCGGTGTTCGGCCGCCGCGCCGACAAGCCGATCATCGACAGCGCCAAGGCGCTGGAAAGCAAGCCGACGCAGGAAGATTACGAGGGGTACCTGTTCTTCGTCGCCGACAGCAAGCACAAGAACTACAAGCTGCGCCGCAATGTCGTCGACAGTCAGATGTATGTCGCCGCCTTCGATCTGGAGCAGTATCCGGTCGCCGAGCAGGACATCCTGCACCGCGGTGAGGATGCCTTCCATGCCGCGATGAACACCGTGAACGTCGGCAAGTTCAACCTCGGCTTCGGCGCGGTCGGTGCGTGCGAACACGCCTACTACGAGGCGATTACGCATGCGGAGAACCGAATACTGTTCGGCCACCGGGTAACCGAGTTCCCGCAGGTGCAGTCGCTGCTGACCGACTCGTACGCGCGACTGATCGGCATGAAGCTCTACAGCGAGCGGGCCATCGACTACCTGCGCAGCGCCTCGCCGGAGGACCGCCGCTACCTGCTGTTCAACGCGATCGAGAAGATGACCGTCACCCGCCAGGGCCAGCGGATCGTCGAGGACCTCGCGGACGTGATCGCCGCCCGCGGTTTCGAGAACGACATGTACTTCCCGATGGCGATGCTCGGCCTCTTCGGGCTGCCGCGTCTCGAGGGTACGGTGCACGTGAACATGGCGTTGTCGCTGAAGTTCATGGCCAACTACATGTTCCATCCCGCCGATGCCGGGCTCGCCGCGCTGCGCTTACTGCCCGGTGCGAGTGTGGCGCCCAAGGGCACGGTGCGCGCGGTCTCCACGGCGTTGAGCTGGTCGAGCCGGCGGCTCGCGCCGCACGCGGGTGCGGCGGTGCCGAAGCTGCGCGCGGAGCTGGCAGGCGCGAGCTACCCGACGGTGCCGACGCGGCGGGAAGCGGCCGACGACCAGTTCCTGTTCCGGCAGGGGCCGAGCAGCGGCCTCGGCCGCATCCGGTTCCGCGACTGGCGTCCGGTCTTCGAAAAGTTCACGCACATACCGAATGTCGCGGTCTTCCTCGAGCAAGCCCTCGCCTTCCAGACCCTGCTGGCCGCCGCCGCGCCGACCGCCGCGCAGCAGCGCGACGTCGACTTCCTCTTCGCGCTCGGCGAACTGTTCACCGCGGTGCCCTACGCGCAACTGATCCTGGAGCAGGCCGAGATCGAAGCCACCGGTGCCGACGTGCTGGACCAGATCTTCGACGGTTTCGTGCGCGAATTCTCCAAGAACGCACTGACCCTGCACACCAAGCCGGCCGCGACCAAGGCCCAGCAGACACGGGCGCTCGACCTGGTCCGTCGTCCCGTCGCCGATCGGGCGCGGTTCGAGCAGGTACTTGGCCAGGCTCGGGCACACGCTGGGGTCTATGAAATGAACCCGTAGTCAGGAGTTCGGGCCGCACTGCCATCGTCGCGGATGTTCATTCCTGGGGCCTGATGACCGGAGGTTTCTATGGTGAGCATTCGGCTTGGGGGTACTCCGCGAAACCCGTGACAGTATCCCTGCGAGAAGCACGCGAACGCTACGCCCGCATGGTCGGGTCCACGGCCGCTGCCAGCTGCGGGGCAGTCGGCTCTGTCGATATTGTACGTGATCTTGTACAATCGACAGTATGCGCCCCATGACTATCAGCGAGGCACGTGCCAACCTCGCCGCCGTTCTCGATTCCGCAACCGAAGACCTAGAAGAAGTCGTCATCACACGGGCCGGACATGAGGCCGCCGTTGTCATCTCGCTGCGCGAATACGAGGCGCTGAAAGAGACCGCATACTTGCTCGGCAACCCTGCCAACGCACGGCACTTGGAGCGCTCGATTGCTGAGCATCGCAGCGGCCAGGCGAGTCCGCATGACCTCGTCGAGGACGATGAGCCGTCCCTCGCGGCACCGAAGTCTGCAACAGCGAAGCCTGTGCCGCGAAAATCTGCGACGCCGAAGGCGGTAAAGGCGAAAGCGGCTCGGAAACCCGGGAGCGGGAAACTGATCGGTGCCGAGGACGGCAAGTGAAGATCACCTTCACCCCGAGCGCTTGGGCCGATTATACGTGGTGGCAGACGCAGGATCGGGCCACTCTGAGGCGGATCAACAAACTCATCGACGACATCTGTCGCAACGGTTACGAAGGTATCGGTAAGCCGGAACCGTTGCGGCAGAACCTCTCCGGCTACTGGTCGCGCAGAATCACTTCCGAACACAGAGTCGTATATGTCATCGAGGGCGACGCGGCCATCATCATCGCGTGCCGCACCCACTACGAGTGAGGTATCGCCTACTCGGTTATTCAGCGCCTAGAGCTTGACCGGGCTCATCAGGCTCACACCGATCTGGCGTGCCCGCATCCAGCGTCCAGCGATCGAGCACACCACGTGATCGAGTCCTTAGTCGGTGAACTCGGCGATGACGGGCGCGTGGTCGCTGGCGCCCTTGCCTTTTCGTTCCTCGCGGTCGACTACGGCATCCTTGGTGCGGGCCGCCAGGGTGGGGGAGGCGAGGATGAAATCGATGCGCATGCCCTCTTTGCGGGGGAAGCGCAGCTGGGTGTAGTCCCAGTAGGTGTAGACGCCGGGGCCGGGGGCGAAGGGGCGCATGACGTCGGCGAAGCCGGTGTCGACGATGGCGGTGAAGGCGTCGCGTTCGGGCTGGGAGATGTGGGTCTTGCCGGCGAAGTAGTCGACCGACCAGACGTCATCGTCGGTCGGGGCGATATTCCAGTCGCCGACCAGGGCGATCTGGGCCTCGGGGTCGTCGGCGAGCCACTTCGCGCCGTTCTCACGCAGGGCGGCGAGCCATTCCAGCTTGTAGGTGTAGTGCGGGTCGGTCAGGGTGCGGCCGTTGGGGACGTACAGGCTCCAGACGCGCACGCCGCCGCAGGTCGCGCCGAGCGCGCGCGATTCCACCACCGGGGTGCTGATCAGCGATTCGCCCGCGTCCTTGTCGAAGCCGGGCTGCTCCGGGAAGGCGAGTTCCACGTTCTCCAGGCCGACCCGGGAGGCGATCGCGACACCGTTCCACTGGTTCACGCCGAGGTGGGCCACCTCGTAGCCGAGTTCGTCGAAGCGCTCGAACGGGAACTGGTCGTCGCGGCACTTGGTTTCCTGCATCGCGAGCACGTCGATGTCCTGGCGGTCGAGGAAGTCCGCGACCCGATCGAGGCGGGAGCGGATCGAATTGACGTTCCAGGTCGCGAGACGCACGGATGCCTTCCTTACACAGTGGGTTGTAGGACCGTTCTACCGCAGGCCGCTCGGTTCAGCGAGTGCCCTGCGGCGCGGCGTATCGGTACGCGTGGTGCTCGACGAAGCCCATATCGTGGTACAACGCCATGGCCCCGACGTTGTCGGCTTCGACCTGTATGTAGGCATGGGTGGCGCCACGAGTGTGTCCCCAGCGGATGAGCTCGGCGCACACCAGCGAACCGAGCCCGTGCCTGCGATGCGGCGCGGCTACCGCCACACAGGTCAGCCCCACCCAGCGCCGCCCGTCCGGCGCGGTGGTGAGCGCGCCGCGGCCGATCGCGATCGGTTGCGGCAGGCCAAGTGACGCGAACCCGACCTCGCCGTCCTGCACCGCGGTCAGCACGTCGAGCTCCGGCACCGGCCGCGAAACACCCTGTGCCGCAGGGTCTTCGCCCTTGAATCGGTGCACGTCCAGCCAGGCCGGGTCGGGTGCGGGCGCCACTCGGACCATCGAAGGCCCCTGCGGCAGTACGACAGTGTCGATATCGATGCCGAGCACCACGGTCTCGCTCCAGGTGCGCCAACCCGGCGGCACGGGAGCGAGGCGATCGGGCAGTTGCAGTAGCAACGGCAGCCCGTGCGCGGTGAACCACTCGCCGATGCGGTGCAGCGTTTCCGCGCCCAGCTCCGCTGGTCCCGCGGAACTACCCAGCGGCACCGCCGAATTGGCGCGACCGGTGTATCCGCGCCCGGCGCGCACCAGCCAGCCATCGATCCAGGCGTGCTCGATCCCTGGCCACCCGTTGGCCGCGGCAGCCTCCAGCGCCCGGATCTCCTTGGTGCGAATAGGTCGCGGCCCCAACGCTTTCAGTGCGACGACCCGGTCCGGCGCCACCGCGACGACCCGTCCGTCCGCGGCGCGCACCGTCGGCGGATCCAGTGAGACGAGCTCGCCGATCACATCGGTCAGCGATTGTGGATAACCGGCAGGCAGCTGATAGCGAAGCACCACACGTCTGCCGAGCGGAATATCGGGCAGCGCAGGGTCAGTCATCGTGTCCGAACGGATCGGGCACGGTGCCGGGAATCCAGCTCAACCCGGGCGCGCCCCAGCCGTTTCGCTTGATCGCCTTCTTCGCCGCGCGGGCGTTGCGTCCGATCAGCACATCGACGTACAGGAACCCGTCGAGATGACCGACCTCGTGTTGCAGCATGCGGGCGAAGAAGCCTTTGCCCTCGATGTCGACGGGTTCACCGTGCTCATCGATGCCGGTGACCCTGGCCCACTCGGCCCGACCGGTGGGGAACTGCTCACCGGGCACCGAGAGGCAGCCCTCTTCGTCGTCATCGGGGTCGGGCATGACCTCGGGAATCTCCGAGGTCTCCAGCACCGGGTTGATCACCGCGCCCTTGCGCCGGGTCGCCTTGCCGTCGGCGCCGATGTCCGGGCAGTCGTAGATGAACAGCCGCAGCGGCACGCCCACCTGGTTGGCCGCCAAGCCGACGCCGTTGGCGGCGTCCAGGGTCTCGTACATGTCCGCGATCAGCTCCGCGAGCTCCTCCGGTGTCTGGGTGACCCGTTCGGTCGGGTTGTGCAGAACGGGGTCGCCGACGATCACGATGGGGAGGATTGCCATGGGGCAATTATTGCGGGGGCGGCCCGGCGGTGCGCCGTGAGGGTGGGAACACCCCGGTGACACGCGTTACCGGGGAGTAGCGAACACGCCGCGACGAAGATGCGGCATTCCCATCGGCCCGTGGTTGAATGATCCGCGACGTACAAGCATCATTTTTCGTCTGGTGGTTACTCGGCGAGGGAGCGAGATGGACGGCGCAGCGGCGCGGAATCTTTCCGCGATCCAGGACAGCCCTTCTGCGAGCGACGATGTCACAGTTGAGGTCTCGACACAGGCCGATGATAGTGACAGCGACGGTTTGAGCCGTCGTGAGCGCGACATTCTGGACTTCGAACGCAAGTGGTGGAAGTACGCGGGCGCCAAGGAAGAGGCCATCCGCGAACTGTTCGGTATGTCGCCGACCAGGTACTACCAGGTTCTGAACGCGGTCGTGGACCGTCAGGAGGCGCTCGCCGCCGACCCGATGCTGGTGAAGCGCCTGCGCAGGCTGCGGGCGAGCAGGCAGAAGGCCAGGGCCGCACGGCGGCTCGGCTTCCAGGTATGACCCGTTGCTGTGAATTAAGACTAGGGTCGAGCAGGTGAGCTACCCGAATCCCACCCCCGGGGGACCGCCGTTGCGCGCGCTGGCGATGGTGTTGATCGCGCTGGCCATTGTTTTCGCAGGCCTCGGTGCGATGTCGCTGTCGAGTTCCGACACCGACACCTCGGGCGCAAGCGAGTCGGAGGCCGTATCGCCCGCGTCACAGGTTCAGGCGACGTCGGTCGTCGTTCGCACCTCGGCCACGACCACCGCGGCCGCGACCACCACCGCGGCCGCGACCACCACCGCGGCCGCGACCACCACCGCGGCCGCCACGACCACCGTGACGCCGACCACGACGACGCCACCGACCACCACACCCGCCCAGAGCCGGGCGGTGCCGGTGCGGGTTCTGAACAACAGCCTCATCCCCGGATTGGCCGCGCGCACCGCGAGCGAACTCAGTGCCAGTGGCTGGAACGTCGCCGAAGTCGGCAACTATCCCGGTGAGAATGTCGCGAAAACGACTGTGTTCTACGGAAATACGCCGGGCGAGCGAGAAGCGGCCGCGGCGATCGCCACGCAGATCGGCGCCACCGCCGTGCCGCGCGGCACCGGAGCCGGCGATTCGGGTTCGGGCGTGACCGTCGTCGTCACCGGCAACTGAGGTCCGAGGCCCGCCGCGACACGGCCCGGTCACTCCCGCGACACGGCGGGCGTGGCATCATCTTGTCCGGTAACGAACGTGTCCACCCAGCTTTACTCGTAAACTCGGTACTCGTAAAGGAGTTCCCCGATGGCCCCGTCCACAACTCGTCGCCCGTCCTGGCGGACTGTGACCCCGGTGCTTGCGGTCGCGGTCTTCGGCCTCGCTGCCTGTTCCAACAGTCAGGAGTCGAGTGACGTCAAGGGAACGACGCCTCCGGTGTGGACCGGTGCGTCCGCCCCGGCCGCCGAATCCGGTACCGAGCACGGCAACGCCGACGCCAACAGCGGCGTGAAGGTCGAGCTGAAGGACACCGCGGGCGCCTCCGTCGGCACCGCGAACATCGTCAAGGACGGCAAACACTTGCAGGTCACGGTCGAGGGCCACGGCCTGAAGCCGGGATTCCACGGGCTGCACATCCACCAGGTCGGCAAGTGCGAGGCCAACTCGGTCGCGCCCACCGGCGGCCCGGCGGGCGCCTTCCTCTCGGCGGGCGGCCACCTGCAGGTCGGCAGCGCCAACGCGCACCCGGCCAGCGGCGACCTGACCTCACTCGAGGTCCGCGAAGACGGCATGGCGAAGCTGGTCACGACCACCGATGCGGTGACCCTGGAAGAGATCAAGGGCAAGGCCCTGATCATCCACGCCGACGCCGACAACTTCGGCAACATCCCCAACCGTTATGTTCGGGCCGACGGCGTTGCCGGCCCGGACGACACCACTCTGGCAACCGGCGACGCGGGTGGCCGTGTCGCTTGCGGTGTCATCCAGTAGCAAGGTTTGATATATGGCCGGGGCAGGAATCGAGCGGGTTCCCTTCCAAGGTTCGCCCCGGCCGACGATCGGCGTCGAATGGGAGATCGCGCTGGTCGACAAGGTCACTCGGGACCTGTCGAATACGGCTGCGGCAGTGTTCGATTCGGTGGGCGACCTGCGTGCGCACGACGGCACACCACAGGTCACCAAGGAGTTGCTGCGCAACACCGTCGAGTTGGTCACCGGGGTGCACAACACCGTCGGTGAGGCCGTCGACGATCTGAGCGGCACCATGGAAGCCGTGCGCCGCGCCGCCGACCCGCTCGGCGTCGATCTGTTCTGCGCGGGCACCCATCCGTTCGCCCAGTGGTCGGCGCAGCAGCTCACCCGTTCGGCGCACTACGACGAGCTGATCGAGCGCACCCAGTGGTGGGGCCGCCAGATGATGATCTGGGGCGTGCACGTGCACGTCGGGGTCTCCCACCGCGACAAGGTCTTTCCGATCCTGAACTCGATGCTGCTGTCGTATCCGCATCTGCTCGCGCTGTCCGCGTCCTCGCCGATGTGGGCCGGTTCGGACACCGGATACGCGAGCAATCGGACGCTGATGTTCCAGCAGCTGCCCACCGCCGGGTTGCCGTTCCAGTTCGAAAACTGGACGGAGTTCGAGCATTTCGTGTACGACCAGATGAAGACCGGGGTGTTCGAGCAGCTCGGCGGCATGCACTGGGACATCAGGCCCGCGCCCAAGTGGGGCACGATCGAGGTGCGCGTGTGCGACGGCATCTCCACGCGCGCGGAGCTATCGGCGCTGGCCGCGTTCATCCACTGCTTGATCGTGGATCTCGATCAGCGGGTCGAGAACGGCGAACAGCTGCCGACGCTGCCGCCGTGGCATGCGCAGGAGAACAAGTGGCGGGCCGCCCGCTACGGCCTCGACGCGATCGTCATCGTGGATGCCGCCAGCAACGAGCGGTTGGTCACCGATGATCTGATGGATCTGCTGAACCGGTTGGAGCCGACCGCCAAGCGGCTCGGATGTGCGGACGAGCTGCGATTGGTCGCCGAGATTCCGGAGCGCGGCGCGTCATATCAGCGGCAGCGCAAAGTCGCCGCCGCTGCCCAGGGCGATCTGATCGCGGTGGTCGACTCGCTGGTCAAGGAGCTGGACAAGTAGGTATGCCCGCCGTTTCGGTCGACTGACGTTCAGTCGGCCAGTGGGGTGGCGTTCATCCCCCGTTTACTATGGTCGAGTGCTTGTCGAAGATCCGGGTTCCAGAGTGGGAAGTGCGGCTGCGCGGGTGCGCGTGCCGCAGGCCCGGGTGTGGGTGGCGGCCGGTGTCGCCGCCGTGCCGATCCTGCTGATCGCCCTGCAGATCGTGGCCATGGCGCAGGGCTTCGAGGGTCCGCTGGAAAGCGTGTGGCACGACTATGTCGGCACGCCCAAGTCCATGTCCGTGCCGTGGGCCGGGCTGGTGCTCGCCCTCGTCGGTATATCGATGCGGCGTCGAATCATCGCGCTCGGCGCGGCCGTCGCCATCGACCTGGTGGGTGCGGGCGGGCGGCTGCTCGCGGGCGATCCGGTGACCGTCGGCAACGGGCCGGTGATCGTGCTCACCGGGCTGGCCGTGCTCGCGTGGCTGCGCTGGCGCGGCATCGAGCGGCGCAATGCGCTGCATGCCGCGGCGTTGGGCGCCTTGCTCATGCTGGCGACCAAGGTCGGCGATGTGTGGCTGCATGTCACGGTGATCACCCGGCCGACGGTGCTCGACGAATACGTCATGCTCGCCGACCATGCCCTCGGCGACCCGTCGTGGGTGATGGGCCGGGTGGTCGACGCGCTCGGCCCCGAGGTCTACGCGGTGCTCCACTGGGTGTACATCGAACTGCCGGTCGCGGCGATCGTCGTCGCGGTGTGGCAGCTGCGCCGGGTGGTCCCCACCGGTCAGTGGCCGAGCCACTATCTGGTGCGGACGTTTCTGGTGCTCGGCCTGCTCGGTCCGGTCATTTATGTGATCTTCCCGGTGGTCGGCCCGATGTTCGCGTTCGGGTCGGACGGTCACGGGCTGCAGGTCGGCAATTTCTGGCCGGGCATGCTGCCGCCGATCGACCACAGTCCCGCGCCACTGCCGTTCGATGCCGCGACCCCGCGCAATTGCATGCCGTCCATGCACACGGCGTGGGCGCTGTCGGTGTTCCTGCACACCCGCCGCGACACCAACGGCGACCGCGCCCCGCTCTGGCTGCGCTGGGGCGGCACGTTCTGGCTGCTCGCCACCCTGACCGCGACACTCGGCTTCGGCTACCACTACGGCGTCGACCTGGTCGCGGGCGCGATGCTCTGTCTGACCGTGGAGTCGGTGCTGCGTGAACCCGAACGCGGCTGGGGTCTGTTCCGGATCCGGGTGGTCGCCTTCGGCGCGGCAATCCTGGCGACGCTGCTGATCGCCTACCGCTACCTCGCGGTCCCGATGGCCGAATACCCGGTATTGGCAGGCACAGTCGTGCTTGCGCTGCTCGCGGCGATGGCCGCTGCCTTCCACGCGACCTGGTTCGCCCGGCGTCCCGGAGTCGCGGCGAAGGATCAGGCGCTCACCGCGCCGTCCATCGCGTGATTCCCCGGCGTGGCCGGGGCGCGGCACGGTAAGCGCTCGCCGGAGAGCTCGGCTACGACGTGCTCGGGGGCACTCGACCTCATCCATGCGGCAGGCGCAGGCGTCCTGGTGTACCCGGAGCAGTCAGGGCGCGTCGATATCGTCGCCGAGCTCGTTGACCTGGAACAAGCCGTCGCGGTGGCGCTGTTCGCGATACGCGGTGCGGCCGATCAGGTGGGCGATGACCGGTGCGGTGAGCAGGGTGAACAAGCCGACGAGGACGAGTAGCCAGACGTTGCCCTGGCCGCGCAGTGGGATCGCCGCACCCTCCAGCACCAGGATCAGCCCGATCACCTGCGGTTTGGTGGCGGCGTGCATGCGCGTGAGGGTGTCGGGGAAGCGCACGATCGCGATCGCCGCGGTCAGTGCGAGCACGGCCCCGGACAGGATCAGGACGGCGGAAACCCAGTGCCACAGTGTCATCGGTCGTCCTCGCCGCGCGTCATTGGTCGTCCCTGACCCGGAATCGAGCGACGGCCGCCGAGCCGAGGAACCCGACCAGCGCCAGCGCGACGATCGCGGGGAGCACGGTGGTGTCGTCGCTGTAGGCCGCCCAGACCGCGAGTCCGGACGCGGCGATCGCCATCAGTGAGTCGATGCCGACCACCCGGTCCAGGGTGTTCGGTCCGGCAAGTACGCGGTAGCTGGTGATCACGGCCGCGGCTGTCAACAGCACGGCGGCGACGATGGTGACGACGGTCATCTGTTGACCTCCGGTGGTTGGGTGAGATGCCATTCGGCGGGGCGCTCGAACGAGGCGATCAGCAGTCGTTCCAGCCGCCGGGTGGTCCGATAGAACTTGTCGACGGCCGCGTCGCTGCTCACGTCGAGCACGTGCACGAAGACGACGCGGCGTTCTTTCTCGATCTCGAGCACCATGGTTCCCGGAATCAGATTGAGCAGGTCCGCGCACAATGCGAGCACCAGATCGGATTTGATCTCCATGCGCAGTCGCAGCACACCGGAGACCGGCGGCGGTGCGGGCCGGATCGCGAACCAAGCGACCTGGAGGCTGGATTCGAGGGCGTAGTACACGCTCACCACGATGAGTTCGGCCAGCGACAGCGGATGCAGTCGACCGGCGACCGGGACCCGGGGCAGCGGCAGTGTCACCATGATCAGCGCGGCCACCGCGAGCCCGGCCAGCAGATTGGCGACGCTCAGGTCACCCCACAGGACCATGTAGACGGCGGTCAGCCACACCAGAATGCCGACGCGGACCGCCCGCTCCCTGTTGATCGCAGCGCTACCGAGCCTCATCGGACTCCCCCCGGCGCTGCCCTCTGCGAATTGCCCAGTACCGCACGGATATACACGGCGGGATCGCGCAGATCCGTCGCGGCGCGGTCGGCGATGCCGAGGATGGGCCCGGCCAGCACGGTGAGGCTGAGGCCGACCGCGACAAGCGCCGTCGTCGAGAGCACCATCAGCACGGGCATGCGGCCGGGGTCGGTGCGTTCGTCGTAGAGCACGTCGGTCGAATCCTCGATCAGCGTCGGCGGTTTCGCGGCCGTGAGATGGCCCTCCGGTGCCTCCGACCGCGGCCGCCAGAAGGCCTTGCTCCACACCCGCGCGACGACATACAGCGTCAGCAGGCTGGTGACGACCGACCCCGCCACCAGCACCCAGGCCAGCACACTGCCGTCCGCCGCACCCGCCTGCAAGAGCGTGACCTTGCCGATGAACCCCGAGAACGGGGGTATCCCGGCGAGATTGAGCGCAGGAACCAGGAACAGCACGGCAAGCAGCGGACTCGCCGCGGCCAGGCCGCCGAGCCTGCGCAGCGTCACCGAACCGGCCTGTCGCTCGATCAGACCGACTACCAGGAACAGTGTGGTCTGCACCAGGATGTGGTGCGCCACGTAGAAAACCGCGCCCGCCAGCCCGGCCGTGGTGGCGAGCCCGACCCCGAACACCATGTAGCCGATATGGCTGACCAGCGTGAACGACAGCAGGCGGCGAATATCGTTCTGCGCGATCGCGCCGAAAATGCCGACCAGCATGGTGAGCAGGCCGCAGACCAGCAGCACCGAATCGAAACCACCGTCGGGAAACAGCAGCGTATGCGTCCGAATAATCGCGTACACACCGACTTTCGTGAGCAGCCCGGCGAAGACCGCGGTCACCGGCGCGGGTGCGGTGGGGTAGGAGTCCGGCAGCCAGTTCGACAGGGGGAAGACCGCCGCCTTGATGCCGAACGCCACCAGCAGCACCGCGTAGATGGCGGTGCGCGTGCCATGGGGCACCTCGTTCATCCGGACGGCCAGCTGTGCCAGGTTCAGTGTTCCGGTGGCCGCATAGGCCAGTCCGATGCCGGTCAGGAAGATCAGCGACGACAGCATCGAGACCATCACATACGCGACGCCCGCGCGGATCCGGTCCGCGGTCGCGCCGACGGTCAGCAGCACGAACGAGGCGGCGAGCAGGATCTCGAAGCCGACGAACAGATTGAACAGGTCACCGGCGAGGAAGGCCGCCGAAACACCCGCTGTCAGCACCAGATACGTGGGCCGATAGATCGAGGTCGGCTGCCGCTCGTCGCCGTCGCGGATGTTCTGGCCGGCACCGTAGACGGACACGACGAGCAGCACGATGGACGAGACGAGCAGCATCGCCGCGGAGAGCCGGTCCACCACCAATGTGATGCCGATCGGCGTTTCCCAGCCGCCGACTTGGACCGCGGTGGTCCCGTCCCGGTCGGCCAGATACAACAACAGTCCGCAGATCACCACGACCGACGCCAACGCGAGGACCATGATCGAACGCTGGATGCTCGGCTTGCGGCCGAACACCAGGGTCGCCGCGGCACCGAGCAACGGGACCAGCACCGGCAGCGGCGCCAGCGCGGGCAATAGATCCGGCGACGGGCTCAATCCTCTGGGTCCTCTCGCCCGCGCCGCGCGGCGATGTCGACGTCTTCCCGGTCGTTCTGGACATCCTCTGTGGTGGTGAGGCTGTAGGACCGGTAGGCGAGCGCGAGGACGAATGCCGCGAGGCCCATGGTGATCACGATCGCGGTGAGCACCATCGCCTGGGACAAAGGGTCGGCCATTTGTTCGTGCGCGTCGTCGGCGTCGCCGCGAATCGGGGGCCTGCCGCCGGGTCCGCCGACGGTGAGGATCAGCAGATTCACCGCGTTGCCGAACAGGATCATGCCGAGCAGCATCTTCGACACGGCGCGTTCGAGGATCAGGTACACCCCGCAGGCGACAAGCACCCCGATGAGGACCAGCAACGTCAGGTTCGCCGTCATGACCGGACACCGCCCTTCGCCGGGCCGGTCTTCTCGGATGCCAACTCGTAGTCCAGGCGCGCGCCGAGGCTGCGCAGCACATCCAGGACAAGGCCGACCACGATCAGATAGACGCCGAGATCGAAGAACAGGGCGGTGACCAGCTTGATGTGCCCGAGCACCGGCAGTGTCACCTCCAGGATCGCCGAGGACAGCGGCGGCGCGCCGAGCAGCAGCGAGCCCGCCGCGGTCCCGGCGGCCAGTGCCAGCCCGGCGCCGAGCACGTGGCCCGCGTCGACAGGGAGCGCCTCGCCGAGTTCGTACCGACCACCCGCGAGATAGCGCAGGGTCAACGCGAGTCCCGCGGTGAGCCCGCCCGCGAAACCGCCGCCGGGCGCATTGTGGCCCGAGAAGAAGAAGTACACCGACAGCACCATGATGGTGGGGAAGACCAGACGGGTGGTGATCTGCAGGACCATCGATCGGTCCCGCCGCGCGACGAGCCGGCCCGCGGGCAACCAGCTCACCAGGTCCGGGTCGTAGTCCGGTGCGTCCGCGGCGCGCGGCGCGCTGCCGAAACGCCTGCTGCGGAACACCAGTGAGGCCACTCCGGTCGCGGCGACGACGAGTACCGAGATCTCGCCGAGGGTGTCCCAAGCACGGATATCCACGAGCAGGACGTTGACCGCGTTCTTGCCGCCGCCGAATGTGTAGGCGGCGTCGGGGATCAGGCGCCAGATCGGTTCGGTGCCGCGGGCCGCGGTGGCGAAGGCCGTGAGCGCAGCGACCGTGGCGCCGACCCCGGTGGCTAGCACCGCCCTGCGCATCTTGAAGGCGGCTGTGCGGCTGTCTTCGATCTCGGCGGGGAAGGCGCGCAACACCAGCACGAAGATGACCAATGTGAGTGTCTCGACGAGGAATTGGGTGAGCGCGAGATCCGGAGCGCCGTGCAGCGCGAAGATCACGCCACACCCGTAGCCGGTGACGCCGACGACCAGAACGCTGGCCAGCCGATTGCGCAGCAGCGTCGCGCTCAGCGCCATCGCGGCCATGATCGCCCCGATGGCCAGTTGCACCGGCGAATCCCATAGGCGCAGTTCGACTCCCGTGCGAGTGCCGCTCGCCAGCAACACCATGGGCAGGATGATCAGCGTGCCGAGGATGGTCGCCTGGCTCAACGGCAGCGAACCGCGCTGCACCGCGCCGGTCATCCGTAGCGACAGCCGATCCATAGCCGCAAGGGTGGCGTCGTAGGCCCGGTCGGCGTTGCCGAGCATGGGGCGCGGGGATTCGCCGATGCGGGCGCGCAGCCGGAACAGCGCGACGCCTACCGCGATGATCAGGATGGTCAGCGCGAGCGGGTCATTGAATCCGTGCCACAGTGCCAGCCGCGAATCGAGAGTCCCCGGCAGGGTTTTCGCGTACGGACTCAGCAGCTCGTCGAGCCAGGGCGCGGCGACTCCCGCAGCCAGGCCCGCCACCGCCAGCACCGCGGGCGCTGTGAGGAACAACGCACCCGGCGCGTGCCAGTGATCCTCCGCCGCGCCAGGCGTGCCCCGCTCCTGACTGCGCCGCCACTCGCTGTCGACCCCGACGGTCGTGCGCGCCGGCTTGTCCGCGAACGCTCCCCACACAAAGCGGATGCTGTAGCCGACCGTCAGCATCGATCCGAGCACCACGCCGGTGGCGACGGCGGCCGTGGCGGGCCCGGCGAGCGTATCGGTATCCAGGATGGCGGCCAGCGCGCTTTCCTTGCCGACAAAGCCGAGCAGCGGCGGGATCCCGGCCATGCTGAGCGCGGCCAGCGTCGCGACCCCGCACAGCACCGGTGCGCGGCGGCCGAGGCCGGAGAGTCGTCGCAGATCGCGCGTGCCTGCCCCGTGGTCGATGATGCCGACCACCATGAACAGGCAGCCCTTGAAGAACGCGTGCGCGACGATCAGCGTCACACCGGCCAGCGCCGCGTCCGGAGTGCCGAGGCCGACCATCAGGATCAGGAAGCCGAGCTGGCTCACCGTGCCGAATGCCAGCATCAGTTTGAGGTCGTGCACCTGGATCGACCGCAACCCGGCCAGCAGCATCGACGCCACCCCGAGGGTCAGGATCAACGGGTGCCACGGCGGGCTGCTCGCGAACACCGGCGCAAGCCGAGCCACCAGATATACGCCCGCTTTCACCATGGCGGCGGCGTGCAGGTACGCGCTGACCGGAGTCGGTGCGGCCATCGCACCGGGCAGCCAGAAGTGCAGCGGCACGATGGCCGACTTACTCAACGCCCCGACGAGCAGCAGCACCACGGCGACATTCACCGCGGTGCCCGTCGGCGGGTCCGCCCGCGCCAGCAGGTCCGACAGCAGATAACTGCCGCTCGCCTCGCCGAGGATGATGAGGCCGACGAGCATCGCCAGCCCGCCCGCGCCGGTCACCAGCAGCGCTTGGATCGCCGCCCTTCGGCTGACCGCCTGCTCGGCGTTGTGCCCGACGAGCAGGAACGACAACACTGTGGTTGTTTCCCAGAATACGAAGAGCAGCAGCATGTTGTCGCTGGTGACCAGCCCGAACATGGCCCCGGCAAAGCCGGCCATCTCGGCCGCGAACACTCCGAGCCGTGGCTCGTCGTCCTCGAAATATCTGGCGCAGTAGATCAGGATCAGTGTGCCGATGCCGAGGACGAGTGCCGACATGACGGCGGCGAGCGAATCGAAACGCAGATCGATGTTCATCTCGATGCTCGGCGCCCACGCGACCCGAACCTGCTGTGTGCTCCCCCAATTCGCGATCACCCAGCCGAACCCGCCGAACGGGACCAGGGCGAGGACATAGAACGCATTGCGGCCCAACGCCCGCACGCACAATGGCGCCGCGAGCGCGGCCATGGCATGCGCGAGCAGGATTGCGAGCAAACTGCACTCCGTCGGGTCGGGGCGGCGGCGTGATGCGGGTAAATCCTACGCGGAGCGCGTATTTTCAGTGACTGGAGCCGGTATGGCGTCGGCCATGTCGGAGCGGATCGGCTATATGTCCGCTAATGTTTCGCCCTCGGCGGGTTTGTCCGGTTGCGGCCGGCTGCGCTGCCGGAAGCGATGCAGCACCGCCAATCCGACGGCCGAACAGGCCGCGATCGCGAGTGCGGTCACCCCCGGTGTCGATGCTTTGGTCGCGCCGTCGGGCTGGAGTTCGACCGCTGTGATGATCGATGGCAGGTAGAGGGCCGCGATCGCCAGCACGCCGCTGGGCGCGTAGCGAGGGCGTGCGGTGCCACAGCAATAGCCTGCCGTCAACGCGAGGCCGGCGCTGCCCGCTGCGTCCACGATGTTGATATCGCTGTTCCCGGCGTACATGGAGAAGACGGCGAGTCCGGCGATCATCGTGATCGCGATGAACGTCGACGGCAGTCGGATCCCGATGAACAGCCCGACAGCGGTAATGACCAGCAGCGCGAGCAGGCCCCAGCCCGGCCGTGGCGCGTAGCCAAGGGCACTGAAGACCGGAACCAGGCTCACCGCCAGGTACACGCCGACACCGTCGCGCCCGGGCAGCAGCATCGCGGCGGCCAATGCGGCGAGCGCCGTCGCGGTGACCGCGAGTCCGATATCGACCGCGTGACTGACGTTGGGCGCGTCCTGGTATTGGCGGTTCAACCATTCGGTGACCATGAGGACGACTAGGGCCAGCACCATGGCCGCGAGAATCGGCGTCACCGGAAGATCGACGGTCATCCGCGGTGGCCGCTCGTCCATCGGCCGCGACCGGTTGCGGTAGGTGCTGAGCACCAGGAAGCACACCGCCGCCGCGATCAGCCACCGTGGCGGTGTTTCCAGAATCTGGAACGGGTCGTGACCGGTGATATGCAGTAGGTCGCCCAGGTCGCCGGAGACGAAGGCGCCCGCGCCGCCCAGCGCGAATCCGATCGCGGGACCCGGCCTGCGCAGCACGGCCGCGCCGAGAGCGCCGAGCAGGACGCCCGCGCACACCGAGTCCAGGTAGTTCTGTGTAGTCAGCATGTCGGGCGAGGAAACGTGGCGTCCGGCAAAGTGATTGACGAACATGCCGAGCGCGCCGCCGAGCGCCGTCGCCCACGCCGTCACCGGACGGGTGAAGGTGGTCACCAGCACGGCGACGGCGACCGCGACGATCACACCGATCGCGGCGCCGCGCGGCACGCTGTTGATGAGGCTGGTCAGCCGATACGGCGTGCTCTGGCCCGTCCAGGTGAAGGTGATCGGCAGCAGTATCGCGACACCGGCGACCGCGGCCCCCAGGAAAGCCGTGATGGTGTCGACCGCATTGCCGATCCTTCGCACGATGCGAACATACCTGTGCGCGACGGTTGACCTTGGGATTACTGACACATTGCCCGGTCAGATGCGACGTGCGGAAAGGCCGGTAAGGCCCGGATTGCGGTGAGTTTGCCGCGAGGGCTGCGAACGGCTAACCGCGCGTGTCGGCGTAGCGGCGTAGTGACTCGACCTGATCGGGATCGAGCGAGGGCCGCACCACCGCCCGTGCCGCCGCGACATCCTCGGCCGTGACGTCGGCGGCGTCCATATCCCGCCGCATGGCCGTCAGTGCGGCCTCACGCAGCAGGGCCGCGCAATCCGCGGCGGAATACCCGTCCAGGTCGGCGGCGAGTGCGGCGAGGTCGACGTCGTCAGCCAGCGGCACCGACCGGCCCGCGGTGCGCAGAATCTCCAGCCTGGCGTCGGCGTCCGGCGGCGGTACGAACACCAGGCGCTCCAGCCTGCCCGGGCGCAGCAGTGCGGGATCGATCAGCTCCGGACGGTTCGTCGCGCCGAGCACCACCACATCGCGCAGTGGCTCCACACCGTCGAGTTCGGTCAGCAGCGCGGCGACCACCCGGTCGCCGACGCCGGAGTCGCCACTCTGGCCGCGTCGTGGCGCGAGTGCGTCCACTTCATCGAGGAAGATCAGCGAGGGCGCGGAATCACGTGCGCGCTGGAACAATTCGCGCACCGCACGCTCGGAGGCCCCGACCCATTTGTCCATCAGCTCGGCACCCTTCACCGCGTGCACGCTGAGCTGGCCGGTGCCTGCCAGCGCGCGAACCAGGTAGGTCTTGCCGCAGCCGGGCGGACCGTAGAGCAGTAGCCCGCGCGGCGGATGGATGCCCAAGCGGGCGAAGGAATCCGGGTGGCGCAGCGGCCAGAGCACGGTCTCGGTGAGCGCCTGCTTGGTCTCGACCATATCGCCCACGTCGTCGAGACCGAGACTGCCGATCGCGAGTTCGTCGACACCCGAACGCGAGAGCGGCCGGATCACCTCCAGCGCGCCGAGCAGATCGGCCTGGGCAAGCACTGGGTCCGAATGTTGTTTGCTCGCACGGGATGCCGCGCGCAGCGCCGCCTCCCGGCACAGGGCCGCCAGATCCGACACCACGAATCCCGGTGTCCGCGCGGCGATGTCGTCCAGCTTCAGTTCGTCGGTCGGCACCTTGCGCAGCAGCTGTTCCAGCAGCGCCTTGCGCACCGCGGCCGTCGGCAGCGCCAGTGCGAGTTCGCGATCGCACAGATCGGGAGCGCGCAGCCGCGCATCGATATCGGCGGGATGCGCGGTGGTCGCGAGGAATGCGACAGAGGGCTCGGCGACCGCCGCCCGCAACTGGTCGAGGATGAGGGTGGCGACCGGTTCGGCCTGCGCGGGCAGCAGTGCGTCGATATCGGTGACGAGCAGGATCCCGCCACGGCCGGAGCCGGTCTCGGCGACCGCGGCGGCGACCTCACGCAGCCGGGCGCCGCTCTCGGCGGCTCCGACGGTCGGGCCGTCCAGCTCGATGATGCGCCGTGGCGCGGTCACCGAACGAGCCAGGGTGGCCTTGCCGACACCGGCGGGGCCGGTGATCAGCACGCCGAGATGCGGTGTGGCACCGAGGGTTTTGAGCAACTCCGGTTCGTCGAGCGCGAGGCTGAGCCACTCGTCGAGTTTCGCGGCCTGGCCGTGCGCGCCCGCCAGCTCCTCGACGGGAACCGCGGCGTGACCGCTCCCGGCGACCCAGCCCGTTACCTCGCCGTTCGTCGCGGCCATGGCCGCCAGTTCGCCTGCCGCTACCGCCGCCTGCGATTGCTCACCCACCGGGATCGGCGCCCCGGCCGCCGCGCGGTCGGCGGCTTCGCGTGCGGCGACCACGCCCGCGCCCCAGAAGACGGCGGTGTTCGGCTGCACACTCACCGGGCCGCGCCCGGGATCGATGGCGGTCACCGTGAGCAGCTCGGTGGTCCACGCGATGCCGAATGTCCGGGAAAGCGCCTGGGTGGCAGCCGAAGAACTGATGTCGGGGCCGAGGTCGCGCGGTAGCAGCGAGACCGCGTCACCGACGGTCACGACCTTGCCGAGCAGCGCCTGCCGCAGGGTCGCGGCCGGAATGGTCCTGGTGGCGTGCACCGAGCCGCTGACCGAGATCTGTTTCGCGCCGTACACCGTCGCGGGGGCGACGACCACAGTCGTGTCCTCGCGCAGCCCCGCATTCGACAGCGTGACGTCGTCGAGCAACGCGACTCCCGCCGGTGTATCCGCGGGCGCAACCCCGACGACGGCCGCGGTCCGCCGCGATCCGACCAGCGCGATGCCGTCCCACTCACGCAGCCCGAGCGCGGTGAGCGCCTCCGGATGCAGCCGCACCACGCCGCGGCGGGCATCGGCGGCGGACGGGTTCAAGCGAGCGGTGAGAGCCAGTTCTGCCACTGTGCCATTCTGCCCGGGTGCGGGCGCGTTCGCCGAAAAACACCGTCGTGAGCGCCTCGCACTGCTATTGGCAGCCCGCAAACGTAATTGTGAGTGTTTTCACGGAACCGTATGCGGCCGGGTTTCGTCGTCGTCGGCATCGTGGGTGCGTGCCAGTGGTCGTCTACAGGCCCACTCGGGTCGAGCCGTCGCCGCAGCAATCAATGAACGTCGGCGATCCACGCTGTCGCGCAAATATTTTTCTCACTGTTCGCAATAACAATTCTGCGGCTCGCCACGCGCCGGTGTGGTGCTACAAAACCATTTCAGTTATATCCCGGCGAACTGACTACTTCGGTGGAGAACAACACGGGAGTCCGCCGACGTCGGCGCTAATCCCTTGTGTGCCAGTCACTTGCGGACGCGGTAACGTCGCCGACGGTCGATCCGATCGGACGGCCGTCTTTTGGAGGGGATTCAACGAATGAAGTTCGGAAAGTTCAGCGCGACCGCATTTCTGGCCATCGCGGCGGTGGGAATCACCGCGGGCGCTGCGAACGCGCAGCCGGTGGCCGCCGAGCAGGCCGTGTCCACCTCGGGCATCGAGCAGGGAATCGGCTACAACACAGCGCTTTCCCGTGATGCGAAGGTTGTGACCACCACGCTCGACGCGGGCAAGTTCGCCCTCAGCGGGAACGGCGCGGGGGTGGCGGTACAGGCGGAGAACGGCGCGGTCGTCGCCGAGGTGCCGCTGACGTTCGAGGTCGCCGGGCACGCCATTCCGGTCGCCTACAAGATCGACGACAACGGCCGGAGCCTCACACTCACACCGGAAGTGAGCCCGAAGGATATCGCCGATCTGAAGGACATCAGCGCCTTCGACAACTTCGTGCAGCAAGCGAGCCAGAATATTGTCGGGATGATTCTCGGTGGCATGCTCGGCGGATTCATCGGCGGCCTGCTCGGCTTCGGCATCTTCAGCCTCATCACCGGGCCGACCGGGCTCGTCGTCGGCGCGCTCGCGGGCGGCGCGGCCATGGGTGGTCAGCCGTTCATCGATGCTCTGACGGCGCTCGCCACCGGCCAGCCCTGAGCAGTGACGGCATGAAAACGCGCGTGCGCGGCCGGCAGGCTGCGCACGCGCTGTCTCAGCGAGACATTGTCCTACTTGACGATCCCGGCGGCCTTGGCGACCGGGGTATCGGCGTTGCTCGGCGCGAGGCAGACCAGCTTCGCGGTACCGAGCGTCACGTTCGGGCTGCCCGCGAAGGCGCTGTCCGGGTTCTCCGCCAGTATCTGCTCGATCAGCGTCTTCTCCGCCGCGCCGTCGAGCGCTTTGAATTCGCCACAGGTGGTGCGCGACGCCGGGCCGAGCGACGGGTCGTCAGTCTTGGCGGGGGTTGTCGGAGCGCCGCCACCGGTGGTCGGCGCGGTGCTGGTGCCGGTGCTGGCGCCGGTCGGCTGTGGTGCCGATGAACTCGTGCTGGTCGTGCCTTTGCGCAGACCATTGGCCTCGGCGGATTCATCCGATCCGCCGCAGCCTGCCAGCAGTAGAACCACCGCCCCTGCGGCGAGGGCGATGGCGGAAGTTCGCTTCATCACGTGCTTTTCCCGGTGACTAGAGGCGCCGGAGCCTCCGGCGCGTTCGGTGCAGCGTACCGGGTGCGATCGGGTCGTCGTCATGGGAGGCTCCGCAGTGGATCGGGCGCCGGGTCTGGCTCCGGCGCTGTCGCTCCACTGTGCGGTGGGCGGCTTATGATCGCCCAATCGATCACTGAACGTCAGTGAACATGCTGCTGCCAATCGGCGGGCACCCGCCCGCGTGGGCCCGGCACCGGCTGTTCGGCCGGGCGACTGGTCGGCGCGGCCAGCTCCGGTCCGCCGCTGTACATCTCCTCGGTGCGGAAGTCCCAGAACCAATCCTCGCCCGGCTCGAAGCTCTGGATGAACGGGTGGTTGGTTTCCTTGGCGTGCTTGGACGCGTGCTGCGCGGGCGAGGTGTCACAACAGCCGACGTGGCCGCATTGAGCACAGCGGCGCAGATGCACCCACCAGCCCTGTGCTGCTTCGCATTCGACGCAGCCGGTTCCGCTCGGTGCGGCGCTGGGGTCTATCCCTTCCAGATCTTGCTGCGTCATCGTTGACCTCCTGCGTTGGATTCCGGTTCGCCTCGATTGTCGTCGGCCGGATTCGCTTCGGCCGGGTCTTCCTCGGTGCGGTGCAGCGGCAGCCAGACGGTGAAGCGCGTGTTGCCAGGCTCCGAATCGAGCTGGATATCGCCGTTGTGTTTGTTCACCACGATCCGGAACGAGATGTCCAGACCGAGGCCGGTGCCCTCGCCGACCGGTTTGGTGGTGAAGAACGGTTCGAAGATTCGGCTGCGCACCTCGGCGGGGACGCCGGGACCGGTATCGCCGATTTCGACGACGGCACAGTCGTTTTCGTGTCTGGTGCGAATCGTCAGGGTACCCCGGCCGTTCATCGCGTACACCGCGTTGTCGATCAGGTTGGTCCACACCTGATTCAATTCCGCTGCGTAGCAAGGCACCTGCGGCAAAGAGCGGTCGTACTCCTTCACCACCCGCACCCCGTCGCCGATCTTGCGACTGAGCATGACCAGGGTGCTGTCGAGCAGCTCGTGGATGTCGATCACCTGGAACGGCGCCCGGTCCA
Source organism: Nocardia sp. NPDC057440 (assembly GCF_042802915.1). Lineage (NCBI taxonomy): Bacteria > Bacillati > Actinomycetota > Actinomycetes > Mycobacteriales > Nocardiaceae > Nocardia > Nocardia sp. NPDC057440. The sequence goes on from NZ_JBHVDF010000002.1 coordinate 586,750, forward strand.
TCTGCGAATACTGTTTGGCCGCACCGACAAGCGAGGAGATGCGCGTGGTCGAGTCGGCGATCTCGTTCATCAACAACTCGGTCTCGATGGTGTAGTTCAGCCACCGGATCGCACCCTGGAACACCTGGTCGGGGCAGTCGTCGAGGGTGGCGGCCACGCGCTCGAGCCAGTCGACGTCGAAGCCGGCCTGGACGAAATTCGGCGCGAGATTCCAGGCGTCGCCGATACCGTGGTCCTCCAGCCATTCGCCCAGCAGGTCCTCACGATCGGCGGCTTCCATCGGCGTCAACTCCGGCGCCTTGGCGACCTGAGCCGCCGCCTCCTCTTGCAGGCGCACCAGCGAGACGAGCGATTCCGTGTCGAACTTGCCCTCGGCCATCATCGCCAGCTTGTGCCGCATCCCGGCGATCCGTTCCCGCAGCCCCGAGGTGGCGCGGACCGCGGCGGCGGCGGGGTTGTTCAGCTCGTGGGTCAGGCCCGCCGACAGCGAGCCGAGCGCGAGCAGCCGCTCCCGCTGGGCGATGCGTTCGTTGGAGTTGCGGTTGCCGAAGAACGCGCCCTCCAGCATGTGCACCGCCATCGGGAACCACTCGTGCATCATCCTGGCGAAGGTGCCCGCGTCGAGCACGAAGAACCGTGACGGCCGCGGCACGGACATCGAGCCGTTGTAGATCTGCTCGACCTTGTCGCCCATGTAGGCCATCCAGGCGCCCGCGTACGCGCCCCTGTGATCGGTGCGGACCATTTCGATCTCGGTGCCGCTGGAAAGCTTGGTGAGGACCACCTCGCCGTCCATCAGCACATAGAAGCAGGTCGCCGGATCGCCCTCACGAAAAACCAGACCTGGTTCGATGGTTTCCACCCGCCCGTCCGCGCACAGCCATTCGAGCTGTTCGTCGTCGAGCTTCTCGAAGAGGAAAAGCGTGCGCAATTCCGCGGGATCGCAGACCAGGCGGCTGCTGCGCGCGGCGGTATCTTTCGAATTCATGTCAGCCTCCTGATTACGCGAGATACCGGTGCACGAGCATGACAGCCATAGCACCCTCACCGACTGCGGAAGCCACGCGTTTGGCCGAGTCGGCATGCACATCACCGGCCACGAAGACGCCGGGCACACTTGTTTCCAAGTGGTGTGGGGGCCTCGGTAATTCCCAACCGGCCGGTCTGCCGCCGTCGACGAGCAGATCGGGTCCGGCCAGCACGTATCCGGCCTGATCCCGTGTGATCACGCCGTCGAGCCAGTCGGTCTGCGGCGCCGCGCCGATGAACAGGAACAGCCGCTCGGCCTCGGCCTTCTCCTCGACGTCGGTTTCGTTATTGCGCAGCACGATCTGCTGCAGGTGATCGTCGCCCTCGGCGGAGATCACCTCGGTGCGGGTGTGCACCTTGATGTTCGGTATCTGCCCGATCTGCTGGATCAGATAGTGCGACATGGACTTGTCCAGCGAGTCAGCGCGGATGACCAGGTGCACGGTGCGGGCGTTGCGGGACAGGAAGACCGCGGCCTGGCCGGCCGAATTCGCCCCGCCGACGATGTAGACGTCGTGGTTGGAGCATTCGGATGCCTCGGTCATCGCCGAGCCGTAGTAGACACCGCGCCCGGTGAAGTCGTCGACGCCCGGAGCGGTGTGGCGGCGATAGTCGACGCCGGTCGCGATGATCACGGTGTGCGCGCAGAGCCGTCCACCGTCGGCGAACCGCACGGTCCGCGCGGACCCGTTCACCTCGAGACCGACCACCTCGCGGGTGGTGATCACCTCGGCGCCGAACTTGGCTGCCTGCCGCCGCGCCCGATCCGCGAGCTGCGCTCCGGAGACGCCATCCGGGAAGCCGAGATAGTTCTCGATGCGCGAACTCTGTCCGGCCTGGCCGCCGGTCGCCGTGCGCTCGACGAGTACCGTGCGCAAGCCCTCGGAGGCGCCGTAGACCGCCGCGCCCAGACCCGCAGGGCCGCCGCCGACCACGATGAGGTCGTAGAACTCGCCGGTCGGGTTCGTGCTCAGTCCGACGCTCTCGGCCAACTCCCCGTCGCTCGGTTGCACCAGCGTCTGCCCGGCTTCGGTGATGACGACGGGACATCGCTCCGGATCGGCGCCCGCCGCCTCCAGCAGGCGCGCGCCTTCGGGTTCGTCGGCGAGATACCAGCGGTAGGGCAATTGGTTGCGGGCGAGGAACTCGCGCACCTCCGACGACCGTGGCGACCAGCGGTTGCCGACCACCTTGGTCTCGGTCACCGGCCGCTGCTCGCTGCTGCGCCAGGCCTCCAACAGCCCGTCGAGCACCGGATACAGCTTCTCCTCCGGCGGATCCCACGGCTTGAGCAGATAGTGGTCGAGATCGACGACATTGATCGCGTCGATCGCGGCGCTGGTGTCGGCGTAGGCGGTCAGCAGCACCCGGCGGGCATAAGGGTGCAGGTCCATCGCCTGCTCGAGGAATTCGATGCCGTCCATGCCCGGCATCCGGTAGTCGGCGATCAGTACCGCGACCGGCTGGCCGCGCAGTTTCATCTCACGAAGCGCGTCGAGCGCGGCGGCGCCCGATTCCGCGCGCAGAATCCGATACTCGGCGCCATAGCGGCGGCGCAGGTCGCGCACGACCGCGCGGGAGACCCCTGGGTCGTCGTCGACGCTGAGGATGGCCGGCTTCGTAGCAGCGGGTGAAGTCACCTAACGAGTATGGATCCTCGCCGGGTCCGCTGTCGTCGGCGTTTTGCCCGCCATCACACCCGGTGCTTGCGCACCATGTCGAGTTCGCCCGGTGTGAGCAGGCGCTCGAGCAGTTCTTCCTGAGCGATCTTGCGGGCCGCGTGCGAGGAGGGCGAGCCACGCGCCGCGGATCCTTCGGGGGGTTCGACAGCGGGCAGCAGCGGAACCTGATCCGCGTCCCGACGGTGTAAAAGCGAGCGCAGTTTCACGGCCGATCACCTCACGCTGGACGGAAAAGTTGGTGGCAGTGGCTGATGCTTCGTCTATCCGTCATTGTGCGCTGGCCATTACACGGGCAGGTGAATAAATCTCGAAAATGTGACGCGTTTGTCTTCCAACTGCCGCTTCCTACGCGCCTGCGCTCGGCCCGCCGCGGCTATGGACGGACTGCGTCCGACTGGGTTTATCAGGCGGCTGCCTCGCCTGTGCTCGGCCCCGCGCGGCGATAGTCGGACTTCGCCCGACTGCGCATATTAGGATGCGAGGTAATCGTCAAATCGTGCTAGCCGTACCGAAATAGGTCCGGTCGCCGCAGTTCTCCCGGAGGCAGTGTTGCCGAAAAATCTCGAAGTCACGGTTGATATCGCCGCACCCCCGGAACAGGTGTGGGCCGTTATCGGCGACCTGAAGCGGATGCCGGAGTTCAGCCCGCAGTGCGTCAGGATGCTGGCGCTCGGCACGCCGAAAGCAGGCACCTGGACGTTCAACCTCAATCGTGACGGCAAGAAGTACTGGCCGACCACCGCGCGAATCGTGCGCTACGAACCCAACCAGGCCTTCGCGTTCCGGATCAACGAGAACCGCAGCATCTGGAGCTACACGCTGGAGCCGACCGCGACCGGCACCAGGCTGATCGAACGCCGCGATGTCCCCAACGGCACCACCTGGTTCTCCCGCAGGGCCATCAACGCCGCGCTCGGTGGCGAGCAGCCGTTCGAAGAGGAACTCGTGCGCGGTATGAACGAGACGCTCGGCAAGATCAAGACAGCGGTCGAGGCGCAGGCGTAGCTTGCGTCGTATGCGACGAAAGCTACGCTTTACGGCGGCCATTGCGGCCGCGGCGGGGACGGTTGTGCTGCTGTCCGGCTGTGGTAAATCCGATTCGGGACCCGCCCGTGAGGTCACCGTGGTCGGGTCCGGTCAGGTGCGCGGCGCCCCGGACACCCTGAACGCGGATCTCGGGGTGGAGGTGAACGCCGGCAACGTATCCGCGGCGATCAACGGCGCCAACGACAAGGCCAAGGCGATCACCGACGCCATGGTGGCCGCGGGCCTGGCCCGTGCGGACGTGCGCACCACCGAGATCTCCATCCAGCCGCAATACGCCAGCGGCCCGGACGGCGGCAACCAGACCATTATCGGCTACCGGGCGACCAACTCCGTGCACATCGTGGTCCGTGACCTGTCGAAGGCTTCGGCGATCCTGGACAGCGGGGTCAAGGCGGGCGGCGACGAAACTCGACTGCGCGGAGTCTCTTTCGCACTCGACGACGATTCGCGATTGCTCGCCGACGCGCGCTCGCGCGCCTTCGCCGACGCGAAGTCGCGGGCCGAGCAGTACGCGGTGCTTGCCGGGTCGAAACTGACCGATGTCATCACCATCAACGAGGCAAGCAGCCGCGACGACACCCCGAAGGCCCTGCGCGACGAGGCGGCGCAGTCCTTCGCCTTGGAGCCGGGCACCCAGACGGTGACTTTCACGGTGACAGTCACCTGGGGCCTCGGCTGAATTACCCGGTGACTACTGCCATTTCGGCAGTGTGACCACCTGGGCGGCGTAGGAAAGCCCCGCGCCGAAGGCGATGAGCAGCGCGGTATCGCCCGGCTTCGACTCGCCGGTGCGCAGCAGTGCCTCCATGGCAAGCGGGATCGAGGCGGCCGACGTATTGCCGGTCTCCTCGATGTCGTTGGCCAGCGCGCAGTGCTCCGGCAGCTTCAGCACGCGGGCCATGATCTCGATGATCCGGCCGTTGGCCTGGTGCGGAATCATCGCGTCCAGATCGTCGGTGGACAGCCCCGCCCGATCGATGGCGTCGCGGCAGACCTTCTCCAAGGAATGCGCGGCCCAGCGGAACACCGCGGTGCCTTCCATCGCCATGTAGGGGCGGACCGCGTCGAGCCCCTTCTCCTCGATCTCGGCGAAGAACTCCATCCAGTCCTTGTCCTGCCGGATCGCGTGATGCTGGGTGCCGTCCGAACCCCACACCGTCGGACCGATTCCCACGGTGTCCGACGGCCCGACCACCACGGCGCCCGCACCATCGGCGAACAGGAATGCGGTGGAGCGGTCGGTCGGATTGACGGTGCTGGTCAGCTTCTCGACACCGATCACCAGCACGTTGTGCGCGGTGCCGCCGCGCACCAGATCCGAGGCGAGCGCCAGCGCGTGACAGAAGCCCGCGCAACCGGCGGAGACGTCGAAGGCCGCCGCGCCGTTCATGCCGAGCTCGGTGGCTATGCGCGGCGCGGCCGCCGGGGTGAGCAGCAGATGGGTGGACGTAGCAACAATCACGCAGTCGACTTGGTCGACCTCGACCCCTGCGGATTCGAGCGCGTCGCGGGCGGCCGCGACGCTCATGCTCTGGATCGTTTCCGTTTCCGAAGCGAACCGCCGGGTCTTGATGCCCGACCTGGTCCGGATCCACTCGTCGCTCGAGTCGATCGGGCCCGCCACCTCATCGTTCGTGACGATCCGGGCGGGGCGGTATACGCCGAGCCCGAGGATCGCCGTGTGCTCTGCCCCGGTGTACTGGGCGATTCGAGCAGCCATTATGCGTCTCCTATGTACCTGCGGCGGCGCCGCCGGGTTGTACCCCGAAGCATGTAAATGAGTTCCTCATCAGCAAACTACCTACGTGCCCGTAGACATGAGGCCCCCTCATATTAGCCCCAGGATCGCCGCGCGCTAGTGCGTATTCTCACATTCGGCGGGTATACCCTCGGAGCACGCCTTTTTCCTGTTGGCGGCATGCCCCAACTAGTGATTCGAGGACAACATGCTGGGACTCGGGATTATCGGCTGGATCATCATCGGCGGACTCGCCGGCTGGATCGCCAGCAAGATCATGAAGACGGATGCTCAGCAAGGCATTCTCCTCAATATCGTGGTCGGTATCGTCGGAGGTCTACTCGGCGGATTCCTGTTGAAGCTGCTCGGCGTCGACGTCGAGGGCGGCGGCCTCTGGTTCAGCTTCTTCACCTGCCTCGGCGGTGCGGCCATTCTGTTGTTCTTGGTGAAGCTGTTCACCAGCCGTCGAGCCTGATTCCGGCAACACCTGCCACAAGCTCCTATGCTCGGAAGTGCCTCGCCTTCGCTGGGCCCGGTGCGGGCTGTGGGCGGACGATGTCCGGCTGCGTCGATTAGGGTGTGATCGCTTGCGCTCGACCTATTGTTGAGGGGCGCATTCCATCTGTATCGAGCACGAAAGAGGAGCCTGTGGCACGCCGCCCCACCCCGCCCGGCACGCCCGAAACCACCGGAGTCGGCCATGTCGTCGATCTGGTTCGGGCCGCGATTCCCCCGCTGCACCCCGCCGGCCTGCCTTTTGTGGCCGCGCCGCTCGCGGTGGCGGTTCTCGGCGGGCGTCGCAAATGGGTGCGCCGGAGCGGACTACTCGCCGCGGCGGCCTGCGCCACGTTCTTCCGGCACCCGAACCGGGTGCCGCCGAATCGGACGGGCGTCGTTGTCGCGCCCGCCGACGGTGAGGTCGCGCTCGTCGACACCGCTTCTCCGCCACCGGAGTTGGGCCTCGGCGACCAGCCGCTGCCCCGGGTCAGCATCTTCCTCTCGGTGCTCGACGTGCATGTGCAGCGCACGCCGGTCTCCGGCACCGTGCGCGCCGTTTCGCATCAGCCCGGCCAGTTCCGTTCGGCCGACCTGCCCGAGGCCAGCTCGGTGAACGAGCGCAACAGCATGGTCTTGGAGACCCCCGACGGCCGGCAGGTCGTCGTCGTCCAGATCGCCGGGCTGCTCGCCCGCCGCATTGTCTGCGACGCGAAAGTCGGTGACGTACTGACCATCGGGGACACCTACGGGCTGATCCGCTTCGGCTCGCGCGTCGACACCTACTTCCCGGTGGGCACCGAGCTGCTTGTCGAGCCGGGACAGCGCACCATCGGGGCCGAAACCGTCCTGGCGGTGTTGGGCTCATCATCCGCCGAGTCATGATGGAGCACGCCGTGTCCAAGCCCCGGCGTAGCCGCTCGATCCGGCTGCTGCCGAGCATTGTGACGATCCTGGCGCTGTGCGCCGGATTGTCCGCGGTGAAATTCGCCCTGGACGGCAAGCTCAACACCTCGCTCGCGATGGTCGGCGCGGCGGCGGTGCTCGACACTCTCGACGGGCGGCTGGCCCGCATGCTCGACGCCACCAGCAAGATGGGCGCGGAGCTCGATTCACTGTCGGACGCCATCTCTTTCGGCGTCGCGCCCGCCCTCGTGCTGTACATCGCGCTGCTGGACAGCAATAGCGCGGGCTGGATCATCGCGCTGATGTACGCGGTGAGCATCGTGCTGCGACTGGCCAGGTTCAACACCCTGATGGACGACGACACCCGCCCGGATTGGTCGCGCGAATACTTCGTCGGCGTGCCCGCGCCCGCGGGGGCGCTCATCGCGCTGGTGCCGATCGCGTTGTTCGTGCAGTTCGGCGACGGCTGGTGGGTCGGCTTCTACGAAGTCGCGCTGTGGACCCTGTGTGCCGCCGCACTGTCGGTCAGCACCATCCCGACGCTGGCGATGAAGTCGGTGTCGGTGGCGCCGCAGGCCGCCGCGGGCCTGCTCGTGCTGGTCGCGGTCGCCGCGGCGGCGCTGGTCACCTACCCGATCGTGCTGCTGCTGGTGTTGGTCGCGCTGTACCTCGGTCATATTCCGTTCGCCTGGCACTCGCAGCGCTGGGTCGCCGCGCGGCCGGAGACCTGGGAGCACAAGCCCGCCGAACGCCGTGCGCAGCGCCGTGCCCAGCGGCGCATGCCCGCGATCCGCCGCCCGGCCATCCGCGTGTCCAGCGCCCGCTTACGCCTGCGCAGGCCGGGCGGCAGGCAGCGGGACGACGACGTGTCGCGCTGATCGTTGCGGCGGTCCCGAGGTTTCCGTCAAGGACTCCTCGGGCCTCGGCGGTCTCGTCAACACGGCACGGCGTCCGATCGTCGGCGCGAACAAGGTCGCGCGCTACGTCACCCGCCGGACGGCATCGTCAACGGAGGGTTGACGATAGATAGTCGTCAACCTATGGTTGACGCATGGCACACAACATACGGCTCGACGATCTGATCGAGGGCATCAAGAAAGCGCGCCCCGACGACGTGCTGGAACAGCTCTCCGACGCGGTGGTCACCGCGGGACACTTCGGCGAAGTGGCCGATCACCTGATCGGCCACTTCGTGGACCAAGCCCGCCGCTCCGGCGCGTCATGGACCGATATCGGCGCCAGCATGGGCGTCACCAAGCAAGCCGCCCAGAAGCGGTTCGTGCCCAAGGCTCCCGGTGCGGCGGAGGATGCCGCCGGCATGGACCCCAGCGCCGGCTTCGCCAAATTCACCCCGCGGGCGCGGGCGGTCGTGGTGAGCTCGCAGGAAGTCGCGCGCACGGCGGGCAATGCCCAGATCGGCATCGAACACCTGATTCTCGGGCTGCTGTCAGAACCCGAGGGACTCGGTGCGAAGGAGATCCTCCTGCACGGCGGTTCGCTGGAGACCGTCCGCGAGGTCGCGACAGCGGGCCTACCGGCTCGGGTGGACGAGGTGCCTGTGCTGATCCCATTCGGCCCGGAGGCGAAGAAGGTGCTCGAACTGACCTTCCGCGAGGCACTCCGGCTCGGCCACAACTACGTCGGCACCGAGCACATCCTGCTCGCACTGCTGGAGCAGGAGAACGGCCTCGGCCTTCTCGCCGGTGTCGGCGTCTACAAGCCCCAGGTGGAAACCCATCTGGTCGAACTGCTTTCGGTGATCGCCACCGAGCAGCCATGACAAGGGGATGGGCGGACATCCACGGCGGCCGGATGACCGTCCGTCCGGTGCGGGTTCGGTCTCGCAGCCGAATCAACCAGGTGCTGACGGGATTTCGTGCGGCCTGTGCCGCACGCGCCGGGCAGGCACGGGTTCGGCGTAGGTCGTCGGCTCGGCGGCGTCGCGCGGCCGCCGGGCGCGAGCTATCGCGGCTCGGGCAGGCGAACGGTCTCCCGAACGCCTCTCAGTGCGACACCGCAGGCAGGTATCTGCGGGCCGGCTGAAATATCACCGGTCGGGCACGTTGCGGGCGAGTTCGTCGAGCCAGGCGGCGGCCGAGGCGTCGCTGGGAGCGCGCCAGTCGCCGCGCGGCGACAGTGAGCCGCCGGAGCCGACTTTGGGGGCGTTCGGCAGCGTCGAGCGTTTGAACTGGCTGGTCTGGATGAAGCGGCGCAGGAATTCCGCGAGCCAGTGTTTGATGGTCGGCAGGTCGTAGGCGTTGCGCTGGTCGGCGGGGATGAGATCGGGCCAGCTGCCGCGGGCGGTGTCCGACCAGGCCTGCCACGCCAGGTAGGCGATGCGGCTCGGGCGGTAGCCGAAGCGCAGCAGGTTGTAGAGGTGGAGGTCCTGCAACTCGTACGGGCCGACGGTGGCCTCGGAACTCTGACCGGGCCCGGTCGCGTCGGAATCGGTGGTGGGAATCAGTTCCGGCGAGATTTCGGTCTGCAGGATCGACGCGAGCACCTCGCCCGCGTCCGCGCCGAACTGATCGGTGTCCACGGCCCAGGCGATCAGGTATTTGATCAGCGTCTTGGGGACCGAGGCGTTCACACTGTAGTGCGCCATATGATCGCCGACGCCGAAAGTGCACCAGCCGAGAGCGAGTTCGCTGAGATCACCGGTGCCGACGACGAGCGCATGGTGCTGATTGGCCAGCCGGAACAGATGTGCGGTCCGCTCACCGGCCTGCACATTCTCGTAGGTGATGTCGTACTGCGGAACACCGTCGGCAGCAGGGTGATTCAGGTCGCGCAGCATCTGGGTGGCCGAGGGCCTGATGTCGATCTCCTGTGCGCTCACCCCGAGTGCGCGCATCAGCCGGTGTGCGTCGTTGCGAGTGCGCGCCCCGGTCGCGAAGCCGGGCATGGTGTAGGCGAGCACATTGGTCCGCGGCAGCCCGAGCCGGTCCATGGTCTTGGCCGCCACGATCAGCGCCTGAGTGGAGTCGAGCCCACCGGAGACCCCGATGACAACGCGTTGAATTCCGGTGGCCCGCAGCCGGGTGCTCAGGCCCTCCACCTGGATGTGGTGCACCTCGGCGCAGCGCTCGTTGCGTGCCGTCGGGTCGGCGGGAACGTAAGGGAAGCGCGGAATTTCGCGTCGTAGCTCGACGGTGGCGGTCGGCACCGGCACCTCGATCTCGATGCGCCGTAGCCGAACCAGATGGTCGCGGTGGTCATGCACATTGTCGGCGAAACTGGTGGTGCGCAATCGATCCGCGGCCAGGCGCGGTAGGTCGAGGTCGGCGGTGATCAACTGCGGATGATCGGCGAACCGCTCGCCTTCGGCAAGCAGATCGCCGTTCTCGCAGACCAGCGCCTGTCCGTCCCACGCCATATCGGTCGTCGATTCACCGTGTCCCGCAGCCGAATACAGGTAGGCGGCCAGATAGCGCGCCGAGTGCGAGGTGCACAGCGCCCGCCGATAGTCGGCCTTGCCGATGACGATATTGCTGGCCGAGAGGTTGACGAGCACGGTCGCGCCGGCGAGTGCGGCGAACCCGCTCGGCGGCAGCGGCACCCAGCCGTCCTCACAAATCTCCAGATGAAAGACGAATCCGTCGAGATTGGTCGCGGTGAACAGTAGATCGGCTCCGAACGGCGCCCGCCGACCGGCGATCGTGATCTGGTCTGCCAAGTTCTCCCGCGCCGCCGCGAACTGCCGCTTCTCGTAGAACTCGCGATAATTCGGCAGGTAGCTCTTGGGCGCCACGCCGAGCACAACACCCCCGCTTACCGCGATCGCGCAGTTGAACAACCTGCCCTGCGCCCGGACCGGTGCCCCGACCACCAGCACCGTGTCGATGTCCGCGCTCGCCGCGACCAGGCGTGCCAGCGCCGCGTCCACCGCGTCGGCCAGCGCATCCTGATGGAAAAGGTCGTCGGCGGTATAGGAGGACAGCCCGAGCTCGGGAAACACCGTCAGCACCGCGCCGGCGTCAGCCGCCTGGCGGGCCAGCAGCAGCGTCTGCTCGACGTTGTAGGCAGGGTCCGCGACCCGTACCCGTGGCACCGCGACCGCCACCCGCGCGAACCCGTGCCGGTAGAGCGATTCGAACGCCAGGTCGGGCATCGACGTCCCCCTTCGGGATCGAGTCGAATGTGATCATGCTCCGCCGCGAAATCTACCCCCGGCCGCGGCTACTGCCTGCCGCGTAGCCCGCCGCCCCACCGTGGCCAGTCCACCTTCGGCGGCGGTTCGGTGATCAGCGGTTCGCGCTCGACATCGGTGACGAACAGCGGCAGTCGCGGCGCGAGCTCGGCAAGCAGGGTGAGCAGGTTCCCGCCCTGCGCGGCCCGGTACTCGGGCATGGTCAGACCGACGATCTGCAGGAACTGGAGGCTGCCGTTCGGGGTGTCGATGCCGCCGAGTTCCGGGTCGACCGCGAATCCGACGGCGTGGACGGTCGAGTCCGCGCGGTCGGCGGCGATGGGCCCGTTCGCCTTGATGGCGTGGCCGGGCTCGAACCACTTGCCCGACTGGAAGACGTAGCGAGCGAGGTTCTGCATGAAGTCGCCGGGCCACACCGGTGGCACGGTATCGGTGGGCAGGCGTACCAGCCGGAAGGTGAATTCGAATCCCCAGCCCGATTCGGCGGGGTTGTCCCACTCTTTCTCGTACAGCTCGCTCATGCCATAGCTGAGGTAGTGCCAGTGCGGGACCGGGTCGGTGCGCGGATACACGCTGATGCCGTCGAGCGGATCGGGACCGCCGAGCGACCAGGGCAGTTCCGGCGCCCAATGGGTGGGTTCGACGCCGTCGTACAACTGTGCGAGGGCGCCGTCGATGGCGTCCCAGCCCGGTGCTTCACTCACGTCGCCACTCTAGTTCCGTGTCTTCCACTCGGCGCGTCGCGCGGAATCGTCCGATGTTGGCGGACAGCGGTTTTGCGGTCGGCTCCGGACAGCGGGCCGCGCGACCTGGTCTTTCTTGCCCGTGCCTTGGCTCTGGCACGGCGCGCCGACGCGCGATCTGGACGGCGGTCAAGATCGACGGCCGCTAAGCTATAGCAATGGCGGATGACACGGATTCCGACCTAGTGGCAGGGGAGCGGCGCGCTGACCTGATACATGCGCTGTCCTACGTGTCCACGGAGTCGGGGCCGGACGGCGAGTACATCGTCAACGGCGATCTTCCCCCGGAGGTGGCACCGCCATTCATCCGAGCTGTCATGCGGGTCGAGGCAGAGTTGCTGTTGCACGATGCCGAGCTCGTCACGGTCGAGGGCGGTGAGCCGCGCACGCCCGAAGAGCGTCGTACCGACGCCTTCGTGGCGTTGGTGCTGCGCGTCGACGACCGAGACTGAGCGGGTGCGGTGTCGCCGTACCTTGCACTCGACACCCCTGAGTGCTAAAAAGGGCTTTGGCACTCTCTACCTGTGAGTGCCAGGTCGGGACGGTGAGACCGGGTTCCATCGACACCCCCGGTCGTCCGTCGCGGGCACCGAACCTGGCCAGCGTAAATGGGGCGATCCGACAAGCGGTCGCCCTGCGTGTCAGCCTCATTACTTGGAGGATCACTTCGCAATGGCCAAGATGATTGCGTTCGACGAAGAGGCCCGCCGCGGTCTCGAGCGGGGCCTCAACGCCCTCGCCGACGCGGTAAAGGTGACGCTGGGCCCGAAGGGTCGCAACGTCGTTCTGGAGAAGAAGTGGGGCGCCCCCACGATCACCAACGATGGTGTTTCCATCGCCAAGGAGATCGAGCTGGAGGACCCGTACGAGAAGATCGGCGCCGAGCTGGTCAAGGAAGTCGCCAAGAAGACGGATGACGTCGCAGGCGACGGCACCACCACCGCCACCGTGCTCGCCCAGGCGCTGGTGCGCGAGGGCCTGCGCAACGTCGCGGCCGGTGCCAACCCCCTCGGCCTGAAGCGTGGCATCGAGAAGGCCGTCGAGGCCGTCACCGTGCGCCTGCTCGACACCGCCAAGGAGATCGACACCAAGGAGCAGATCGCTGCTACCGCTGGTATCTCCGCAGGCGACTCGTCCATCGGTGAGCTGATCGCCGAGGCCATGGACAAGGTCGGCAAGGAAGGCGTCATCACCGTCGAGGAGAGCAACACCTTCGGTCTCCAGCTGGAGCTCACCGAGGGCATGCGCTTCGACAAGGGCTACATCTCGGGTTACTTCGTCACCGACCCGGAGCGTCAGGAAGCGGTCCTCGAGGATCCGTACATCCTGCTCGTCGGCTCGAAGATCTCGACCGTCAAGGACCTGCTGCCGCTGCTGGAGAAGGTCATCCAGGCCGGCAAGCCGCTGCTGATCATCGCCGAGGATGTCGAGGGCGAAGCCCTGTCGACCCTGGTGGTCAACAAGATCCGCGGCACCTTCAAGTCCGTCGCGGTCAAGGCGCCCGGCTTCGGTGACCGTCGCAAGGCTCAGCTCGCCGACATCGCCATCCTCACCGGTGGCGAGGTCATCAGCGAAGAGGTCGGCCTCTCGCTGGAGACCGCTGGCGTCGAGCTGCTCGGCCAGGCCCGCAAGGTCGTCATCACCAAGGACGAGACCACCATCGTCGAGGGCGCGGGCGACGCGGAGGCCATCAAGGGCCGCGTTGCTCAGATCCGCACCGAGATCGAGAACTCGGACTCGGACTACGACCGTGAGAAGCTGCAGGAGCGTCTGGCCAAGCTGGCCGGCGGTGTTGCGGTCATCAAGGCAGGCGCCGCGACCGAGGTCGAGCTCAAGGAGCGCAAGCACCGCATCGAAGATGCCGTGCGCAACGCCAAGGCCGCCGTCGAAGAGGGCATCGTCGCCGGTGGTGGCGTGGCTCTGCTGCAGTCGGCTCCTGCTCTCGACGACCTGAAGCTCGAGGGCGACGAGGCGACCGGCGCGGCATCGGCCTGCTCGACTGTCGCTGCGGCGGTGGGCGTGTCGACATCCGCGGCTCGGGCGTCCGCGCTCGGAGCCGCCGCAGCCAAGGCCTCGGCCGGTTCCGCGGCGGTCGACCCGGCTGCCGCCATCTCGTCGGCGGCAGCCTGGCGCAGTCGTTCGGCGAGTTCGTTGAAGATGTAGAAGTTCGGGATCCTGCCGACCGGGGTGAGCGATACCCAGTTGCCGTCGACCTTCATACGGACCAATCCGCTACGGGCGTCGATCAATTGGATCTGCTCCCACGCGAAGATTTTGTCGCGGAAGATGAGTGCCCCCAGGTGCAGGGCGATCTCGCCGAAATTCACGGTCGCACCGTCGTCGATGGCGATGACCGCGCGGGGCAATTGGGTTGCGGTGATCGCCGACTGGATCGCCTTGGCCCACTCGCGCGCGTCGCCGAACAGTCCGTCGTCGAATGCGGCCGCGACGTCGCCGGGGCCGTTCATCGTGAACGAGTAGTCCGAGGGCGCGGTGCTCTGGAACGGAATCACCTGCTGGCGTACTTCTGCGCTGTCCCAGCGGAATCCGGCGATCTGCTCGCCGGAGCGGTACACGGTCATGCCGGAGTCGAACAGGTCCAGGCGCGCGGCGCGGTTGTGCCGGTTGCTCCTGCCCCAGACGAACGCCATCGACGCGGGGACGAGGGCAAGCATGCTGACCGCAATGCTGCCCGGGTACGCGCCGACTACCGCGCAGATGGCGCCGATCGTGGCAAACCCGCCTGCCACGATCCCGCAGCCGCGTACGAAGTTGTCTTTCGCAGGCGCCGCCGGTCGAAATGTCTGGCGGTGCGTGCCGAGCTTTTGGTATTCGGCCATCAAGTGGATCAGCTGCGTGAGTGGAACCTTTTGCGCCACGCTGGTTCCGGCTTCGCCTTGCTTCACCGTGCTCGGAGTGGTCAATTGTCCCTCCATGAGGCGGTTTCCTCCGTGGCGAAGCGTATGTCACTCGACCAGAGGTCGCCACCCCAGTTTCGCTTGCCTGCGATCGGCCGAGCTTACGCCACCGAGGCGCTGCTGGTGCGGAGGGTACGGGCGTTTCGTCGGGTTCGTCGTTTGACCAGCCAGGTGGAGATGCCGGTGACGGCGAGGGCCGCGGGCGTCAGGCCGAGCAGCAGCCAGGCAATGCGCCACCAGCCGTTGACCAGCCACCCGAAGTGGGCGGGCCGGAAGACTTTGTCGTAGAACGTATTGGCCACCGGACGGTTGTGACTGGAATCGACCACCTTGATATCGGCGCTGTCTCTGGCGTTGATGTAGACCAGGACATCGCCGCTGTAGAAGGCGCGGTGTTCGTAAGGTGCATAGGCGCCTGCTATCGAGGCGCGGTAGTAGTCGGCTTTTTCGCCGGGCAGCATCAGATAGGCGAGTCGGCCCGGTACCTGCTGGAGTGCGATAGTGCTCGCCTCGCCGATGGACACCGCTGGGCGCTGTGGCGCGGTCGGCCGCGGAGTGAAGGTGTCCTCGGGCATCTCGGTGACGGGGTCTCCGCCGGTGACGGCGAGCCACGCCTTCTCCACGGCGGGAAATTCGAACGCGATGCCGGTGATCCCCCACATGAGCAGGAAGGGGACGGCGAGGATGCCGATGACATTGTGCAGGTCGCGGTCCCTGGCGAAACGGCCTTTATTCGTCCGGACGCGAAAACCGTGGCGCAGGCGCTTCAGCGAAGGCCACCACACGACGGCGCCGGACACCGCGAGCAGGACGAGCAGGATTCCGAGCCCGCCGAGAATCAGGTAGGCCCACGTCACATCGAGAATCGGCGCCTTGCCGTTCACGGCGGGGACGGAGCCCACATAGCGGAGGCAACCGAATGCGCAGTCGTGCAGGTTGACCAGCCAGCCGAGCACGCCGTCGGTGAGCCCGGCACGCGCGTTGATCCGGCCGGCGCCGGGGTCCACCGCGTAGGCAGTGGTGAAGCCGCGGTCGCCGACGGCGATCACGCCGTCGTCGGAGCCGACCCAGCCGATGTCGAAGTCCGGGTCGGCGGCGCGCACGAGGTCGACGGCCTGTTCGGCCGTGACGACCGGCGCGGCATCGGTCCGTTGATAGAACGATCCATGGCTCGCTCGAAAGAGTTCGCTGTGGTAGAGCAGGACCGCCCCGGTCGTGCACTGGATCACCAGCAGGAGCCCGAGCGTCAGCGCGGACCAGCGATGGGTGCGGATCAGCACGCGGCGAATCGGCTTCCGCTTGCGCCAACGCGGTCGGTTCGCGAACGTGATCCGGCCGGACGACTTCGAACGATCGCCGGGTGCCTCGAGGGCACTCGCGCCACGCGAATCCACTCTTGTCATGCAGGGCAGGCTAACCTAAATTCTAATGCCCGGTAACTGTCGGTGTTCCTGGCGATGGTGAGCTCGCGACGCGCGAGAAACGACCGAAGACCGGTCCGCGCGGTGGCGGACCGGCCCTCGGCGGTGATCAGATTCCGTCGACGGTCAGGACGGCGAACGGGCCCGGGGTGCCAGGGCCCATCGGCCCGCCCTTGTCGAATTGCGAGGACACGACCAGGGTCTGGTTACCCGCGCGCACCAAGGTGGTCGGGATGCGCAGGGATTCGTCGGTGATGGAGTCCTCCAGGGTGGCGGTGGCGCCGTCGTCGGTGATCTTCCAGCGGGTGATGGTGTTGGTGGTGTTCTGCGCGGCCCACAGTGTGTCGCCGTGCAGTTCCAGGCCGTCGCCGTGCTTGAGGTCGCCGCCGTGCGTCGTGACCTTGCGGATCGGGTCTGGTGAATTCGGTGCTGTCGCGATGCGGTACAGCTCGCCTGAGGTCATATCGACGACCAGCAGGTAGTGCCCGGAGTCGTCGGACACGATGCCGTTGAGGGTGATGGAGCCCGCGCTGTGCGGTGCGATGCTGGCATTCATATCGAACTGTGCCGTCAGGTCCGCTTTTCCGCCGCGTGCCACGGCGTCGGCCAGTTGGGCCTCGGTGACGCGGTAGACGACGGCGGAGAGGCTGTCGGTCAGGTAGGCGGTGCCGTCCTGGGCAATCGCGACATCGTTGACCATGTGCGGGTTGGCGGCGGGGACGTCGAAGCGCGCGATCAGGGCGCGGGTTCCGGTGTCGTAGACCGCGACGCCCATGGTCGAGTCGGTCACCCACAGTCGTCCGGCTCGATCGACCTTCAAGCCGTTGGCGGTCTTGCGGCCGTCGGTGCCCGCTGCGAGGAAGGTCTCGGCCCGGCGGGCGCCCGGCGTGGCTCGGTAGATCGCGCCGTTGGCGTATGAGCCGACATAGGTGTCGCCGTTGCGGGTGTCGATCGCGATGCCCTCGGGGTAGACGCGGTCGCTCGGCAATTCGTAGGCGGTGCTGATCCGGGAGGCGGTGGCCTGGTCGGTGGCTTTCGCGGCATCCGTGGTCGTGCCACAGGCGGCGACGGCGGTCAGTGCGACGGCGGTGGCGATGGTCGAAAAGTGGCGGCGGCGGATCGTGCGGGACATGGTCGTGCCTCTCATCGGGTCTATCAATCAGATGTATTCACATCTGAGAACGAGCACGAATGTATATTAGAGCTCTAATGATCGTCAAGACACTAATGAGAGCATGGGCGGATACGATGCAGCCATGACGTCTATGCCCGCATCGGAGCGCATCGGATCCCCGATCAAGCGGGCTGAGCAGGCGCTCAGTGCGGCCAAGAACGCGGCGTTGAAGCCCGCCGGCGTGACCGTCCCGCAGTACGCGGCCCTGCTGTTCCTGACGGAGCACCCCGGTATCTCGGCCGCCGCGCTCGCCCGCCTGTGCGGCGTCACCCCGCCGACCATGAATACGGTGCTGACCAACCTGCAGGACCGCGGCCTCGTGGAGCGGACGCCACACGAATGGCACAAGAACGTGCTCGAGACTCGCCTCACCGAGAAGGGCGCGGCGGTCATGCGGGATGCGGACGCCAGAGCGGTACGAGTCGAGCGCGCGCTGGCCACAGGCTTCACGACGCAAGAGCGGGCAACCCTGATGGAGTTGCTCGATCGCTGCGCGGACCTGCTCGATGCGATACGACCGGAATAACCGGACCCGCCGCCCAGCGAGCCGCTACCTATCCCCGCGCCGGTTGGGAGCAGCGCAGTCGGATCGATCGTGATCGGCCGGTCGATCATGAATTGGGGTCCGCGTTATGCCGTTCCCCGTGCCGGAATTCGCGGGCGCGAGCGAATCGCTGCCGGTGCGTACTCGTGGTACCGAACTCCGGCGTATGCCACCGCAGGCGGGGATACTGCTGGCTATGCAGGCTGCGTTCGTCGGTCGCCATCGCGAGGTCGCCGGGCTGCGGGCCGCGGTGCTGTCCGCGGCAGGCGGCGCTGGACGCCTGGTCCTGATCGACGGTCCCGCCGGGATCGGCAAGTCCCGGCTTGCGGAGCGAACGGTGGAACTGGCCGCCGACTGCGGTATGCGTGTCGGGCGGGGATTCGCGGTGGACGATGCGGGGATGCCGCCACTGTGGCCGTGGGTTCGGTTGATCCGCGACATTCCGGAACTCGCCGAATCGCTGTCGGCCGACCTGGCGGTCGGTCCGGTCATGGATATCACCGCACGACGGTTCCGGATGTTCGCCGCAGTCGCGGACATCCTCGAGCAGATGGCCGAGCCCGCCGGGCTCGCACTGATCCTGGAGGACCTGCACTGGGCGGACCGGACCTCGCTGCTGCTGTTGCGGTATATCGCGGCGGAGCTGCCGCGGCTGCGGTTGGTGGTGGTGACCACTGCGCGCGATCTCGCCACCGCGGTCTACCTCGAGCAGCTGCCGTGGTTGCTTCGGATGCCGCACACCCGGTCGATGGCGCTGTCCGGGTTGTCGGTCGAGGAGATCCGCTATTGGCTGGAGCAGGCGTGTCCGACCCCGGGCCATGCCGACGTGGATCGGCTGCACGCGCGAACCGGCGGGAATCCGCTGTACATCCGGCTGGTCATCGAATCTGATTCCGGCACAGCAGGTTCCGATGTCACGCCGCTGGATCCGTTGTCACATACCGGCTTTCGCCGACTGGCCCTCGCTCAGGTGGATCGGCTGGATCCGGCGAGCCGAGCGGTGCTGGGTGCGGCGAGCGTGCTCGGCGAGCGGATCGAACCAGAACTGCTGCGGCTGGTCGTCGGCGCCGATATCGATGCGGCGCTGGATGCGGCCATCGGCGCGGGCGTGGTCCGGCGGCTCGACGAAGGCGGGTTCGCGTTCGTCCATGCGCTGATCCGCGATGCCGTCTACGCCGAACTCGTCCCGTCGGAGCGCATGGCGCTGCACAGAGCGGCCGCCGAACTGCTCGCCGTGCACGCCGACGACGATCCCGCCGCGGCGGGTCCGATCGCGACGCACTGGCGCAAGGCGAGCGGCCGGGACGCCGGTGTCAACTGTGCGTACTGGGCCGCGATAGCCGCCGCGGCCGCGCGCGTAAGCCTGGCTGACGACGAGGCGATTCGATTCCAGCGATGGGTCATCGACACGATCGGACAGATCACCCCGGCAGCAACGCTCGCCGAGTTGTGGCTCGACCTCGCGCGCAGCGAGTTCGCGGCGGGGCGGATCGATGACAGCGTGGCGCATTCCGTGCGCGCGGGCGAACTCGCCGATCAGGCGGACCGCTTCGATCTCGTGGGTGCGGCAGGGCTCGTGGTCACCGGCATCACGACTCCTCGGGTGATGGCAAGCGTAGATCGGCTGTGCGTCAACGCTTTACGGCAACTGTCGCCCGACGCGGACACCGCATTGCGCGCTCGGCTGCTGGCGCAGCGTTCCCTATCCGCCGCGGATATGGCCGAATGCGAACGAGCGAGGGAACTTTCCGCGGCGGCGATGGCCGAGGCCGAGCGCAGCAACGACCCCGATGCGCTGCTGGCGGCGATCCACGCCAGGCACCTGTCGCTGTCGGCACCGCCCTACCTCGCCGAACGCCGCGTCCTCGCGGCCCGCGCCATCGACATCGGCTCTCGCGCACAGCAACCCCTCGCTCAACTATGGGGACACCTGTGGACCGCCGACGCGGGGTTTCAGCTCGGTGACCTCGGCATGGTCGATAGATCACTCGACCGGATCGAAGAGGTGGCGGACCTCTGGCGACTGCCGGTGGCGCACTGGCACCTGTATCGACTCCGCGCGACCCGCGCGGCTCTGGTCGGCGACCTCGCCGCCGCCGCGGACAGTGACGCGGCGGCCCACGCGCTCGCCCTGCGCATCGGCGACTATTCACTGATCGGCTCCGACCACGCGATTCGCGGCCAATTCTGTGTAATGCAGGGATATCTCGACGTGGCCGAGATCGCCGAGCATCTCGACGCGTTCCGGTTCGCGCCGAAAATTCCACTGGTCCGGGTGTATTCGCCGATGATGCACGCGCTGGCCGGGGACATGGCCGAGGCGCGGGCCGGATTCGCGGAGTTCCGGACCCTGCCCGATACGCTCGAGGTCGGGCCGCGGTGGCTCGGTCTGCTCTACACGATCGGCGTTGTCGCTGTTCTGCTGGAGGACAGGGATACCGCCGACCGTGTCTACCGGGTGCTCGGCGTCGCCGATGACTACTACATGGGCGACGGCAGCGGTGCGGTGTTCTGTGCCGGTTCGATCGCCCGTCCCATCGCCGACCTGGCCCGCACCGCGGGACGCAACGACACGGCGATCGACCACTACCGGCATGCGATCGACATGGACGCCCGTATCGGGGCGCGCCCCTTCCTCGCCCTCGACAGGCTCGGCTTGGCCGGGGCCCTCCTCGACCGCGGCACGGAGGCCGACCTGCGTGCGGCCCGAACTGCGGCGACCCGAGCGGCGCAGGAGTTCCGGCGGCTCGGCCTGGACTATCGGCTGCGAGCGGCGGACACGTTGCTTGCCGACATCGATCGGGCCGCAGCGCGAATCCGTTGACCCTACGCGAGACCGAGGTCGCCGATCTGGCGCCGAGCGGCTCAACCGTCACATCGCCGAGTGTCCGGTGCTGTGGGAGCGCGACGCGGAGACCCAGGTACGCAGTGCACTCCGCAAGCTCGACGCCCGGAATCGCACGGAGATCGCTACCCGGATGCGACACCGTGCATGAGCGACATCGTGCATCAGTGGCGCCACGCTCGAATGCCGCCTGCCGTACGGGCGGCGGGACTGAACACCAGTTGGCCGATCCAGCGGCGGTGGTGGATCGGCCGATCGGATACGGGCGGTTCAGGCCGCTGCGGGGGCCGTGGCCCTTGCGGGTCGGGGCGTGCGGTTCGCGACTGTCATCGCCAACGCGGCACACGCGATGAGAGCGGAGACGAACGGCAGCCAGGACGCGCCGAACGAATCCAGCACCGCGCCACCGACTACGGAGCCGATTCCGCTGCCGAGGTAGATGGCGGAGCCATTGAGGCCGAGAGCGACGGTGGGCGCGTCGGCGGCGATGCCGAAGAGGCGGGTCTGCTGGGGAACCATGATTGTCGCGCC
This sequence comes from Nocardia sp. NPDC057440, assembly GCF_042802915.1. NCBI lineage: Bacteria > Bacillati > Actinomycetota > Actinomycetes > Mycobacteriales > Nocardiaceae > Nocardia > Nocardia sp. NPDC057440. The sequence continues at coordinate 607,973 of NZ_JBHVDF010000002.1, forward strand.
GAACAGGCCGATGATCGCGAGCACCGCGAAGACGGTCCACGCGGTGTTGATGGCGGGACCGAACAGGATCAACCCGGCCGCTGTGCCGACGATGCCGAAGATCAGCGTGCGCTGTGGCCCGTAGCGGTCGACGGCGCGGCCTGCCTGCGCGTTGCCGATGACCTGGCCGATGCCCATGGTGAGCAGTAGCCACGCGAGCAGCTGCTGGGATACCGACGGCGCGACGACGACAGGCAGGTAGACGAACGTGGTGAACGTCGCCGTCGTGGCGGCCGTGGTCACCATGAGCACCCGCAGTACCGGTCGGCGCGCGAGCACACTGATGCGTTCTCGCAGACCGGTTTTCGGGAGCGTGACTCGCGGCAGCAACAACACGAGCACCGCCGCGACGGCGCCTGCGGCGGCGATCGCCCACAGCACGCCACGCCAGCCGATCCAGCGTTCGACGAAGATGCCGATCGGCACGCCCGCGACACTGGACAGGGTGAGTCCGGCGGCGACCACCGACAGCGCCTTGCCGCGGTTGGTGTCGTCGGCGACCACGCCTGCGACGGCGAAGGCGTTGGCCTGGAATGCCGCCGCGCCCACCGCGGCCACGATGCGCGCCGCCGCCATGATCGTGAACGTCTCGCCCGCGGCTTGGCCGATCATGCCGAGCACGAAAAGTACTGCGCCGCCGCCTAATAGCCAGCGTCGATCCCAGGGTCCCGTGGCGGCCGCGATGACCGGCGATGCGATGGCGTAGGTCCAGGAGAACATCGTGGTCAGCTGGCCGGCGGTGGCGACGGAGACGTTCAGGTCGGCGGCGATGCGCGGCAGCATGCCGTTGAGCACGAACAGGTCGGTGCCGAGCACGAAGGTGCCGACGGCGAGTGGCAGGAGAGATCGAGCAAGATTGTTCGATGATTGTCGAAGCATCTTAGTATGCTGAGATATGATTCGATTGTTGTCAAACGATCGGAGAATGGATTTGCGCCAGCTACCGCAGCCGAGCACCGCCGACCTGGACCTGGTCCGGGTGCTGAGCGCGCTCGCCGATCCGGTGCGGCTGGAGCTGGTCCGGGCGCTTGCGGGGGTGTGTGAACCGCTCAGCTGCGGCGTCGACAAGTTCGATGTCGAGATCACCGCCGCGACGCTGTCGCACCACTGGAAGGTGCTGCGGGACTCGGGCGTCACAACGACCTTCGCGTCCGGGCGCAACCGGCTCGTCGAATTGCGGCGCGACGATCTCGCGGAGCGCTTTCCCGGTCTGCTGGACGCGGTGCTCGCCGACACGGCGCGCTGAGGCCGGTTTTTTCCAGGACTGATGGGAAGTCACGGCAGCTGCGCGGCGAAATCCACGCCGTGCGTGTACGCGCGCAGCACATCCGCCTCGTCCGGCATCGGAGATGCCTTGGCGCTCATGGTGCTTCCGCGTCTCGAACGCTGATGGCACCGGAATCACTTCGAGCGGGCGCCTGCGCCCGGCCTGCTCATGCACTGCCTCGGCGTGCCCGCGCTCTCGGGGACCGGCGCTTGCGTTCGATCCGGTCGCCGTACCGAATCGTTGCTTTACGGCAGCCGCCCCATCGGGTTCACTCGGGAGATGGGGAGAGATCTTGTAGTCGGCATCGCACTGGTTTTGTTCGCTGCTGTATGGCTGGGGGACCACGGGATTCTGCTGGCGGTGATGATCATTGCCGTCATCGTGCTGCTCAGCGTCAATGCGCGGCGCAGAGGTCGGCAGAGTGCGAGGCGGCGCGGCCGGAGATCCTGGAGCGCGGGCGGCAGTGGGGGTGACAGCGGCGGCAGCGGTGGTTGCGGCGGTGGTTCCAGCTGTGGCGGTGGGTCCAGCTGTGGCGGCGGCAGCAGCGGCTGCGGCGGCGGCAGCAGCTGACGTGACGCCGAAGTAACCGCGAAAGATACGCTTCGACAAGCCTTTCCGGCACCGGCGTCGATATTGTTCGGGCCGAACGTATTTCGCACTGTGGTTGCCGTGGCGCGGAATTGCGTCACGGCAACAGTCCGTGCCCGCGCCTTCGCCGCCGTTCGGGTTGCGAGTCGGCTTTGACCATGTGAGGTTTGGCAGGCGAATCAGTCGCCGTGGAGAGTGTCGATCCGGGCGCGAACATCCGGCAGCGAACCGCCGGAAAATATTCTAAAAAATTCCTGCAAAATACTTCCCCTGGAGCGGAGCACTCTGTATCGTCCGTTGCGGCAAACAGCTAGTGACCGAGTGGTCGCATCGCCTGAGATCGGAGCAATACCTTGAGCCTCTTCCTTTCTAACGCAGTCTTTGGCCCTCTTCTTCAGCTGATTGCCACGGGTTCGGCGAGCCTGTCGGCGCATTAGTAACCGAGCCGCCAACTTTCGGCTAACACGCGGCCGCTCGTAGGTTTTCCAGAAGGGCCCGATCCATGACGAGGGGATCGGGCCCTTAGGTATTGTCTGCCCCAATGTCACAGGATGCGAATACGGGACGAATGTATGCCGGGCAACCCGTAGAGGACCGGCAGCGTCAGCGGCGTGCGCGTTTTCTGGAATCGGGCCTTACGGTCTTTGCACGCGACGGCTACGCCAATAGTTCGGTCGGCGCTATCTGTAAGGACGCCGGACTCTCGTCACGGCAGTTCTACGAGGAGTTCACCGGTCGCGAATCCCTACTACTCGAGCTCTACCAGCAGATCGATAAGGAGTCGCGCGACGCGGTCGCCGCCGCGCTGGACAAGAAGGCCGACGCGACCGCACTCGAGATCATCGACGCGGCCGTCCGCGCCTATGTCGAGGCCATCGGGTCCGATCCGCGCAAGGCGCGCGTGGCGCTGGTCGAAGTGGTCGGCGCGGGGCCGAAGGTGGAAAAGTTCCGGCTCGAATTGCGCCGGGTCTGGGGTTCGCTGCTGGCCAGTGCCGCGGAGGACGCCGCCATGCACGGCGAAATCCCCACGGGCGACTACGAGATGCGCGTACTGGCGATCATCGGCGCGGTCAATTACGTGGTCGATTCCTGGAGCGGCGCGGACCCGCGGCCACCGCTCGACGACGTGATCAGAGTGCTCAGCCGGGTGATCATGGGCGCGGTCGGCGCGTAGCGCCTCGCTGGAGACGGCTATGCGGCCTCCGGCGCGGTAGCGTCGCGGCATGGAGACAGTTCCCATCCAGATGCCGGACGGCAGTGTCGTTCCGGTGCGGCTGATCCCGGCGAGCGGTGCACACAGCCATCCGGTGACCCCGGATGCGCCGCGCCCGGTCGTGGTGATGGTCCCTGGGCTCGGTGTCCCGGCCGGATACTACGAACTGTTCGCCGCGGGATTGGCCGAGCGCGGGTTCGACGTGGCGATCGGGGAGATGCGCGGCCAGGGCGACAGCAGGCCGCGGCCGAGCTCCTCGAGCACCTATGGCTATCACGAGCTGGCATCGGTCGATTTCCCGGCGATCTTCGAGGTTGTGCGCGACCGCTTCCCGGCCAGCACGCCGTACCTGCTCGGACACAGCATGGGCGGCCAGCTCGCCGTGCTGTACGCCTCGCGGATCCGAGGCAGGCTCGGCGGCCTGATCCTGGTCGCCTCCGGATCGCCGTATCACCGTGGCTTCCGTGGATTTTCGGGTCCGGGGATGCTGATGGGCACCACGGCGATCTCGCTGACCGCCAACATCGCGGGCTTCTGGCCGGGTGACCGGATCTCGGTCGGAGGTTTCGGCAGGCAGTCGAAGGTGCTGATCTCCGACTGGGCCCGCCTGTCGCGCACCGGCCGCTTCGTACCGGTCGGCGCGGATATCGACTACGAGGAGCGGATCGGCAGACTGAAGCTGCCGATCCTGTCCATCACGATGACCGGCGACGACCTCGCACCGCCGAGCTCCGCCGCACACTTGCTGGAGAAGATGCCCAAGGCCGACGTGACGACCTGGCATCAGCCGGAATCACTGGGGCACAACGGCTGGATTCGTCAGTACCGCAGCACAGTCGATCAGATCGAGAAGTGGCTGCGCGATCGTTAGCCTGCCGCGCTGCCGTCGGCCGGGGTGAGCGCCAAGACCGGAATCTCCCACGGCACCGCGTTCTGGAAGTCGGCAAGGAACGGCGCAACTTCCAACTCGCTGTCCCACAACCGCTTCCGCTCCACGCCCTCGACGATCGACGCGACCACCGGCCACGATTCGGTGCCGACCTCGATCGTGGCCTCGGGGTTCGCCACGAGATTGTGATACCAGCCCGGCTTGTTCGACCGCCCGCCGTTGGCCGCGAAGACCACCACCCGGTCGCCGTCGCGCAGATAGCCCAGCGGCCAGGTGTGCTGCTCGCCGGTGCGTGCGCCGGTCGTGGTCAGCAGCAGCAAGCTCATGTTCGCGAACTGCCCTCCGACGGCGCCGCCATTAGCGCGGAATTCCGCGATGATTTCCCGATTCAGTTGCTGCCGTTGCTCATTGGACACACGCCTCATGCTATCCGGGTGCCTGCGTTTCCGCGCTCTTGGCGTCATGCGCCTTCGCGATTGCCGCGTCATATCGTCGGCGAGCGGCCGCTTCGCGGTGCCCCACCGACCCATCCGACTACGTTGCGCCCCCGGTGGTCGGACACGACGTGATGGTCTACACGCCCGTGATGCGGACGAACTCGCCTTGGCGACAGCGATTGTGGATGTCTCCTGGCAGCAGGCCACCGGAGGCTGAGCGCGGTCAATCGAGATGTTTGCCGAATCCGTCGAGCATGGCGGTCAGGCCGATTTCGAAATGATCGGTGTTCGTGACCGCGTCGACGGCCGCGATGCGCGCGTGGTGGGTGGAATCCGCAGCGGGTTTGCGACCGCGCTGCGCTGCCACGGTGGCCACCGTGTGGCTGAGGATGTGGCCGATCACGTACTCGCGCAGGCATCGGGCCAGCTGGAGGGCGATGGCCGCCGGGAAGCCGACACCCTGCAGGCGTTCCAGCATCCAGTTTCCGGTCTCGACGGACGTGGCGCTGCGGACCGGCCGAGTCGCGAAGATGGGCACCGCATTCGGGTGCCGTCGCAACGTCGAGCGAAGCCGATACGCGTAGGTGCGCATCAACTCGGGCCAATCCTCTTGCCAGGGAAGGGTTTCCATCTCCAGTTCGGCGAACATCGCGGCGGCGATGGCGTCGAACAGGTCCTGCTGGTCGGTGAAGTGGCGGTAGGCGGCCATCGGGTCCGCGCCGAGTGCGGCCCCCAGTTTCCGCATGGTGAAACCGTCGAGGCCCGCCTCATCGATGACGGTCAGTGCGACCGCGGCGATGTAGTCGCGGTTCAACGTGGTCCGGACGCCCGGCGCCGGCCGCTTCCGGTCACTCATACGCACGCCCCGTGGCAGGCATCCAGCAACCGGGCCGCAGACAGCGATCGGTGGGCCACGCTTGCTCCTCCGCTCCTCTACAAAGTAGATGTCATCTACATCGTAGACCCGGATCGGGAAACGACCACCGCCCGCCGAGCGGGCCGACCGGCGGTGGCCGAGTGTCCGTCAGCGGGATCCGCCCCGCTCCATCAGCATCTGGGTGAAGAACTCGTAGATGAGTCCGGCCTGGAATGCCGACTGCTTGTTGTCGGCCGCGCCGCCGTGGCCGCCTTCGATGTTCTCGTGGTACCAGAAGGTATGGCCCTGCTCCTCCAGCAGTGCGGCCATCTTGCGGGCATGGCCGGGATGCACGCGGTCGTCGCGAGTGGACGTGGTCAGCAGAATCGGCGGATAGGCGACCTCCGCGTCGGCATTCTGGTACGGCGAGTACTTGCTGATGTACTCCCATTCCTCCGGCTTGTCCGGGTCGCCGTATTCGGCCATCCACGAGGCGCCCGCCAGCAGCAGGTGATAGCGCTTCATGTCCAGCAGCGGCACCTGGCAGACGATGGCGCCGAACAGTTCCGGGTAGCGGGTCAGCATCACGCCCATGAGCAGGCCGCCATTGCTGCCGCCCACCGCACCGAGCTGGTCGGCGGTCGTGATGCCGCGGGCGACCAGATCCTTCGCGATGGCGGCGAAGTCCTCGTACACCTTGTACCGGTTGGCCTTCTGCACAGAGGTGTGCCACTCGGGGCCGTATTCACCGCCACCGCGGATATTCGTCATCACCCAGGTGCCGCCGCGCTCCAGCCAGCCCATGCCGGAGGCTCCGCTGTAGGCGGGGGTGCGCGACACCTCGAAGCCGCCATAGCCGGACATCACGGTCGGGCCGGGGCCGGCCGTGCGGTCCCGATGGCGGATCACGAAGTACGGCACCATCGTGCCGTCGTCGGACTCGGCGAAGAATTGCTCGGTCTCGATGCCGGAGGCATCGAAGAAGCCCGGTTCCTGCTTGAGTTGTTCGGTCCGGCCGCCGACGGCGCTGGCGAGCAACGTCGCGGGATTGGTGAATCCGCTTGTGGTCAGCATGAACTCGTCACCGCCCTCCAGCGGGTCCAGATTCATCACGCTGGTGGTGGCCATGGGCGGGGTGTCGGCCAGCGGCTCCCGTGTCCAGCCGCCGGAGCCAGGAGTGAGGACGTAGAGCTTGGTCTGCACGTCCTCGAGGGTGATCAGCAGCAAGTGGTTCTCGGTCCAGCCGTAGCCGTGCAGCGAGGTGTGCGCGTCGGGAGTGAATATCACCTCGAATTCCCTTGCGCCGGAGAGAAATTTCTCGAAGTCGATGGCCAGCAGCGCGCCCGCGGGGTAGCTCGCGTCGCCCACCTGCCACGGCGACTTCAGCCGGATCAGCAGCCAATCCTTGTACCAGGATTCGCTGGCATCGGTGGGCACGTCGAGATAGCGCAGGCTGCCGTCATCTTCGATCAGGTAGACCTCTTCGTTGAAGAAGTCGGTGGCCCGCCCGACGAAATGCCGCTCGTAGCCGGGTGTGCGGTCGTAGCCCGCCGACACCGCGACGTCGCCCGCTTCACCCTCGAACACCGTTTCCGCCGCGGCGAGCGGGGTGCCGCGCTGCCAGCGTTTGGCGATCCTCGGGTATCCGGAATCGGTCAATGAGCCGGGTCCGAAATCGGTGCCGACGTACACCGAATCGATATCGATCCACCGCACTTCCGATTTCGCCTCGGGCAGGTGGAAACCGCCGTGGGCGGGGTCGATGAATTCCCGCTTCTCGATATCGAATTCGCGCACGACTTTCGCGTCGGCGCCGCCACGCGACAGGCTGATCAGGGCGCGCGACTGTTCCGGGCGAAGCACCGCGGCGCCGCCCCACACCCAGTTCTCGTCCTCGGCGGTGGCCAGCGCGTCCAGGTCGATCAGCACCTCCCAGTCCGGTGCGTCCTTGGCGTACTCGGCGAACGTGGTGCGCCGCCACAGCCCACGCGGGTGGGCGGCGTCGCGCCAGTAGTTGTAGAGCCAGCGCCCGCGCCGCCCGGGATAGGCGATCTTGGTGTCGGTGTCGAGCATGTCGAGGATGCGGCGTTCGAGATCGGTGAACCGCTCGGACGCGGCAAAACGCGCCACGACCACATCGTTGTGCGCGCGGGCCCAGTCCAGGGCCCGCTCATCGGTCACTTCTTCGAGCCACAGATACGGATCGTTCACACTCTGCTCAACACCGCTCATGTCCACATTGTTGCCGAGCGGCGCGGCGGTGGGTGGTCCGGTTACCAGAAGTGGGCGACGTCGAGCACGACCCGCGACCCGCTACCTGGGCCTTCGAGGGTGAAAATCCGGAAAGGCAGTCGTGCGCGGACCCCGAGTCCGACAGTTGTCTGTCCCTCGAACGAGCCTGCCCACGCGGCCTGGCGGAAGGTGCGGTAGCTCGTCAGATCGACGAGTTCGCTTCGGTTCGACGGGCGGTAGGTGCTGTTGCCCGCGGTGTCGTCGGCGCGCGCGAGGACGACGATGTGCAGGAATGCGCCGCCGCGCAAGGGAACCGGCGCGCCCGACGCGTCCATCACGACTTTGTCGACGTAGCGGACTCGATAGCCGATGGCCGAGCCTGCGAGATCGAATACCAGTCGGTCGTAGCAGTCGTGTCGACCGGAGCGGATGTCGGTGAGCGGGGCAGCGGACATGGCGGGGTTCTCTTTATCGAGCGAACCCCAGACATATCCGCACGAGGGAGTCGCAGCGGCCGGTCCCGGAATGATCCAGAGGCCCGCGCAAGTCGCGACCGAGGCAATCAAGAGCACTATGCGACGCATGGCCGCACCGCCTTCGGCAGTTGGGGTGAATATTTCGATAAATCGGTCGAATCGGACATGTCGTTACGCGGTGGTCGGGCCACAGGTACGCACCCGATTGCGCTCCGTAGTATCGGCATTTCCGCACCGAGCGAACAGGAGCCCGAGCTTGTCTCCATTTCTGTGGGAACAGCATTGCTGTCTGCCGCTGCTGCCCTCGGCGCGAATCGAGGAGTTGGCCAGGTACCCGGTCGGTTCCTATTTGTCGGTGAATATCGGATACTCCAGGCAGTCGACCGCTGATTCGCTGGCGCTCGCACGGCAGTTTCGCCGGGATGCCTTGGTGGATGGCCGATTTCGTCTCGTGCATAGCTATGACGATGTCGCCGCCGATACGGAGACCATCGCGCTGGCCTTCGACCTGGAAGACGCGGGCCCGCTGGGCGGGCAGCTCGACAATGTGGAAGTGTTCTACGACCTCGGCGTCCGTTCGCTGCTGCCCGCCTACAACCACGCCAACGAGGCGGCCTGCGGGTGCCTGGACACCGAGGACACCGGACTCACCGCTTACGGCCGTGATCTGGTGCGCGCGCTCAACGCGGTCGGCATGTTCGTCGACGGCGCGCACTGCTCCCGGCGCACGGGCCTGGACTTGGCCTCGTGCACGGAAGCGCCGATGATCTACAGCCACGCCAACTTCGACGCGCTGTGGGCGCACCCGCGCAATATCACCGACGAACAGGCCATGGCGTGCGCGGGCACCGGCGGCGTGATCGGCATCAACGGCGTGGGAATCTTTCTCGGGCACAATGGTCCCGGGGAACGCGCCCAGCGAGTGGAAGCAATGGCCGCGCATATCGAATACGGCGTCGAGCTGGTCGGTATCGACCATATCGGCATCGGCTCGGACTATTCGTTCGACGCCGTGGACTTCAACAACGAACTGCTGAACAACTCAGCGGCGTTCTCCGACGCCTATACCAAATGGGGTCCACTGCAATGGGTTCCGCCCGAGGACCTGCTCGGGCGGAGCGAACTGCCCGGACTCGACGAGCTGTTGGCGCGCCGTGGTTTCAGCGCCGCCGACCGAGCCGCGATCTTCGGCGGCAACTTCGCGCGTGCCGCACAGCAGGTCTGGCAGGACTGACCGCAGCCGGGTGTGGCGCGAGCGTCGAACGGTCGCGCCACACATCCCCGCGGTCCTCCTCAGCCGAGGCGGACGAGCATCTTGCCGGTATTGGCGCCGGACAGGACGCCGAGGAAAGCGGCGGGAGCCTGCTCGAGTCCCTCGTAGACGGTCTCTCTGGTGCGGATGGTGCCGTCGGCCAGCCAGGCCGCCGCCCTGCCGATGTACTCGCCGAAGATCGGGAAGTAGCTGTTCACCAGCATGCCGCGCAGCGAAACCTCCTTGGTCGCGGCCTTGTACAGGTCGGGCCCCGCTTCGGTGGCTTCGCCGTTGTAGCCGCTGATGGCCCCGACGAGCGCGATCCGGCCCTTGGGCCGCATGGCCTCCACCGCGACCCGCAGATGCTCGCCGCCCACGCTGTCCAGATACACATCGATGCCCTCCGGCGCCGCCGCCGCGAGCTGTCCGGCCAGGTCGCCCGCCCGGTAGTCGATGGCGGCGTCGAAGCCGAATTCGTCGAGCAGCAGCGTGGTCTTGGCGGGCCCGCCCGCGGAGCCGATCACCCGTGCGGCGCCGAGCGCCTTCGCGATCTGTCCTGCGATGCTGCCCACCGCGCCTGCGGCGGCGGAAATGAACACGGTGTCACCGGGCCGGACCGGCGCCACGTCGGTCAGCGCCGCGTAGGCCGTGAGGCCGGTGGTGCCGAGCGCGCCCAAGAAGTGATGCGTCGCAGCCAGTTCCGGCGCGATCGGAGTCGTGGTCGCGGCATCGAGCACCGCGTACTCGCGCCAGCCCGCGAAGTGCGAGACCGTCGCGCCGACGGGGATGGCCGGGCTGCGGGAGGCGATCACCTCGCCCAGCGCCGAACCCTCGAGGGCCGCGTCGAGCTGGAACGGCGGGATGTAGGACGGCCGATCGTCCATCCGGCCGCGCATGTACGGGTCGACCGACATCCACGTGTTGCGCACCAGGATCTGCCCGTCGGCCAGCTCCGGAATCGGCCGTTGCACCAGCGCGAAGTGCTCCGCCGTCGGAGCGCCGGTCGGCCGCGCGGCCAGCTGGATCTCCCGGGAGATGCGGGGGAGGGTGGTGACGTCGTCCTCGGTGATGGTCTGCATGACACTGCCTTTTCTTCGGTAGATCCGAACCGTGCCGATCCGGTACCGAAGACGTTATGGACTCGCGGACCGGGTTCCCAGGTCCTGCGGTGTCACCAACCGGTCCATTCGCGCCAGCCTTGTGACCTGGTGAAACAGGCGGTTCGGCGGCTAAGGCGGGCCCGAGGTTCGCAGCTGTGACGGCGACGAGCCCGCCCATCGCTGGAAAGCCTTGCGCAGCGCGCGATCATCGGTGAATCCGAGCCGCTTCGCGATGGTCGCGGTGGTCGAACGGCCTTCTTCCAATAGGGTTTTCGCCTGTTCATAGCGTATGAGATCGAATTCGTGCCGCCAGGTGGTGCCCTGCTCGGACAGCTGGCGTTGCAGGGTGCGCGGGCTGACCGCCAGCCTGCGCGCGACCGCGGCGAGCGACGCGTCGTCATCGGCGATGGCGGCCGCCACCGCGATGCGGAAGGCATCGAGCGGACCGGTGATCGGGCGAGCTGTCGCCAGCACCAGATCGGCGTGGCTGCGCAGCAGGTCGGCGAGCATGGGGTCCGCGCGCGGCAAGGGTGCGGTGGCGTCGGCGGCGGCGAAGGTGATGGTGTCGGCGGGCGCGTCGAAGTCGATGCGGTCGGTGCCGAAGGCGTCGGTCAGCGCCGTGTGATCGCGCGGCGCGGCATGACCGAAGGTGACCGAGGTCGGGATGACGGCGCGGCCGGTGGCCTCACGGGCCCGCCGCAGGTAGTAGGCGAGCACATACTCGTTGACCATGGCCGCAACCGCCGGATCGCCTGCGGTGGTGCGGAAGCCGACGGTGAGGTCGCCGTCGTGATGCAGATCGAAGCCTTCGGCCGCCGCGGTCACCAGGCGGTGATACGGCTGGGCCGCGCGCAGCGCACCGGCGAGCGTCGACCCAGTGGTGACGAGGTAGTCCCAGGTGGTGAGGGTGCCGAGCGGGGCGGCCGCGGCCACGGCGACACCGCCGCCCGGCCCCGGCCGCGCGGCGGCCAGCAACTCCCACAGCCGGATCAGCGAACGCAGCGGAATTCGATTGAGCTCCCCGCTGAGGGCGGCGTCGTCGATGCCGTGCACCGTCGCGAGTTGTTCGGCGCCGACACCCGCGCGCCGTGCTTGCGCGAGGACCAACCGGATCAAATGGGTCGACGCGGTCTCGTCCAACGGGTCGAGCGCCAACGGCACCGATCGCTGTGCGGTGCGCGGACCGTCGAAACCTGCTCCGCGATCAGCCACCCGTTCACAGTAATGAGCAGGCGCAGGCCGGGTCGCACGCGCTGTGGGCCAGCTGCTCGTGACCACCCCTCTTGATCCGTTCATTTTGTTCACGCCGACGATCCGGCAGGTCGATGCGTCGTGCTTCTCACTGTTGCGGGGGACCGGTGGGTGAAGTCCTGGCGGCGGAGTTAGGCTCGGTGGCGTGACTTCCCATTACGACGTTGTCGTTCTCGGTGCCGGTCCTGGCGGTTATGTCGCCGCCATCCGTGCGGCACAACTTGGCCTCCGTACCGCGATCGTCGAGCAGAAGTATTGGGGCGGCGTCTGCCTCAATGTCGGCTGTATCCCCTCCAAGGCACTGTTGCGCAATGCCGAACTGGCGCACATCTTCACCAAGGAGGCCAAGACCTTCGGCATCTCCGGTGAGGTGAGCTTCGACTTCGGCGTCGCGTTCGATCGCAGCCGCAAGGTCGCCGACGGCCGCGTCAAGGGCGTCCACTTCCTGATGAAGAAGAACAAGATCGACGAGTTCGACGGGAAGGGCACCTTCACCGACGCGAACACGCTCTCGGTCGCGCTGTCCAACGGCGGCACCGAGACGATCACCTTCAGCAACGCGATCATCGCCGCGGGTACCGTCACCAAGCTGCTGCCCGGCACCTCGCTGAGCGCGAACGTGGTCACCTACGAAGAGCAGATCCTCACCAAGGAACTGCCCGGCTCGATCCTGATCGTCGGTGCGGGCGCGATCGGCATGGAGTTCGGCTACGTCCTGAAGAACTACGGCGTCGACGTGCGCATCGTGGAGTTCCTGGACCGCGCGCTGCCGAACGAGGACGCCGACGTCTCCAAGGAGATCACCAAGCAGTACAAGAAGCTCGGCGTCACCATCTCCACCGGTGCGGCCGTGCAGTCCATTGATGACGACGGATCGAAGGTGACCGTCAGCATCAAGGACAACAAGAGCGGTTCGATCGAGACCGTCACCGTCGACAAGGTGCTGCAGGCCGTCGGCTTCGCGCCTCGGGTCGAGGGCTACGGCTTGGAGAACACCGGTGTCGCGCTCGAGCGCGGCGCCATCGCCATCGACGACAACATGCGTACCAATGTGCCGCATATCTACGCCATCGGTGACGTCACCGCGAAGCTCCAGCTCGCCCATGTCGCGGAGGCACAGGGCGTGGTCGCCGCCGAAACCATCGCGGGCGCGCCGACCGTCACTCTCGGCGACTACCGCATGATGCCGCGCGCCACCTTCTGCCAGCCGCAGGTCGCCAGCTTCGGCCTCACCGAGCAGCAGGCCCGCGACGAAGGCTACGACGTGAAGGTCGCGACCTTCCCCTTCACCGCCAACGGCAAGGCCCACGGCCTCGGCGACCCGACCGGTTTCGTCAAGCTGGTCTCCGATGCCAAGTACGGTGAACTCCTCGGCGGGCACCTCATCGGCCCGGACGTCTCCGAGCTGCTGCCGGAACTCACCCTCGCCCAGAAGTGGGACCTCACGGTCAACGAGCTGACCCGCAACGTCCACACCCACCCGACGTTGAGCGAGGCGCTGCAGGAAGCGTTCCACGGCCTCGCCGGCCACATGATCAACTTCTGATCGGTTCACCCCGCGCCTCGACGGTGGCCGGTTCGCTGTGGCGGACCGGCCACCGTCGTTTTCGTTTCGTGGGCAGGCCGCGCGGTCAGAGCATGCCGTAGGCGTGGGTGGGGGTCAGGCGGACCAGGGCGCGGCGGTCGGTGACCATGGCTCGGCGGTAATCGTCCCAGTCGGGGTGTTCGCCGGAGCCCGCGCGGTAGTAGGCGACGGCCGTTGCGGCGGATGGTGGTGAGCACCGATCGCTTGGTCGCGCGCGCGAAGTCGAGTGCGGAGGACAGTTCCATGAACACCTCAACAGGTCACCCTCGACGGTGCTTCCCCCGCGTGTCGGCAGCGGCCCGACCCGCGAGTCGTCGACCGATCGCAGGTCCGCCGGTCATTCGCGGTGGTAGGCCGCCTGGGCATCGCGGACCCGTGGCATGTTCGTTTCGAGCACCTGGATCAAGGATTCCAGGCGCTCGGCCACGTCGGCGCCGAGATCGGTGAGGGTGTATTCGACGCGCGGCGGGATGGTCTCGTGGACCTCGCGGTGCACCATGCCGTCGCGTTCGAGAGCCTGCAGGGTCTGCGACAGCATGCGCTCGCTGACGCCGTCGACGCGTCGGCGTAGCGCGCTGAATCGGTACGGCCCCTCGCGCAACGCGACGAGGGCCAGAATGCCCCAGCGGCTGGCCACGTTCTGCAAAACTGGACGTGACGCGCAGTTTCTAGCGAAAACGTCGGCTTCCAGCGCGGGATCGTCGGTCTCCGCCGACTGGATGCGCTGTGTACTCATGGATCCGATGGTACCCAACTTGACGATAGTGGTGTAGTAGTGAATAGTACTTACTATTAGTTAGTGCTTGCAGATCAGTACATACATGGAGGTAGTCATGACCGTGGCAGTCACCGGAGCAAGTGGGCACCTTGGCCGTCTCGTGGTGGAGGCGCTGTTGCGCGACGGGTCGACGCCGGTCGTCGCGATCGTGCGCGACCCGCAGAAGATCGCCGACCTGGCCGAGCGCGGCGTCGATGTCCGGCAGGCCGGTTACGACGACCCGGACGCGCTCGACCGCGCGCTCGACGGCGTCGACCGCGTGCTGCTCATCTCCGGCAATCAGTTCGGCGAACGAGTGGCCCAGCACACCAACGTCATTCGGGCGGCGGAGCGGGCCGGTGTGAAACTGCTTGCCTACACCAGCATTCCGCGCGCCACCGAAAACCCGTTGATTCTGGCGCAGGAGCACAAGGGCACCGAAGCCGTACTCGCGGAATCGACGGTCCCGCATGCCGTGCTGCGCAACAGCTGGTACTGGGAGAACTACTTCGGCGGGCTGGGCCACGCTGTCGAAACCGGGGTGCTGCACGGTGCCGCCGATGCGGGGCGAGTGGCGGGCGCCGCGCGCGCCGACTACGCCGAGGCGGCCGCGCGCGTGCTCACCACCGACGGGCACGAGGGCAAGGTCTATGAACTCGGCGGCGACGAGCGTCTCACCTATGCCGAACTGGCGCAGGTGATCTCGGAGGCATCGGGCAAGCCGGTGCGCTATGAGAACCTGCCGCAGGCGGACTACAGCGCCGTGCTGCGGCAGGCGGGTCTGGACGCGGGCTACGCCGCGGCGCTGGCCGACGCGGACGCCGGAATCGCCTCCGGGATTCTCGATGTGGACAGCGGTGACCTGCAGAAGTTGATCGGCCGCCCCTCTACGCCCGCGGTCGAGGTGTTCCGCGCGGGTCTCGCCTGATCGGCGCGGGCGAACACCCTCGCGGGGGGGGGGGGTAGTGGATTTCCACTGCTCACTCGCGAGGGTGTCCGTCTATCGGGTGCTGCAACCGTTCGGATCGGTCACACCCACTGGACCAACTGCAGAATGATCCCGTTCGGATCGCTCATCTGGAAGTAGCGCTCACCCCACTCCTCGGTCTCGATGGGCGTCACGATCGGCACACCCTCGGCTTGCAGCCGCGCGTACTCCGCGTCGATGTCGTCAACGACGAATACAACGAGCAAGCCCTCGCCGGCGTGACCTGCCACGCTCTTCGGCTTGAAAGTTTCCAATCCGGTCCGCAGGAAGATCAGGTTCAGGCCCGCGTCCTGCCGATCCAGCGAAACGAATCCGTCGGTCGACATCTTCTCGGTGAAACCGAGGTGGTCGACGACGAACTTCGCCGACGCCCGCGGGTCGGCGACATTGAGCGAGATGGCGGAAGCGGTGATGTTCATGGGCTCTCCTCTGGGCTGCACTCAATCTCTGTACTAAGTACGTTCTACTTTGTAGAGAGATTCCCGCCGTGCCGCACTATGACCTGCATCACATCGATATCATCGAGAGGTTCGGGCCGTGGGCCGCACGACCGAGGAGAAGGTGTGGCGGACAAGCAGTCGAAAGAACGCAGCGGCGCGGGCGATCCCGCGCGAACTCTGGAGTTGCTCTGGCGCGCGCCAGGAGACCAGGGCGCGGCACGTGGACCGAAGCAGCGCAGCAGCGTCGAGGCCGTGGTTACCGCGGCCATCGCGATCGCCGACGCGGACGGGATCGGCGCTCTCACTATGCGCGCGGTCGCCAACCGGCTCGGCCGTACACCGATGGCCACCTACACCTATGTGCCCGGCAAGGCGGAGCTGATCGACCTGATGCTGGACACCGTCTATGGCGAGATGTCGCGCGCGGATCTGACCGACCTGCCCTGGCGTGACCGGGTCGCCACGATCGCCGCGGAGAACCGTGCGCTGCTTGCCCTGCATCCATGGGTGGCCTACTTGCCGACCACTCGGCCGCCGCTCGGCCCCGGTCTCGCCGCCAAATACGACCACGAACTGCGGGCCTTCGACGGCCTCGGCCTCGGCGACGTCGAGATGGATGCCGCGCTCACCTTCGTGCTCGGCTTCGTCACCTCGGTCGCCCGCATCGCCATCGACACCGCCCGCGCGGCGGCCGACAGCGCCATGACGGATTCCGAATGGTGGGCCCGGGCCGCGCCGGTCCTGGCGCAGGTCTTCGACGCCGACCGCTACCCGCTCGCCGCGCGCGTCGGCGCCGCCGCGGGCCGGGCCCACGACGCCGCCTACAGCGCCGACCACGCCTACGAATTCGGGCTGACCCGGGTCTTGGACGGTTTGGCGACGTTGATCGAAAGCCGGTGAACGACAGCACCGTACGCTAGTCCGCGCGATCGGCCGCGCTATACCTCGTCGCGCTGGATGCGCAGGGCGGTGATGGTGGAGGCCAGGCCCTCGTACTGGTTGACGAGCAGGACGATTTCGATGAGACGACGCTCGTCGTAATGCTCGGCCAGGGTCGACCAGGCGGCATCGTCGATATCGCGAGACTCCACCAATTGATCGACAGCGCCCAGCAGGGCGCGGTGCTTGTCCGACCATTCGGGCGCGGACGGTCCGATGCGGAGGCGATCCAGGATTTCGAACGTGACGCCGGCGCGTTTGCCGAGGCGGATGTGGTGGTCCATCTCGTATTCGCAGGCACGCAGGTGCGCGACGCGCAGGATCACGAGTTCCGACTCGTGCCGCGGCAGTCTGCCGCCCGGCATCAGCTTGCCCGAGTAGTGCAGCCAACCCCGGAATAAGCCCTTGGTGCGACCGAGAGTGCTGAACAGATGGGCGTCGTCGGTCCCCGCGGCGCGGGAGAGCACCTGCCAGACAAGCCAATTGACGGGACCCAGCTCCCGGAGCCGGCCAGGTGAAACCCGTGGTTGCCACGCCGAAACCATGCTTGCGCCTCCTCCTCCGCGATCTCCGGTAGCGCGCCTGCGCTGCGGGGATCCTGATTGCGGGGCCCGAGGGGGACGGGCCGATCCGAGCGTACTAAAGCGGGCCGGTGAGGTCCGGGAAGTCCGGGCTCCGAGGCGTCGTCCCGCCGCGCCGCGAGCCGGGCCGGGCAACCGTCCGATACGGGTCAACAAGGCGACCGGCCGGTCCGCGTCAAGGCATTGTTTGTGCCGCTCTAGGGTTTTCGGTGGTCTTCGTGGTGATAGCGCGTCATCATCAGTACCGGCGCGGTCGTGCGGCGGGAGGACCGGGTCGATCCGAATGAGGCGGGCAGGAAAACGCGATGCTGGTGAAGATCAAGACCGGAGCGACCCTTTCCGGGGCCGAACAGGAGTTCGTCGAGTCCTTGCGACTCTTCCCGACGACGTGCCTGGCGGTGGTCGACCTGGATGTGGGCGACAACGGAACCCGGCAGGTCGACGCGGTGCTCTTCACCGCACGCGGCATCACGGTGATCGAGGTCAGGGGCTTCCGGCGCCGCCAGAGCGGCATTCTCAGTATTCCCGCCGACGGGCCGTGGACGATCAGCGATGCGCGGGCCGACTTGGACGACGAAGGCGCGGTCAGCCCGTCCGACCAGCTGGAACACGCGGTGTACGCGGTGAAGAGCCGACTGGAGCGGGCGCTGCTCGACCCGGGTCATGTGTGCGGTGCGGTGGTGCTCGTCCCGTTCCGCGGCGTCGTTGTGCGCCCGGCGCGCACCAACCTGCGCCCCGGTATCGATGTCCTCGCCGCCAATGCTCGCGACGCGACCGAACTGCGCATCTACCTGGAAGGCTTCTCCGCGGGCCCGCGCAACTGGACCGCTGACCGCGTCTTCGCCGCCTACCGAGCACTCGGCGTGGACAACGGCCCCTCACGCGCCGAACTCATCGCCGACGGGTTCGACGCGGTACTTCCCGACCCGAACCTGATCGGCTTGCCGGAGACCGGACCGCCGCGGGTCGCGCCGATCCCCGGCGAGCCGACGCGACGCCAGAGCATTGCCTCCTGGGTTGTCGTCGCACTCGCGGTCATCGGGATTTTCGTCGTCATCGGCGCGATCATCACCGGTATCGCGCACGATTCCGGTCGCGCGCACCCCGAACCGGGCGGTGGGATGACGAGCTCGACACCCTCGCCGCCGCCGTATCATCCGGTCGAATGCTGGCCCCTCCAGCCGGATTGCTGATCGCTCGAGTCTGCCCGGATCGGCTCGGCCGAGCGTCAATCGCGCACGGCGCGAGCGAGTTTGGTCAGGTCGAGGGCCTGCTGGGCACGCGAGAGAACATGGGCTCGTGAACTGTCGATATGGGCGGTGAGGGTGCCGAGGGCCCGGCCGGGGTTGCCGGACAGGAGTTGTTCGGCGATGGCGATGTGTTCCGCGGTCATGGTGGCGATGCGATCGGGGGTCGGCAGATCCAAGGTGCGGACCGGGCGCACCCGGACGTAGACGCCGGTGAGCGCGTCGGCCAGCGCCGTATTGCCCGCCGCGGCGAGCAGTGTCGTATGGAACTGCTCGTCGGCGGCAACCAGTGCCGGGCCCGGCTCGGGCGGATCCTCGAGCATTCGGCGCCAGGTGTCGAGTTCCGCACGCACCAGTGCCAGATCGTGTGCGGGTGCCGGGTCGAACCTGCTTTCCACTCGTTCGGCGGCGTGCGCGACATCGAGGATGCGCTGAATCCCCCTGGTTTCCAAGACGATCCGCAGCTCGTACAGGTTGTTCAGTTCCTCGAGGCGCGGCCGGTAGGGGTACAGCCCGTCGGTGTGCCGCTCGACGAGGCCGTCGGCCTGCAGGCGGGCCAGCGCCTCCCGCACCGGGGTGCGGGACACACCGTATATCTCGGCGAGACGCTCCTCGCCGAGCCGTTCGGTCGGCACGATCGCTCCCGTGGCCAGGTCCCGCCGCAGCGAGTGATACACCCTCTCGCTCAGCGGGACTCGGCCCCTGCGCGTCACGGCGGCCAGCTCAGATCGCCATCGCCGAGCGAACCGCGGTCTCCGCACTCGCACCGCCCGCACCATCGGAGCCAACGCGCCCGGATTGCAGGATGTAGTAGTGCTGGGCGGCTTGCAGCGCGAAGCCGATGTGCTGTTCGACGAGCAGCACACTCAGTCCGCCGCGCCGGGTGAGATCGATGATGGTGCGCTCTATTTCGGCGACCACCGACGGCTGGATGCCCTCGGTCGGCTCGTCCAGGATGAGCAGCTTCGGCTCGGTGATCAGGGCCCGCGCGATCGCCAGCTGTTGGCGCTGGCCGCCGGAGAGCAGGCCGGCCTTGCGGGTCAGCAGCTCGCGCAGGGCAGGAAACAGGTCGAGCGACTCATCGATCAGCGCCTTGCCGCGCTTGCGGCCATCGGCGACGACCTGGAGGTTCTCCGCGGTGGTCAGCTGCGGGAAACTCTGTTGTCCCTGCGGCACATACGCGATGCCGCGCCGCACCCGGCGCGACGGTGACATCTTGGTGATCGTCTCGCCGTTGAACTCGATCCGGCCCGATTTGGCGCCGATCAGGCCGACGGCGGTGCGCAGCAGGGTGGTCTTGCCCGCGCCGTTGTGTCCCATGATCGCCACGACGCTGTCGTCCGGGACGGTCACCGAAACCCCGTGGATCACCTCGGTCCGGCCGTAGCCGGAGTGGATATCGACGAGTTCAAGCATCGGCGGCCTCCTTGTTCGCTGCGGTGGAGCTCTTTTCGGCGGTCCCGTCCAGCCCGATGGCCGCCGCGGTGCCGAGGTAGACCTCCTGCACCTTCGGATCGGCCTGCACCTGCTCGACCGTGCCTTCGCTGAGCACCTTGCCCGCGGCGAGCACCGTCACCGAGGTGGCGAAGGCGCGCATGAAATCCATATCGTGCTCGACCACGATGACGATGCGTTCGCCGCCGATGCGGCGCAACAGGTTTCCGGTCTCCTCACGTTCTTCGGCGCTCATGCCCGCGACCGGTTCGTCGAGCAGCAGCACCGAGGCGTTCTGGACCAGCAGCATGCCGATCTCCAGCCACTGTTTCTGCCCGTGGGCGAGCACACCGGCAGGCTTGTCGCGCAGCTCGCCGAGGCCGGTGATCTCCAGCGCCTCTTCGATACTCGGCAGTACCGAGGTGCGCCGCCGCAGCATGGTCAGCGCCGAGCGGCCCGCGCCCGCCGCGATATCGAGGTTCTGCAGGACGCTGAGCTGTTCGAAAACGCTTGCCGTCTGGAAGGTTCGGCCGATGCCGAGACGCGCGATCTGGTGCACCTTCTTGCCGAGCAGTTCGACGCCGGACTTCTGCGCCGACCCGGTGGCGGGCACGAGTCCGGTGATCGCATCGATGAGCGTGGTCTTGCCTGCGCCGTTAGGGCCGATGAGGAAGCGCAGATCACCTTGCAACACAGTCAGATCCACGTCGGTCACGGCTTTGAAGCCGTCGAAACTCACCGAAAGACCGCGGATTTCGAGGTACTCACTCGACATGCCCGCATTGCCGCCGAGCTTCGGTTCGTGGGTTGTCTCGGTCATCGGGACTTCACCTTCTCCTCGACCAGTGCGTCATCGGGCAGTGCGGCACTCGCGATGACCGGCGCCGGTGCGGCGGGCGTCGCCGGTGCGGTTCGCCGGAATCTGCCCTCCAGAGCGCCTTTCGCCATCGGCCAGACACCGGCCAGGCCTGCCGGAATGAACCCGACGACCACGATGAACAGCACGCCCTGCAGGTAGGTCCAGCTGGACGGGAATTCCTCCGAAAGCGCGGTCTGCGCCCACGCGACGCCGATCGCGCCGAGCACCGGCCCGAGCAGGGTGGTCCGGCCGCCGATCGCGACGCCGATGATGAAGGCGATGGAGGGCACCACCCCGATATCGGCGGGTGAGATGATGCCGACGATGGGGGTGAACAGCGCGCCCGCGATGCCCGCGAAGAAGGCCGCGACGACATAGGCGACGATTTTGACGTTGGCCGGGTCGTAGCCGAGGAAGCGCACCCGCTCCTCCTGATCACGCACGGCCACGAGCAGTTCGCCGTAGCGACTGCGCATCAGCTGGCGGACCAGCGCGACGACCACGAGCAGCGTGCCCGCCGCGATGAAGAACAGCATCTGCCGGTTGGCCGGATCCGACAGCTTGAATCCGAAGAAGGCGCGGAAGTCCGAAAGGCCGGTGAAGCCGCCGATCTTCTGCTGACCGGTGAGCAGGATAGCGAGCGCGGCGGCGAGCGCCTGGCTCAAGATAGCGAAGTAGGTGCCCTTGACGCGGCGCTTGAACACGCCGTACCCGAGCGCCGCCGCGACGAGCGCGGGCAGCACCAGAATGCCGATCAGCGCGACCGGACCCGAGGCGAAAGGCTGCCAGAACGAAGGCAATTCGCGAATGCCCGCGATCTCCATGAACTCCGGCACGTCGTTGTGCAGCCTGGCCGCGTCGGCCATCTGCAGATGCATCGCCATGATGTACGCGCCGATGCCGAAGAACACGCCCTGACCGAGGGTGAGCATTCCGCCACGGCCCCAGGCCAATCCGATGCCCGCCGCGACGATGGCGAAGCACAGGAACTTGGCGAGCAGGTTCAGCCGGAAGTCGCTGAGCATGGCGGGCGCGACCGCGAACAAGAGGATCGCGGCGACGGCGAACCCACCGAGTGTGGTCAGCGAGGAGTGTGCGCGCCACCGTTGCACAAGTGTGGTCATGCGAGGCTCCTTGTCCGGACCGTGAACAGGCCCTGCGGCCGGACCTGCAGGAAGATCACGATGATGACGAAGACGATCACCTTGGCGATGGACGCGGTGGTCGAGTATTCGATGTAGGAATTGAGCAGGCCGAGCGCGAACGCCGCGATGACCGTGCCCTTGATCTGCCCGAGGCCGCCGATCACCACTACGAGGAACGCGTCGATGAGATAGCTCTGTCCGATGGTGGGGCTGGTCGAACCGATCAGGGTGAGCGCGACACCCGCGACACCGGCCAGACCGGAGCCGATGAAGAACGTGCTGATATCGGTGACGCGACTGGAAACGCCGCTGGTCTCGGCCAATCCGCGATTCTGCACCACTGCGCGGATGCGGCGGCCGAGCGGTGTCGTCTTGAGCACCGTGGCCAGTGTGGTCACCGCGACGACCGCGAGCACGAGGATGAAGATGCGCGTCTTCGGCACCACCGCGCCCATGATGGTGATGCCGCCGCCGAGCCATTCGGGGACGAGCACATTCTTGGCCGGTGCGCCGAAGATGTCGCGGGCCAGCTGTTGCAGCACCAGGCCGACACCGAAGGTGACGAGCAGGGTGTCCAGCGGCCGGTCGTACATCCAGCGAATCAGGCCCATCTCGAGTGCGGCGCCGAGCAGGCCGCCGACGAGGAACCCGATGAGCAGCGACACCACCAGCGAGACACCTGCCGACGAGAACACTTTCTGCACAACGTAAGTCGTGTAGCAGCCGGCCATGATGAACTCGCCGTGCGCCATGTTGATCACGCCCATCTGACCGAAGGTCAGCGAAAGGCCGAGCGCGGCGAGCAACAGAATTGATCCCAGGCTCAGCCCGGTGAAGAGCTGGCCGATCAGCACGTCCATAACGGTTCCTAACGGTGTGTGCCGGGGGGGGGCCCCGCGCCCCCCCCCCCCCCCCCCCCCCCCGCCCGGCCCGCAGACAGGCGCCCGGGGCCACGCCCGGGCCCAGGAGTCGGCGGGGGGGGTGGGGGCTGGGCGCCGAGCCACCACCCACGTCTG
>NZ_JBHVDF010000002.1:630573-710665 GCF_042802915.1 Nocardia sp. NPDC057440
TACACCCTCTAGCGCGCTCTTATTTGTGGCCTATAACAACCACTAACTTTTTAAATCTTTCGGGGGCGGGGGGGGGCCCCCCCCCGCCCGCCCCCCCCCCCCCCCCCGGCGCCGAGCGACTACTTCAGGCCCTTGGCCCAGTCGTAGGACTTCAGGTAAGGGTCCGGGGTGACGGCTTTGCCCGAATCCCATACCGTGTAGATGAGTCCGTCCGGCCGGATCTCACCGATGCGGGCGGTCTTGGTGATGTGGTGGTTGGAGCCGTCGAGGGTGACCAGGCCCTCGGGCGCCTCGAAGCTCACGCCGTCGGCCGCGGCCTGAATGTCGGCCACCGCGAAAGACTTCGCCTTCTCGACGGTGTTCTTCCAGAGGTAGACCGAGGCGTACGCGGCTTCCATCGGGTCCGAGGTCGGCTTGTCGGCGCCGAAGGCGGCCTTGTAATCCGCGACGAACTTCCTGTTCACCGGGGTGTCGACGGTCTGGTAGTAGTTCCATGCCGTCAGCTGCCCCGCGATGTTCTGCGCGCCGATGCCCGCGACCTCTTCCTCGGCGATGGACACCGAAACAACCGGCATCTCAGCGGCTTTCAGGCCCGCGTTGGTGTACTCGCGGAAGAACGCGACGTTGGAGTCGCCGTTGAGGGTGTTGAACACCGCACCCGCCTTGGCGGTGCGCACCTTGTTCACGATGGTGGAGAAGTCGGTCGAGCCGAGCGGGGTGTAGTCCTCGCCCTTGATCTCGATGCCGTTGGCCTTCGCGTATTCCTTGATCTCGCGGTTGGCGGTCTGCGGGAAGACGTAGTCGCTGCCGACCAGATACAGGGAGGTGATGCCCTTCTGCTTCAGGTAGTCCAGCGCGGGAATGATCTGCTGGTTGGTGGTCGCGCCGGTGTAGAAGATGTTCTTGCTGTCTTCCAGGCCCTCGTACTGGACGGGGTAGTAGAGCAGCGAGTTCAGGCTCTCGAACTTCGGCTTCATGGCTTTTCGGCTCGAGGAGGTCCAGCCGCCGAACACCGCGGCGACGCAGTCGGAGCTGATGAGCTTCTCGGCCTTTTCGGCGAAGGTCTTCGGGTCGGAAGCGCCGTCCTCGAGTACCAGGTCGATTTTCTTGCCGAGGACGCCGCCCGCGGCGTTGATCTGGTCGACAGCGAGCTTGGTGGAGTTGGCGACGGTGACCTCGGAAATGGCCATCGTGCCCGACAGTGAGTGCAGGGAACCGACCTTGATCGAATCCTTCGACGTGTCGACGCAGGACGCGGCGTTGGAGCCGCTGGTCGAGTCGTCGTCCTTGGCGCCACAGGCGGTCAGCAACAGACCGGCAAGTACGACTGCCGTCGGGGCGACCAGCGCTTTTGCCGCGCGATGCATGCGTGGCCGATGGATGTCACGGGAATCTGGCATGGGGCAGGACCCTTCTCACTTCATCAGGTGTTCGGCGGCGCTGCGTGCGTCGCGGGCGAATACACGGGCCTTTGCACCGGTCAGGTGGGTCGACCGGGATGTATACAGCGGCTGTATTCGTGGTGCGAACACTAGACAGAAGTTATTGCGCCGGAATGACTCCCGATGACGAGTCCGTTGCCTGTGTTTCCGCCGTGTGAACCTTTGTGGTAACCGCTCGGTGAACGGCTGTGAGACTTCCCAATGGCTACGGTTGCGTAGCGTCGTCGCGGTACGGCAGGCTTCATTTGTACATCGTCAGAAAGCCGATCCCGTGGCTCGCCTGGCCACGGAGTTGTCAATCGAGGAGGACCACGGTGGGTCACTACAAGGCGAACGTGCGCGACATCGAATTCAATTTGTTCGAGGTGTTGCAGCTGGACAAGCTGCTGGATACGGGTGCCTACGGTGATCTCGACTCCGACACCGTGCGCGAGATCCTGACCGAGGTGAAGCGTCTCGCCGAGGGCCCCGTCGCGGAATCGTTCGCCGCGGCGGATCGCGATCCGGTGGTCTTCGACCCGGCCAACTACTCCGTCTCCGTGCCGGAGCCGCTGCGCAAGACCGTCGCGGCCGTGCGCGAGGCCGATTGGAGCAGGCTCGGGATGCCGGAGGGGATGGGCGGTACGCCCGCGCCCGCTGCGGTCATCTGGGCGATCAACGAGATGCTCACCAGCGCGAACCCGTCGGCGAGCTTCTTCAATATGGGTCCGGTGATGGCCTCGGTGCTCTACAACGTCGGCACCGATGAGCAGAAGGCGTGGGCCACCAAGGGCTACGACCGCGGCTGGCAGGGCACCATGGTGCTGACCGAGCCGGATGCCGGCTCGGATGTCGGCGCGGGTCGCACCAAGGCCGTCCAGCAGGAGGACGGTTCCTGGCACATCGAGGGCGTCAAGCGTTTCATCTCCGGCGGCGATGTCGGTGAGACCGCGGAGAACGTCTTCCACCTCGTGCTGGCGCGACCCGAGGGCGCGGGACCCGGCACCAAGGGCCTCTCGCTGTTCTATGTGCCCAAGTTCCTCTTCGATCACGAGACGCTCGAGCTGGGCGATCGCAACGGTGTGTATGTGACCGGCGTCGAGCACAAGATGGGCCTGAAGTCCTCGCCCACTTGCGAAGTGACTTTCGGTGCCACGGACGTTCCCGCCAAGGGCTGGCTGGTCGGTGCGGTGCACAACGGCATCGCGCAGATGTTCCAGGTGATCGAGAACGCGCGCATGGTGGTCGGCATCAAGTCCGCGGGCACACTGTCCACCGGATACCTGAACGCGCTCGACTACGCCAAGCAGCGGGTCCAGGGCGCGGATCTGACCCAGATGTCGGACAAGGCGGCACCGCGCGTCACCATCACCAACCACCCGGATGTGCGGCGCAGCCTCGCCATGCAGAAGGCCTATGCCGAAGGTCTGCGTGCGGTGTATCTGTACACCGCGGCACATCAGAATGTCGATGTGGCAGAGCTGGTTTCGGGTGCGGATGCCGAATTGGCGCACCGCGTGGACGATTTGCTGCTGCCGATCGTCAAGGGTGTCGGCTCCGAACGGGCCTACCAGTACCTCACCGAATCGCTGCAGACACTGGGTGGTTCGGGATACTTGCAGGACTACCCGATCGAGCAGTACATCCGCGATGCCAAGATCGACTCGCTGTACGAGGGCACCACGGCGATCCAGGCACAGGACTTTTTCTTCCGCAAGATCATTCGCGACAAGGGCGTCGCCATCGGGCACGTCACCGGGCAGATTGCCGCGTTCCTGGATGCGAAGACCGGTCGCTTCGAATCCGAAAGGGCGCTGCTGGCCACGGCGCTCGCCGACGTGCAGGCGATGGCGGCCACGCTGACCGGATACCTGATGGCCGCGCAGCAGGACCCGGCCGAGCTGTACAAGGTCGGCCTGGGTTCGGTCCGTTTCCTGTTCGCCGTCGGCGACCTGCTGATCGGCTGGCGTCTGCTGGTGCAGGCCGAGATCGCCGCGGCCGCGCTGGCAGCGGAACCGGTGGCCAAGGATCGGCCGTTCTATGCCGGAAAGGTCGCTGTCGCAAGCTTCTTCGCGAAGAATGTGCTACCGGAGTTGACCGCGGTCAAGGACATTCTCGCTGCGATCGACAACGACATCATGGAGATGGACGAGGCCGCGTTCTAGGCGTCGCCGTGTTCTGACGCGGTCTCGGGGACACGTCGACTCGACCGCCGGTGGCTACGCTCACCGGCGGTTCGGTCGTGTGGTTCGAGATCGGCTGCCGAGAGCTTTACCGAGCGGGGCCTGCGGCTGAGTGGCCGGGCGTTCGCTGAGTTGGTCGGTGGGGAGCCCTACGGGCCCCGGGATGGCTCGCGACTCCGGGGCCGGTGTCGGCGGGGTCAGTCGGCCAGGAGCTTGAGCACTACTGGGCGGGAGAGTGCGCCCGCGACTCGGCGGGCCAACTGGTTGGCCCCCGTGCCCTCCGCGTGCGCTGCTCGCAGCGCTTCGGCCAGCTCGCCGCGGGCAGCGTCGGCGACGGCCTGTGCGTCGCGTAGCCGTTGGGCGGCGCGGTCCACGTTGTCGCCGAAGTCCTCCGGGTCGGTGTGCGCGGTCGGCTCCGCCGCGGCGTTGTCGTCCGCTCCCGCGATCGCGGCCATCGGAGTCTCGATCGCCGCGGACTGCAGCGTGCCGGTGCGCGCGGCCGCCGCACGGGTGGTCAACTCGTTGACCGATGGGTCGACACGGGGCTCGCGTCGCATGGCGGCCCTGGCGAACTCCTGCATGAACCGCTTGGTCGTTTCGTAGTCCTCGGCGCCAGCGCCGAGTAGCAGGCGGGTGGTCTGCGGGACCGCGTGTGTCCAGTTGGCGACGCCGCACAGGGCAAGGAGAACGAGTCCGGCCTGCTGTTCGTCGACACCGAATTGCTCTCGGGCGCGGTCGAATTTCTGGACGTAGTGCTCGGCGCGCCAGCCGTCGATGTCGTGTGCGTCGGCCCCACGATGGAGTGATTCCCAGAGCAACAGTCGCAGCAGCTGGGGGTTGTCGCGGTGGTAGTCGAAGAGCTTGCCGACATATTCGCCGGGTTCGGTGTCTGCCATCGGCTGCACCACGTCGATGAACTCGCGCAATGTGTCGATGAGGATGACGTCGAACAGCTTGTCCTTGCTGCCGAACAGGCCGTAGATGCGTTCCTTGTTGACCCCTGCCGCCTCGGCGATGCGGTCGACTCGGCCGCCCGCAAGGCCGTATTCGGCGAATTCGTCCCGGGCCGCGCGCAGCAGCGCCTGCTTGGTCGCGTCGCTGCGCTTCATCGTGCCGGTCATGGCCGCGACTTTACCATTTCATTAAACCAACTATTTGGTTGACATGGTTTGATGGCGGTCGTACTGTCATCGCTATGGCAACGCCGACGCTTCAGCTTCCGGCCGGTACCCCGGCTGTCGCACACACCCGGAGCGTGTCACCACGCGCGCACACCGGGCGCACACTGCCCGTCTTCGTCTTGTCCGCCCTGCTCGCCACCGGCCAGATGTACATCCCAATTCCGCTGTTCACAGCCATGAAAGCCGATTGGAACGTCGGCTCGGGGGTGATGACGTGGATCATCAGCGCCTTCGCATTCGGCTATGCGGGCGGCTTTGTGCTCTTCGGCCCGCTGTCGGACCGCTTCGGCCACCGGCGGGTGCTTGTCGCAGGCATGATCGCCGCCGCGCTGGTCACCATATTGACCGGTCTGGCATTCGCCGCGCCGATCGCGGTCGGGCTGCGGATCGTGCAGGGTCTGGTCGTCGGTTCCATCCCACCGGCGATCATGGCCTACGTCGCCACTCGCATCGCGCCCGCGCACCGCGCCGTCGTCACCATGTCGGTGGCCACCTCGTTCCTCGCCGCGACGGTGCTCGCGCAGATCGTCTCGCAGGCGGTGGTCGCCGCGTTCCCGTGGCGGACCATGTTCGTCGGTTCCGCCGTCGGCTTCACGGCACTGGCACTGGCCCTGCGCGCTGTCATGCTCGATGACGCGCCGACCGGCCGGGACAAGCCGCTGCTGCACAGCTATGCGGCGATTCCCGCGGTGCTGCGGATCAAGCCACTGCTGCCGATGCTTGCCGCCGGTGCGTTGAGCATGGCGGTGATGGTCGGGGTCTACACCGGCATCGAACTCACCGGCATCGTCGAGGGATCGGGCGAACTGCTCGCCCTGCGGGCCGGTGCGCTCCCGGTGATGGTCGCGCTGCCGCTGCTCGCGATACCGCTGGCGCGGCTGTCGAAGCCGAGTCAGATCGTCCTCGGCGTGCTCGTCGCCGCTGCCGCGATGGTGCTCGCCACCTTCGAAGGCGGACACCTCGGGGTGTTGACGGTGCTGCTCGCCGTGCTCGTGGGCGGCCTCGGCATCATCGCTCCCGCCGTCCTGCAGAGCGCGGGCGAGCTGGGCGGGGAAGCCAGGGCCGCGGCCTCTTCGGTCGCCATGTTCAGCTTCTACGTCGGTGCGACCGTCGGGCCGATCGTCGCGGCAGCCGCTGCGCCACACGGCTTTTCGATGCTCGCGTGGACGCTGGCTATCCTGCTGGTCGCCGCACTCGGGCTGACCATGCTCGGTATGCGGTTCCAGCGCACGGCCGCGGCCGCGACCGCGGTGCCGGACCCTGTCGGCGCACAACCCGCGTGAGGATAACCGCCCGGGCGACATCGGTTTTCGCTGATGTCAGCCCGGCCTTGTCATATCGGGCTGACATCTCACCGCGCGTCGGTACCCACGAGTTCGCACGTTTCCGGCTTCGGCCGACCGGCCGATGAGCTCCAGTGCGTCCGACCGCACTATGACCGATTTATGTTCTGCCGCTTACGGATACGACAACCATGTGCCGCCGGAATGCTCGACCTGACTGCGCATTGGGCCGAAGTGCTATTGCCGAGTGTTGGCGACGCTCGCGACAACCTGCGCGCAGCGGATCGACTGTGCGCCCACCGAGTTCCGGCACCGGCGCGCGGGGTGAGTCATCAGGTCCGTGCGGCGGTGGCGAACCACGTGTATCGGCCTACTTGAGCACGTACGGCGATACCGAGCTGCGGTGCTCGCTGATATCCAGCACCTTGCCCAGCGGCGGAAACGCGCGCTGCGGGCAATTGGCGCGTTCGCAGACCCGGCAGCCCGCGCCGATCGGGGTGGCCTTCGCCTCGTCGAGATCTATCCCGTCGGCGTAGACGACCCGGCTCGCATGCCGCAGTTCGCAACCCAGACCGATCGCGAATGTCTTGCTGGCCTGGCCGTATCGGGTTGCGCGCCGCTCCACGGTGCGCGCGACCCACAGGTATTTGCGGCCGTCGGGCATCTGGGCGATCTGGGTCATGATCTTGCCGGGGTAGGCGAAGGTCTCGTAGACATTCCACAGCGGGCAGGTGCCGCCGCTGGCGGAGAAGTGGAAACCGGTGGCGGACTGGCGCTTCGACATATTGCCTGCCCGGTCGACACGGACGAAGGAGAAAGGCACGCCGCGCAGCTTGGGGCGTTGCAGAGTCGAAAGTCGGTGGCAGATGGTTTCGTAGCTTTGGGTGAAGAAGGCCGAGAGTCGCTCGATGTCGTAGCGGAAGTCCTCGGCGACCTCGAGGAAATGTGTGTAGGGCAGCACGGTGGCCGCGGCGAAATAGTTCGCGAGGCCGAGCATGGCCAGTTTGCGGGTGTCCTCGGAGACGAAATTGCCCTCCTCGACCAGCTTTTCGAGCAGCTCGCCGCATTCGAAATAGGCCAATTCGGCGGCGAGTTTGAAGGTGCGCTGTCCGCCGGACAGGTGCGGGGCGATCTCCAGTCGCTGGGTCTGCGGGTCGTACCGGTGCAGCACCCCTTCGCCGAGGTCGATGCGTTCGACGATCCGCACATCGTGCGCGCGCAGCCTGCGCGCGATCTCGTTGTTGATGTCGCCGCCGTGGAATCGGATGCGGGCGGTGAGTTCCTCTGCGGCGGTATCCAATTCGTGGATGTAGTTCTGCCGCTGATAGAAGAAGTCGCGCACTTCCTCGTGTGGCTTGCTGATCGTCGCGCTGCCGGAGCCGTCGGCGAATCGGTCCTCGGTGGCGGCGGCCAGCTGTGCGGAGGTGTTGCGGTAGCGGTTGTGCATATTGACCAGCGCGCGCGCCATGCTCGGGTGCGCGGAGACCATGTCGGCGATCTCCTGGGTGTCGGCCTCGATGCCGAGCTCCTGGTCCATCACGACCTCTTGGAGTTCGGCAATGAGCCGGGTGTCGTCCTGTGAGGAGAAGAAGGTGGCGTCGACGCCGAAAACCTCGCTGATCCGCAGCAGCACCGGCACGGTGAGCGGGCGCACATCGTGTTCGATCTGGTTGAGGTAGCTCGCCGAGATCTCCAGCTTCTGGGCGAGTGAGACCTGGCTCAGCCCTCGTTCGGTCCGCAGCTGACGAAGCCGCGCCCCGACGTAAGTCTTGGCCATCTGTCCAGTTTATGGCCGCTTTCGCAGCCGTGCCAATGGTGAATTAGCAGCAGAGCTGAGCGATATGTCACACCCCCGGGTTACCGTCAGGTGGTGCTGTTCTCGGATGTCGTGCGGACCTCGGAGACCGTCCGCGCGACGCGGTCCCGTAAGACCAAGATCGCCGCGCTGGCCGGGCTGTTGTGCGATGCCGCGCCGGACGAGCTCGCCCCGGTGGTCGCGTGGGTCTCCGGCGAGCTACGGCAGGGCCGCATCGGCACCGGGTGGCGCACGCTCACCGCGATGGACGGTGCGCCGAGCGACGGTGCGACACTGGCGGTTTCGGATGTCGATGGCGTGCTCAGCGAGGTGGCGGGCATCGCGGGCGCGGGGTCGGCGAACCGGCGCAAGGAGCTGCTCACGGCGTTGTGGACCGCGGCGACCACCGATGAACAGGTGTTCCTGCTCCGGCTGCTGACCGGTGAGCTGCGTCAGGGTGCGCTGACCGCGGTCGTCAGCGAGGCGGTCGCCGTCGCGGCACGGGTGCCGGTGGATCTGGTTCGCCGGGCCTACATGCTGTCGGGGCAGCTGCCGGTGACCGCCATCGCCGCGCTGACCGGCGGAGTGGACGCGCTCACCGAGTTCCGGCTGGAGCTGGGTCGCCCCATCCAGCCGATGCTCGCCTCGCCCGGCGCTTCGCTGGAAGAGGCGATGGCCGAATTCGACGGTGAGGTGACTGTCGAGCACAAGATGGACGGTGCCCGGATTCAGGTGCATCGCGAGGGATCGCGGGTGTGGGTGTTCACCAGGACACTGCGCGATATCACCGCGAGCGTGCCCGAGCTGGTCGACCTGGTTTCCCGGTTGCACTGCACCAGCGTGGTGCTGGACGGGGAAACTCTCGCGCTCACCGATTCGGGTCGGCCGCGCCCGTTCCAGGAGACGATGAGCCGCTTCGCCGAGGTGAGTTCGACCAGGGAACTGTTGCTGCACCCGTACTTCTTCGACTGCCTGCACCTCGACGGCCAGGACCTGCTGGACGCCCCGCTGCACGAGCGTCGCACGGCGCTGACGAAAGTCGCTGTCGAACACAGCATTCCAGCTCTGCTGCGGCCCGATCCCGAGGCGGCCGCCGAGTACTTCGACGGAGCGCTCGCCTGCGGGCACGAGGGCGTGATGATCAAATCGTTGAACGCGCCGTACGCGGCCGGTCGACGCGGCCGCGCCTGGCAGAAGATCAAGCCGACCCACACCCTCGACCTGCTGGTGCTCGGCGCCGAGTGGGGATACGGCCGCCGCACCGGTTACCTGTCGAACCTGCATCTCGGAGCCCGCGATCCGGAGACCGGCGAACCAGTGATGGTCGGCAAGACGTTCAAGGGCCTCACCGACGCGCTACTGCAGTGGCAGACCGCCGAATTTCCGCGCCACCAGCGCGCCCGCGACGACCAGACCGTGTATTTGCGGCCGGTACTGGTCGTCGAGATCGCGCTCGACGGCGTCCAGGTAAGTCCGCGCTACCCCGGCGGTGTCGCCCTGCGCTTCGCCCGTGTCGTTCGCTATCGCCCGGACAAGGCACCCGCGGACGCCGACACCATCGAGACCGTTCGCGCCCTGCTGCCGTGAGCCGCCGTTCGCCGCAGGGCCTCGCGGGAGCTTGCCGGCGGTCATTATCTCGGCGAGGCCAGCTCGGACGGTGGACCGCCGAGGGCTGCTCGCGCTTGGCAGGTAGAGGCCAGGTCCTACGGTAACCGATCGAAATCGAGTCCCGGCAGACGGCAACCGCATCGCAATTCAGATGGCCGGTACTTCACACTGGAGAGGTGACCGTCGAATTACTGGTTCTTCTGATCGTCATCGTCACGGCACTCGCATTCGATTTCACCAACGGCTTCCACGACACTGCGAACGCGATGGCGACCTCGATCGCCACCGGCGCACTGCGGCCGCGCGTGGCGGTCGCACTGTCGGCGGTGCTCAACCTCATCGGGGCGTTCCTGTCGGTGGAGGTCGCCGCGACGGTGGCCAAGGGCATCGTCCGGCTCGGCGGCGTCGACGGCCAGGACCTGTTGATCATCGTCTTCGCCGGCCTGGTCGGCGGCATTCTGTGGAATCTGCTGACCTGGTTGTTCGGCCTGCCCTCGAGTTCGTCGCATGCGCTGTTCGGCGGCCTGATCGGCGCGACCATCGCCGCGCTCGGCTGGAACGGAGTGATCTGGGCATCCGGTTCGGACGGCGTGCTCACCAAGATCGTGCTGCCTGCCGTGCTCGCCCCGATCGTGGCGGCGCTGGTTTCGGCCATCGGCACCTGGGGGGTTTATCGGATCACCAAGAAGTCGGATTCGAACAAAGTCGACGAGGGTTTCCGCTGGGGCCAGATCGGTTCGGCCTCGCTGGTCTCGCTGGCGCACGGCACCAATGACGCACAGAAGACGATGGGTGTCATCTTCCTGGCGCTCGTCGCGCACGGCACCCTCACCAAGAACGACGAGATGCCGCTGTGGGTGATGGCGGCCTGTGCCGTCGCCATCGCGGCGGGCACCTACCTGGGTGGTTGGCGCATCATCCGCACCCTCGGCAAGGGCCTCGTCGAGATCGACTCTCCGCAGGGGCTGGCCGCCGAATCCTCGTCGGCCGCGATCATTCTCACCTCGGCCCATTTCGGTCTGCCCCTGTCCACCACGCAGACCGCGACCGGCTCGATCCTCGGCACCGGACTCGGCAAGGGCGCGGAGGTCCGCTGGAGCGTGATGGGTCGAATGGCGGTGGCGTGGCTGCTCACGCTGCCGCTCGCGGGTCTGGCAGGGGCTATCTGCTGGGCAATCGCGCACGTCATCGGGGGGCTCGCAGGCGTGCTCGTCGTGTTCGCGATTCTCATCGCGCTGTCGGCCGTCATGTACCTGCGCTCGCGGCGCGACCCCGTCGACACCACCAATGTCAACGAATGGCCCGGCCAGACACCGGACGCGGACGAGCCGATCGAATCGCCCGGCGGGGCGCAGCCGGCAGACGACACGCCGGACGCCGATTCCGGTATTGCGAAAGACGCTGCTACCGCGACGGACGCATCGGCCTCGGCCGAGGGCAGGCCGGGCGGCGTGACCGCGGACGGGTTGTCGCCACCCTCCGGCGCGTCCTCGCCGGAGGGGCCCGGTACCAGATCCAATCGTTCCGCCCAGGTGTGAAACGTGTCGAACAACGCGCTGTACCCCGCCCCGCTCAGGCGTCGCATGCGAACAGCCGCACCGGTGGATCGTTCCCGGTCCGTTATCCACAGTAGGCATTAGGAGGAGCACCGTGCACACGCTCATCACGAATCTGAACTCGCTGTGGAAGGTGACCGTGGCCGGCCTGGTGCTCGGTGCGGGCTTGCCGATCATCTTCGCCGTCGGAGTGCGGTTCTGGTCGGCGGCCGATTCGGTCACCGCGGATGGCGGTGCGGTCCAACGCAATTACCCGGCGCTGGCCGGGGCTCTGGTGTGCTTCGGGTTGATCATCGCCGCGATCATCACCGGAATCCTCTACACCGCCAAGGCATTCCTGGCCGCGAAATTCGGTATCCACCTGTTCGGACAGGCCTGAAGGGCGCATCGTGACAGATCAACCGAAATCCACGCAGGGGCGACCGAATGTGCTCGCCCGGGTCATCGGCTGGCTGCGCGCCGGTTACCCGCAGGGGATCCCCAGCTCCGACTACGTCGCTCTGTTCGCAGTGCTGCACCGGCACCTGACCGATTTCGAGGTGGTCGCGATCGCCGAGGTATTGGTGAGCGAAAACCCGGACACCGAGATCAGTCACGCCGATATCGAGACGGCGATCACGCGGTTCGCGATGGAGCAGCCGGACGAACACGACGTCGCCCGCGTTGCCTCGCACCTCGCCGCAGGCGGTTGGCCACTCGCCACCCCATTCCCCGACGCCGATTGAGCCAGTCCGATGCCACCGTTTCTGCACGCGATCATCGACTGGCTGCGGGCCGGATATCCGGACGGTGTCCCGGAATCCGACTACATCCCGCTGCTCGCCCTGCTGCGCCGCCGCCTCTCCGACGACGAAGTCCGCCAGATAGCCGTCGAATTGGCAGCCACCGGTGACCTCCCCACAGACAAGACCGACATCCAGGTCATGATCACCAAGACCACCAACGAAATGCCCTCAGAACCAGACGTCGCCCGGGTTCGGACTCGCCTGGAAGCGCACGCCTGGCCCGACTCGGCCTCCGGCGAATAGCCACCGGCCGCGCTGCTCGAATCCTGCCCGCGCCGGCGCGCCGCTGCCGCATACCAGTGCGTTTCCAGCCCGATTTCCTCGTTGACAAATGGGGCTCGGCTGCGGCGTATCGCGGGTGGGATCTCGCGCATGCCCTGTTCGGTGGACTGGTCCGGGGCGTTGCGCCGGGCAGGTGGGCCGAAACGGCCATGGCCAAGGGGTGAATGTTGGTCGGCAGTGGTTGTGGTGGAGACCGATGTTTGGGTATTGCCAGTATGGGGAACTGGTTAGGGTCGGCGGGGTGATGGATACGGCGTTGCGGGTGGAGACGGCGAGCGGGGAAGCGTGGGAAAACCCTTCTGCGGACTTGTTGTTCGACCTGTTGAGCGAGATGAATCTGCGGCACCGGTTCGTGATCGTGGATCGGTTGGATACCGAGCCGGTCGGGCAGCACTACATGCAGATCTATCTCAACGACAACATGAGTTGTCAGATCGAGTTCCGTGAGGGTGGCTCCGACCGGCACTTCGCGGCGCGAGTGGCAGGCCCGTTCGATATGTCCGGGCACGAGACCGTGGCAAAGGTGTTGCAGGGCTGGGCTTTCGGTCAGCCGGGGTGGCGGGATGCGCTCCCGTGGTCTCGGGTGGTGGTTCAGAGCCAGCCCTGACCGGAGCTGTAGGGCCGGTGGCCGCCGAGATCGGGGAGGCGGCGGATGCCGGCGGATACCTCGAAGGCGAGATCCTGGTAGCCGAGGGCGAGCTCGGCCAAACGCTGCCAGGCGTCGTGGACGATCCAGTCCGGTGCGGTGCGCAGGGCCGCGTACGCGCAGGTAGAGAATTGGGCCATTCTGTCGATCACGGTGCCGACCGTCTCGGTGTGCATGTGTGCGCCACCGTGCGGAAGCGGAACTTCGGTGGCGATCCAGCGATCGATGGTGAGCACGAAATGCGCTCGCCGCTCATCGATGTCGGCTGTCGAGCCCAGCGCGCAGTACCCGCGCCGTTCGTGCAGTCCCGCCAGTTGGTGCGCGGATGCCAGGATCGGATGATCGCCGCGCGGCAGGCTGCGGCAGGCTTCCAAGACCATTTCTTTCGGCGGCAGTGGTTCCATACCGGTTCCCCCTCATTCGAATGATGCTGCTGGACAACGATCTACCCGTACAACAAGCCGTCAGCGCTCAACGCCGATGCCGCCCACCGAGCTTGGCAATGCCACGCCGTGGCGGCGTTGTCTCCCAAGGGGCTTCGTTGACAGCAAGCCCCAGAGCCTCCAACGCCGTGAGTCCCATCCGCGCCGCGAGCTCATCCATCACCGCCACAAACTCCGCCGCCTGAATCGCGGCCGTCGCCTGCTCGGTAGTAAGCATCCGCCCCCGCAAATACGAGACCACCCACCCGTCATCGCTGACCCGCCGCGCCTGATGCGCAGTCCGATCCCCGACCATCCACGCCCGACCGACAACATGCACAGCCATGCGCCCCCCTCGATGCCGCGCCGTGCGGGCCCGGCTGGAACGCTCCCGCCTGTGATCTGAGACACAGGAAGCCTAGGGTTTTGTCTATCGATAAGTCAAGTGGACCTATCGATTTCACTACTGATCGTTCTACTCTGCTGGGAGGTACGGTCATCTCCACGCATCGTCAGAGCTGGAAGGACACCATCCGCCGATGGCACCACTCTCGCCAACGGTCGCCCGCTGGGAACTCATGCTCCGAATCAAGCGCAGGCGCAGCGAGTTCGACGTCAGTGCGTCGGTCATCGCCAAGGAACTCGGCTTCACGCTGTCGTACTGGTCGAAGGTCGAGAAGGAACGCATCCTGGCCGAGGACAAGCTGAAGAGGCTGATGTCGCTGCTCGAGTTCGACCCCGCCGAACGCGACGAGATGCTGCGGTTGCGCGAGATCGCCAAGCAGCGCGGGTGGTGGTCGAGCTATGCCGGATTGCTGTCGGATGAGGTCACGCGGCTATATGGGCTCGAGTACGGAGCGCACAACATTCGGAGTTATGCGAGCGTCCTGATCCCCGGACTGTTGCAAACCGAGGACTACGCCCGTGCGGTGATCGCCAACGATACTGCGCGAGTTCGGCAGGTCGAGATCGATCGATGGGTGGACCTACGCATGCGGCGTCAGCAGCGGCTGACCGGCGCGGAACCGCTGTACTTCACCGCGATTGTCGGCGAGGCGGCCCTGACGCAGCGAACAGGCGGTACCGAGGTCTTGAAAGGACAGCTACGCCATCTGGTCTCGATGGTCGACGAGCACCGCGATTCGCTCGATATTCGCGTCATCCCGTTCGATGCGCCCGGCGGTGCGCTGCTGGCGGGCGCATCGTTCCACCTGCTCGGATTCGAGAACAAGCTGCTTCCCGACGTGGGATGGACCGAGACATTGGTTCACCTCGGACTGATCGAAGACGCCGAGCCGGTAAGGCATCTCAGTACTATGTACGCCAACACCATCGCCGATCACGCCCTGCCACGGGACGATTCGATAACGTTGATCGAGCGCAAACTCGGTGAGCTGTAGGCTCGGCTGATATGGATGGCGTGCCGGGCTGGTTCAAGTCGTCGTATTCGAATGACAGCACCGCGTGTGTAGAAGTCCGATTCGACGGCGACCGAATTCTCGTCCGCGACAGCAAGTATCAGGGTCTCCCTGACGCCCGTCCAACCCTCGAGTTCGGGCAAGCCGAGTGGGCTGCCTTTACCGCGGCCATCCGAACGGCGCCATCGTCGCTCGCCTGATCGGCCACACCCACTCGCTGCCGACAGCTTCGTCGCGATCATCCGACTGGGGGCGTGCCAGTGCTAGAGCCGCTGCACGGTATGTCATCGCTGTGCCTGGTCGTCGCCGGCTTCCCCTGTAGTCGGCCGTAGGCGAATAGCGCGCGGTGCCTAGCGGTTCATGCCGAGCCGCCGGTACCCGGCTGCCCCAGCGCCGCAGTTCCCAGCCGACCCACAGCCCGATCGCGGTAACCCTCGAGGTCCCCCGAGCAGGCTTACCTCGTCGGCAACGGAAGCGGCCCGCCTCACTCAGCGGCCCAACCCACTCTCTTCCGCCCGGCCCAGGTGGCTCACTGCCCTGACCCACCGCCCGCCGGCCGGTGGCGCGGGACCCTCGCCCGCGCCGCCGACCGGCATCGGAGGTCAATTCACTCCTTGTCGGCGCTCGGCTTTTCCTCGTCGTACGGCTGGTTCATGGTGTTCTGGAACTTGATCGCAGCGGCAATGCCCACAGGGACACCGAGCACCCCGGCGCCGACGATGGCGCCCAATCCGCCGAGCACACCGGCGCCGGCGAGGCAGCCCGCGATAAGGGTGAGGCCGCCGGCATCGAGGATGGGAGCGCCGAAGACCGCACCGGCGACGGCGCCGACACCGCAGCCGATGG
The DNA here is from genome assembly GCF_042802915.1 of Nocardia sp. NPDC057440. Classification (NCBI taxonomy): domain Bacteria; kingdom Bacillati; phylum Actinomycetota; class Actinomycetes; order Mycobacteriales; family Nocardiaceae; genus Nocardia; species Nocardia sp. NPDC057440. The sequence continues at coordinate 646,000 of NZ_JBHVDF010000002.1, forward strand.
CCGCACCGATCAGTCCGCCTGCCAGGGTTCCCATCCCGACGGCCAAATCGAACTCGTTGATGGCGGCCTGGACCGCCGTGTCGAACCGCTCGGTCCGCGGATCGCCGCTGATGTCGTCGAGGTGCATGTCCGGCGTCGCCGCTTGGATGGCCGCCTTCACTTCCACTGGAGCCTCGACGGCTTCCAGCGCTTTCGGCTTGACCGCGAACGACGCGACGCCGGCGACCGTGTTGCCGGTCGCGTCCTGCACCTGGAACTGCCCGCCCTGGGTGATGAGGGTGGACATCCCGGTCTCGATGACCACGGACTGGTCCAGTGAGCTACTGGTGTACTGCACCCCTGGCATGATCTCGGTACTCAATGTGCGCCGGTCCGGCATCGCGGGTGCGGCCGTCGCCGTAGCGGACCCAATTCCCACAGCACTCACGACCGTCACAGCAATAACGGTCGCGCGGGTGAACTTATACATGTAGCCCTTACCTCTGATATGCACTGACTGCGCAGCGTTGGTCGGTTCGTCAACGAGTCCGTCGCCGGTGCGCGTTATCCACAAGCGCCGCATCGACGAATCTCGTTTGCCGTTCTCGCCCTGCGCTGAGCTCTCGACTTCGGAGGGCAAACTTAACGGAAACGATTTTCGTTGTCTATCGCCGGGCCGTGCCTGGCCGATGCTGTGGACGACTGCCGTTCGTGGTTCCGATCTCTGCCTTGACCTGGCGGTCTTTCGGGTGGCGCCAGTGAATTCGCCGCCGTGCTCGCGACTCTGAACCAGCTCATTTCCAGAGCTCGATGGCTTCCCAGCAGTGAAAATTCTCCGCGGCGTCTACCGGCGGCGGCCACGTCTCACCCGCACCCGGCCGCGTCTGCTGTCGCGCGGGTGATGACGGGGCGGCGGTGTCAGCGAGAGGCTTGGGGGCTCCGGGGCAGTAGATAGACGATTGCCGCCAGTAGGGCGGCGGTGGCCAGGAGGGTGTAGGAGTTGCCCAGGAGGAATTGGGGGAGGGTCCAGTGGAATTCGCGGGTGTTGGTTTGAGGGACGAACCAGATCAGGCCCTGGGGGAGCGACGGGAGGTCGGGGTCCCAGTCGCCGATGCGGTCGACCTGCATCGGCCACGCGAAGGTGAAGAGGTAGATGGCGGCGGGGACGGCTATCCGGATGCTGGGCGGGCGGTTGCGCAGCGCGTGGAAAATCCACATCAGGGCTGGGGCGATCCAGACCCAGTAGTGGGTCCAGGAGATCGGGGAGGCGAGCAGCATGACGGTGGCCGCGAGGAGGGCGCCGAGTAGTTCGTCGCCGCGTAGGTAGGCGACACGGGCAGCGGCTATTCCGGCGATCGCGAGCAAGCCTGCGCCGAGGAGCCAGGCTTCACTGCTATCCCATGTCGTCCATTGCAGGCGACCGAAGAGGCCGTTGATCGACTGGTTCTGTACGTAGGCGAAGCCGATTCGGTTCTGCGACGAGGTGGTCGTGGTCCAGAACTCGAACGCCTGGGCCGGGCGATACCAGAAGCCGATAGCGACGGTGGTGGCGAAGGTCGCGCCGGCTACGGCGGCGGCTTTGAACTGGCGTGTGATGAGCAGGTAGACGATGAACACCGCGGGGGTCAGTTTGAGGCCGGTCGCGATGCCGATCAGGATGCCCCGATACCGGCGATCCTTGGGGATGGCGAGGTCCGCGAGCACCAGCGCCATGAGAATCACGCTGACCTGACCGAACTGAAATGCCTGCTGCACCGGCTCGATCCAGATCGCGGCGGCGCTGACCGCGATGGTCATCGCGACCATGCCGGGACCGCGCCGATGCCGCTGGAGTGCGGCGGCGCTCCACACGCTCACGGACAGCGATGCCATGGTGAGGACCACGATGCCGGTCCCGATGTAGTTGATCGGGAATTGTGACAGCTCGGCGCATATCCACGCGGCGAAGACGGGGTAGAGGAAGGGCAGGCCCATCGGTCCGCGGCCGTCGTACAGCAGCTCGGGGTGCATCGCCGCGGTCGAACCGCCCCACATGTAGACCTGTAGGTCGATCTGGTGCCAGTACATCTGCCAATTCGGGCGCAGGAATTCCAGCCAGACGCCGACGGATAGGGCAGCGAAAGCGATTGCGGCACAGAGGGTCGTCACTGTGTGCGGGGTCCGGGTCGGCGCGACAGTCCCGGTAGCGCGCTGTTCTCCCATTTGCAGGATGGCAGCCATGTAGTTGTGTTTCCTTCATCAGGTGAGACAGTACAGGCGAAACGAGCAAATAGTTAGCTAAACTAAGGGCAATTCACCCTATCATTCCCCCATGTCGATGCCGTGCCCATGCTTTCCCGGGCTTGGGGATGTGGTGATCTCCGGCGGTTCCAGCTGGATACGGCGCCTGAACTGCGACGACGCAGCGCCTCGGGTGGATCGGCTGACGGAGTGATCGAAGACGCGCTCACGTTGTGGTCTCGGCGCCGAGTGTGGTTTCCGGTTGCGCGGCGCTTGCCGAAGGCGGCTGCCGCACCGGTGACGCCGGTGTGGGAGGGGCTCCGGCCGTGGACTACGCGGCGAGCAGGCGCAGCAGGTGTTCGACCTCTGACTGGACAGCGGCGCGTGCGGGCTCCAGGTACTTGCGCGGGTCGGAAAGGCCGGGGCTCCCGGCCAGGGTGGCCCGGATTGCTTCGGTGGCAAGGACATTCAGTCGAGTGGCGATATTGATTTTGGTCATGCCGTGTTCGACGGCGGCGCGCAGACCTTCGTCGGGGACGCCGGAGGAGCCGTGCAGGACAAGGGGGACAGGCACTTTCGCCGCCAGTCGGGCGATGAGGTCGTTGTCCAGTTCGGCGGTGCGGGTGTGCATGGCGTGCGAGGAGCCGACTGCCACGGCCAAGGCGTCGACGCCTGTTGTCGCGACGAACTCGACAGCCTCGTCGGGATCGGTGCGGACGCCGGGCGCGTGCGCGCCGTCTTTGCCGCCGACCTCGCCCAATTCGGCCTCGACGAAGACTCCGTGATCATGGCACCAGCGCACCACTTCCGCGGTGGCCTCGACATTGGCGGTGTAGTCGAGGGTGGAGCCGTCGTACATGACCGACCGGATGCCGAGATCGACGGCGGCTCTGATGAGGTCGAACGACGTGGCGTGGTCGAGGTGCACGGCGATGGCCGCGGTGCTGTCCTCGGCGATCCGCAGACACGCGAGCGCGATAGCGGCTATGCTGCCGTGGTAGCTGACGGTGTTCTCCGAAAGTTGCAGCACCACTGGCAGTTTCGCCGATTCAGCCGCACCGGCGATGGCCTCGGCATGCTCCAGGGTGATCACATTGAACGCGCCGAGACCGCCCGGGCGCGCGGTGGTGATCAGTTCGGAGACGGGTGTCAGGGTCATTGTCGGGTCTCCTGGAGCTCGGGTCGGCCGCCGCAAGCAGGCACTGCCTGAAACGCCGGTACATAGGCAGTGCGCTCACCTTCTGATGGGGTGAGGGTGGGTCTTCGGCCCATCCCGCGGCCGACGGCACAGCGGGCCGGTGAACTGGCTCGCTGTCGGGCGTGATCGGCTGGTCCGGCGGTACGGTCTCCGGGATGCTTCGCGAGACCGGATTTTCGTCGAGCGCAGTCCGGGCGAGGTGGAGCGCCGGTCATCATGGGAGCTCGGTGTCTCACGGTGAGGAATCCTGCGAGCTGGGTTCGACTAGCTTTTCGAGGCCGACGGTAGGGGTGAGCCGGGTGCGGGCGCAGCGGTCTATTTCGCCCGCCACCGGGATCAGCACTGCGGCGGCGGCGGTGGCGACTGCGTCGACGAGGATGGCGGGCCAGTCCGGTTCGGTGCTTTCCGTGAGCGCCGATATGACGGCGGCTGCTGCGGAATCGCCTGCGCCGGTAGGGTTTCCGGACATCGGTTCGGGGAGGCTCGCGTACCACGAGCCCGCCTCGGTGATCGCGATCATGCCGTCGGCGCCGCGGGTGGCGATAATGGCGCGCACTCCTCGATCGATGAGTGGCCGCGCGGCGGTCGCGACCTCGTCGGGTGTGAGCGGGACTCGGCCGGTGAGGCGTTCGAGTTCTTCGGTGTTCGGCATGAGGATGACGCCGGGGATCTGGGCGGCGAGGCGCAGGGATTCGCCGTCGACGTCGCAGATGGTCGGAACGCCCGCGGCGATGGCCGTGCGGGCGAGTTCGGCGGGGAGGCTGGCCGAGACGCCGCCGGGCAGCGATCCGGAGATCACCAGTCCATTGATACCGGGTAGTAGGCCTGCCACTCGCACGGCGAGCTGTTCGACGGCATGGGGATTCGACACGCGCGCACCGGGTTCCCACAATGCGGTCGCGGTGCCGTCCTCGGATTCGCTGATCACTACCGTGCGCCGGATCCACGGCAATGCGTGCACGAAATCGACCGGCATCTCCAGTTCGGCGGCGGCCGCGAAGGCGTGGTCGGAAAAACCCGTTGCCCGGGAATATTTTCCGAGCTGGTTCAGCACCCGCGTCACGTTGATGCCCTTGCCGCCGATGCGTTGCTCGACGGACCTGACCCGATGCGCCTGGCCGCGTTCGAAACGCTCGACACGATAGGTCATGTCGTAGGCGGGATTCATTGTCACGGTGAGGATCACGTCAACCACTGTCCATGTCTGAGCACCCGGCGCAACTGTAGATTGTCATCGACTATCAACAGGTCCGCGAACTGGTCGGTCGAGATATCGCCCACATCGGCTAATCCGGCCGAAAGGGCCGGAACGGAAGTGGCCGCAATCACAGCATCGCGCAGCGGGACGCCGCAATCGCGCACGGCCCAGGCCAGACACCGCAGCAGGTGAGCGGTACCCCCTGCGATGGATCCACTCGCCACTCTGGCGACGCCGTCGGTGACCCGCACCGCCTGAGGACCGAGCTGGTAGTCGCCATCCGGCATACCCGCCGCTTGCATCGCGTCGGTGATCAGCGCGACCCGCCCCGGCGCGGCCGCGAAAGCCAGTGCGGCGAAGCCGGAGTCGACGTGGACCCCATCGCCGATCAGTTCGACCACCACCGCACCGGCCGCCGCGGCGACCAGTGCGGCGGCAACCGGACCGGGCTCGCGATGATGCAGCGGCGGCATGCCGTTCGCCAGGTGCGTAACCAGGCTGCCGAAACCGTTGGGGCGCAATGACTTCCGGAACACGTCGAAGGCTGCGTCGCTGTGTCCGAGAGACACCGTCACATCGTTGCGGGACAGCCGTTCGGCGACTGCCCGATATCCCGGAAGTTCCGGCGCGATCGTCATCACCCGCAGGTGTCCACCCGCGGCCCTCAGCAGTCGATCGGTCAGCTCGAGGTCGGGATCGCGCAGGTAGCGCGGATCTTGGGCGCCACAGCGGGCCGACGACAAAAACGGTCCCTCGGCATGAATCCCGCCGATCACTCCGGTCGCGGCCAGCTCGGCCAGCATGGTCGTCTGTGCCACCATGTCCGCCGCGGCCCCGGTGACAACGCTCGCCAGCACCGTCGTCGACCCGCGCGAATGATGAAATTCGGCCGCCGCGCGCGCCTCCGCGTGGTCGACGGTATCGAACCGATGTCCGAACCCGCCGTGGTTGTGGATGTCGACCAGCCCGGGCAACACCGTGCCACTGAATGTCGGCATGGCCGAATCGGGGTGCGCCGCAGCCCATTCCGTCACCGGACGCACCGCGTGGATCCGCTCGCCGCGCACCGAGACCACCCCGTCGTCGAGTGCATGCGCCGCCGAGACAATCCGCCCGCGAATGTCGAACTCGGCTGCCGGGGCCTGCCGGATCATGCGCCCGCTCGATTCCTGAGCATGGCGCGGCCCTCGGGTGCCGCGACGCTTTCGGCAGGTGGCACGGCGCCTATTCGACCGTGCGCTCCCGCTGCCGACGGCGTCATCCGAGTGTTGTCGGACTTCATGTCAAAGCCCCACGGCGGGCGAATAGGGCCGCGCCCGCCAGGCCCGCTCGTGCGCCGAATTCGCCGAGGACCACCCGTGGTGCGGGGACTATGCGGAGTCGTTCGGCGATGGTGCGGTGCAGGGGTTCGGTGAGGGCGGCGCCTGCGCCGGCCAGTCCGCCGCCGAGGATGATGAGTTGGGGGCAGGCGGCATGGATGATGCCGAGCAGACCGTCGGCGAGGGCGCTGATGGCGTCGTCGACTACGGCCTTGGCGTCGGGGTCGGTATCAAGGAGTGCGAAAACGTCTGCCGCGCTGTCTGTCTCGGCTCCAGTGCGGCGGGAGTACGCGCGAGCGATGGACGCCCCGGATGCCACCGTCTCGACGCAGCCGATGTTGCCGCACGGACAGCGCAGGCCATCCGCGTGGCGAACCGGGATGTGGCCGTACTCGCCGGTCTGGCCGTACTCGCTGCGCACGAGTCGGCCACCGACGGACAGGGTTCCGCTGATGCCGGTGCCGAGAATGACTACGCACACGTTGTCGTGGTCGCGCCCGGCTCCGTACCGCCATTCGGCCCAACCGGCCACGGCGACATCGTGCTCGATCAACACCGGCATGTGCCAGCGTTCGATGAACCGGTCGCCGATGTGCACATCCCGCCAGCCGACATTGCTGCTGAACACGGCGATCGACCGGACATGGTCCACGATCCCCGGCAACAGCACCGCGGCCCGCGCCACCCGGCCGCGCTGTTCCATCGTGAGCTCGGCCAGCAGCCGATCCCCGAGCGCACCCATGGCCTCGAACGCCGCCTCGCCCTGCGGTGTGGCAGTGACGGCAGCGGTCAGCACCATTCCGGCCGCGTCGGTGATCTCGCCTTTCATGGTGGTCCCACCGACATCCATGCCGAGTACCAGGGCATCCTCGGGAAGCGAGGTCCCCGGCGTCGACGTGTCGCCGGGAAGTGCGGCATCCGGTGTGGCGTCCCCCGGATCGACTGCCGCGCCGGGCGCGAGAGCCGGCGGGCCGGGCCGGGGTGACCCGGCGTCCGGTCCCGGTGATCCTGCCGTGGATTGCGCCGTTCCCATCTCGGTCAGGGTAGCCACTTCTGGTGGTGTGAGCAGCACAGATCCGTGGGCCGGTGTCGGAGAGTCGGTCATGGTGGCGCCAGGGTCACTGGTCGAGGACTACCGAGCGGTTGAGGTTGCGGGGATGGTCGGGGTCGAGGTCGTGGTCGGCGGCGCGCAGGACGCAGAGTCGGTGGACTCGGACCAGGTCGGCCATCGGGTCGATATCGCGGTGTTCGAAGTGGGCGCCGGTGACAGTGACGTCGGCTTCGAAATTCGGGACCAGCGGGCCGAAGGCCCAGACCGCGCGACCGGGGGTGGAGATGCTGATCGGGCCGTGGCGGTATTCGGTCTGCAGGTAGGCCTCGGTCCAGGACTGGCAGGACTCGCGGAGTTTGAGGCCCGCTTCCTCGGCGATGGCGGCCGCGAAGCCCATGCCGACGAAGCTGATTTGCTCGGCGTGCCTGACCTCGGCGAGTGCGGCCGCGGGATCTTCGGCGAGGACGGCGCGGGCCTGGGCTATCGCGGGGTTCAGATCCTCGCCGAGATGCCAGCGCAGGATGGCGAGCGCGGTGGTGGCGAAGCGGGTCTGCACCACCGATTGCTCGTCGACCTCGTCGATCAGGATCGCATCGCCCAGCTCGAGCACGGGCGTGCCCGGGCTGCTGCAGATGACGGTGCGCGGAATGTGGGCCGGGATCTCCCGCATGGCGTTGACCACCTCGGTGGTGGTGCCGGAGCGGCAGATGACGAGGTAGCGGTCGTATTCGCGACCGCTACGGACCTCGCTGGCGGGCCAGGCGTCGGTAATGCCCTGGCCGGAGCCCTCGCGCAGCGCCGCGATGGCCCGGGACATGAACAGCGAAGTACCGCAGCCGATGACGGCGACGCGCTCGCCCGGTTGCGGCAGCACGGCGCGGTGTTCGGCAGCGATGGTTTCGGCGCGCGCCCAGTCGTCCGGCTGGGTGGCGACCTCGGTGGCCAGATGGGTCACGGGGGTGGGGTGAGCGGAGATCGGCACCACTCCAGAATCGACCCGATGATCGTTCATGTCAAATTTACGAGCAAAACAGTCACATGTGATCACTCTGAGGTCTAGATTGTTGGTCAGTCGATACGTTCGCTCCATCATCGGCGGTCCGCTGGCGCCGGGTGTGAAGATTGAAAGGTTCTGCTCGTGAAAAGACCACTCCACGGCGTGCTCGCGGGGATCGCGATGGCCACCGGCCTCGCCCTCGCCGTCTCGTCCTGTGGGTTCGGCTCGAAAGACTCGGCCGACTCCGACTCCACGATCAACTTCCTGGCTCCCGTCTACAGCGACGGCGCCACCGGCACGAAGGCGCTGTGGGACGGCATCATCGCCGACTTCGAAAAGGCCAACCCCGGCGTCACAGTGAACCTGCAGATGGAGTCGTGGAACTCGATCAATGACGTGGTGCGGACCAAGCTGCAATCCAAGTCCACTACCCCGGACATCCTGAACATCGACGCCTATTCGAGCTTCGCCGGTGACGGCATGCTCTACGGGGCATCGGAGGTCGTCTCCCCGAACGTGCTGTCGGATATCCAGCCCGGCTTCGCCAAGAACGCGTCGCTGAACGGCGAGCAGTTCGCGCTGCCACTGTTCGCCTCGACCCGCACCCTGTTCTACAACACCGACCTGTTCGCCAAGGCGGGCGTCGCCGCGCCGCCGAAGACCTGGGCCGAACTCACCGAAGCGGCCAAGAAGATCCAGGCGCTCGGCGGCGGCGTCTCCGGCTACGGTCTGCCCCTCGGCAGCGAGGAAGCCCAGGGCGAGACCTCCATCTGGACCTTCGGCGCGGGCGGCAACTGGGCCGAAGGCGACAAGGTCACCGTGGACACCCCGCAGAACCTCGAGGGTGTTCGTGCCATGCGCGAACTCATCGATGCCGGTGCGACCCAGCCCAATCCGGGCGCCACCGACCGCAAGGACGTCATCAACGCCTTCATTCAGGGCAAGATCGGCATGATCGAGGGTCTGCCGCCCACCATCGGCCAGATCGCGTCGAAGAACGCGGGCCTGCAGTACGCGACCGCGCCCTCGCCGACCAAGTCCGGCGAGCCGGTCACCCTCGGCGTCGCCGATCATCTGATGGCGTTCAAGAAAGACGGCAAGAAGACCGAGTCGATCAAGAAGTTCCTCGACTTCTTCTACGGTGCGGACACCTACTCGAACTTCGTGCAGCACGAGGGCTTCATCCCGATCACCAACAGCGCGGCCGCCAAGCTCGCCGGTGACCCGGTGACGAAGGCCTTCGCCGCGACGCTGCCGGTGGCCAAGTTCTACCCGAGCAACAACCCGAAATGGGCTGCGGCACAGGGCGCCATCCGTCAGCAGATGGGCACCATCGCACAGGGCGCGGACCCGGCGCAGGTGCTGCAGCGCATCCAGGAAGCCGCGAAATAGCGTGGGGCGCACAGGAACCAAGGTGCCGTCCGGGCGGGCGAGCGTGCTGCGGGCGATACCGTGGCTCGGTCCCTCCCTGGTGTTGATCGCGGCTATCGTCGCCTTTCCGGTCGGCTACATGGTCTGGACGAGCACCCGGGACCTGAGCGCTTACGGTCAGGATCGCGGCTCCGCCGGGCTGGCCAACTACCGCAATCTGTTCGACATCAGTGAACTGGGCTCGGTGCTGTTGCACACGGTGATCTGGGTGGTCTGCGTCGTGCTGATCACCCTGGTGCTCTCCGCGGCACTGGCTCAGTTCCTGAACAAGGACTTTCCGGGGCGCACCGCGGTGCGCATGGCGATCCTGGTGCCGTGGGCGGCCTCGGTGGTGATGACGACGACGATCTTCTACTACATGCTCGACCCCGACGTCGGCATCGCCAACCGCTTCCTCGTCGACATCGGGCTACTCGACCGTGGTTACGGCTTCACCAAACAGCCGCTCCCGGCCTTCCTGGTGGCGATGGGGGTCGCGGTATTCGTCTCGATTCCGTTCACTACCTACACGATTCTCGCCGGGCTGCAAGGGATTCCGGCGGAGATCGGCGAGGCGGGCCGGGTCGACGGCGCAAGTCCATGGCAGCGCTACCGGTATCTCACCCTGCCGCAACTGCGTCCGGCGATCGCGGTGGCCACCATCATCAACATCATCAATGTGTTCAATTCGCTGCCGATTCTGCAGGTGATCACCGGCAGCATCGCGGGCTTCTCCGCCGACACCACGACCACGTTGACGTTCAAGCTGATTCGGCAGAACCAGCAGATCGACACCGCCGCCGCGATGAGCGTGCTCAACTTCGCGCTGATCGTGGTGATCATCGCGATCTACGTGAAGGTCGTCAAACCGACGCAGCAGGTCGACGGATGAGCGCGCGGCAGCACCGAGGGCAGGGCGAGGCGATGACGGCACAGGCCGATATCCCTATCGATGGCGTCGACATCCCGCCCACCGCAGCGCCTCGGTCGACAAGGGCCGGGCGCGGCAAGCGGCGACGCTGGGAGCTCACCGCGGTCGGGGTGCTGGTGGCCGCGATCTTCCTGATCCCGTTCCTCGTCATGGTGCTCGGGTCGCTGAAGAGCAGGGCCGAAATCCTGCGTATTCCACCGACATACCTGCCGGAGTCCTGGCATCCGGGCAACTACAGCACGATGTGGGACACACCGGAGACGCCGCTGCCGTACAACATGGTCAGCACGATCGTCATCTCGGTCTTCGCCACCGTGCTGGTGCTCGTGGTGGCCGTTCCGGCCGCGTATTACACCGCCCGCCATCGCTTTCCCGGGAGGGCGGCATTCCTCGGGCTGGTGCTCATCACCCAGATGCTGCAGCCGACCGTGCTGGTGACCGGCCTGATCCGGCAGTTCTTCACCCTCGGCATCAACGACACCTGGCTGGCGATGATCCTGGTGAATGCCGCGTTCAACCTGTCGTTCGCGGTCTGGATTCTGCACAGCTTCTTCGCCGCGATTCCGGTCGAGATCGAGGAAGCCGCACAGCTCGACGGCCTGAACCGGTGGCAGATCCTGACCAGGGTGAGCCTGCCGCTGGTGTGGCCGGGCATCGTCACCGCGACGATCTTCACCGTGGTCGCCTGCTGGAACGAGTTCGCGGCCAGCCTGGTTGTGCTCACCACCCCGGAGAATCAGCCGCTGTCGGTGGCGCTGACGAAGTTCGTTGGACAGTACGACACCGCATGGCAGTACGTGTTCTCCATCTCCACCGTCGGCATCATTCCGGTGGTCATCTTGTTCGCGTTCATCGAGAAGCGTCTGGTGGCGGGCCTCACCGCGGGCAGCGTCAAGTAGCGGATCACACCACGAATCGCCGCGGCCGGGTAGCACTCGGTCGCGGCGATTCGGTGTCGGTGGCGAGCTGTCCGGGTGCGGGGTATGGACTTCTTCGGCCCGTGAGGGCCAGTGACGCGAAAAGTCACGCTCAGCGCCCGCGGGTGAGCCTTCGATTACGAAATGCATTGCGCGGCAGCTGGTTCTCCGTTGCTAGCCGGCATCGCTGGCCCAACTTCGCGAAAAGTCACGCTAAGGAGTTACGGGCCGCTCACGGTGGGCTGCACTGAACACCGTTGCCGCTTGGAATCCGCCGGCAACTTCATCCGGATCGCGATCGAACTGAAAGACCAAGACCCCGAACCGATTACAATCTCAGAGCCGCTGGCGACCCCGGAGAACTACACCCACCAGGCATTGACGGCCGGGACGGTGCGACAGCCCGGCCGTGCTGTCCACGCCGGGGTGTGGTTCCGGCTGCTGTGCGGCCTGCTTGACGAACTCAGCCTCGCCCTCACCACCGCGAACCTGTGCGCCCGGCGCACCCTCGAACAACGGAACGCCGCCGAACTGCCTGCGCGGGCCGGGATCTTGGTGTGGCAGACCTACGAGCATCTGCCGTGGAAGACCCAGGAGAAGCTGTTGACCGCCGCCGCGGTCGCGGTGCAACCCCCTCTTCGTGGATGATATCCGGTGAAGCTATCCGGAAACTGCGCCCGGTCCACCACCTGCGGTGGAATCGCGCAGTGCGTGCAGGTCGCTTGACAGCTGGGCTTCGAGGGATGGGAAATGCTGGCGCACAGCGGGCCATGCAGAGCGAACCTGCTCCAGGTCCTGATTCGTCCGTTCGATTGCGGATGCTCGTTCTGCGGCGCTGCCCTCCGCCGCAATCGTGCGATTGTCGAGAATTCGCCATTCTATCCCGGATTGGTCCAGCGCCTGTCGCAATACTGCACCGGGTGGCTGGTGCAACCCAATGAAATCGATGTCTGCGGTTGTGACACTAGATATCTGGGCTTCGATGAATCCGTTAGAGCGAAAATCTGCTCCGAGATAGTCGCGGCCTATGGGCGCGATACCGTGCATTCCGGCGCCATAGGAATATTCCGACGGATTGTCCAAGGGTGAGGGTATTGAACTCTCCCTTTCCACCATCGAGTCACCTACCGTGATGGTTGTTCGTGACCGCACCTCTTCTGGCTTCAGGTAGATCTGATGGTCGCCGTAGTCGAGCTCCGACAATGCATCGATGATGCTTGGTTGCGATGGGCGCACCCCATCCACGGCAACGTATCCGTAGACGGGTGGGTCTTCGTGGACCCGTGGGCCGAACCACTCGGCTTCAGCATGGGCGCGATCGCCGTCCGGGTTGCGGAGGCCCCTGATTCGCCCTTCCTCGAGGATGGCCACAAGTTTGTCCTCACGGACACGGATAGCGATCGGCTTCCCGTCGACCGCGGCCTTCAGTTCTCGTCGCATCTGCGCACGCACCTCGGCGCTGTCTCGGCCGAGCGAAGCCGCTGTTTCATCGATTCTTCTGTCGATTATGGCGTATTGCTCCAGCCGGGACAGCCGCCCGCTGGATAGGACGCCCCAGTCTTCGGCGGTCGGTCCATTCTCACCGAATCGTTGCCTCAGTTCGACTTCGAGTTTCTGTCTGGCCCGGGCCAACATCGCTCGGTCCGGCGGCGGGAGGCACAGGTTCTGCACGGGACCGGCATCGCCGGCGTGCGACTCCGCATCGACATCCTGCCGGATAACGCGGGCCGGGCCTGTGCCGTCCATGGCGTGTGTCAGCCGTTCGGCGGCCGACGCGTCGCCGTCACCATGCTCATGGTTGACAGCCCGAAGACCGTCCGCGCCTATCGGGCCTCTGTAGGTGTTGGATAGGTGCTCTTTTATGCGTTGTACCTGGCGGGTGCGTAGTCCATCGGCTATGTCCTTGACGAACTGTGCCAGCCTGTACCCAATCAACGGCCCTCACGCCCTGCTGCCTCGCACGCGGGGAAGGTGTTGTGCTGCTTTCGCATATGGGTACCGCCTTTCAAGGGTTTCGTGAAATCGGTTGTGCCGTAACCTTGGTGGGTCGCGGGGCTCAGGCGCGGTCGAACCAGGTGACTTGCGCGCCGCTGCTGAACTCCTGGCACGTGGTGACCGTGAACTGCGTCGGCTGGAAGTTGCCGGTGAAGGCCTGCACGCCGTCGCCTGCGATCACGGGGTAGCTCTTGATGATCAGCTGGTCGATCTCGTCGATGAGCTGTCCGGCCAGGTTGCCGCCACCGCAGAGCCAGATGTTCAGGCCCTCTTCCTTTTTCAGCCGCCGCACCAGCTCGACCGGATCGGTGTCGACGATCTCCACGTGCGGGTTGTCGACGGGTTCCAGGGTGGTGGAGAAGACGAAAGCGTCCGCATATCTTGACCACCTCAGTTGTAGTACTCTGCGTGAACTGGTTGAAAGATAGTACTACAGATGGAGTGGTGTCAAGTGGCGCGGACGAATCCGGAACGGCGACAAGCCCTGCCGGACGCATCGATCGAGGTCCCGCGCCTCTGCTCACCTTGCCGCCCGAACTCGACGACTTCTTCCGGCCGTCAGCCGGCGGCGTCGCGCAGGCGCAGCCGGGTGAGATCCTGCGGGCTCGTCAGATCCGGTCAGCGCCGTGGCCGAGCCGCAGTTCGCGCAGGGTCTCTCAGATCTGTTGCCGCCCAAGGCCCAAGCCCTTGCCGGGTAGGCCATCGGGCGGCAGCGGTAGCCGGTTCGCACCCCCGGCGCCGACGGGTTCAGCCGGATGTCCGCGCGGAGGTTCGGCCGCGCCTGCCCGGTAGCATCGAAGCGTGGCACGGCAGGATGACGAACCAAGAGACGGTCGCAGTTACGGCGGCTTGTCCAAGGAGCAGCGGGTAGCGCAGCGGCAGCAACGGCTCGTCGATGCCGCGCTGGAGTTGTTCGGCACCCATGGCTATGCCGCGACCCCGATCGAGCGGTTGTGCACCACCGCCAACGTTTCCACCCGCAGCTTCTACGAAGATATGGGCAGCCGCGAGGCTCTGTTGATCGCGCTGGTCAATCGCGTTACCTCGCATGCGGTCGAGCGAGCATTGGAAGCATTGGAAAAGGCGCAGGGCGAACCGCTCTCGACAAGGGTCGTCGACGGCATCCGCGCCTATCTGGAAGTGACCTGCCACGATCAGCGCGCCGCGCGGGTCTGTTATGTCGAGGTGGTCGGAGTCAGTCCGGCCGTGGAGGATTGGCGCAGGCAGCAGCGACGCCTGCTTTCGGCACTGCTGATGAGCGAAGCGGAACGCGCGGTCGAACGGGGCGAAACGAAGCCGCGGCGTTTCGATCTGTTCGCGCTCGCGGTGATCGGCGCGGTGAACTCGCTTGCGCAGGAGCTGGTGGTACACACACTGCCCGATACGGTGATCTCACTGGATGAGATATGCGAGGAGATCGCGTATTTCGTCAATTCCGGACTTGCCTTGAACTGATTTCTGTTCCACCGTGAAGTCGGCCGCGCACCAGCACCGGAAAGTCGCTCGACCTGTCCGAGCCGTACCTGAGCGGTCCGCTGTCATGCCACGGGCCGCAGGAGGCCGCGAACGGCGGTGACCGCGGGCAGCACCCGGGTGGCGGCATTGCGGATCGCGATCCCGGCTCTGGTCGCGGGGATCAGGAGGGCCGCCGCGGCGGTGACGCCATTGAGCTTGGGCTCCACCAATATTCGATGCTGCCGCTCGTAGTTCCGGAAGGCGGCTTCGTGATCGCCGGGATCGGCCGTGAGTGGTTCCGCCAAGGTGTAGGCACCGGCGATGGCGAGCGTGGTGCCGTCGCCGAACAGCGATACGCAGGAGGCGGCGTCGCCGAGCAGCGCGATGCGCCCGTCGGACCAATGCGGCAACTCGCCCTTGCTGACGGAGTCGAAGAACAGGTCATCGGTGTCGCGGACCCGGTCCAGCAGTTCGGGCACTCGCCAGCCCTGATCGGTGAACGCTTCGATGAGCGTCCGCTTGTGCTGCTCGGTGTCGCGGTGGTCGTAGCCGGGAATGCCTCGGTGGCGGAACATGAATGCGGCAACCGCCCGGCCGCGCGTCGGGTGCACCGCCAGGGCCCGCCCCGGTGTGTTGTAGATGAGGACCTCCCTGTCGCTGCCGAAGGGTTCGGCGATCCGCAGTGTCGCGACGTAGATCCCCTGGTGTGCGAGGAACTCGGACTCCGCGCCGAAGGTCGAGCGCCGCACCGCGGAATGCAGTCCGTCCGCGCCGACGACGAGGTCGAATCGGCGCGGCTGCGCGGCGGCGAAGGTGACGTATACGCCGTCGGGGTCTTGGGCGAGATCGGTAATGGTGTCGTTCCACAGGAGCTCGTACTGCTCGCGGCCCGCGTCGAGCAGGATGTTCGCGAGATCGGCTCTGGGCACCTCGACTTCGCGCGCACCGGCCGACCCCTGGAAGGCCTTCAGGTCGACGTGCGCGACCGGAAGGCCGCGGCTGTCGACAAAGCTCATCCGGGAGACATCGGACCGGGCCGCGCGTAGTCGCGGCATGACGCCCATCTGCTCGACCACGTCGACCGCGGGCCCTTTGACGTCGACGGGATTGCCGCTGGAACGCGCTCCAGCGGCCCGTTCGACCACCGTGACCTCGAAGCCCCTGCGGGCCAGCCAGAACGCGAGCGTCGAGCCGCCGATGCCTGCGCCCGAGATCAGAACCGTCTTGTTCATGGCAACGCCTTCCGGATAAGCGGACGAATTTCGTCCGATTAGGAGAGGGTACGGTAAGCGGAAGGATTTCGTCCACTTAATGTGGGAGGTGAGTGCCACGACCCCGGCCAAGCGGGCAGATGCCAGGAACAATCGCGACCAGATCATCGCCGCGACACTGGTGACATTCCGTGAACAAGGCATCGACGTATCCATGAAAGAGATCGCCGACCGCGCCGGCGTCGGCGTCGGCACGCTGTATCGGCACTTCCCCGACCGCGACGCGCTGATCGCCGCGACCGCCCACTCCTACCTCGCGGACCTGGCGCAGACCGCCGCCACTTCCTGGCAGGAGGAGGTCGACGCGTGGCCCGCGCTGCGCCGATTCCTGCGCGAATGCGTGGAACGAAAGGTGGGCGGACTTGCCGCGGCCATCGAGCCGGCGCTGCACGCGGAGATTCAGGCCGACCCGAGACTGCGCGAAGTGCGCGGCAAGGTCGTCGACCTCGTCGCGCGAATGACCGAGCAGGCCAAGGCATCCGGGGCCGTGCGCGCGGATATCCAGACCGAGGACGTGGCCGCGCTGATGACGTTGCAGATCTACACCCGAGCGAACGAGTCGTATGCCGAGGCCGTCCATCGGGTGGTGGAGATCGTGCTGGACGGCATGCGGGCGACGCCGGGAAAGGGGTGAGAGTGGCCGAGTGGTTGTCGCCAAGCTTGGCAATACCCGTCCGGAATCTCTACGGTCGGCAGCGTGCCTGTGGTCATATTGTTCGCGTGCCTGGAAAAACAGCAGGTCGTCCGCTCGACTGGGATCGGGTGAGATGACCGGACCGACAGATCGGCCGCAGCGGTGGAATCGGCTGCTCGAGCTGCTCGCCGACTCGGGGCGGCTCTCGGTGGAAGAAGCCGCCGAACGTCTCGGCGTATCACCGGCGACAGTGCGCCGCGACTTCACGGCGCTCGCCGAGCAGCAGTTGGCCACCAGGACGCATGGTGGGGTTGTGGCGACCACCGTGGCCTACGACCTGCCCGCGCGCTATCGGCAGACCGGCGGCGAGGCCAAGCAGCGGATCGCCGAACATGCTGCGACACTTGTCAATCCGAGCGCGGTGGTCGGCATGAACGGCGGCACCACCACCACGGCGGTGGCGCGGGCGCTGGCGGGGCGCACCGATCTGGTGAACGCCGGCGGCGATCTGCTCACGATCGTCACCAACGCATTGAATATCGCGGGCGAGATGGTGCTGCGCCCGCATCTGCGCACCATCTGCCTCGGTGGGGTGGCGCGCCGGGAATCCTACGAGCTGCACGGACCGCTGGCCGAGCGCGCCCTGGCCGAGCTGCGCTTGGATTCGCTGATCCTCGGGGTGAACGCGATCTCCGCCGAGGGCGGCGCGCAATGCAGGCATATCGACGAGGCCGGGGTGACGACCGAGATGGTGCGCCGTTCCGGCTACGTCATGGTGGTCGCCACCGCAGACAAACTGGAACGATCCGCGCTGGCCCGGATCTGCGGCATCGAGCAGATCGATGTGCTCGTCACGGATTCCGCTGCCGATCCCGCGGCCGTCGCGACGATCCGTGCCGCAGGCGTGCGGGTGGACGTCGTGTAGCCGATTCCGGACGGCTTTCGATTTCTTCGGCACAGCCCGGCGACCATTCGGTCGTCGGGCTGTTCTACGCCGTGGGGACCACTGCGGCGGCAGGTGGTCGGCGGCGCTTTGGGGGCTTTGTAGTCTCAGTGGGCAGCACCCCAAACCCTTCTAGTCGGGTTCGCGCCCAAGGGTGCGCTGACGTTCTCGCTCCTCGACACGTTCGCGTTCCCTGGCCCCGTGGTGATGACGACTAGCGTCGGTAACTCCCCGATCCGCCGGTTCCAGCTGACGATGTTCCCCCGGCTGATCCCACTGGAGTTGCACAACGCGTACCGAATCCAAGATGCCCGCTCGCTCGGCCCGTTCACGTTGCGCCGCAAAGAATTCCCGGTGTTGTTGTACCCGCGCCGTTGCTTCGGCTTCCCGTGCCTTCTCAGCTTGCTCAGGAGCTGGACGCTCCGCTTCTCGTGCCTTGCGAGCCTTCTCGGCGGTGTCACGCTCAGCCCGTGCCCTATCAGGTTCCTCAGCATCGACGGCCCTCCCCGGGAGCTGACTGGGTACCGGGAACTCTCGCGCCACTCGTTCGGCGGCTTCCCGCTCAACCCGCGCGCGTTCGGCACGTTTCGCCGCTTCCGATGCTTCGCGTGCTGGCTTGGCAAGTACGGCTGGTTCGGCTGCCCGACGAGTACGCTCGGCCTGTACTTGCTGTGGTGCTTCCGCCCGGCCACGTGCAGCGGCTTGGCGGAATACTTCCATCGCGCGGAACCTCTCGGCACGCTCCCGTGCTCTCGCCAGCTCCGCGATTCTCTCCCGCCGAAGCTCTAGGGCCTGAGCCTTTCCCGCTCGGGCTCTGTCCCGGACGCCGGGCAGTTCGATCTGTTTCCCTCGTTCCAGCTCCAGACCCCGCGCCCAGATTTCCCGGGCGTCGGATCTCGATATCGCCTTGTGCTGAAATTGGGTAGGGAAATCACGAATCAAGCCGTCGATCAGTTTTTGCAGATCCTTCGCTACCGGCTCGCCTTCGACAGATCGCAACATATGCTGATGCTTGTCATTGTCCTTGAGGATCTCTCGCAACGCCTTCAGTTGCTTTTTGTCTTTCTGTCCTTCGATGCGACCAGATTTGTCTTCTATGGAGAACGTTTGCCCGTGGGCTTCTTTGGCATGGTCGAACTGGATTCGACCCTTCGTAGTTTCGTATACGCGAGACCCCCGAACATACCCGTTCTCGTGGTCGCGAAAGAATCGGTCAGCGCCGTTCTCAAATATCCTGCCGCGCTCATGGTTCGGGACCTGGTCTCGGTCTCTGTCGTATTCGTCTGGCATAGATAGCCACACCCCCCCGGTGCACGAAACGTAATGGTCAAAAAGTCTCAGCGGCTCTTACGGAGCGGTCGACGCTTCATTGTCAAGCTTCTCTTGGTGATAGCCTGCATATTCGCGGAAGATTGAAGCCATTGTCGAGAACATTCCGTCATGGGCATCCGAGTCGTATTCGATCATGCTTTCGATCAGGCCCCATATTGTGTCTACATCTTCGTCTAAAGTGTCGAATCGCAGGGCTGGATTCACGTGATCATAAAATGAATAATCACGACCGAACCATTTGTATTCGATCCATTCAGCGCCAGCGAATCTGTTAAA
Source organism: Nocardia sp. NPDC057440 (assembly GCF_042802915.1). Lineage (NCBI taxonomy): Bacteria > Bacillati > Actinomycetota > Actinomycetes > Mycobacteriales > Nocardiaceae > Nocardia > Nocardia sp. NPDC057440. Next base: position 665,126 of record NZ_JBHVDF010000002.1, read on the forward strand.
GCACTCGCCCACGAAACAAATGAAAGCATCGGTCATGTCAGCATTCTCGGGGGCCGTCGCTGCGGTCATATCTGGAAACAACTCTGCGACGACGGGATCGAGGCGTTTTACCTCCGTTGAACCTTCCGGCCATGGCTCCGAAGGAATGCGGTTTATGCCTGCGTGGTCCATGAACTTCTGGGCTTGTGCCGCGCGGCGCTGTGGGTCGACCCATTTCCCCCATGCGGTCTGCTCAACAGGTACGCCGAGGTCCATCGTCATCTGTTCGTCGTCCACTGACTTCCTCTCGTGTTGGCTGTCTGGGGTCACGGTGCATCGAATCTAGTCGGCTCGTCTGTGTTGCACCGGTGGGCTGCCGCCTCTTTCAGGCGTGCCGCAGCCGCGTTGTAACCGTCGGCCAGCTCCCCGATTTGGGGGGCACCCGCGTTGTGGAACGCGTCGGAGACGCGGCGGAACTCTTTGAGGGCAGCTGTGTATTCGTTGTCCGGGGTGTTCATGACATGCCTCCTCGTCGGTCAGGGGATGTGCGGGGGATCCGGTGGGTCGGGGTGATCAGGTCGCACACGACTGCGATCGCCCGGGCGTTGTGCTGGATGTGGTCGGCGCTCGGCGCGATAATTGCGGAGGCGCCCATTTTGTGTGCTGTGGTGACGATCAGAACGGTGGGCATGAACGTGTCGTGCGCGATCGTGACCAGCCGCATCAGGGTGTAGCCGTGCCGGTTGGCCAACGCGGTGATCACGCGTTCGTCTCGCAAGAGGTGCGGGCCGCTGACATCTAGTAGTAGCACCCCGATCGCTTTAGCAGTCATGGGGTTCGCTGTTCGACGGATCGGCAGCGATATCTGATATGGAGACGGTGATTGAAGGGCCGCAGCCGCATTCAGGCATGTGACACCGCCCGCACCCGGCGCGGTCCCACGCACGCGCGAACCGATTCGATGACCAGGAGGCCGGAGGGGCGGAAGGTGTCATGTGGTGGTTCGATCCACTGCCTGATGGCTCCGGATTGCGTGGTCGGTGACGGCAACGCCACTGTTCCGCCGTCGCGGACCACAGATACGTTGTGGCGGAACAGATCAGCGAACAACGGCACATCGTCGGGTATGTCGGGTCGGATCAAGAATGTCCAGCGGTTCGATCGTGGATGCGACAGGATCGGACCGATGCCGGCTCCGCGTTGACTCATGTCATGTTTCACCGATTGGCCCAGCGGTGCGGGCATGGTGAGCCCTCCGACGTGGGTGGCTTTCATGATGATGCGGCCCAGGCTCGGTGGGTCGACGGTCGCGGGCAGATCGCATACTCGCCTGTAGAAGATGCAGCGGGATGTCGGGGTATCCCCAAAAGGTATGTGCTCCATTGAGTTCAATCCCATGGGTCGCGGTCGGAGTTGTGGTCGGTGGCTGAGACCGGGGCATCGGCAACTCGGGGCAAGGTGCTGGGATCCCATTTGCGTCCGCAACGAGTCCGACGAGTTCGACAGGTAAGGGTCATTGCACCGCCTCGGTTGGCATCAGTGGCAGGGGACACGACACCCCGCCACCGGGCCGTACAGGGGGCGCCCATGCCTGGAGGGCTTCTAGGTACTGCCCGATCACATAAGTCGGCACATCGCAACGGACCGGCCCCTGCGGCCCGACAAACCCGGTACGTTTCGGTAGTTCTTGGCTCGGCATCTGCCGACCTCCCGTGTTTCGACGGCGATGGGCACGCCCGGCCTCAAACGTCGGCGTGCCGATGTGGGGCACGGGAATCGGCCGACATGAGGCTGCGGGCGCAGTGCACGGCGTCGGGACCCTTGAGCGAAACGCCGCTGACGTGCACTGAGTAGTAGTCTCGTGTCAGAAGGCTTGACACAGAACAAGTTCAGCGTCCACAAACGTCCACAGATCGGTACCGCAGATCCATGGATAACCCCGGCTCTCTGCTTCGGCTGGCCCGCGAATCGCAAGGGGTCAGCCTGTCGGCTGTCGCGGCCAGGACTCACTTCTCCAAATCGATGCTTGGGATGCTGGAGAATGATCAGCGGGACGTGAAGCCGGAGCACATCGTTGCTTACTCGCGGGCGTTGAACATCCCCATATCAGCCTTGATGGCACCGCCGGATGACCCGATCCGTCTGGCTCATGAGTGGCTGGTGTCCGATTCCGCCCCGGTCACTCACTCGGCGGTAGGGCGCCGAGTTGGGCGTTCGCTCGCGAACGACGTTGAGCAGCGTGTCATCGACCTTCGCCATCTCGACGACACGGTCGGCGGCAAGGACCTGTTTCCGCTTGTCATCAAGGAACTCGAAGACCTCCGAACGGTCATCAACGAATGCAGCTATACCGACGACATCGGCCGTCGCCTCCTGGTGGCGGCCGGCGAGCTGTCACAGCTCGTCGGCTGGGTCGCCAGCGATGCCGGGTACTACGGGCACGCCCAACACACCTACTTGGACGGAGCGAAAGCGGCCAGTCAGGCGGGGGATCGCGTACTCACCGGCCAACTGCTCTCGAGCTTGAGCTATCAGATCGCGAACGTTGGCCAGCCGGAGGATGCAGTCCTTCTTGCCCGGACCGCGGTCAGAGGAGCGCACGGGGCGACGCCGGTGGTGGCCGCGCTGCTTACCGAGCGAGTGGCGTGGGCCGCGGCGCGCGCCCGTGATCGTGACGGGGCGATGCGCGCCCTCGACATCGTGGACGACACCTACGAGGGTCGGATAGCTGGCGTCGAGGAACCTGAATGGGTGTACTGGGTGGACCGGTCCGAAATCGACGTGATGGCGGGTCGGTGCTTCGTTGAACTCGGCGATTCGTCGCGCGCCCGGCCACTGTTGCAGCAGGCGATCGACAGCTATCCGAAGGATAGAGCGCGGGAGGTCGCGCTCTATCAGACTTGGTTGGCGGAGTCGTATGCGCGGAACCGGGATTTCGACGCGGCGCAGGAGACGATCGGGGCAGCTCGGACGGCTGCGGATGGTATTCATTCAGCGCGGTTGGAGCGGCGGGTTGTTGAGATTGAGCTGATGCTCAGCGGGCGCGGTGGCTGGTGAAACTCGTCAGCACGGAGACTGCACAATGACACGGGGAAGCATCGAACCCGCTCGTCTCACCGAATCCGCCTTCACCCCCGCCCGAACACGAGTTGTCCTCGAATCCTCTTGCCGTATAGCCGGATTGGATGCAGGCGGCGCAAACTTGCTGCGTCACCACACCAACGCCGTCTATGCGCTCGCCAGCACGCCAGTGGTTGTAAAGATCGGTAGGCCCGATCACAACGGGCACATCGATGTTGTCGGACTTGTGCGATGGCTCGAGCGGGAGTCGGTGCCGACCGTGTCTCTTATCGACACCGATCAGCCTCTCCAGATCGCAGGTTGTCCGGTCACCTTCTGGCGTTATCTCGACCAAAGCGGAATCGTCAGCGCAGCAGACCTTGCCGAGCCACTGGCCAAGCTTCATTCGGTTTCGACGGGACCGCCGATCCGACTGTTAGAGAATCAAATTCGCAATACGCTCGTCGCGATTGGTAACTCGATCGACACCAGCACCATCCTGTCGGCCGGTGATCGCGCGCTGCTGCACGCCCGAAAAGAAGAACTGGCCCTGCAGGCACCCGAGATTCGATACGAGCTGTCCTCCGGTGTGATCCATGGCGACGCGCATCATCGAAATGCGCTATGGGATCAGCAATCCGGACGAGCCGTATTGTGCGACTGGGAGAACGCTGCGATAGGTCCGCCCGAATGGGACCTCGTCACGATCGAAGTTCATTGCCGCCGCTTCGATCATCCACCCGACGAGTACCAGCAGTTCTGTCGCGGATATGGGCTCGATATCCGGGAATGGCCGGGCTACGCATGGCTGCGAGATCTTCGGGAACTGCGCATGATCACCACCAACGCCCGGAAGTCGGCTCCAGGCTCGACCACCGCCGCCGAGGTCCTGCGAAGGATCGAGGCGTTGCGCGCCGATGCCCCGACCACGTGGCGCATTCTGTAAGCACGTTATGACAGACGCTGAGCAGCCCGCTGCTCCGGTGTCGCCGCTGCGATCGCTGACCTCAGTGGTCAGTGGACCACGGGCAGGCCGAAGCGGGGGAAGAGGGTTGGGTCCACGAAGACTGTGATTCGATGGATCACCGAGTCCTTCAGCGTGAAGGTATGGATGGAATGCGCACGGTAGCAACCGGTTTCGTCGCGGAGGTAGTAGGCGACGGCCGGCTGTGTGTTTGCTGCCGTCGGGATGGCGCGCCACTGGCTCGGGTCCGTTGCGCACCTGGCGGCGTAGAACTTGACGACGTGGGCACGGTCGGCGAACCAGATCAGGGCGGGTGGCATTTCGAGTGTCACGTCGTCGCGCAATAGCTTGGCGAATTCGTCCATGTCGGCATTGCCGAAGGTGGACATGTAGCGGTCGACCATCGCGCGTTCGGCCGGACTCAGGGATTCCGACATGCGATCGAGCATCGGGGCGTCCTTGTCGAGCTGGGCGCGTGCGCGTTGCAGCGCACTGTTGACTGCGGCGGGGGAGGTTTCGAGGAGGTCGGCCACCTCGGCCGCCGACCAGGCGAGCACGTCACGAAGGATCAGTACCGCACGTTGGCGGGCAGGCAGATATTGCAGGGCCGCGATGAACGCGAGCCGGATGCCGCTGCGTGCGGCCACCACGGTCGCCGGGTCGTCGGCCGACGTGCCGAGCAGCGCATCGGGAATCGGTTCCAGCCAAGAGATCTCGGGGTGCTTCTCGGGACGGTTCGGCAGCTGCGCGCTCGGTCCGCCGAGCCCGGTGGGCAGTGCCCGCCTGCCGCGCTGCTCGAGCGCGGTCAGGCAGGCATTTGTCGCGATCCGGTACAGCCAGGTGCGCATCGAGGCGCGCTGCTCGTCGAAGCGGTCCGCGGCCCGCCAAGCGCGCAACATGGTCTCCTGCACCAGATCCTCGGCGTCGTGGATCGAGCCGAGCATCCGATAGCAGTGCGCCAGCAGCTCCGGGCGGTAGGGCATCGTCCGCGCCGCGAAGTCCGCACCGATCGTCATGGGTGCACAACCTACCGAGCCGGAGCTCGGTTCGCGTCGGTCGATGCGGGTCATGCGATGGTTCCCGTGCTATCAGCGGGGACCGGCGAGTCGGCGGACACCGACCCGCCCGCGGCGGCAGGCGCGCCTGCCGAATTCGACGATTCGGCCGGACCCGGTGCAACCGGCGCACCTCCGGGAATCAGCAGGCCGATCACCGCACCTGCGAGCGAGAGCGCTGCCGCTGTTCCGATCGCCGCGGCGAATCCGTCGCTGAACGTCTGCACCGATCCGAACCCTCCCGCTGCCGCGAAGACCGCTGCGGGCACGGCAATGCCGAAAGCGCCGCCGAGTTGGCGCACAGTGTTGAAGGTGCCCGACGCGGCCCCGACCGCAGACATGGGCACGGCGCGCAGCACCGCACTCTGCGCCGCAGGTATCGCCATGGACACGCCGATACCCATGATCACGAACGGCGCGATCATGGCCGGATAGCGCAGATCGGGGTCGGCAATGAGCGCGATCCAGCCGAAACCGACACCCTGCATGAGCAATCCGGTGACGATGAGGGGGCGTTCGCCGAATCTGTTGATCTGTTTACCCGCCACCGGCGCGACGAGGAACAGTGTCACCGTCCACGGCGCCAACCGGACGCCCGCACCGAGCGGACCCTGTTGCTGAACCACCTGCAGGAACTGGGCGAAGAAGAACGCGCCACTGAAGACCGTGGCAAACAGTAAGAATCCCACCGCATTTCCTGCGGAGAAGGCTCGGGACGAGAAGAACCGCATCGGTATCAGCGGTGTGCCGGTGCGCAACTCCCAGCGGACGAACCCGAACAGCCCCACCGCGCCGACGACGAACGCGCCGACTACTTCGGCGCTGACCCAACCGGACTCGTTGCCCCGAATCAGGCCCCACACCAGGCCGAGCGCGGCGACGCTCACCAGCGCGATGCCGAGGTAGTCCAGTGTGCGCGCGGCGCCGAAACTTTCGGAAAGCCGCGTGCGCACCAGCGGGACGAGCACCGCGACGATCGGGATGTTCAGCCAGAAGATCCATTGCCAGGCCAAGCCCTGCACCACCGCTCCGCCGACCAGTGGACCGCCGAGGGTGGCCAATCCGGTTACGGCGGCGAATAATCCGAGCGCCCGCGTCCGCTGCTCCGGCCGGAACGTCGCCGACAGCAACGCCATGGCCACCGGCAGCACGGCCGCGGCGCCTGCGCCCTGCGCGGCTCGCGCCGCGATCAGCCAGCCCAGGCTCGGTGCCAGCGCGCACCCGGCAGAGGCCACGCTGAATGCGATCAGCCCGGTCGCGAGCACCCGCCTGCGACCCAAGCGGTCTCCGAGCGCCGCGCCTGCCATCAGCAGCACCGCGAAACTCAGGGTGTAGGCGTTCATCGTCCATTCCAGCTCGGCGATCGACGCGTGCAGATCGAGCTGGATCGCGTGCAGCGCCGTGGTGACGATCAGGGAATCGAGGGTGATCATCAATGCGGAAAGCGAGGTCAGCGCCAGTACCCAGCGCTGACCGGCGGTCATGTTCATCGCGAATTCCTCCTCCGAAGGGGTTTCGCGAGTACTTACCTGCGCCGGCGTGCAGACTCATCGGAGTTGGCGAAGAAATTTGCCTCGGGTCCGGGCGAAGCGACTGCGGCTACGGAAGACGCGTGAGCGGCACCGCGTCATGCGGGTGCGTCGGCTCGACGACCGGACGCAACGTTCGCGCCCACACGACGAAGCCCCAGGCAACGAAACCCGCATAGACCAGATACAGCGTCGCCGACGGGTAGTAGCCGGCCTTCAGCAGCAGCGGTACCCCGACCAGGTCGACGGCGATCCAGATGAGCCAGAATTCGGCGAGGCCACGGGCCATGCCGTAGGTGGCGAGCACCGAGCCGGCGAAGATCCACGCTTCGGCCCACGGCCCATAGGAGCCGATCAGGGCGAAGAGCTGGGCGAAGACGGCGGTGCCGATCAGCATGGCCGCGACGAGCAGCCATCGCTCGCGCGTGCTGGCCCAGCGCGGCTCGACGCCGCGATGTTCCAGCCCGGTTTCGATGCGGGCATGGCGGTACCAGCTCCACCAGCCGTAGACGCTGACCGCGACGAACATCAGCTGGCGGCCGGCCTGGCCCGCCATATTCAAGTGCTGAGGTGTGTGGAAGATGCCGCCGACGAAAACCGTGAACAACAGGGCGTTGCCCGCGATCCCGATGGGCCAGGCCCAGACCCGCCGCCGCATGCCGCCGATCGCCGAGGCCAGACCGAAGCCATTGCCGATCACCTCGCGCCACAGGATCTCCGAGCCTGCGATATGCAGCTTGGCGTCGAGCAGCGCATACATCGGGTTCACGACCGGTGTAACCGTCGGCGGGCGGATTCTCATCCGCACGGCGGTATTGCGTTCAGCCGGATTCGAATGAACACGGCCCGGACGAGCCGCGCGTAACGATTGCGCAATCTGGGGTGGCGATTCGCAATATCCGTGCAACGACCTGCTCCTAGGGTTTGTCATATGAGCACGGCGAGCGAGACCGGCGAGCAGGAGCCCATCGGGGGGACGGGCATCCACATCAGCGGGTTGACGAAGACCTTCCGCGTCGGCAGGCGCACAGTGCACGCATTGGATTCGGTGGATCTGCATACCGAGCAGGGTGCGTTTCTTTCGCTGCTCGGGCCGTCGGGGTGCGGCAAGTCGACGGTGTTGCGCATCCTGGCCGGATTGGAGACGCCGACGGCGGGTAAGGCGCTCATCGATGGTGAGACGCCCGCCGAGTTGCGCGGTCATCATGAGCTCGGCATCGCCTTCCAGGATTCGGCGCTGCTGCCGTGGCGCTCGGTGGAGTCCAATATCAAGCTGCCGCTGCAGGTCGCGGGTCTCAAACCCGACCCGGACCAGATCGCCGACCTGGTCCGGCTGGTCGGGCTGGACGGCTTCGAGAAGGCCAAACCCGCGCAGCTGTCCGGCGGTATGCGGCAACGAGTCTCGATCGCTAGGGCGCTGGTGGTGAAGCCGACGGTGCTGCTGCTGGACGAGCCGTTCGGCGCGCTGGACGACATGACAAGGCAGCGCCTCAATCTGGAGCTGCTGCGGATCTGGACCGAGAAGCCCGCGACCACGCTGATGGTCACGCACGGCATCGCGGAGGCGGTATTCCTCTCCGATGTGGTCGCGGTGATGAGCCCGCGGCCCGGTCGCGTGCTCGAGCTGGTGGAAATCGATCTGCCGCGCCCGCGCACCCCCGAGATGATGCGGACCCCCGAGTTCCACAAGTTGCACGACTATCTCTCGGAACTGCTGTTCGGGAAGTCGGGTAAGGGCGGCGTCGCATGAAACGGGCGGGCGGTCTGCTCGGCATCGTCGGGCTGATCGCGATCTGGTGGCTGCTCGCGGCGCTCGGTGTGGCGGGCGGCACCATTCCGAGCCCGTGGCACGTGCTGGACACCATGTACAACGACGGCTGGGCGCTCTACGGCCCCAACTTCCGGATCACGGCATGGGGTGCGCTGAAAGGCTTCGTCTGGGGTAATGCGCTCGCCATCGGGCTGGCCATCCTGATCATGCTGATTCCGCCGATCGAACCGCTGGCCACCCAGCTGGCCATCCTCAGCTACTGCACGCCGCTGCTCGCGCTCGGACCGATCATTCTGGTGGTCTTCGGCGGTCGCACCCCGACGGTGTTCCTCGCCGCGATGTATTGCTTCTTCACCACCATGGTCGGAACGGTGACCGGTCTGCGGTCGGCCGATCAGACCAGCCTCGACCTGGTGCGTGCCTACGGCGGCGGGCGCTGGCAGCAGCTGTATCGGGTGCAGGCGATCGCCGCGCTGCCGAATACGTTCGCGGCGTTGAAGATCGCCGCGCCCTCCGCCGTGCTCGGCGCGATCATCGGTGAATACCTCGGTGGGGTGGACAGCGGCATCGGGGTCGCGCTGACCGCCGCCCAAACCGCGTACAACGTGCCGCGCACCTGGGGGATGGCACTCGCCGCCGCAGCGTTGGCCGGACTCGGCTACGCGATCGTCGCGTTGGCCGCCCGGCTGGTCGCGCCGTGGACGACACAGGAGGCCCGATGAGCGACCGAGCCGGCCAGAACCCGACCGAGGCCACGGCCACAGCGGTCACCGCCGACACCCGGGCGGCGGGGCCGGGCGCTGCCGCGGGAACCATCGACGTGCTGCGGCGGATCGGGCGTTTCCTGTTCCCGCTGTTCACCTCGCTGCTGCTGATGCTCGCCATCTGGTACGTCTTCCTGAAGGCGTTCCCGCAGGTCGGGCCGCGGGTCGGCAAGACACCGAGCGATATCTGGAAATACCTCGTCACCTCGGAGAACGCGGGGACGGCGCGGCAGGCGATTTTCGACGATCTGCAGATCACGCTGCGTGACGCGGCGATCGGGTTCGGGCTCGGGATGGGGGCGGCGCTGGTGGTGGCCGCGCTGTTCGTGTCGTTCGCGGCGGTCGAGCAGACCTTCCTGCCGGTCGCGATGCTGCTGCGGTCGGTGCCGCTGGTGGCGCTCACCCCGATCATCGTGCTGGTGTTCGGGCGTGGGCTCGCCGGTGTCACGGTGATGGCCGCGATCGTGGTGTTCTTTCCGGCGCTGGTGATGATCATGGCGGGATTGCGCAACGCGCCACAGCATGCGATAGACCTGGTGACCGCTTACGGCGGCTCGCGCTGGACCGGGTTGCGGATGGTCGCGGTCCCGGCCGCGCTGCCCTCGGTGTTCGCCGCGGCCCGAATCTCGGTGCCCGGCGCACTGATCGGGGCTCTGCTGGGTGAATGGCTCGGCAGCGGCACCGGTCTCGGCGCGAGCCTGATCCGCGCCATCCCGACATTCCAGTACAACAAGCTGTGGGCGTCGATCGTCATCGTCACCATCGTGTCGGTGATCCTGTACGCGATCGTCGGAGTGATCGAAAATCTCGTGCTTGCCCGATTCGGACCGGAAGCCGGTCGCCGTTGATCGCAAATTCAGGCAAATCAATGCTCGGAACCTCAAAGTAAAGAAATCGAAACGGAATCGACCTACATTCGGCGCATGACACCCGCACAACGCTCTTCGTTCGGGCCGCAGCACCTGAACCGCCGTTCGTTCCTCCGCTACTCCGCGCTTGCCGGAGCCGTGCTGGGCGGTACCGGGCTGCTGGCCGCCTGTGGCTCCGATTCCAGCAGCTCATCGGGCGGCTCGACCGACGACGGTTCCAAATACGGCACCGTCGCCATCCAGCTCTCCTGGTTGAAGAACATCGAATTCGCCGGTGAATACTTCGCCGATTCGAAGGGCTATTTCAAGGAAGCCGGTTTCGGGTCGGTCAACCTGATCGCGGGCGGCGCCGCGAGCACCTCGGTGGAGGCCGGGCTCGACACCGGAAAAGTGTGGCTCGGCCTCTCGGCGCCGCAGACCACCGCGCCCGCGGTCCTGGAGGGCCTGCCCGCGAAAATCATCGCGACCACCTATCAGAAGAACCCCTTCGCGATCGTCAGCTCCGCGGCCAAGCCGATCAAGACGCCGCAGGACATGAAGGGCCGCAAGATCGGTGTGCAGGACACCAACCAGCTCATCTTCGGCGCGCTGCTGACCGCCAACGGTATGAAGCCGAGCGATGTCACTATCGTGCCCGCGCAATTCGACCCGACTCCGCTGGCCAACGGCGAGGTCGACGGCTGGGTCAGCTATGTGACCAACGAGCCGATTACCTTGGCCGCCAAGGGATTCGAGAACAACCACTTCTTGTTCGCCGATTACAATCTGCCGCTGGTCGCCGAGACGTTGACGGTCAAGCAGTCCACCATCGACAAGGAGCGCGACAAGCTCAAGGCCTTCCTGATCGCCGAGATCAAGGGCTGGAAAGATGCCATCGGGAACCCGGAGGAATCGGCCAGGCTGGCCGTCGAGGTGTACGGCAAGGATCAGAAGCTCGATCTCGCCGAGCAGACCAAGGAGGCGGTCGCGCAGAACGGTCTGGTGATTTCACAGGACACGACGGCCAACGGGCTGCTGAGCATGACCGATCATCTGATCGAGCAGAACATCGCCGCGCTGCGCACCGCCAAGATCGACATCAAGGCCGATCAGCTGTTCGATCTGTCCGTGCTGCGCGAGGTGTACGCCGAGAATCCCGGCCTGAAGTAGGCGTACCTCCGCATTCGCTCCGGCCGTGCGCGCTCCCTCCGCCTTCGCTCCGGCCGTGCGCGCTCGCTCCGCATTCGGTCCGGCCGTGCGCGCTCGCTCGGCATTCGGCCCGGCTGTGCGCGGTAGGTCCGCCTTCGGTCCGGCGGTGCGCGGTAGGTCCGTCTACGGTCCGGCGGTGCGCGGTACCTTGGCTTTCGGTCCGGCCATGCGCGGTCTGGGGACGGACTTGGCCGACTGCGCCTCTAGGCGAATGCCTGCTCGGTGTGCAGGGGGTCGTTGCTTTCGGATAAGTGCCGTCCGGTTCGACCGGACCGGGCGGCAAGCAGCTGCGCGGCGATCGAGACCGCGACCTCGGCGGCGGTCCGTGCGCCTACGTCGAGTCCGGCGGGGGAGTGCAGGCGGGCGAGGGTGGCATTGTCGAAGCCGCCTGCCTGGAGGTCTTCGATGCGCCGGACGTGCGCGGCTCTCGAGCCGATCGCGCCGAGATAGCCGAGCTCGGGTAGTCGCAATGCGACTGTCAGCAGCGGGATCTCGAACTTCGGATCGTGCGAGAGCACGACGATCCCAGTGCTGCTGTCGATTTCACCCGCCGCGGAGAGGGTGTTGAGGTAGCGGTGCGGCCAGTCGACGACCACCTGGGCGCCGGGGAAGGCATCGGGGGTGGCGACGTTGTCACGCGAGTCGCAGATGGTGACGCGGTAGCCGAGCAGGTTCGCCTGCACGGTGAGCGCGGCGGCGAAGGCGTTGGCGCCGAAAATGAGCAATCGCGGCGGGGGCGGGAACGAGGCGACGAACAGATCCGATTCGGGCAGCGCGACCAACTCGGTGGCGTGCCGCTTGTCGGTGACCAGATGCTGGCCGATCAGGTCCGCGTCCGGATTCCACACCACCGTGAATACGGTGACCCGGCGTTGGGCCGCGATTTCGGCTGCGACAGTGGGGAATTCGGGGAAATCCCGGCGAGAGAACGGTTCGATGAACACATCGATCATGCCGCCGGAGTCCAGGCCTGCCTCACCGATGGGAACACCGAAGCGGTGTAGTCCGCGCCTGCCTGTGCGGGCGGCCTCGACGGCGGCGTCGTAGATGGTCGATTCGACGGAGCCGCCGAGTACCGAGCCGTAGATGGAACCGTTCGCGTCGACCAGGATCGCCGAGCCCACTGGCAGCGAACCGGAACCGATGGTGCGCACGATGGTGGCCAGCCCTCCGGTACGTCCGGAATGCCATAGTCGCAGTAAATCTTCGACAATGTCACGCATCAGTTAGCTCCGATCACCGTGTGACCGAGGCCGGGTAATCACGATCGTTCCCCGTCGCCAAATCGTCGCACGTGACGCACACCATATCGTTCTTACCGGACAAATAGGTGCGGGCGCCCGAATCTCCTACAGCTTCCGTACACGCCGTGGTCCAGTGCTTGTGCGCGAGCACGACGGGGTGCCCCGGTGTGTCGTGGAACACAGCGCGAGCCAGGCCGCTCGGTGCGGCGAAGGCGGCGGCGGTGACCCTGGCGACAACATCGGCTCCGACATCGGGGGTGTCCACCGGCATGATCGCCGCGTACCCGGCGGCGGTGTCCGCCGCGGCGATCAGCCCGGCCCGGAACGATGCGCCCAGTCCGGTGGCCCAATCCGCCGCCCACACGTGGCGCACGCCAGGGGGCAGGTCGACGATGTCCGGCGACGGGCCCGTCGCGCCGAGCACCACGATGATCGGATCGCAGCCGCCATCGCGCAGTGCGGTCACTGCCGCACGCAGCCAGGCGCCGTCTTCGGCGAGCACTTTCGGCATTCCGTAGCGCGTTCCCGCGCCCGCGGCGAGCACGATGCCTACGCACTCGGCGGCGCCTGCCCGGCCCGCACCACGTGCTGCTTCGGCGCCGTGTTCGGTGCAGGCGCCGTGGTTGGGAACACCCATAGAGAGAACGGTAGTCCGCGTCCATTGCCAGCAGGTTTCCCGCAGGTGGTGCGCATCCGTCGAATTATCTCGGCGCATCTACACGACACGCCGGAGTCGATCTCTCTCGTTCGAGTGGCAACCGGGCTGTTCGTATTCGATGCTGGACCGATGACACAGAACGGGGTGGGCCTCGCGCCGTTCAACGCGCTATCAGAGAAGGATGCTGTCTCGGCATTGCTCGATTGTTGCTCGGCGCCCGCGTGGGCCCGCGCGGTGGCTTCCGGGCGACCGTACGCCACCGTCGAAGTTCTCCTCGAAACGGCCGATGCGGTACTGGCCGAACTGCCCGAATCGGAGATCGACCGCGCACTCGACGGGCACCCAAAGATCGGGGACCGGCCGGACACCGCGGCGTCGGCGCGTGAGCAGGCCGCCGTGGCCACCGCGACGGATTCGATACGGGCCGCGCTCGCCGAGGGCAACCACGCCTACGAGCAGCGGTTCGGTCACATCTACCTGGTGTGCGCGACCGGCAAGTCCGGGGCCGAGCTGCTCGGACTGCTGCATGCCAGGCTCGGCAACGATCCGCAGACCGAAAGGCGCGTGATGCGAACAGAATTGGCGAAGATCAATCGAATCCGATTGTGCCGCATGCTCGGTGCCGCCGCATGAGCACACTGAGCACCCATGTGCTCGACGCGGTTCGTGGTGTGCCCGCGACAGGCGTCGCGGTGGCGCTGCACGGCGGCCGGGAGCGGCTCGATGCGGGCGTGACCGATGCCGACGGCCGGATCGGCGCACTCGGCGGGACCCTCGCCGCAGGCACGTACCGGCTGGTGTTCGACACCGGATCCTATTTCGCGCGGCTGCGAGTCGATTCGTTCTTTCCCGAGGTCTCGGTCACGTTCGTCGTTACCGAGGAGCGGCATTACCACGTCCCGTTGTTGCTGTCGCCCTTCGCTTTTTCCACCTATCGAGGGAGCTGATCCATTCATGGAACTGACCGGGCCGATCGTGCTGTCCGACAACCGGTACGGCAAGGCCGAGAACCGCGTCGTGCGGATCTATCGCGACCAGGCGCGTCACGAGATCCGCGACCTGAACGTATCCACGGTGCTGCGTGGTGATTTCGCCGACGCCTACATCAGCGGTGACCAGTCGAAGGTGCTGCCCACCGACACTCAGAAGCACACGGCCTACGCGTATGCGAAGAAGCCGGGGATCCAGACCATCGAGGACTATGCGCTCGCGTTGGCCGGACACTTCGTCGACGACATCGAGCCAGTCGACAGTGCGCGCATCGAAGTCGAAGAGTATGCCTGGCAGCGGGTTTCGGTCGACGGCAGCGAACACGACTACACCTGGACCAGATCGGGCCCCGAGGTGCGCACGGCAGCCGTCACGGTCGCGGGCAAGGGCAGCGACCAGCGGGCCTGGGTGATCGGTGGCGTGCGGGACCTCGTGATCCTGAAGTCGACCGGCTCCGAGTTCGCCGATTTCCTCACCGACGAATTCACCGTGCTCGCACCGACCCACGACCGCGTGCTGGCCACCTCGCTGGTCGTGCAGTGGCGCTTCGCGACCACCGTCGGCGTCGATTGGGACGCGGTGTACACCGGCGTCCGCGCCCGGTTGGTCGAGGCGTTCGCGACACTGCATTCGAAGGCGTTGCAGCAGACGCTGTTCGCGATGGGGTCGGCCGCGCTGGAGGCTTATCCGGTGCTCGCCGAGATCCGGCTGGCCGCGCCGAACAAACACCACTTCGACTACGACCTGGGCCGATTCGGGATCGACACGCACGGCGAGGTGTTCCATGCCGACGACCGGCCCTACGGGTTGATCCACGCCACGGTGTCACGCGAAGACGCGCCTGAGGGGGGACCGGCATGGCGGGCATGAGCGAACCGACGCTGGTCATCGACGGGTGCGCCGTCGCGACGGTCGATGCGGCGGGCACCGAGTTTCGTCGTGGCTATGTGACAGTGCACGGCAACCGGATAGGCGTGGTCGCCGCGGGTGACGCCCCCGATTTCGGTGGCACGCCGCGCATCGACGGGCGTGGCTGTCTGCTCACCCCCGGCCTCGTGAACACCCATCACCATCTCTACCAGTGGATCACTCGGGGTTTGGCGGCGGACAACACCCTGTTCGAGTGGCTCACCACGCTCTATCCGATCTGGGCGGGCATCGACGAGCAGGCAGTGCGGGTCGCGGCGACCGGAGCGTTGTCGGCGCTGGCGCGCTCCGGCTGCACCACCACGTCCGACCACCACTACGTCTTTCCGCATGAGGGCGGTGACTTGCTCGGCGCGGAAATCGCGGCGGCCGAGGAGGTCGGGCTGCGCTTCCACCCGTGTCGCGGCTCGATGGACCTCGGCGCGAGTTCCGGGGGGCTGCCACCGGATCGCGTGGTGGAATCGCTGGACATCGTGCTGGCCGCGAGCGCGGAGGCGATCGGCCGCTGGCATGATCCGTCGTTCGATTCGATGCTGCGCATCGCGCTCGCTCCTTGCTCGCCGTTCTCGGTCACCACGGACCTCATGCGGGAATCCGCCGCGCTCGCCCGCGATTACGGGGTGCGCCTGCACACCCATTTGGCCGAGACCGTCGATGAGCAGGACTTCTGTGCTGCGCAGTTCGGTTGCACCCCAGCGGAATACATGGAACAACTCGGCTGGATCGGCCCCGACGTCTGGTTCGCGCACGCCGTGCACCTCGACGACGCGGCCATCACCTCTATCGCGCGGTCCGGCACGGGCATCGCGCACTGCCCCACCTCCAACAGCCGTCTCGGCGCAGGTATCGCCCGCACCGCCGACCTGGTCGCCGCGGGCGCGGCCGTCGGCCTCGGTGTGGACGGTGCGGCCAGTAACGAGTCCAGCTCGATGATCGAGGAGCCACGCAACGCCCTGCTGTACGCCCGCGCCATCGGCGGCCCACGCGCACTGAGTGTCCGAACAGCTTTGGCGCTGGCCACAATCGGCGGCGCCCGGGTACTCGGCCGCGATACCGAGATCGGCTCGATCGAACCGGGCAAACTCGCCGACCTGGCCCTGTGGCGACTCGACACCCCCGCCCACGCGGGCATCGACGACCCGGTCACCGCGCTGATCCTCGGCTCGGCCCCACCGCTGGCCGCACTGATCGTGAACGGACGCGAGGTCGTTCGCGACGATGAGGTCCGGACCGTCGACGAGCAGACGGTCGGAGCCCAGGTGGCCCGGGCACAGGCGGCGTTGGTCGCGAAGGCGGGCTGATCCGACCGGTTGCGCGGGAGCGGTGACGTTCACAGCGGATGCGACTCGATGCGGAAGCGGGCCGAATCTGCAGCCGGATAGCCCGGGCATCGGTGGCATCCGTCGCGAACGCGGACTGAGGCAGACACAGTCTGCGCGGGAGTGGACGCATCCTGGCGGACGTGGCCGGAAGGTAGCAGCGACAAGGGTGGGGTGGCAGGCTGGATGATGTCCGGTTCCGGCGGTCGGCTTGGTTGCACGGAGGCGATCTGGGACGGCCGCCGAGGGTGTGTGGCGCAATCACGGCGGGGCACGCCGGGAGCCGGGGACGGGGACTGTGGCGTGGTGGTAACGGTGGCGCAATGTGGAGCGGGTGTCGCGCAACACTGCGGCAACTCTCGGCTTCTACTGTGGCGGCAGCGGTAGTGGAGTGAGGTGAGACGTGGACCTGGATACGATCCGGGCGGTGACGGTGGCGCGGGAGCGGGCTGACCTCGGGGTGCTGGGCGGCTCGTGCGGGGTTCTCGCCGGGGGCACTTTCCTGTTCTCCGAGCCGCAGGAGCAGTTGGAGCGGCTTGTCGACATCACCGCGCTCGGCTGGGCCGCGTTGTCGGAGACGCCGGAAGGCTTGGAGATCGCGGCTACCTGCACATTGGCCGAGTTCGCCGGTGCGGGACCCGGCCGTGAACTCGGCTCGCCGACGTTGCGCAACGAGTGGCCGGGGACGGCGCTGTTCGCGCAGGGATGCCGGGCGCTGCTCGCCTCACACAAGATCTGGCGGACCGCGACTGTCGGCGGCAACGTGTGCTTGGCATTGCCCGCGGGCGGGGTACTCGGCGCGGTGACCGCACTCGACGGGATCGCACTGGTGTGGTCGCCGGACGGAACCGATCGTCGTATCCCGTTGCGGGAGTTCGTAATCGGCCCGGGCGTCCAGGTGTTGCGGCACGGCGAGGTGCTGCGCTCGATCATTATTCCGACGCGAAGCCTGCTGTCGCGCACTGCTTTCCGGAAAATCGCCTTGTCGCCGCTCGGCCGCTCCGGGGCGGTGGTCATGGGACGGCGCGAGCCGGGGGATCGGTGCGCGCTCACCGTCACCGGGGCAACCGACCGCCCGATTGTGCTGGATTTCGCCGAGCCGCCGAGCTCTGCTCAGGTGCGCACGGCCATCGAGTCGATCGATCCGGCGCTCTGGTTCGACGATCCGCACGGCGCACCGGACTGGCGCTGCCACGTCACCGGCAGGCTGGCCATGCAGGTCGCCGCGGAGCTGTGCGCGGAAATCAGTGAGCCACAATGAAATTCGAGGTCGACGGCAAGCTCGTGCAGGCGGACCCCCGCCCCGGCCAGTGCCTGCGCACCCTGCTGCGCGAAACCGGCAATCTGGCGGTGAAGAAGGGCTGCGACGCGGGTGACTGCGGAGCCTGCTCGGTGCAGCTCGACGGCATGACCGTCCACTCCTGCATCATCCCCGCCTACCGCGCCGCCGACCGCGCCATCACCACGGCCTCCGGCCTCGGCGTCACCACCGACCTACACCCCGTGCAACAGCAATTCGTCGACGCGGCGGCCTTCCAGTGCGGCTTCTGCACCGCAGGCATGGTGGTCACCGCCGCGGGCCTCGGCTGCGGCAGCCGATCGACAACGCCCGACCCGGCCGACCTACCGGAGCTGATGAAAGGAAACCTCTGTCGCTGCACGGGATATCGCGCCGTCACCGACGCGCTGACCGCCGCCTCCGCGATCCCCGAGCCCGACACAGCAGCGCACATCGTGCCGCCGGAAGCTGGATCCGACGCCCCCGCCCAGCGCCAGGTCGACCCCCGCCCGGCTGTTGACTCCGCGGCCTCTGACCTCGGAGTAGTTGCTGGTTCGGGGGTGGCTGCCGGTCTCGATCCGTCCGCTGGCCTCGGCACCACCGCTGACCTGCGATCGGCCGCTGGTTTGCGTGCGGCCGATGACCTTGGTGCGGCCCCCGGCCTGGGGACGGCCGCCGACTCCCATGCGGCCGCTGATCGGCGGGCCGCTGCTGACTTCGGCGCGGCCGCTGACCTGTGCACACCCGCTGCCGGTGCATCTCCCGACCGCGGCTTGGGCCACATCGGAACCGGAACCGCCGCACCGGCGTCCGCTCGTGTCGTGACCGGTACGGAAGCATTTACCTTCGATGTCCGTGCCCGCGATGCCGACCCCACGGCCGACCCGGCGATGTCTCCGCCGACCGCGCCACTGCATATCGCGGTGCTGCCGAGTCCGCACCCACATGCGCGGATCGTCTCGATCGATACCTCGGCCGCCGAAGGCCTCCCCGGCGTGCATGCGGTGCTCACCTGGGCCGACGCACCGGATGTCGCGTTCTCGACGGCGCGCCATGAGTTCCGGATGGACGATCCCGATGACACCTATGTGCTCGACCGGACCATGCGCTTCGTCGGGCAGCGGGTAGCCGCTGTCGTCGCCGAGAGCTTGGATATCGCCAGGGCGGCGTGCCGGGCATTGCGGGTGCAATACGAGTTGCTGCCCGCGGTCTTCGAGCCGGCGCGGGCGCTGACCCCGCTGGCGCCGAAACTACATGGTGATAAACCGAATTCGGCTCGGATCGCGGATGCGCAGCGGAATCTGGTCGCCGAGGTGCACGGCGAGGTGGGTGATGTGGCCGCGGCGCTGGACGCGGCCGCCCATGTGGTGCACGGGGTGTGGCATTCGCCGCGCGCCCAGCATGTGCATTTGGAGACGCACGGCGGCATCGGCTGGTTGGACGAGCAGAGCAGGCTGGTGATCAGGTGCAGCACACAGGTGCCGTTCTTGGTGCGGGACGAATTGTGCGAAGTCTTCGGTCTGCCCCGGGAACGAGTGCGGGTGTTCGCGACCCGGGTCGGCGGCGGATTCGGGGCCAAGCAGGAGATGCTTGCCGAGGATCTCATCGCCTTGGCGGTGCTGCGCACCGGGCGGCCGGTTCAGTACGAGTTCACCAGGTCCGACGAGTTCACCGCGGCGACGACCAGGCATCCGATGCGCGTCGAGGTGACCGCAGGCGCCGACGCCGACGGCACGTTGACCGCCCTCGCCGTCGATGTGCTCTCCGATGCGGGCGCTTACGGCAATCACAGCGTGGGAGTGATGTTCCACGGTGTCGGCGAGTCGGTGGAGGTCTACCGCTGCGCCGCCAAACGGGTCGACGCGCAGGCGGTGTACACCAACAACATTCCTTCGGGCGCATTCCGTGGCTACGGCCTCGGGCAGATCATCTTCGGCGTCGAGTCGGCGCTGGACGAGCTGGCGCGGGCCGCCGGTATCGACCCGTTCGAGTTCCGCCGACGCAACGTGGTGGTGCCAGGGGATCGGCTCGTCGGCGCGGAAGTCGACGACAGCGACCTGATGTTCGGCAGCTACGGCCTTGACCAGTGCATCGACCTGGCCGAACGAGCGCTGCTGCGCGGCAACGGTATTGCGGCTCCCGGCCCGGAATGGCGCGTCGGCGAGGGCATGGCGCTGTCCATGATCGCCACCATCCCGCCGCGCGGACATCGCTCCGAAGCCACGGCCGCCTTGCTGCCCGACGGGCGCTACGAGATCCGGGTCGGCACTGCGGAATTCGGCAATGGCACCACCACGGTGCACGCCCAGCTCGCGGCCACCGCGCTGAATGCCGAGGTGCGGCAGGTGGTGATCCGGCAGTCGGACACCGATCTGGTCGGACATGACACCGGCGCGTTCGGATCGACCGGGATAACGGTGGCGGGCAAAGCCTGCTACTCGGCGGCGCTGTCGCTGCGTGACCGGATGCTGGCCAGAGCGTCCGAGCTGTCCGGACGGCCGGCGTCCGAATGCGAACTGCGCCCCGGCGGCGTCCGCTGCGGTGATCGGCTGCTCGTCGCGGCCGAACTCCTGGCCGATGGTGAGCTGTCCGGCCGCGGCGAGCATGACGGCAGCCCACGTTCGGTCAGCTTCAACGTGCACGCCTTCCGGGTCGCGGTTCACCCGGACACCGGATCGGTGCGCATCCTGCAGTCCATCCAGGCCGCCGACGCGGGCACCGTGCTCAACCCCGTGCAGTGCCGCGGGCAGGTGGAGGGCGGCGCGGCGCAGGCCATCGGCACCGCGCTCTACGAGGATATGCGCAGCGACCACGGCGTGGTGACCACCCGGACTTTGCGGCACTACCACATCCCACAGTTCGCCGACCTGCCCCGCACTGAGGTGTACTTCGCCGAAACCGCCGATGACCTGGGCCCGCTCGGTGCCAAGTCGATGAGTGAGTCGCCGTACAACCCGGTCGCCCCCGCCCTGGCGAATGCCATCCGCGATGCTGTCGGGGTACGACTGGACCGGTTGCCGATGACGGCCGACCGGATCTGGCATGTCATTCAGAAAGGAGCACAGGGGTGACCCGGCTACCCGAGGACGTTCGTGCCCGAATCGACGCGATGCTCGACCCGGTCGACACCGAACTGCTTGCGCGTTATCCAGGCTCCGACGGCCGGGCGCAGCCGATTCACACGGCATACGTGTCCGCTGATCGCGTCACCGCCGAGACGCCCGCGGTATGGGGCGCGGCGGCAACGGAACTGCTCGACCGCCACCACGACCTGCTCGCCGAGCTCGACAGCACCCAGTCCGTGCCCGCTGTGCGCGACCGCCTCCAGCGCAACCCCATCCAGGATCTGCGCATCGACTTCGAGGACGGCTACGGATTCCGTTCCGATGACGAGGAAGACAAGGCCGCCATGACCGCGGGCGCGGCGCTGTCGGCTTGGGCCGAACAATCCGGCGGCCCGGTCAGTTCCGGCATTCGGACGAAGGGTCTTGCGGGCACTGAACGTCGCAGAGCCTTGCGCACGCTCGAGTTGGTGCTCGACGCGGCGGGCGGCGTGCCAGCAGGCTTCGTATTCACTGTGCCCAAGATACGAGCGGCGGAACAGGTTTCGGCCCTCGTCGCACTCTCCGAAGCCTTGGAGCGGGGCTATGGCTTGGCTGAAGGCACAGTGCGTTTCGAGCTCCAGATCGAGAGTCCACAGGCCGTCATCGCCGCCGACGGCAGCACACCCATAGCGAGGATGATCGGCCTCGCCGATGGTCGCTGCAGCGGATTGCATTTCGGCACCTACGATTACACGGCCGCATGCGGTATCGCCGCGCCCGATCAGGCGCTCGATCATCCGGCCGCGGACTACGCCAAGTCCGTCATGCAGGTGGCCGCGGCGCAAACCGGCGTGTGGATCTGTGACGGCTCCACCCAGATCGTGCCCGACACCGAACCCGAAGCCGCACTGCGCAACCATCATCGGCTGGTCACCCGATCGCTGCGCCGCGGGTACTACCAGGGCTGGGACATGCACCCCGGGCATTTGATCACCCGCTGGCTTGCCACCTACGAGTTCTTCCGGCAGGCCACCGCCATCGCGGTCCCGCGCCTGCGGGCCTATCTCGAGCGACGATCCGGCGGGGTCATGGACGAGCCCGCCACGGCGGAAGCTCTGGCTGCCACCGTCTTACGCGGCGTGCACTGCGGCGCGCTCGGCGCGGGTGAGCTCGGCGACCTGACCAGCGAGGTGCTGCGAGCGCTGGTCTCGCGCACGCCGATCCCGCAGGAGGCGTAGATGAACAACCAGGCTCCGGCCCGAACAGGAGGCGTAGTGCACGACACGGACTTCACGCTGCTGCCGGACCTGGCGGTCCGACCGCTCGGCGGGTCGGTGATCTGGGCCGATGACGAATTCTTCGCGGAGAAGGAGAATTTGATCAACCCGGGCCCCGCCGAATACCGCCCGTCTACCTTCGGGCACAAGGGTCAGATCTATGACGGCTGGGAGACCCGCAGGCATCGGGGCAGGCCCGGTGACGATTCCGCCATCGTGCGGCTCGGCGTGCCCGGCCTCATCAGGGGCATCGTGGTGGACACCGCCTGGTTCACGGGCAATTTTCCGCCCGCCGTGTCGGTGTCCGCGCTGGAGATCGAGGGCTACCCGGACGCCGAGACCATCGCCGAACGCGACGACTGGGTGACCCTGGTCGACCGTGCTCCGGTCGCGGGCGACAGCCGCAACCCGTTCGCGATCGAGAACGAAAAGCGTTGGACCCATGTGAAACTCACCATGCACCCGGACGGCGGCGTGGCTCGGCTGCGGGTGTACGGAGAGGGTCGACCCGATCCGAGGCTGCTCGGTCTCGGCCCACTGGATCTGGCCGCGCTGGAGAACGGCGCGCTGGTGATCGACTGCTCCAACCGCTTCTACAGCTCGCCCAACCAGCTGCTCTATCCCGGTCTGGCCAGGAAGATGGGCGACGGCTGGGAGACCGCCCGCCGCCGCGACGACGGCAACGACTGGGTGCACATCCGCCTCGCCGGACCGGGCCTGATCCGGCTCGCGGAGATCGACACGTCGTATTTCCTCGGCAACAGCCCCGGCGCGGCCCGGCTCACCGGCCGCACCACCGACGGCACCGAGCTCGAGCTGCTGGCGCGCACCGCACTGCTGCCCGACACCAGACACCGCTTCGCGCTCGCGCCGATGGGCGCCTCGGTCGAGGAAGTGCGCCTCGACATCTACCCGGACGGCGGGCTCGCGCGTCTGCGGTTGTACGGGGAGCTGGGCGAATGAGGGGGCGGGACTTCGTCGGCTACGGGGCGACGCCACCGGATCCGAAGTGGCCGGGTGGCGCGCGGATCGCGGTCCAGTTCGTGCTCAATTACGAAGAGGGCGCGGAGAACAATGTCCTCGACGGTGATCCGCACTCGGAGACCTTCCTCTCGGAAATGACTCCGGCGGAAGCCTTTCCGAATCGGCACATGAGCATGGAGTCGCTCTACGAGTACGGCTCCCGCGCCGGTCTGTGGCGAGTGCTCCGGGTCTTCGAGCGCCGCGGGCTGCCGCTCACCATCTTCGCGGTGGCCAGGGCCGTGCAGCGAAATCCCGCGGCGGTAGCGGCTTTTCGCGAGCTCGGCCACGAGATCGCCTGCCACGGCCTGCGCTGGAAGTCCTATCAGCTCGCCGACCGTGAGACCGAGCGGGCGCACATGGCCGAGGCGGTGCGCATCCTCACCGAATTGACCGGCGCCCCGCCGCGCGGCTGGTACACCGGACGCGACTCGCCGAACACCAGGCAACTGGTGGTCGAGCACGGCGGATTCGTCTACGACTCGGATTCCTACGCCGACGACCTGCCCTACTGGGTCACCGTCCACAACCGCAGTCACCTGGTGGTCCCGTACACGTTGGACACCAACGACATGCGTTTCGCCTCGCCCGCGGGTTTCCCGAGCGGTGAGCAGTTCTTCGCCCACCTGCGTGACGCCTTCGACGTGCTCTACCGCGAAGGCGCCGAGGGCAGCCCGAAAATGCTCTCGGTGGGTCTGCACTGCCGCATAGTGGGCCGCCCCGCCCGCACCGCGGCCCTCGAACGCTTCCTGGACCACGTCCAATCCCACGACGATGTGTGGATAGCTCGACGCATCGACATCGCCGAACACTGGCGTAGAACCCACGCCCCTACGGGGCTATCGACACGCTGAACGCGGTCGAATTCTCGGGCTGCGCGTGCGGGAAGGCGACATCAGCCACGTTGCTTCCGAGATGCGGGGCAGGGATCGCTGTGCGTGCCTGTGCGCGGGTGGCTCGGGCGTAGTTGCCGGGCGAGTGATTCCAAGGCGGTGACGACTTCGCTCACGAGCTCAGGGTCGTCGGTGCCGAGTGCGGCCGCCAGTGCGGCGTCGACCGTGGTCGCCCGCACCTGTGCGACGCGGGCGGAGATTCGGTCGGCCTTGCGGATCAACGATCGACGTCGGTCGCGTGGGTCGGTGGTTGTGGTGATCGAGCCTGCTTCTTTCAGGCGGGCGACGGCGTTCGATACGGCGCTCTGCGGAAGGCCGGTGCGCGAGGCTATTTCGCTGACGGTGCTGTCTGGATGCTCCAGAATGTCGCTGGTCACGATCAGCACCGGCCGGTGACCGCCGCCGAGACCCTCGGTGGGCAGCGCGTCTTCGCCGAGCCTCATCAGGGTTCGGCCCAACAGGAAAAGCTCCACACCATCCATGCGGCAACAGTACATCACGTTTGATACATCACTATTGATGTATCAGATTTGATGAGTTATCGTTCTCGGTATGACCATGATTTCGAACGCCACCCTTTCGGTGCCAGGTGCCGACCTCTATTACGAGGTCAGGGGCACCGGCCCGGTCCTGCTCATTTCGCAGAGCGGCGAGGGGGACGCGCGCCGCAGCGAGGGCCTGGTCCGCCAGCTGGAGCAGACCTACACCGTCATTACCTACGATCGAAGGGGGCTGTCGCGCAGCGTCATTCACGACTCGGCCGAGCCGGTGACAATGGCGACGCATGCCGATGACGTACGTCGTCTGCTCGACGCGCTGACAGATCGACCAGCCCTCATGCTCGGTTGCAGCATGGGCGCGGCCATCGGACTGCACTTGGCCGTCGAACACCCGCAGTGCCTGCACACCCTGATCGCGCACGAGCCGGTCACGCCGTGGCTGCTCGCGGCTGCCGAACGCGCGCACCATCTCCGCGAACTCGAACACTGCCAGCAGGTTTTCCGGGAGAGCGGTTGGCAGGCCGCCTTGGCGCCCATGGTGAAAACCCTCGGCATCGATCCACGGAACCAGGAATTGGAGCCGGGTGTGGAGCTGCCCGCGATCACGCCGGAGCGTGCCGCGAACTTCGCATTCTTTATCGGCGAGGACTTCACCGCCATTCGCACCGACAACCTCGATGCCGCCGAATTGCAGCGGTCATCGGTCCGCATCATTCCGGCCTCCGGACGTAGCACCCCGCATGAGGTTTTCGACCACAAATGCGCGCGGGAGCTGGCCGTGCTCCGCGATAGCGCGGTGGTCGAATTCCCCGGTGGTCACAACGGCAATATGACCCACCCGGCGGCCTACGCCGCTCGCCTCCGTGACCTGCTCACAGGGGTGTGAGTGGGTCCGCGGCCGGCCGCGTGCGCCGATTCAGGCGAACAGGTTGTGCACGAACGGCAGGGAATCCGGCAGCGAGGCGTTGACCGTCCCGCTGTGGTCGGTGGGATAGGTGTGCAGCGTGACCGGCTGGCCGTTCGCCTTCAGTACGGCTGCCCAGCGCAGGGATTCCGGGGTGATGACATCGGTGTCGCGCAGGCCCTGTCCGATGAAGAGCGGCTTGTCGTAGCCGGATTCGGGCAGTGCCATGTAGCGGGCGAGGAACCCGTGCAGGTCGGGAATCTCCAGCAACGGCCGGGAGAACAGATCGCCGAGCACGACGCCGCGTGCGGCGAGCTCGTCACCGAGCGGCACGATGCACGCGTCGCGGGCCCGGGTCAGCCATTCCCGGCCGGAGTCGGTGAGGAAGGACTCGACATTCAACGTCGGGTGTGCGGCTGCCTCGCCTTCGCTCGGCCCGGCGCGGTTTTCGGACGGACGTTGTCCGGCTGTGTCTCCGTAGGCGGCTGCCTCGCCTTCGCTCGGCCCGGCGCGGTTTTCGGACGGACTTTGTCCGGCTGTGTCTTTGTATGTCGTGCGCAGCCCGTTGAGGATGTACAGCACGTAGGCGGTGCTGTGCGGGCTCAGCTTGATGGGCGGCATATGCGGAGCCAGCGGCAGCAGCACGTCCTCGATATAGGCGGGCACGCCGGTGGTGACCGCGCCGCGGTAGTCCAACTCGGGACCGCCGAATTCAGTGGCGTAGCGCGCGGTGTAAGCGGCCGCGCCCGCGCCCTGCGACTGTCCGACGACAGCCCACGTCTTCGCGAGTGACGAGTACTGCCTCGTCGCGGCTTGTACTGCGTCGACGACGTTGTGTGCCATGACCATCCCATTGAGGTAGGGATGCTCGTCGGGCGTGCCGAGCCCGGCGTAGTCGGCGGCCACGATGGCGTAACCCTGCCGCAGCCAGGTGCCCAGGTAGGCCCAGTCGCGCTCGGCGGCGCTCGGTCCGGCGATGCTGTACGCGCAGTCGTCGCCGAGACCGACGGTGCCGTGCGCCCAGGCGATCACCGGCCAGCCGCCCGCGGGCGCGGGACCCGGCGGGAAGTAGACCGCGGCGCTCGCCTCGGTCGGCACGTCGTTCGCGGTGCTGGTGCGATAGATGATGCGGGTGGAGTTCACCGATCCCGGCGGGGTCGCGACCGCGGCGAGTGGGGCGACGGAAGTGACGGTGCCCGGTCCGCCCGCGGGGTCGGCGGCGGCCGCGGGCAGTGTCAGCGGGCTCGCGGCACAAACGCAGGCGATTGCCGTGGTGAGCCACAGTTTCCGCATGGTGCTCCTGTCGGGTTGATCGAGCGCCCGATGCCCGCCGCGGACGGCCGAGACAGCTGGACGCGTGTCCTGGAGTGAATTCGACCCAGTCTGCCCGACAGCGCGCGGCCCTTCCCACTCGAAGGTGGCGCAGCCCACACCGACGGCACCCGCCCGAAGCTGTGAAGGTCCTCACAGGACGGAATGTCCGCGCGAGTCGATGGCAGCCCACCGAAGATCGCTAACAGTACGAGCGTTACGCTAAAACCGCATGTCAGGGCTACCCGCCGGTAGGTTTCATGCTTGCAATTTATCGGCAAATTTCGCAAAGTTAGCAAACACCTGTGGAAACCTAGCTGAGATTCACACTAGCAACAGGTAGACGGCTATTTCCTGGTGTGCCATCGTGTGGAAGTACACCCCATGGGCCTAGCAAGCCTGCAAATTGCCGCTCCAGCAGTTCGAGCCAGACTCGACCGTGGGGCACACCCCGACCAAACGAGGAAGTGGAGTCAGAGATGACCACCGGCACCCCGAAGACCGCCGCGGAAATCCAGCAGGATTGGGACACCAACCCCCGCTGGAAGGGCACCACCCGTAACTACACCGCAGAGCAGGTGTCGAAGCTCCAGGGCACCGTCGTCGAGGAAGCCACCCTCGCGCGCCGCGGCTCGGAGATCCTGTGGGATCTCGTCAACAACGAGGACTACATCAACTCCCTCGGCGCCCTGACCGGCAACATGGCCGTGCAGCAGGTGCGCGCCGGCCTGCAGGCCATCTACCTGTCCGGTTGGCAGGTCGCCGGTGACGCGAACCTCTCCGGCCACACCTACCCGGACCAGAGCCTCTACCCGGCCAACTCGGTCCCGGCCGTCGTGCGTCGCATCAACAACGCGCTGCTGCGCGCCGACGAGATCGCCAAGGTCGAGGGTGACACCTCGGTCAAGAACTGGCTCGCCCCGATCGTCGCCGACGCCGAGGCCGGCTTCGGTGGCGCCCTGAACGCCTACGAGCTGCAGAAGGCCATGATCCAGGCCGGCGCCGCGGGCGTGCACTGGGAAGACCAGCTCGCCTCGGAGAAGAAGTGCGGCCACCTCGGTGGCAAGGTGCTCATCCCGACCCAGCAGCACATCCGCACCCTGACCTCGGCTCGCCTCGCGTCCGACGTGGCCGACGTGCCCTCGGTGATCATCGCCCGCACCGACGCCGAAGCCGCCACCCTGATCACCACCGACGTGGATGACCGCGACAAGCCGTTCCTCGACGGCACCCGCACCGCGGAGGGCTTCTTCGGTGTGAAGAACGGCATCGAGCCCTGCATCGCCCGCGCCAAGGCCTACGCCCCCTACGCGGACCTGATCTGGATGGAGACCGGCAAGCCCGATCTCGAGCTGGCCAAGCAGTTCTCCGAGGCCGTCCGCAGCGAGTTCCCGGACCAGCTGCTCGCCTACAACTGCTCCCCGTCCTTCAACTGGAAGGCGCACCTGGACGACGCGACCATCGCGAAGTTCCAGAAGGAGCTCGGCGCGATGGGCTTCAAGTTCCAGTTCATCACGCTGGCCGGTTTCCACTCGCTCAACTACGGCATGTTCGACCTGGCCTACGGCTACGCCCGCGAGGGCATGACCGCCTACGTCGACCTGCAGGAGCGCGAGTTCGCCGCCGAGGAGCGCGGCTACACCGCCACCAAGCACCAGCGTGAGGTCGGCGCAGGCTACTTCGACCTGATCGCCACCACCGTGGACCCGAACACCTCGACGGCCGCCCTGAAGGGCTCCACCGAAGAGGGTCAGTTCCACTGAGTTATTTGGCGGCGCCTGCGGCACCGCGTGTTCGCGGCCCCCAAGGCTCGCTTCCGAGCACTCGAGACTCGCGCCTTCGGCGCATGCGCTTCGACGACTCGGACGCGAGACGGGCCGCGAACGGGTCGCTTGTCGGGCTCGCTCCGTGGTGGTCGCGTCCGTCTTCAAGACTCGCGCGACCGAATGTCGGCGGAGCTGGATGACCGTGCTGTAGTCGACCAAGGCCCCCGGCGCGTTGCGTCGGGGGCCTTGGTCGTTGGTCGGGGTGGACTCACCGACTGGTGAACGGCAACAGTGCCATCTCGCGGGCGTTCTTCACCGCGACGGCGACCTGGCGCTGCTGCTGGGGGGTGAGCCCGGTGACCCGGCGGCTGCGGATCTTGCCGCGATCGGAGATGAAGGTGCGCAGCAGATTCACGTCTTTGTAGTCGACGGTCTCGATGCCCGCGGCGATGAGCGGGTTCTTTTTGGGCCGCCGGTTCTGTTCGGCGCGAACCTTCTTCGAGGGTGCTCGCTTGACTGCCATATGACGGGGTTCCTTCTCACGAGAACAGTGGTTGTCTACCAGCTCGACTTGTGCACACCGGGCAGTTCGCCCCGATGGGCCATTTCGCGCACTCGCACACGGGAGAGTCCGAACTTCCGGAGATGACCGCGCGGTCGTCCGTCCGCGGCGTCCCGATTGCGCAATCGTACCGGACTCGCATCGCGGGGCAGCCGCTGTAGCGCGGACTGTGCGAGAGCTCGGTCGGCGTCGGAGGTGGCCGGGTTTCGGATCAGCTCCTTGAGCTCGGCGCGCCGGGTGGCGTAGCGCGCGACGACCTCCTTGCGCTGTTCGTTGCGTGCGATCTTCGACTTCTTGGCCATCAGCGTTCCTCGCGGAAATCGACGTGCTTGCGGACTACGGGGTCGTATTTGCGCAGCACCATCCGGTCCGGATCGTTGCGCCGATTCTTTCGGGTGACGTACGTATACCCGGTTCCCGCAGTGGATTTCAGCTTGATGATCGGCCGGAGCTCGGTCGACTTGGATGCCATCGGTGTCCCTCTCAGATCTTGTCGCCGCGAGCCCGGATCCGGGCCACAACGGCTTCGATCCCGTCCCGGTCGATGGTCTTGATGCCTTTGGCGGAGACGGTCAGCGTGATGCGCCGATCCTCGCTGGGCAGGTAGTAGGTCTTGCGCTGGATATTGGGGTTCCAGCGACGGCTCGTCCGCTTATGCGAGTGCGACACGGACTTGCCGAACCCCGGCTTGCGCCCGGTGACCTGGCAGTGGGCCGACATGCGGACTCCCTCCAGTAGATGATAATCATTTTCGACAACGGCTGCTCGACAATGTACCGTCGGTCTACTGTAAATGAAAATCGTTATCGAAAGGGGTTCCGGTGATCGAGTCCGACCGGAGAACGCCCGTCGTGGTGATCGCCGGATCATCCGGACGCGCGACGGCGGGTGTGGACCGCGCGGCCGATGCGCTGCGCACGACGCCAGGCACTGTGACCATTCGGCACGACCTGAGTGGATTGCGCGAGGGCATCGTGCATCGGACGGTGCGCACCGGCGAGCACGAGACCGCGGCGGTGCTCGAACTCGCGCACGGCTGCGTCTCGTGCACCCTGCGCATGGATCTGCTGCCCCTGCTGTGCACGTTGGCCGCGCGCGACTCGGTGTATCGCATTGTGCTCGCGCTCGATCCGGCGTTCGAAGCCGAAGCGGTCTGCCAGGCGATCGAGAATGTCATCGTCACCGGCATCGTCGGCAGGGTGGACGGGCCTGCCGGTCGCGACGTGCGCGTCGAGGCCGTGATGACGTGTCTCGAGGCTGATCGGTGGCTCGCCGATGCGACCGGTGAGGAGACGCTCGCCGAGCGCGGGCTCGCCACCGCGGACGACGAACGGACCGTGGCGCAGCTCGCGGTCGGTCAGGTCGATTTCGCCGATGCCGTTGTGGCGCTCGGTGATTCGGGTGACCCGCTGGATCGGATGCGCCTCGACGCGGTGCTGGCCAGGCTGGTGCCCGATGCCCCTGTCGCCTGGGTGGCCTGCGACGGACCCGGCGCTGCGGACATCGAGACCCTGCTCACCCGAATTCCCACGGACTCCCGGCGTGGCCGGATCTTCGACGCGCACGCCCCGCTCTTGCGTGGACAGCCACCGCTCGGCGCCGATCACGGAGTCACGCTGATGGAGTTCGCCGCGAGCCGTCCCTTCCATCCCGTGCGCCTGCACGAAGCGCTCGACGTGCTGTTCGACGGCGTGGTGACCGCGCGCGGCCGCATCTGGCTCGCCACCCAGCCCGACGAGGTGGTGTGGCTGGAGTCTGCGGGCGGCGGCCTGCGTGTCGGCGGTGCGGGACCGTGGCTCGCGGCGATGAGCCCCGCGGAGCTGGAGAGCGCCGATCCGACCCGGCAAGCGATGGCCGCACTGCGCTGGGACGACAGGTTCGGCGATCGGGACACCTCGCTGGTGATCCTGGTGCACGACGCCGACCCCGCCGAGATTCGCCAGGCCCTGCACTGGGCCCTGGTCGAGGACGACGAGCTACGCCAGCTCGACCGCACGCCCGAACTGGTCGCGCAATGGGAAGACCCGTTCGGCGAATGGCACACCGACCCGTGCGAGACCGGTGAATCGACCGGCCTGCCCGTGGAAGGCGGTGCGGGACAGTCGAAAAGCCCGAGAGGAGAAAGCACATGAAGGCCGCAATACATCCGGACTACCACCCGGTGGTGTTCGAGGATTCGAGCACCGGCAAGCAGTTCCTGACCAGGTCCACCTCGACCAGCGCACGGACTGTGCAGTGGTCGGACGGCAACACCTACCCGCTGCTCGTGGTGGACGTGACATCCGATTCGCACCCGTTCTGGACCGGAGCGCACCGCGTGATGGACACCCAGGGCCGGGTGGAGAAGTTCGAGCGCAAGTACGGCAGGCGGGCCCGCGGGGCGTCCCAGCCCGGACGAGGGGAGGGCTGACATGGCGGTTCCGAAGCGCAGGATGTCGCGGTCGAATACCCGCAGCCGCCGCGCGCAGTGGAAGGCGACGCCACCCGACCTGGTGCCGGTCACCGTCGGAGGCGTTGTGCACAAGGTGCCGCGCCGGTTGTTGCAGGCGGTGCGACGTGGGCTGATCGACCTCGATCGGATCTGATCGGAGTCCGGTTCGAACGCGGCGTGCTCGAATGACAGTGGCCTCGCTCAGTGTGGTCATGTGGTGACCGCGCGGGGCGGTCGGCGTTTCACGTCGCTCGACGGAATTCGATTTTCGAGGCGGGCTGGTCGAACCGGGTCAGCGTCTGGTGCGACGAGGGCAATCGATGAGCTACCGATGTGTCCTACGCCACATGGCAATTCTCTGACGACTCGGTTGCGATGCGGTAGCCACCGATTGAAATACGTACTGAGGGTTGGTTTTTGGTGCCCGTAAAAGTCCTCATGAAGTGATGATTTCGTGTTCCTACGCCGGTACCCTCGTGCGAGAGGGCGGGTTCTCCTGGACCCCCGAGAGAACCCGCTCATCGCCAAACTTCCGGCCGAATCGGCCGACCTCGATCTTCCGAATCCCTTTGTCCCCCTGTGATTCGCGCGCCTCCAGTCGATCCAGCAACAGTGCGGCCGTTGGCGATATTCAATTCACGGCACCGTCCCGAGCTGTGGCGGCTTTGCCATCTCCGGTTGGTCGTCCTGCGCCGATTCGCCATGACCGGGCATACCGGGCAAGTCCGGCAACAAGGACTCCAGTCGGGCCAGTTGCTCCGCGACGAGCGCCGCGGGACCTTCGATCAGGGACAACGGCCACGGCCAGTGCCGCCCGTTCAACCGCTCGACCTCATCGACCAAATCGGCTGTCGTGGCCTCCAGTTCGCTGATCTCGGTCCGCAATTCGCCGATTTGCGTTCGCAATCCAGTTGATTCGCGCTCCAGGTCCTCGATCCGGTGCAGCGCCGAGGCCAGCCCGTCCACCAGGGTCAGGCTGTGGCCATCGGCGTCGGTGCCCAACTGTGGCCAACCGGCGAGGCCGGGCCCGCGCAGCTGAATCTGGATGTCGCGCAGCACTGCCTCTTGTTCCGGCGTCACGTCCGGTTCCTCCTGTAGGAAATCCCAGTGGCCGAAGTCTTCGGTTTCGGCCTCGTTCACATCGCAGAGCACCCCGCCGACCACCACCTGGCGCAGCGTCTGATGGATGCTGCGGCGAGTCTCCACATTGGTCCCCGACCAGGCATCGGTCTGCCACGCCCACGCCGCGCTGCCCGCGTCCAGCGCCCTGCTGACCGACCAATACCCGCCGTAGACACCGACATTCGCGGCGCCGAGCACCGTCGCCGCACCATCCAGGTAGGCGTTGACAGCGAGCTGATCCTGCGGCGTCGAATCGAAATCGGCGGAGAAGTAGATCGGCCGGTCCCGGCGGCCACCGCAGCGCAGCACCTGCGCCAGGCCCGCGCGGGCATCCACGATGCCGGCGCCGTGGCCGTCGAGCATGCGGGCGGCGGTGGTCTCCCAGTTCGACACGATCGACACCCCGTGCGCCCGCAGATCGTCGGCCTCGGCGGGCGTGAGCAGCTTGCCCGGCAGTGTTGGGCCGCCATCGGACAGGTAGCGCACCACGAAGTCGAACCCTGCCGCGCGGATTGCTGCACCCCCAGGACGTCCCGCGGCATAGTCCAGACCGAAACGCATATCTCTCACTGTAAGACGGTCGGGCACGGAAATCGGCGGCATTGCCGAACCCGCGAAAACTGTCGGTCCGGGCTGGTTGACTGTGGGTGGTTCGCGTGGTCGCCGAGATGGTGTGTGCACCGCGGAGTTGTGAGAAGGCGATTGCTCGGCCGTTTGTCGATACGAAACTCATCGAAACGGAGATGTCCAATGCCCATACGCAACGAGGCCTGGCAACCCGGCACGCCCGCCTGGCTCGACTGTCAGGTCGACGACCCGGCGAAGGCCAGTGAGTTCTACACCCAGTTGTTCGGTTGGGAGATCCAGGACGGCGGCCCGGATGCCGGCGGCTATCTGATGGCGGCGAAATCCGGCGCGGCGGTGGCGGGCATCGGGCCGAAGCCCGACTCCATGCCCGGGATGCCGTCGGCCTGGACGACCTACTTCGCCGTTGTGAACGCCGACACCAGCGCCGACGCTGTGGTGGCCGCAGGCGGCCGGTTGATGGTGCCGACCTTCGACGTGATGGAGTTCGGCCGGATGTTCGTCGCCGCCGACCCGAGCGGCGCGGCCTTCGCGGTATGGCAAGCCAAGCAGCACAACGGCGCCGCGGTCTACAACGAGCACGGCGCCTACGTCTGGAACGAGTTGCATACCCGCGACCTGCCGTCCGCGAAGGACTTCTATGCCAACGTCTTCGGCTTCACCTACGCCGATTTCCCACTCGGCGACACCGAGTATGTGGTGTTCACCCCGCCGGGCCGGACCGAAGGGGTCGGCGGGCTCACCGACCACTCGGCCACGGTGAGCGACTCGGTGCCGGACCACTGGCTGGTGTGGTTCCAGTTCGACGACGTCGACGCGGGCATCGCGAAGGCCCTCGAACTGGGCGGCACCGTGTTGCAGCCCGCGTCGGACTCGCCGGTCGGGCGGTCGGCGGTCCTCGCGGCTCCGCAGGGTGAGTCGTTCGGCATCATCGATCCGAGTCGAGTCGCCGGCGAGATGCCCGCCCCGAAGGGCTGAGGCGGGTTCGATCCCCACGCGAACCCGGTCGGGCTCGAAGCGACTCAGCGAGCCGCTTCGAGCCTGACCCGCCGCGTGTTCTCGGCGATCGCCGCGGTGTCGCGCCGATCGGGTGCGACGAGCACGGCGGTGATCGGCACGGTCAGGGCCAGCGACCCGATGACGAACATGGGGAAGACGAAGTCGAACAGCGGAAGTCCGGTCGGCGCCTTCGCCGTCGGATCGATGGTGAGCTCGATCGCGCCGATACCGGCGTAGTACATCCCGGCCACGCCGATGCCGAACAGCACTGTCGTAGCCGCGCGCGCCATCGGGAACTGGAAGGCCTGTACCGACCACAGCGTGGCGGTCGCGGTGATGATGGCGACGGTCATCGATACCGCGGCCAGCGCCGGTGAAATCTCGACCGAGCCCTGAACCTGGATCGAACCGATGCCGAGGTAGAGCGACAACCCGGTGCCGAGCCCCATGACGACGCCGCCTGCGATCAAGCGCGGCAGGTGCAGGGTGCGCCCGATGATCACCAGCGCGGCGAACACCGCGGCGAATGCCACGACCATCGAGGTGATGAGGCTGCCCGCGTCGAACCGCACATCGCTGCCAGGCACGTGCACGCCGAGCAGCACCACCGAGGTGGCCAGCCAGATTCCGACGCCGCCGACCGACACCGCCGCCGAGGCGAGCCACACCAGCCGGAAGCGAATCGACCGCGAACCGTGCAGGATGCAGGCCACCCCGACCACCGCGCCCACGACCGAGATCCCCAAGGAGAGCGCGGCGATCCAGTACCCCATCGAGAACTGGTCCACAGCGCCGTTGTTCCCGAGCGAGAACAACCGGACCTCATGCATGCGAGGCGGTTCCTTCCAGTTCCGAGGCCTTCAGCTGGGCGATTGCGTATTCGGTCACCGCGGCGAGCGCCTGGCGCACCTCCATGGCGTTGCGGGCGTCGATGTCCACGATCGGCACGCCCTCGCGCACCGAAAGCGCTTCGCGCAGTTCGGCGATCGGGAAGCGAGGCGCGTCGGGGAACCGGTTGACCGCGATGAGGAACGGCAGTTTGCGCGCCTCGAAGAAATCGACCGCGGCGAAGCTGTCCTCCAGCCGCCTGGTGTCG
The DNA here is from genome assembly GCF_042802915.1 of Nocardia sp. NPDC057440. Taxonomy (NCBI): domain Bacteria; kingdom Bacillati; phylum Actinomycetota; class Actinomycetes; order Mycobacteriales; family Nocardiaceae; genus Nocardia; species Nocardia sp. NPDC057440. The sequence continues at coordinate 700,232 of NZ_JBHVDF010000002.1, forward strand.
ATCAGTACTACCGCGCCGATAGCGCCACGGATCAGGTCGTCCCACATGAACCAGAAGCGACGCTGGCCGGGGGTTCCGAACAGGTACAGCACCAGGTTCCCCGGCAGGATGATCCGCCCGAAATCCATGGCGACGGTGGTTGTTTCCTTCTCCGGGGTATCGGCGAGATCGTCGATACCGTCGGAGAAGCGGGTCACCATCGCCTCGGTGCGCAGCGGAACGATCTCCGACACCGCACCGACAAAGGTTGTCTTGCCTGCTCCGAAGCCACCCGCTACAACGATTTTCGTCGATGCGACGCGGGAATCGGCATCGTTCGGTGCGAGGTTGTTATAACGCGCGGAGTCCACGCAAAGTCCTCTCCATCAGTGAACGGCGCTCGTCAAAACTCGCCTCTTCGGTCAGTGTCGTATGCATCCGCAAGTGTCCGTCGACGACCAGGTCGCCGACCATGACCCGAACCATTCCGAGTGGACGATCCAGGTGCGCGGCGATCTCGGCAACCGAGAGACGGTGGGTGCCCAGCCTGAGGATCTCCGTACGGAGATCTCCCGATGGCCAGTCGAGATGGGCAGTGTAGGACAGGGTTTCGATGACAGCCTCAAGCGGCAGGTCGACCGCGGGCTCGGTACGCCCAGAGGTCAGCGCATACGGTCTGACGCGTGTGGCCGGTCGGTGTTGTCCGGGGCCGTTGGGGCTGGACATCTCACCCTCAGACGGCGGTGCGGGCGGTGGCGGTGACCACCGTGCCCACTCGATCGACCAGCAGGGCCATCTCATAGCCGATGCGGCCGATGTCGTGTGACTTGTTGGCGAGCACGGCCAGATGCGAGCCGTTGCCGACACTCATCACCAACAGATAGCCGCGCTGCATCTCGACGATCGACTGCATCACCTTGCCGCCGTCGAAAAGGTGTGCGGCACCGGCCGACAAACTGGCGAGGCCCGCGGTGACCGCGGCCAGCTGTTCGGCCCGGTCACTGGGTAGATGCGGGCTGGTCGCCTGCAGTAAGCCGTCCGCCGAGACGAGTACCGCGTGCGATACCCCGGGGACATCCCTGGTGAAGCGGGTGACCAGCCAGTTCAGGTTTTCATCGGTGGTGCTGTTCGCGTTGGTCATCCAAGCCCTCCGTCGTTGTACTGGGCATCGGCCCGCCCACTGCGGACCCCACTGAGATGCCTGGTGAGGTTGCTCCGGATTTCCTCCGGATCACGAGCTGCCGCGTCTTCGGCAGGCGCAAGACCACCGGGCACCAACTGCGCTCCTGGGCGCCGGATCGGCAGACCGCCGACGGTGCGGGAGGTGGTGGTCGGCCGGGCGGCGTCCTCGGCGGCCAGCCAGCCCGCATCCACCGCCGGTGAGGACCAGGTCGCCTCCGACTGCTGTGAGGTCGCGGGCTCGACCAGCCATTCCGAGACCATTCGCTGGTAGATCGGCGTCGGCGATTCGCCTGCCACCGGCTGCAGCCGCGACGAGGTGACCGTCGCGGATTCCGGTGCGCCTGCGGGCTTTTTGGCGGGCGCGGCCGGTCGTGCGCCTGCCGAAACCGTCGCGGGTTCCCGGTCGACGACCGGGTTGGGGCCGGTCGTCACCGCCGCGTCGGCCTCGGTCCAGGTATTGCCCGCGGTGCCGAGCGGCACCTGCGGTTCGATGTCGGCGACGGGTGTCGAATCATCGATGGCGATGGCGATGGCCTCGAACGAGCCGGTGTCGAAGACGGGCCAGGCCTGGGTGTCCACATCGGCGGAAGACTGTGCCGCCGACTTGTTCGACGCCGAGGCGGGCGGGCCGAACGCCGCGACCCTCGGCAGCTCGAGGCTCGGGGTCTCGATCGGATGTTCGGCGAACATATCGGGCAGCGGCTCGGCGTCGTCGACCGTCGGCGTCGCGATGGCGGGCTGGTCGGCGGTGTCGGCCACCCGGATGGCCGGTCGGCGTTGCGGTAGCCCGGAACTGGTGAAACGCGGTGGTTCGCGCTGCGGCAGGCTCGGCACCGGCACCAGTGTGCGCGGCGGGTGGCTCGGTGTGGCGGGCAGCGCGGGCGGTTCGAGTGGCTGCTGCGTCGGCTCCGGATCCATCGGTGGCGCGACGAGCGCACCGGGTAGATGCACGCTCGCGGTGATGCCGGGCTGCTGCGCCATCGTCGAGGTCCGTCGCAGGCTGACCGTGATGGTGTGTCGCTTGGCGAGCCTGCCGACCACGAAAAGACCCATTCGGCGCGCGGTTTCGACGGTGACCTCACCACCGGAGGCGAGCCGGTCGTTGGTCGTCTGCAGATCGTCGAGGCCCATCCCGAGGCCGCGGTCGGTGATCTCGATCAGGTAGCCGCCGTCCACCGCGCGCGCGACCATCACCGCGACCGGAGTCGTCGGCGGCGAGTAGCGCAGCGCGTTGTCGATCAGCTCGGCGAGCAAGTGCTCGATGTCGACCGCGGGCTCGCCCGCGACAATGCCGTCGGGCACCGCGCCGATCTCTACCCGCTGGTAGTCCTCGACCTGAGAAACCGCACTCCACAGCATGTCCGACAGCGGCACCGGGTGCAGCTGACCGCGCCGCAGCGCCGTGCCCGCGAGCACGAGCAGATTGTCGCCGTTGCGGCGCATGCGGGTCGCGAGGTGATCGAGGCGGAACAGGCTCTGTAGCCGCTCGCCGTCGTCCTCGTCGTGTTCCAGATCCTCGATCAGCGCCAGCTGCTGCTCGACGAGCGACTGGCTGCGACGGGAAAGGGTCTCGAACATGTTCCCGATCTGCAGTCGCAGCCGGGCCTGCTCGGCTGCCAGATTCAGCGCTTGCTCGTGGATTTCGTCGACGGCGCGGGCCAGCTGCCCGACTTCGTCGGTGGTGTGCACGGCGACCGGCGTGATCTCTGGTGTCGCGCCGCCGCTGCGTACCACCGCGAGTTCCTCCGGCAGCTTGACGTGCGCGACCTCGAGTGCGTCGCGCCGTAGCCTGCGGACCGGGACGACCAGGGTGCGCGCGACGGCGAGCGCGAGCGCGAGACCGGCGAGCAGCATGCCGATCACGATGGTGGTTTCGCGTAGCGCGCCGGTCTGGGCCTCGGTGGTCCGTTTGGCGAGCGCCCTATCGATCGTGTCGGTCAGCTGGGCGGTGGTCTTCTCATAAAGGTCGGCGCTGGTTTGCAGTGAATCGAGCACCGCGGGATTGGTGGTCGGATCGCCCGCGTTCTGACTGAATGCCGCGAGCCGGGTGGAGACCGTGTCCAGCATCTGGCGCATGTTGGTGGCGTTGTCGGGGAGGATGACGCCATAAGTGTTGATCATGGTCATCTCGGCGCCCGCCGAGGTGAGCACCCGGGGGCGCACCGCCGGATTGTGGCCTGCCTCGGGGGAGCCGATCAGCATGCGCTGCTGGGTGAGCACGCGCCGCGAGGTCTGGATCGCGCCGATCTGCAGGAAGTACCGCTGGATGATGAGGTCTTCGACCGAGGGTGACATCGCGAAGGCGTTGCCGATGCGCACCGCGATCTCATCGGCCTGCTCGCCGACCATGGCGGGTGATCCGTTGCGCAGGCTGTTGCGCATGGTGGTGCCCGTGGCGACGGCGGAGGCGAGTTCGGCGCTGACGCGGTTGGTGACTTTGGAGGTGCGCATCGCGGCCTCGAGGTCGGCGAGCGCCTGGTCGAATTTCGTCAGCGCCGCGTCGGTCGCGGGATCGGCGATGTTGCCCCACGAGGAGGTCGCCGCGATCGCGAGTTGTTCGGTTGCCGTGCCGAACTTGCCGATCGGGCGGATGATGATGACTTGCTCGGTCGCCGCGTCCAACTGCGACATGGTGCGCAGCTCGTTGTTGATACGGAGTACGGCGAACACGGTGGCCAGCAGCACCGGAAGCACCAGCACGATGCCGACCTTGCGAGTGACAGACCAGTTGGACAAGCTGAATTGCCAGGACCGCGGTGCAGCTTCCATCCGTTTCCGTTGCCTCCGCTTCACGAGTGGCCCCCGGATGGCGCGTGGCTGTTCGGTTTTGATTCAACCCGCTGAGAACCAACTAGAGGTCTTCTTTTTACCGCAGGGAACATACCGCGCAGAGTGAGCCACGGCAATCTGGGGCTCTCAGTCTGATATTCGGCGGAATATGGCTATACAGAACATGATTCGTGACTCAATTAGTTCCCAGGCGCGGGAAGTTCTGTGGAAGGTCACGAAAGGCGCTGGTCCATCGACCAGTGTTGCGCACGGGCCGGCTATGAGCCTGGCGCGGCGTGTCGGAGGCTGCCCTCTCAGTCGACTCTCAGTCGGTGCGGTCAAACTGGTGGCATGCGCATTCTGGTAGTCGACGACGATCGCGCCGTCCGTGAATCACTGCGCCGGTCGCTGACCTTCAACGGCTACTCCGTCGATCTCGCGGTGGACGGCGTCGATGCGTTGGAGAAAGCAACCGCGCAGCGACCCGATGCACTCGTGCTCGATGTGATGATGCCGCGGATGGATGGGCTCGAAGTTTGCCGACGCTTGCGCAGTACCGGAGACGATCTGCCGATTCTGGTTTTGACGGCGCGGGATTCGGTATCGGAGCGGGTTGCCGGACTCGATGCCGGCGCCGACGATTATTTGCCGAAGCCATTTGCGCTGGAGGAATTGCTCGCCCGGCTGCGCGCGCTGTTGCGTAGGCGGAACACCGATGCCGGCGAGATGTCGGAGACGATGACGTTCGCTGACCTGTCGCTGGATCCGGTGACGCGCGAAGTATCGCGCGGCGAGCGCGCGATCAGCCTGACCCGCACCGAATTCTCACTGCTGGAAATGCTGATGGCCAATCCGCGCCGGGTGCTGACCCGTAGTCGCATCCTCGAGGAGGTCTGGGGATACGACTTCCCGACCTCGGGCAACGCGCTGGAGGTGTACATCGGATACCTGCGCCGCAAGACCGAGGCGGAGGGCGAATCGCGACTGATCCACACGGTGCGCGGCGTCGGCTACGTCCTGCGCGAAACACCTCCGTAGGCCGCCGGACCATGGCCCGCTCAATGCCCAAGCGACCCGCTGTCGCCGCGCTCGGTCCGCCGGACTCGGCGGAGATGCGCCCGCCCATGCCGTTGACCAGATCGGTCTCGCTGCGCTGGCGAGTGACGCTGCTCGCGGCCTCGGTGGTGGCCATCGCGGTCGCGGTGACCTCGATCGCGGCCTACGCGATGGTGGCGCGCGCGCTGTACGCCGATGTCGACGCGCAGCTGAAAGCCCGCGCCGCCACGATGATCAACAACAATTTCGAGAGCCTCGGCTTCCAGTCGATCGTGCTGGCGGGACTGTATTCCAACGATGTCGGCGTCGCGCTGGTCTTCCCCGACCACAAGCCCTACATGCCGCCACAGCAGACGATTCCGCCGGTCGGCAGTCAGGAGCTCGCCGTCGCGGACGGCGAGCTCCCCTCGTCGCTGCGCACCGTGAGCAATCAGCGAGTGCTCGCCATGCCGACGCATTCCGGTGCGACGCTGATCATTTCGCAGCGGCTGCAGCCGACCCGCGAGGTGCTCGACCGGCTGGCGTGGCTGCTGTTCGTGGTCGGCGGTTGCGGCGTCGTGCTCGCCGCGGCGGCGGGCACCGCGGTCGGCCGTACCGGCCTGCGCCCGATCGCACGGTTGACCGCGGCGACCGAGCGCGTGGCCCGCACCGACGACCTGACGCCGATTCCCGTCACCGGTGACGACGAACTCGCCCGGCTGACCGAGAGTTTCAACACCATGCTGCGGGCACTCGCCGAGTCGCGTGACCGGCAGCGCAGGCTCGTCGCCGACGCCGGGCACGAATTGCGCACCCCGCTCACCTCGCTGCGCACCAATATGGAACTGCTGATCGCCTCCAGCCGTCCTGGCGCACCCGCGATTCCGGAGGAGGACATGGCGGGGCTGCGTGCGGATGTGATGGGGCAGATCGAGGAGCTGTCCACCCTGGTCGGCGACCTGGTCGATCTCGCGCGAGAGGACGCACCCGAAACCGTCTACGACCGCATCGATCTCGGCGAGGTGGCCGAGCGCGCGCTGGAACGGGCCAGGCGGCGGCGTGGCTCGATCGAGTTCGTCGCCGAGCTGAGGCCGTGGTTCGTATACGGCCACGAGGCGGGACTGGAGCGGGCGATCCTCAACGTCCTCGACAATGCCGCCAAATGGAGTCCGGCAGGGGCCCAGGTGAAGGTCACCATGCGCGAGGCCGGGCGTGGGCTGCTCGAGCTCGCGGTCGACGACGCCGGTCCCGGCATTCCGGCCGATGAGCGCGAACTGGTCTTCGAGCGGTTCTATCGAACAACGGTCTCGCGCTCGATGCCGGGTTCGGGGCTCGGTCTCGCCATCGTCAAGCAGGTGGTCACCAAGCACGGTGGCACGATCACCATCGATACCTCGCCGCGCGGTGGCGCGCTGATCCGTATCGTATTACCTGGTGAAGGTGGTGCGCCCGGTGCGGGCGCCGCCACCGAAGAACGCGATCGGTAGCCGATGGGTCGGAAGATCTCGGCCAACTGATAGCGGGGTCTCAGTCCGCTCTAAGCCGTCGCCGCCAAGCTGGTCGGCAGACGTGAGGAGAAACGAGAAACCATGACCGAGGATGCCAAGGACCGGCAGGGGGAGCCGGCAGCCGCGAGTGCCGACACCGGCTCTCATTCGACAGAGCGGATCCCGGCTCCGGGACAGCCGTATGCGCCGTATGCGCCGCCGCCCGTGTACGGCGCGCAGCCGCAGTACTATCCGGCCGCACCGCACCAGACGGCACCCCAGCAGACCGCAGCGCATCACACCCAGCCCTTCCCCGGGTATGAATCCGGTCAGGAGTACAACGCGTCATCGTTCGATCCGCCGATTCCGCCCGGCGGCATGCCCGGCGCGGCCTTCGGGGCACTACCGCAGCCGGGACCGGCGCGGCGGCCGATCCGGACCGGGCTCGTCGCGGGCGCGGCTGTGCTCGCTCTGGTCAGCGGCGGCGTCGGCGGCGCGGTCGGCGCGCTTGTCACTCGGTCGGACACCGGGCACACCGCCGTGACCAATGCCCTCGATGCCCCCAAGCCCAATGTCAACAACGTTGTCAACAACCCGGCGGGCTCCACTCAGGCGGTGGCGCAGAAGGTGCTGCCGAGCGTGGTGATGATCAAGGTGGCGAGCAACAGGGCCGAGGGCGAGGGCTCCGGCGTCGTGCTGTCCTCCGACGGCCTGATCCTGACCAACAATCACGTGGCCGCCGGTGGCGGTACCAACGCCAAGATGGAAGTGGTCTTCTCCGACGCAAGCACCGCGCCCGCGACCCTGGTCGGCGCGGATCCGGTGTCGGATCTGGCCGTCATCAAGGTCAACGACAAGAGCGGTCTCACCCCGATCGAGTTGGGCGCCTCCTCGAACCTCCAGGTCGGTCAGCCGGTCATCGCCATCGGGTCGCCGCTCGGCCTGGCGGGCACGGTCACCACGGGTATCGTCTCCGCACTGAATCGTCCGGTGTCGACCAACGGCGAGGGCACCCCCGATCCCTCGGTCAATCCGGTGATCGACGCCATTCAGACCGACGCGGCGATCAACCCGGGCAACTCCGGCGGCGCGCTCGTAGACAGCAGCGGAAAGCTGATCGGCATCAATACCGCCATCGCGAGCCTCGGCGCGGGCGAGCAGCCCGGCCAGCAGAGCGGTTCGATCGGCCTCGGCTTCGCCATTCCGGTCGATCAGGCCCGCCGGGTCGCCGACGAACTCATCAAGACCGGCCACGCGACCTACGCGCAGCTCGGCATCAAGCTGCGGCCACAGGACACCGTGGCACGCGTGCTGGAGGCGACTCCGGACGGCCCGGCCGCCAAGGCGGGCATACCCGCGGGCGTGGTCGTGACCAAGCTCGACGACCGGCCCATCGATTCGGGCAACGCGCTCATCGCCGCGGTCCGCTCACATCAGCCAGGAGACAAGGTGAAGGTGACCTACACCGACGAACAGGGAAACAACGCCAAGACCGTCGAGGTAACCCTCTCCGGCGCGCCGGCGGGCGGTGGCCGGTGATGCGCGTGCTGCCCGGCGGCTGGACGCCCCGACTCGCCGTCGACGCCGAGCTGCTCGCGATGGACGCAGAGCTTGCGGGCGTGGGCGCCCGGCTTCTGGATGCGGACGCTACGGTGAGCACCATGGAAATCGATACTCCGGTGGCTGGGCGCGCACTTGTGGTGGTCGTCGACGATCGAACGGCGCATGGAGGTGTGGATTCGCTCGGTCCACTGGTTACCGAGCTGCTGACCGAGGCGGGTTTCCTCGTCGACGCGTCGGTGACGGTTCAGGCCGATGAGGTGGAGATCCGCAACGCGCTGAACACCGCGGTGATCGGCGGCGTCGACCTGGCCATCTCGGTCGGTGGCACCGGAATGTCCCCGCGCGATGTCACGCCGGAGGCCACCTCTCAGGTGCTGGACCGGGAACTGCCCGGCATCAGCGAGGCGCTGCGCTCCTCCGGCCGGGTGGCGGGCTCGCTCGACGCGGGTCTCTCACGTGGTCTCGCGGGCATCTCGGGCAGCACCCTGGTGGTGAACCTGCCCGGTACGCGGTCGGCGATCCGTGACGGCATGGCCACTCTCGGTCCGCTTGCCAGCCGAGTGATCGGCGAGCTGTCCGGATTGGCCGAATAATTCCGGCGCCGGATTCTTCCGAGGACCCTCGCCCGGCGGTGCGCCGGGCGAGGGACTCCGCGCGCCTGAACAAAATTTTCGGTGACGCGCTGCCGGACACCACGCGCGACGAACGCGACCATGATTCCGAGGTGGGTTCGCCCTCCGATGACTGGTTCCGCGAACAGGTGCCGCCCCACCACGGCTGAGGCTCATCTACTGCCCAGCTACGTATAAAGGTCAGTTTTTGGCTTTATCGGCCTGTGATTACTTCCGGCTGAATTCATTTTGGCGATTACTTACGGTCTTGGCCCGTATTTGACGGGCGGCCTCTCTGCGCCGATGGCCCCTGTTTGTGCCCAAAACGGGACACTTTCCAGCTATTTATGCACGTCAAGCTACATGTGCATGCAGGCATTCGTGATCTACATCACATTGATATTTACGATTCCTTACGTTGCTTCGCCGTTACCGAACGTTTAGTGTTCGCCGGGAGCCACCCACTGCCGGATCTTGCGGGCCTGGTTCGGCGCGTATGCGGCGAACCTGCGGAACCTGGGCTCGGTTCCTGGCCAGCTAGAGTGTTGCGCCGAAATAACAGCCGGTTACAAGTCGGCAACAAATGGAGCACAAACTGAGCTGGGCCTGAGAGGACCACCACCCAGCCTCGATGGTCGAGGCTGACTGTTCGAACCTGATGAGGGGAAGTATGAGCGAGAACCGCACCATCGGTCTGCGCCGCGGTGTCCGCGTCGCGGGCGTCGGCGCTGTCGCAGCCGTGGCCATGGGCCTGTTTTCCACCGGTGCCGCCAACGCCGATACCTTCGTGCCGTTGCCGGACGGCCAGAAGATCGGTTCAGGCGTCACTGTCACCCGCACGGGTGAGCGCGCCCTGATTTCGCCGTCGCTGAGCGCCAACGGCGCCGGCCGTGTTGTCTGGGTTTCCGGCAACGCCATCGCCGACGTGACTGTCACTCCGGAAGGAACGGTCGGCCCCTACAACGGCGCAACCAACGCCCCGGGCACCAACAACTCCTCGACACATGGTGTTTCGGCACTCACCACCGGCTACATCGTCGGTTGCCAGGTCAGTATCGCCAGCGACGCGATCTCCGCCGGTGTCTCCGGCGGCATCAGCCTCGACGGTGGCAGCCTCGGCGGTTCGATCGGCCTCAACCTGGGCCCCGGTGAAGTCAAGTTCGTTTCGATCGACTCGAAGGACATCCTGAAGCCGGGCGTCTACTCGGTCGAGTACCAGGATGCGGAAATCGAGATCCAGGGCTGCGCGGGCTACGCCCAGGCGCGTTCCTACACCGTCGTCGAGATCGTCGGCGACCACTACTCGAAGACCACCCTCTACGGGCAGCCGTTCAGCATCGGCTGACATCGGTCGAATTACACGAACATTCTTCTCGCGGAAGCGAACTCAACCCCTGAGGGAAAAACATGATCAACCGTAAGAACGTGGCGCGGGTGGCCGGTGTCGGTGCCGCGGCTACCATCGCCATGGGCCTGTTCTCCACCGGCGCCGCGAACGCCGATACCTTCGTTCCGCTGCCGGGCGGCGAAATCTCCAAGACGCTGTCCGACGGCACCGTCGTGACGGTCCGCCTGGTCGGCGAGTCTGCCAACATCAACCCGTCCCTGGGCTCGACCCCGGTGCACCGCAACGCGTGGGTCTCCGGTAGCGCCCAGGTCGAGGTGTCCGGCGATGGCAGCGGCTCGATCTTCCCGGGCTACACCGTCGGCTGCCAGGTGAACATCGCGGGCGGCGGCGCCTCCGGTGGTGTCGAAGGCACGGCCGACTGGAGCGGCGACACCGTCACCGGCGGCGTCGGCGCGAACAG
>NZ_JBHVDF010000003.1:0-42827 GCF_042802915.1 Nocardia sp. NPDC057440
GCCGAAGCGCATGTGCCGCAGGCACGAGTCTCGGCCGCTCGGACGCGAGCCTTCGGGGCCGCGAACACGCCGCGCCGCAGGCGCGGCCAAAAGACCGAGCCGGTAGCATGAGGGTTGCCGGTCTCCGGCATTACAGCTCCCATTCGCGAAAGGAACAAGTTGTCACCCGCGTCCGAGGGCGCCGCAAAGGAGGGCTCCTCTACCGAGCCGGGTGACAAACCCGGCGCCCTCCTTCCCGCAGCAGTCCACTTCGATTCAGTTCGATTCCCCGCGGTCGACCGTGCCGCGTCCTGCGGGCGGTGCTGACGATGTCCGTCGTGCTCACCGCGCTCAGCCTCATCGGTTTCATCGCACTCACCGCAGGCACCGCGCTGTTCGTCGCCGCCGAATTCTCTCTGACCGCACTCGAACGCAGCACCGTCGAGGCGCATGCGCGCACCGGTGACGCACGCTCGCGGATGGTCCGCCAGGCGCACCGCACGCTGTCGTTCCAGCTCTCCGGCGCCCAGCTGGGTATCACCATCACCACGCTGATCACCGGCTACATTGCCGAACCGGTGCTGGCCAGGCTGCTTTCCCCGCCGTTCACCGCGCTCGGCGTGAGCGCGGGTGCCGCGCACGGCATCTCGCTGGCGCTGGCGCTGGTGCTGGCCACCTCGCTGTCGATGATATACGGCGAGCTGGTGCCCAAAAACATTGCGATCGCGATGCCGCTCGGCACCGCGCGACTCACCGCGGGTCCGATGATCGCGTTCTCGGTGGTGTTCAAGTGGATGATCCGCTTCCTCAACGGCACCGCGAACTGGGTGGTCCGCCGCTTCGGGGTGGAACCCGCGGAGGAATTGCGCTCGGCGCGTTCGCCACAGGAGCTCGGCTCGCTGGTGCGCACGTCCGCACTGCGCGGTGCGCTCGATCAGCGCACCGCAGTGGTGATCGACCGCTCGCTGCAGTTCGGCGAGCGCAGCGCCGAGGAGCTGATGACCCCGCGCGTCAAGATCGAATCGCTGGACAAGTCCGACACCATCGCCGATCTCATCGCAGCCGCCAGCCGCACCGGGTATTCCCGCTTCCCGGTGATCGACGGGGATCTCGACAACACCCTCGGCGTTGTGCACGTGAAGCAGGCGTTCACCCATGCGGCGAACGTCCGGAGCACGGTCCCGCTGCAGTTGCTCGCGCGGCCGGTGCCGATCGTGCCCGCCAGTCTCGACGGTGACGAGGTGCTCGAACGAGTGCGCCGCGACGGTATGCAGGTGGCGCTGGTCGTCGACGAATACGGCGGCACCGCGGGCATCGTCACCATGGAGGACATCATCGAAGAGATCCTCGGTGATGTGCGCGACGAGCACGACGAAGAGGAGCGCGACGTCCGCCGGGTCTCCGACGGCTGGGACTGCTCGGGCCTGCTACGCATCGACGAGGTGTCGCGCGCGACCGGATACGACGCACCCGAAGGTGAGTACGAGACGCTCGGTGGCCTCGTGCTCACCCGGCTCGGCCGCATTCCGGTGACCGGTGACGAGGTGGTGCTGCCGAATCCTGGTTCGCAACACCAACCGTCGAACGACTCGGAGGAAGGCGGCTGGATCGCCAAGATCGAACGGATGGACGGGCGGCGCATCGACCGCGTGCGGTTGATCCCGGTCTCCGCCGAGGTGCTGCACTCCCGTGTGCACCACGCAGACCAGGAGCACAGTCGTGGGTGATCTGTTCGGAGTGCTGCTCACGGTGGTGCTGCTCGCGGGCAATGCCTTCTTCGTCGCCGCCGAATTCGCGCTGATCTCGGCCCGCCGGGACCGTCTGGAAGCACTTGCGGCACAGGGCAAGCGCAACGCGAACACGGTGATCCGGGCGGGTGAAAATCTGTCGATGATGCTCGCCGCGGCACAGCTCGGCATCACTATCTGCTCGATCCTGCTCGGCCGGGTCGGCGAGCCCGCGGTGGCGCATCTGCTGGAGGGCCCGTTCGAGCTGGTCGGCATGCCGGATCAGCTGCTGCATCCGGTGGCCTTCGCCGTCGCGCTGACGATCGTGGTGATCCTGCACATCCTGTTCGGCGAGATGATCCCGAAGAACATCGCGCTGGCGGGTCCGGAACGCAGTGCGCTGCTGCTGGTTCCGATCCACCTGGCGTGGCTGCGGTTGGCCCGCCCGCTCATCGCGATCTACAACATGGCCGCGAACCTATCGTTGCGGCTGCTGCGGATCGAGCCGAAGGACGAGCTCAATGCCACCGTGTCCAGCGTCGAACTGGCCGAGATGATCGGTGAATCCCGGTCGGAGGGACTGCTCGACGAGGAGGAGCACCGGCGCTTGACCCAGGCGCTCGGCACTTCCGATCGCGTAGTCGCCGATGTCATGGTGCCACTGGAAACAACCAGGTCGGTGCCGTTGCGCGGCAACGGAACCACGCTCGGCGACATCGAGTCCGCCGTCGCGGAGACCGGCTTCTCCCGCTATCCGGTCCGCGCCGTCGATGGTTCGCTGGTCGGTTATCTGCACGTGAAGGATGTGCTCGACAAGGTCGCCGATGAGACGGCCGGACCGGGCACCCCTATCCCGCGCACCGATATTCGGCCGCTGCCGACGGTGAGCATGGGCACCACGCTGTACGAGGCGCTTGCTCGGCTGCGCCGCACCAACAGCCACCTCGGCCGGGTGGTGGACAGTCGCGGCAACACCACCGGCATCGTCGCGCTCGAGGATCTGGTAGAGGAGTTCGTCGGTACGGTCCGTGACAACACACACCGGGTGATCGAATGAGGCAGGTCCCGTTCGAATGAGTCTGCGCGTACTGCCCGAGGCGCAGTGGCGAGCCGACGCCGCTGCGCATCGGGCGCGGCTGGACGAACTGGTCGGGCCGTATCTCGAACGGCGGGCAGCGGGTTCGTCGCATCCGGTGATCGACTTCCTGTTCACCTATTACGGGCACAAGCCCGCACAGTTGCGACGCTGGCATCCCGGTTACGGGGTGGCCCTCGCCGGCGCGGCCGAGTACGAAGGCGCTCGTGGATACCACCGCGTCGCGCTGCCCGGCGATCTCGACGCGAACCCGAGCACCGTCGAGCCCGGCGCAGACCACGATTCACCTGCCGGAGACCGGGATTCCGCATCCGGCCCCGGCGCGTTCACTGCCGACCCCGCATATTTGGCGCGGCGTCGCGAAACAATCGAGTTCATCGTGACCCTGTTGCGCGCTACCGCATCTCGGCCTGCTCAGTTGTCATGTTTCGGATTGCACGAGTGGGCGATGGTCTATCGCACCGACGACGTCCGCCACCAGCAGGTACCGCTACGGCTCGGGCGGGCGGGCACCGACGAGGTCGTCGAGTCGATGTCATTGCGCTGCACCCACTACGACGCCTTCCGCTTCTTCACGCCGGACGCGGTCGGCCGCAATATAGAACCGCTGACCCGCGCGGATCAGGTGTCGCGCGAACAGCCCGGTTGTTTGCACGCCAACATGGACCTCTACAAGTGGGGTTTTGCGACAACCCCGCTCATACGCTCCGAACTTCTGCTCGACTGCTTCGAACTTGCATACAGCGCTCGGGAACTCGATATGCGGGCCAGCCCATATGATCTGTCCCGATACGGCTACGACCCGGTACGCATCGAGACGCCGTCCGGACGTGCCGAGTACGTTCGCCGCCAGTCCGAGATCGCGGAACGTGCCTGTACCCTGCGGGCACGCCTACTCGAGGCGTGCCTGGAACTGCTTGCGCGTGCGCCCGACGTGCGGCAACCAGCCCCCGGCCGGCCAGCGCGGTCAACGTCGTAGTGCAGTCACACATTGTCCGACCTCACAACTGCGCTGCGAGGCGCTCGTACGTTCACTCATCCCGCGTCGTCCTGAGACCGAGACCTGGCCACTGTTGCTGACCATCCACTGTCTCGAGCTTCCGGCCGTCCGGCTACCGCACTGCGCGAACATGATCGGTCACGCGGACCGCTCGTTCGAACGCGGCAATCGTGACATCGGTGCCGCTGACCCGCCGCAACGCGGCTGTCCGAACCAAGCGTGCGGCGACGGCTCGACCGCCTGTGCGCCACCGGCGCGCTGTACTTCGACCTGCAGCTCGACCATGGCCTGCTCGGCTATCGCATGATCGGCCTGCTTGGCTGACCACCATGCCTGTCGCGCTCGAATCGGTCCCGAGCTTGCCGAGCACGCGGAAGTCGCCTTCGCCGCCGCCACCACGGGTCCACCAATCTCGTTGTGGCAGTGGACTGTTCCAGCGCCGACGCTCTGTACACGTACCTGACCCGTCGTGTCCCGGTGCTCGACGGTATCCAGCATGTCGAGACCGCTCCCGTGATCCGTCAGGTCAAACAGCCGGCGACGGCGTCAGCCGACGCATACGGGATTTATCCCGAAACCTCTGCCATAAGTTACTGACAATTACTACTATTCAGTCAGTTCGCGACTTACTGACTGAGTCAGCGCGGCCTGCTTGGTTCGACATCGAAGAAAGTTGGGGGATGCAACGATGCGCCCATTGGTGAGGATTCGCCGCGCCCGCTCGCTGGCGTTGGTCGCCACCGCGGTGGTTGCCGCGATGATGGTGCCGAGCAGCGCCTCGGCCGATCTGCAATCCGATATCGCAACCTTCGTGCAGGAATTCCTCGATGTGGGCCGCACCTCGGTACCCCGTGCGGACTGCGGGCCGGGGTCGATGCCGGAAACCGGCCTGCAGGGCGACGTTCCGGCCGCCGATCGCAATAGCCGGCGCAGCACTCTGGGCTACCACTGCAATATCAGCATGCTCGGCGGCTTCGCGGGTCGCGGCGCCGGCATCACCTCGACCAGCTACGAGAACTGCGCCTACATGGGCTCGTTCTTCCCTGGCGACCTGATCAGCGAGGGCCGCGGCGTCCAGGTGCTCGACGTGTCCGATCCCGCGAACCCGCACCCGACGGCCACTCTGACCGAACCCGCCATGCTCGCGGGCACCTGGGAGAGCCTGAAGGTCAATGCCGCACGCAAGTTGCTGGTCGGCACCGGCGTTCCCGTCGGTGAGGGCGTCGGCTACCTGTCGGTCTACGACATTTCCGATTGCGCGCATCCGCGCCTGCTCAATCCAGGCGCAGGCACGAATCTACTGATGCCACTACCGATCACCACCCACGAGGGCGGCTTCTCCCCCGACGGCAACACCTATTGGGCTTCCGGTGTCGCCCCCGGCTTCGTCAGCGCCATCGACCTCACCGATCCGGCCGGCCCGCGCGTCATCTGGCAGGGCTTGACCGGTATCGAGGCGCACGGCTTCGGCATCAGTGCCGACGGCAATCGGATGTACCTGTCGGCACTCGGCGGCTTCACCGTGCTCGACATCAGCGCAGTCCAGCGCCGCGACCCGAATCCCCAGGTGCAGCACATCGGCAGGACGTTCTGGACCGACGGCTGGGCCACCCAGCACAGCATCCCGGTCACCTACGACGGCAAGCCCTACCTCTACACCGTCGACGAAGGTGGTTCCGGCGGCGTGAAACTCATCGACATCTCCGATGACACCGCCCCGAAGGTCGCGGGCAAGATCAAGCTGGAGATCAACCTGCCGCAGCACATCGACGCCAATATCGGATCGTCCATGGGCGGTTCGGTGTTCGCCTACGAATCGCACTACTGCGCCGCCGACCGCCCGACCGATCCCACCGCACTGGCCTGCGGCTGGATCTCCTCCGGTATCCGCGTCTTCGATATCCGCAACCCGCACGACATTCGCGAAATCGCCTACTTCAACCCGCCTGCCCGCACCGGCCAGAACCTGTCGCTATGGAACTCTCCGCACGCCTTGGCCTCGATCATCGGCGTACCGCTGATGACAGCGCCGCCTGCGGCACGCGCGGTGCTCGAAGGACAGTTCAACCCCTGGGACGCCTTCACTCCGCGCACCGGCAACCTCGCCTTCGGCGACGTCTCCACCGACTGGTGCTTCTCCCCGCCGGAGTGGCGCGGCGATCAGCTCTACGTGGCCTGCTCCGACAACGGATTCATGGTGCTGCAACTCGACAACGATGTGTACAGCCCGCCCTCCGATCAGCAATCGATCGTCGGGTCATAGGCAGTGCCCAGCGGGAACCCCCGAACTCACTCCGACGCAATCCGCCCTGACGTGGTCGACGAGCGCGACTCGCACCGGGTCGGCTCACGCACAGCGATCTGGCGCACCGGGGGGATGCAGGTCGCCGCGATCACCTCGCTTTCCTTCGCGCTGCTGGTGATCGGGGCAGCCCTGCGCCCACTCGTCCTGCCTGAACACCACACCGTCGCACCGGTTCTGACATCGGTCGAGGTCGGCTTCGCCCAGGACATGACCGCGCACCATCAGCAGGCCCTGATCATGGCGCAGCGCCTGGACCGCGGCGCGGACCCCACCGTTGTGCGCCTTGCGCAACAGCTCGCCGACGCCCAACGCATCGAAATCGGCACCATGCTCGGCTGGCTCCGCCTCGCGAACGAGACCCCATTGTCCGCGCACCCCATGGCCTGGATGCACACCGAAAAGCCCGCGCCACACCAACATTCGGTGGCCGCGCCCAACAACCCGCAGGCACCGCCGGACGCCGCGATGCCCGGCATGGCAACCACGGCCGAACTCGACGCCCTGGCCACCGCTCGCGGCCGAGACGCAGCAATCCTCTTCTTACAACTCATGTTCCGCCACCACCAGGGCGGCCTCACCATGTCCCAGGTCGCCGACCGGCTGCTCCCCGCCGGCCCGGTCAAAGAATCCGCCCGCTCCATGTTCCAATCCCAAAGCCAAGAAACGGGTGTAATCAGCGTTCTCCTGGCCCAACTCGGCGCCCGCCCCATCCCCTGACGCCGCCGCACAGTCCACAGCAGCGAACCGAGACGCCGGCTGCGCCCAACTCACGGAACGGATCGCACGCGCAGCGCCTGCTCGCTGAAGGAAGCGTTCGGCGAGTAAGTCACACATCATCGATCATGATCAGGGACGAGATATGCCGTAGCTCGACCCGAGGTCCTCAGGACGAGTCGACGAACCGGTACCAGCGCCCATCGTAGGGCCGATATTCGACACCTCGTTCGGCCGGTGGACCCAGACTCGGCGGCGCACTTTCGGGCGGGAAGTAGGCGAAGCCTTCCGAAACTTTCGATGTCCCTTGGACATAGAACAGACAGCCGCCGTCACGCGGAGTGACGGCGATGATGGTGTAGACACCGAGTCTGGTGCGAGGGCCGGGGTTGGCACAATCGATCGACTGGTCTTCGAGGATGCCTCGTGACACCTGCCAGCCCGCTTCCTGCGGGACCTCGAACCAGACCAGCGCGGCGAGCACAGTGATCAACAAGGGCACCGCGAGGGTGAGCTGAATGGTGTGATACCGAACCAGACCGATAAGGCCGAAGAAGAGCGCGACGAAACTGACCACCGAAAGCCCCACCCACAGCAGCACTTTGGTGAATTGACTGCCGAAAGACGCCAACTCCCAGCACAGGGCGGCGCACACGACCGCGACCACACAGGTGAGGAAGCCCATCCACAGAACGAACCAGCGCGGCGCGCCCGAACGCGCGCGGGCGGTGCCGACACTGCTCATGCCAACAAGATACGGCGCAGAGCGGCCGCCCGAGCCGCAATCGCGTGTCCTCGAGCGCTATACGCGCCGAGCAGGGGCGGCATCCAACGAGCAAACACCCGCCGGATAAAGAAAACCCCTGGCCGTGGCCGTCAAGAACGACGGCCACGAGCCAGGGGCGAATGCTAGACGATCAGCTCGGCGTCACAGCGGCGGGAAACCGGCCGAGCCGGTGACAGCCCAATTCCAGAACGACGCGGCGCGGTTGGCGACCAGGGCGATCACATCAAGGACAACGCTTCCCATAAAACTTCCTCACATCGGACATCTGCAGTGCAGGCCAAGGGTAACGGATAGGCATCGGGCCCGAAATTCCCCCGGCCACCAGACAGCGACCTTCGGGTGATAGCCGAACCCCCTGGTCGACATTGCGCCGACCAGGGGGTTCACCGTCGAGAACTCAGAGGCAGGCCAGCGCCTTTGCCTCGCGGCGACGGCGGTGCAGGATCGGCTCGGTGTAGCCGTTGGGCTGCCTGGTGCCCTCGAGGACAAGTTCCTTGGCGGCCTGGAAGGCGATGCTGCCCGCGAAGTCCGGCGCCATCGGCCGGTAGCTCGGGTCGCCCACGTTCTGCTTGTCCACCACCGGAGCCATCCGCTCCAAACTGGCCAGCACCTCGTCGGCGGTGACGACGCCGTGGCGCAGCCAGTTCGCCATCAGCTGGCTCGAAATGCGCAGCGTCGCACGGTCTTCCATGAGGCCGACGTCGCGGATGTCGGGCACCTTGGAGCAGCCGACTCCCTGGTCGATCCAGCGCACCACGTAGCCGAGGATGCCCTGCGAGTTGTTGTCCAGCTCCTGCTGCTTCTCCTCGGCCGACCAGTTCGGGTTCGCGGCCAGCGGGATCTCCAGGATCTGGTCGACCGTGGCGCGGCGGCCGCCCGCGGCGATCTCCTGCTGCCGCTCGAAGACATTCACCTGGTGGTAGTGAGTGGCGTGCAAAGTGGCCGCGGTAGGCGAGGGCACCCATGCGGTGTTCGCGCCCGCGCGCGGATGGCCGATCTTCTGCTCGAGCATGTCGTGCATCAGATCCGGCATCGCCCACATGCCCTTGCCGATCTGCGCCTTGCCGGGCAGGCCGGTGGCCAAGCCGGTATCGACGTTCCAGTCCTCGTAGGACAGGATCCACTGCTGCTGCTTCATTTCGGCCTTGCGGACCATCGGCCCGGCCTCCATGGAGGTGTGGATCTCGTCGCCGGTGCGGTCGAGGAAGCCGGTGTTGATGAACACGACCCGCTCGCGCGCGGCGGCGATACACGCCTTCAGGTTCACCGTGGTGCGGCGCTCCTCGTCCATGATGCCGACCTTCAGGGTGTTGCGGGGCAGGCCGAGCACGTCCTCGATCCGGCCGAACAGCTCGTTGGTGAAGGCGACCTCGTCGGGGCCGTGCATCTTCGGCTTCACGATGTAGACCGAGCCCGTGCGGCTGTTCTTCAGCTCGGTGTCGTCCTCGAGGCTGTGGGTGGCGATCAGCGAGGTGATCAGGCCGTCCATGATGCCTTCCGGCACCTCGTAGCCGTCGGAGTCGATGATCGCGTCGCTGGTCATCAGATGACCGACATTGCGCACGAACAGCAGCGAACGGCCGTGCAGCACCAGCTCGCCGCCGTCGAGGGCGGTGTAGACGCGGTCCGGGTTCATGGTGCGCGTGAAGGTCTTCTCGCCCTTGCTGACCTTCTCCGCCAGATCGCCCTTCATCAGACCGAGCCAGTTGTGGTAGCAGAGGACCTTGTCCTCAGCGTCCACCGCTGCGACCGAATCCTCGAAGTCCATGATCGTGGTGATGGCGGACTCCAGCACCACGTCCTTGACACCCGCCGGGTCGGTCTTGCCGATCGGCGAGGAGTCGTCGATCTGGATCTCGGCGTGCAATCCGTTGTGCTTCAGCAGCACCGAGGTCGGCGAGGCCGGGTCACCCAGGTAGCCGACCAACTCGGCGCCGTCGGCGGCCAGCGTGGTCACCTCGTCGTTGGCCAGCGTGACGGCCAGCGCGCCGTTCTCGATGGCGTAGTGCGTCGAGCTGCGGTGCGAGCCGTTGGCCAGCGGTGCCGCGGTGTCGAGGAAAGCGCGGGCGAACTCGATCACGCGGGCGCCGCGGACCGGGTTGTAGCTGGTGCCCTTTTCCGCGCCGTCGGCTTCCGAGATGGCGTCGGTACCGTAGAGCGCGTCGTAGAGCGAGCCCCAGCGCGCGTTGGCGGCATTGATCGCGAAGCGCGCGTTCATGACCGGCACCACGAGCTGCGGACCCGCGGTGACGGCGATCTCGGTGTCCACATTCTCGGTGGCGATCGCGAAGTCGGCCGGTTCCGGTCGCAGGTAGCCGATCTCGCCGAGGAAGCTCTTGTAGGCGGCCTTGTCGTAATTCGCGCCGGAATGCTCGGTGTGCCAGGCGTCGAGTTTGCCTTGGATCTCGTCGCGTTCGGCCAGCAGGACACGGTTGCGAGGAGCGAGGTCATTGATGACCTGCTCGGCGCCGGCCCAGAACGCGGCGGAATCTACGCCGGTACCGGGGAGCGCCTCGTTCTCGATGAACTCGTGGAGAACGCTGGCCACCTGGAGCCCGCCGACCTGAATCCGCTCTGTCATCTACTGCCTCACTTTTGAGAAAGCCGGGTAGGAAAATCGCCGCCAATGTTACCCGTCGGTAGTGACACCTCGGTGCGTCGGGTCGACGCGTCGCGCTCCCGACGCCTTCTGCCACAGCATTCCGCCACGCCGACCATCGGGCACCCATTCGTCTGCGCGTCGAAGGGGTGCGACGCAAGGCCGTGCACACCCTTGATTGTATCGGCCGGTACATTTAATGTACTGACTGGAACATTTACTACAGGTTCGTGTGCCTAGATCAATGGAGTGCAGGGTGTCGTTGCCGGGACAGTCGTTGTCGAACAAGGTCGTGCTGGTCACCGGAGGAAGCCGGGGCCTCGGCAGGGAGATGGTGCTCGCGTTCGCCGCAGCGGGCGCCGATGTGGTGATCGCCAGCCGCAAGCTCGACGGGTGCATCGCGCTCGCCGACGAGGTGCGAAGCACCTACGGTCGCCGGGCGTTGCCCGTGGCGTGCAATGTCAGCGATTGGACGCAGTGCGATGCGCTGGTCCAGACCGTCTACACCGAATTCGGCACGGTCGACGTGCTGGTCAACAACGCGGGAATGTCACTGCTGTATCCGAGTCTGGACCAGGTGACCGAAGCGATGTTCGACAAGGTGATCGGCGTGAACCTCAAGGGTCCGTTCCGCCTGTCCACCTTGATCGGCACGCGCATGGCGGCCGCCGGCGGCGGTGCGATCATCAATATCTCCTCGATCGAGGCGGCACGGCCGGAGCCGCTCGCGGTTCCCTACGCGGCGGCGAAGGCCGGGTTGTCCAATCTGACCGGTGGTCTTGCGCAGACATTCGGGCCGACAGTGCGCGTCAACACCATTCAGTGCGGCGCCTTCGCCACCGATATCGCCAAGTCGTGGCCCGACGAGCTACGGGCCGAGATGACCAGACACAACGCGCTGGCCCGGGTGGGCGAACCGAACGAGATCGTCGGCGCCGCACTCTTCTTCGCCACCGAGGCTTCGGCATTCTGCACCGGAGCCACCCTCGCCCTGGATGGCGGCTGGCGATGAAAGAACCTGAATATGAAGTCACCCAGCATATTTCGCGCAACACAGCGCTAGACCATGTGAAGGGCAGCATCCGATGAAGGCATTGACCTACGCAGGCCCGCAACAGATTTCGTACACCGAGGTGCCCGATCCGGCACTGCCGGGACCCGACGGGGCGATCATCCGCGTCACCGCGGCCGGCATCTGCGGTAGCGACCTGCACATCTATGCCGGACACGGTTTCACCGACGGCACCGGGTACACCGTCGGCCATGAAGCGGTCGGCGAGATCATCGAACTCGGCCCCGATGTCGAAGGTTTCGCGATCGGCGACCGGGTGCTGGCCTCCGCCTCGGTCGGCTGCGATCGGTGCGCGCAGTGCAAGCGGGGCATCGTCGCCGCCTGCGAACGCCATCCCCTGCCGATCGACGCCTGCTACGGGCTGGGCGGGTCACTGGCTGGCACGCAGGCCGAACTACTCGCGGTCCCCCATGCCGAAGGAAACTTGGTACGCCTACCCGACGCGGTCGGCGACGAGGCCGCGGTCGTGCTGACCGACAACGCCCCCACCGCCTGGTACGGAGCGCGCCGGGCCCGCATCGCGCCCGGTGACACCGTGGTGGTCATCGGGCTCGGGCCGGTGGGGCTGATGGCGGTCCAGTCGGCGTTCGCGATGGGCGCCGCGCGGGTGCTCGGCGTCGATCTGGTCGGCGAGCGCCGCAAGCGGGCCGCCGAATTGGGCGCAGAGCCCATCGAGTCCGATGATCCCAAGGCCGCCATCCGAGACATGCTCGGCGGCGGTGCGGACGTCGCGCTGGAGGCGGTCGGCGCCGACGCGACGATCAAGCTCGCCATCAGCGCGGTCGGTCATCGGGGCCGGGTCAGCGTGGTCGGAGTGAGCCAGAATCGAGCGTTCCCTTTTCATATGCAGCTGGCGCAGGTCAAGGAGCTCGAGTTCCACATCGGGCTGTGTTCGATCCAATACGAATTGCCCGCACTGCTTCGTCTGACGGCAGCCGGGCGGCTGACTCCGGAAACGGTTGTCTCGCATCGACTCCCGATGTCCGAGGGACCGAGTGCCTATCGGATGTTCGCCGAGCGAGCCGACGGGGTCTCCAAGGTCGTACTGGACCCACGACGATGACCGATATCGCCGCTGCGCCACGCCGCCGCGGTCGCCCGCCCGCTACGGAAACGACGGCCGAGGCGACCCGCAAGCGCATCGTGGATGCCGCCGTGGAGCTGTTCGCGGAGAAGGGTTTCCACGGCACCGGTGTGGCAGAGATCGGTGATCGGGCCGGGGTACAGCGCGGCGCGCTCTATTACCACATCGGGTCCAAAGAAGAACTGCTGTGGCAGATCCTGCGGGACTACATCCAACTGATGCTCATCGATGCCCGACAGATCGCCGATAGCGACGACGATCCGATCACCAAGCTGCGCAAGCTGATCCACAGTCACGTCGACCTGATCGTCCGGCACCGTCGCGAGGTCGCCATCCAATTGCGCGACGTGACGGCCTTGACCGGCGAACGCGGCACCCATCTACAAGACCTGCGTGATCAGGTGCAGCACTGCTGGCAGCGCGTCATCGACGCGGGCCGCGCGGCCGGACTGTTGCGCACCGACGACCATGTCGTCACCAACAGTGTGCTCGGCATGCTGAACATGGTGACCTTCTGGTACCGCCCGCACGGCGGTCACACACCGGAAGAGATCGCCGACATCCTCGCGACCACCTTCCTCGACGGCATTGTGCACCCGACCGAACAGACGAAAGGCTGACCATGGCTTGGGATTTCGAAACCGACCCGGAGTATCAGAAGAAACTGGACTGGGCAGCGGAATTCGTCCGCACCGAGGTGGAGCCGCTGGATCTGCTCTACCCGAATCCCTACGACCGCACCAACACCGAAGCCATGGCGCTGATGCGGCCGCTCAAGGACCAGGTGAAGGCGCAGGGCATGTGGGCCTGCCACCTAGGTCCCGAACTCGGCGGCCCCGGCTACGGACAGATGAAGCTCGCGCTGCTCAACGAGGTGCTCGGCACCTCGATGTGGGCGCCCTCGGTATTCGGTTGTCAGGCACCGGATTCCGGCAACGCTGAAATTCTCGCGCACTACGGCACGCCGGAGCAGAAGGCGAAATACCTCGAGCCGCTGCTGTCCGGTGAGATCGGCTCCTGCTATGTGATGACCGAGCCGACCGGCGGCTCCGACCCGACGACATTCAAGACGACGGCCGTGCGCGACGGCGACTCCTGGGTGATCAACGGCGAGAAGTGGTTCAACTCGAACGCGCAGTTCGCGAGTTTCCACATCGTCATGGTGGTCACCGATACCGAAGTCAGCGCATACCAGGGCATGTCGATGTTCATCGTGCCCGCCGACACCCCCGGCCTCGAGATCGTCAAGAACTTCCACGTCCACGGCTTCAGCGAGCACGAGGGCCACCTGCGCTTCACCGACGTCCGGGTCCCCGCCGACCATCTACTCGGCGCCGAAGGTCAAGGTTTCGTCGTGGCCCAGACCCGGCTGGGCGGCGGCCGCGTGCATCACGCCATGCGCACGGTCGCGTTGGTGCGCAAGGCCTTCGACATGATGGCCGAGCGCGCCGTCTCCCGGCCGATGCGCAAAGGGCCGCTGGCCGGACTGCAGATGACGCAGGAACGCATCGCCGACAGCTGGATCGAGATGGAGCAGTTCCGGCTGCTCGTGCTGCGCACCGCGTGGCGCATCGATCAGGAACAGGACTACTTGAAGGTGCGCAAGGACATCGCCGCCATCAAGGTCGCGATGCCCAAGGTGATGCACGACATCGCGCAGCGCGCACTGCATCTGCACGGTGCCATCGGCGTCAGCACCGATCTCCCGTTCGTCGACATGATGAACTACGCCGAGGTCATGGCCATTGCCGACGGACCGACCGAGGTCCACAAGATCACGCTGGCCAAGGAGGTCCTGAAGGACTATGCCCCCGGCGATCCGGTCTATCCGAGCGGCTACCGCCCCGCGCTGCGCGAACAGGCACGCGAACTGGTGGCGCGCCGTCTCGAGCACCTCGTCGGGAACCTCTGACGCCGCACCATGTCGCCCCGCCTTACCGGCGATTCGCGGCGCCGCTACGAGGCGCGGGTGACGGGATCGAGGGTGGGTAGCGGATCCGAGTACGGCGCGACCGGGCTCAGTTTCAGCACCGAGGGCATCCGGCGGGTCAGTGCGGCCGGGCCCGCGAATTCGACGCGGCCCGTTCGCACGGCGTGCGACAGGGGCATGCGGCCGAGCCAGACCTGGTAGAGCGAGGCCACATCCGCGGTGATGGTGACGTCGACCGGGTAGCCGGGGTCGCCGTCGCAGACCGAGGCGATGCCGGATTCGACGACGATCCAGTAGCGGCGCACCTCGTCGCGGAAGCGGACCGCGAACACGTGCCGTTTGCCGGGGAAGGACGAGGTGTCCAGCCGCGAGTGCATCCACCAGACCAGCAGACCCGGATCGAGTTCCTCTTGCCGCGGTTCACCGAAGGTCCAGCGCGCGCCCCATTCACCGAGGCCGAAGAGGATCGGTTCCAGCTCCTGCCCGGCCGCGGTGAGCAGGTAGTTGCCGCCGGCCTTCTCGACGAGACCGGCACGCTCGAACTGGCGCAGCCGTTTGGTGAGCAGGCTGCGCGACAGACCGGGCAGCCCGCGGGCCAGGTCGTTGAATCGGGATGTGCCGATGAGCAGGTCGCGCAGGATGAGCAACGACCAGCGCTCACCGAGCACGTCGAGGGCCCGCGAGATCGGGCAGTACTGGCCGTACCCCGCAGTCGATGGGTGGTGGATCATGATCACCTCGCGATGGGTCCTATTCCTGAACCGGGAGAGTCCACTTTCTGGACTATCTGTTTATCGCGGCCGTTCCTAACTTCGAAACATGACAACTACCGCCGTAGAAACCACCCGGACCGCTACCGACTGGATCGCCCTCGCGCGGCAGGTCGGCCAAAACCTGAGCCCAGGTGTCGCCGAACGCGACCGGACCGGCGATATCGCCGAGGACGCCTATGACCTCCTGCGCACCACCGGACTCACCGCCGCGCTCGTGCCCACCGAGTTCGGCGGCGGCGGAGCCACCCACCAGGAGATGGGTGCGATCCTGCGCGAACTCGGCCGTCACGACCCGTCCACGGCGGTCGCCTTCGCCATGCATTCGCATCTGGTTGCGGCGCAAGTGTGGCGGCATCACCACGGCATCGACGCCACACCGGTCTTCACCAAGGTGGCGGCGGGCGCGATCCTGGTCAGCACCGGCGCCTCGGACTGGGTGGACTCCAATGGCCGGGCCTCGCGGGTCGAGGGCGGCTACCGCGTCAGCGCACGCAAGGCTCCCGCCAGCGGTTGTGAGGTCGGCACGGTGCTCGTCACCAGCATCCGATGGGACGACGCACCCGAAGGGCCGCAGGTGCTGCATTGCGCGATCCCGCGCTCCGCGGATGGCGTGCGGATCGAAAAGACCTGGGACACACTCGGTTTGCGAGCGAGCGGATCACACACCGTGGTCTTCGACGAGGTCTTCGTGCCCGATGCCGCGGTATCGATGATCCGCCCGGTCGGCGTCTGGCCACCGGTGCTGAACGTCGTGATCGGCGCGGCCATGCCGCTCGTGATGGCCGCCTACCTCGGCATCGCCGACAGCGCCGTCGAATCGGCCGCCCTGCTGGTGGCCGACCGCACCGACCCGCACACCTTCCAGCTGGCGGGCGAGATGACCAACGCTCACACCACCGCCGAGGACCTGATCGGGGCCATGTTCACCGACTCCGGCGATCTGCGCTTCGACAACACCGACGCCTACGCCGCCCGCACCCTCAGCCGCAAGACGGTGGCCGCCGAGGCTCTCATCTCCGCCGTCCGCCTCGCCATCGAAACCGTCGGTGGTCTGGGCTATTCCCGGACCTGTGATATCGAAATGCGCTATCGCGACGTACACGGCAGTCTGTTCCACCCGCTTCCGCGGGCCAAGCAGACTCGGTTCAGCGGACGCGTGCTGCTGGGGCACTCCCCGATCGGCTGAACACCGCTTGCGGGCCGCTCGAAACACCCCGATTACGGCAGTTCGCCGGTCGATGGAAACAACACACCGGCATCAACGTCGCGCCGAGCACTCTGGATGACGAAGTCGGGGGCGAAATCCGCCACAACGAGGTTGACTGGTCGTGACCATGGTCATCACATCCGAAGGAGAATGATGGTCCGCAAGTTAGCGCGTTCTCCGATCACCTGGGTGCTGACCGGGCTGCTGGTGATCGGTGTCGGCGTCGGGCTCGCCCTATTCGAACCGTGGCGATTGTTCACCGACACGGCAGTGAACGAGGCGGCGCCGTCGGTCGCCGCTGCCTCCCCCGGCGCCATCGCGCCGCGGCCACGCACGCTCGCCTCCGGCACCCTGATCTCCCACGAGCATTCGACGTCCGGGACAGTGCAGCTCCTGCAACTGCCCGACGGCAGCCGGGTGCTACGACTGGCGGACCTCGACACTTCCGATGGCCCGGACCTGCACGTGTGGCTCACCGATGCGCCGGTGCTCGAGGGGCGCGACGGCTGGGGCGTTTTCGACGACGGCGAGCACGTCGACCTCGGCAGTCTGAAGGGGAACAAGGGCAGCCAGAACTACTCCGTCCCCGCCGACGCCGATCTGACGACGTTGACCAGCGTCAGCATCTGGTGCGATCGCTTCAATGTGTCTTTCGGCGCGGCTCGACTCCAGCAGGGCTGACGCGGCGGCAAACCTCTTGCCGCACAGGGCGGCCCATACACGGAGCTGGTCGGCCGCCCAATTCGAATGCCACAGAGCCGGAATCGGATCATTCCCCCTGATGAGAAGCCTGCGCGGGATGGTCGGCGGAAAATGTCTACTCTTTGTCGGCCGCGATTCCCGTCGAACTCCCCGAACAGACCGTACGGTTGTCCGTGTGGGGACCACAGGAGTCGCCACCGGCAACCAGCCGGCTTCGGAACCAGCACACCGGGGTATGAACATGATGATTCGCAGGATAATCGGCGCCACGGTCGCCACCGTCACGATCGGCGCGGCAGGCGCCGTCGGCGGAGCAGGCATCGCGCCTGCCGCACCCGAGTGCCCTGATCTCTACGTCGTCGCGATACCCGGTACCTGGGAGACCTCCGACAGCAAGCCCGGCGAGGGCATGCTCGCGAGCGTCACCGACAATCTGCCCTCCGACGTGCAGACCGACTACGTGAGCTACGCCGCCACCGCATTCCCGTGGGAGGCCGACGTCTACGGCCGCTCCAAGAAGCAGGCCACCGACAACGCCCGCGGCCTGGTCACCGCGATGGCTCGGCGGTGCGCCGCCACGAAGATCGCGCTGATCGGGTACAGCCAGGGCGCCGACGCCGCCGGTGACCTGGCCGCGGAAATCGGCACCGGCTTCGGTCCGATCGAACCGGAGCGGATCGCCGCCGTCGGCCTCGTCTCGGATCCGCGCCGCTCCCCCAACGACGCGCTCGTCGGTCCGCCGGTGCAGGGTGCGGGTGCCGGTGGTCCGCGAATCGGCGGCTTCGGCCTCCTCAGTCACAAGACTCGGACCTTCTGCGCGGACGGCGACCTGTACTGCTCGACCCCGCCCACCGACTTCGCGGCCCGGTTCGCGGGCTTCCTCGCCCAGGTTTCCGATCCGAACCCGGCGCAGCTGTGGCGATACCAGCAGGAAGCCGTCGCGATCTTCAACGACCTGATGAGTGTCGGCATCGTCCCGATGTTGCAGAACCAGCTCGCCGATCCGGGCATGGACGAGCGCAAGCAGAAACTCGAGGAGTTCTACAACTCCTTCGTCCACCAGAACTATCCCGCGTACGTCGTCGACCCGTCGGGCGCCACCGCCACCTCATGGCTGCGCCAGTGGTTGGTCGAGCAGACATGAGCCGGTGACAGCTCGGAGGAGGGTAGGCCCCCTGGGGCCTGCCCTCACATCAGAAAATACAGCGCGAGCAGGACGGCAACGGTACCGATGACGCCGCTCACAACTTCGACGAAGAGGTATCCGTTGGAGTAGGCGCCTTGCATCCACAGGGCCCAGACCGGCGGATACACCCGCAGCGCGGCGAACAACACGGCCAGCAACATCGCTCCGGCCAGACCGTGCACAGGGAGCAATGGATGCAGCCAGGCAAACCCGATGGTCATGATGTACACCTCGATTTGCGTGCCCAGCAAACGAGTGGACATAGCGCGAGGCCTGGCCGATCCGATCCGCGCGGGCGTGCTCGTCTCGCTATCGGCGGCATAAATCCGCTTCACCAACGGACTTCCGTACAGGACCACTATCGCGATGAAATGAATAAGTCCCGCGACAAGTCCCCACAGCAGCACTTCGACCGCAATCATTTCCCTCGTTCCCACGGTCCGCGACTCGATCGGTGAGCAGTCCACCTCGAGAACGATGCGCCATGCCATCCGACGGAAGACCCGGACCGCCGACGGCCGAAACTCGACGCGGCTCAGTATGTCAATGCCTTTACACACGACCGCCTTTGCGTATTCCCTGTGGCTGGAACTCCGCCCCGGCAGCGCGAGAGGCCGACGAAAAATGACCCGACAACGGCGGGTGCGGTGTGCCACCATGTGATTCGACGACGATCACCCGATTCCGAGGGTGATCAAGAGCACCACGAAAGGAGGAGGTGGCTTTGATCAATATGCGCCAGTGCGCGACCAGCAGTGGATCGGATCTCGGCCGCCTCCCGGCCGGCGCCTGACCGCCCGCCACCCTCCTTCGAATTCGCTCGCTCTCTTCTCGAAACATGGTGATTCCCATGATGTTCCACCGTGCCACCGATCCGGTGGCGTTGACTGTCGACAATTGGATACGCACCCGCGTGCTGGTGCTCAACGCCAGCTACGAGGCGCTCGACGAGATCACTGCCGAGCGAGCCGTCGTGCTGCTCATGGACGGAATCGCCGAGTCTGTCGCCGACCGGGAACCGCACTTCCCGATCCGGTCCAAGCACCTCGAGATCGCACTGCCGGAGACTATCCGACTGCTGCACTACGTGTACCTCGAGCATGTGGTCCGAGTGCAGGACGAGAGCCGCGCGACGCTGGCCGGGGTGCTGCGGCGCGACAGCCACCGGTGCGGCTACTGCGCCGCGTGGGCCCGCACCGTCGATCACATCCGCCCGCGCAGCCGCGGCGGGCCGAATACGTGGAGCAACCTGATCGCCTGCTGCGCGCCGTGCAACACGATCAAGGCCGACCGCACCCCCGAGGAGGCGGGCATGCGGCTGCTGTGGGAGCCGAAGGCGCCGCATCATCTGAAAAAGCGGCAGAGACAGATCTGGAAGCAACTGGCAGGCACTTGAGCCGCGAGAGAAAGGAGAAGGATCGCCATGAACGTCCGACTGGAGACAACCGCGCCCGCCGAATCGACACTGACCGACCTGCTTCCGCTCTCGGACAGCCAGGGCTGGCACCGCGCGGCCTGCCGCGGCGACCCGAATCACGAAGCGTGGTTCCCGTATCCGTCGCAGGATTTCGACTATGCCCGCGCGGTCTGCGCGGGCTGCCCGATCCGGGTGGCCTGCGGTGAATTCGCCGCTCGCACCAACCAATCCGGTGTCTGGGGCGGCCATGAATTCGACCGTGGGCGGATGATCCGCGAGTAGCCGAACGCCGGCGGCGTCACCAGCCGGTGTAAGCCGGGACCCGCAGTCGGGCTTACACCGGTTGACGGGCGGGTTTGGTGTCGGAAGTCTCGATCGATGCCACACTCGCTCGGCGAATCTCACGTGAACATACACTTGATCTCGTGGGCACTCATCGCAGCGGAACCCGATCACGGGGGGTCAGCAAAGGTCCGGTTATCGCAGTGGCGGCAGTCGTGCTGCTAGTCGCGGGGGTGTTCGCCTGGAACAAGCTGAGCAACCGAGCCGCCGATCGGGACAGCGCCGCCGCAGCGGAGTGTGTGGAAGGGCCCTCGACGCTGTACGTCACAGCCGACCCGGACATCGCGCCCTCGATACGCACGATCGCCGACGGCTTCAACACGACCAATCCGCGCATCCGTGATCACTGCGCGAAGGTCGAGGTGACCTCCCAGCCGTCCGCGGCGATGGTGGCGGCCTTCACCGCGAACGTACCCTGGAACCAGCAGCTCGGACAGCAGCCCGCGCTGTGGATCGCCGATTCGCTGCGCTCCATCGAATCCATGCGGACGCCAGGTCTGATCGAGGGCAATCCAGCGCCGGTCGCGGTCAGCCCGATCGTGCTCGCCGTCCCGGAAGACCTACGCCGGGCGCTCGACGAGGCCGAGGTCACCTGGTCAGATCTGCCACGCCTGCAACAGGGTTCGCTTGCCGAGATCGGCCTGCCCGACTGGGCCGGACTGCGCATGGCGCTGCCGCCGGGCGACGCGACGCTGGCCGCGGCCGCCGCGGTCGGCTCGACCGTGTCGGGCACCGATCCGCTCTCCGATCAGGCAGCGCAGTCCGGGCAGGTGGTGTCCGCGATCTCCCTGCTCGCCGCCGAAGCACCTGAAGCTCAGGACACTACGATGGCACTGGCCGCGGTCGCGGGCGCGGCCCAACCGGCAGGCACGCCCGTTCATGCGGTGGCCGCCACCGCGCAGCAGGTCGAGGCGCAGGGCGGACTCGCAACGTTCAGCCCCGCCGGTGCGGCACCGGTGGCCGACCACCCGGCCGCATTGATGTCGGGACCCTGGGTGGACAAGACCCAGAACCTGATCGCAGGCATATTCGCCGACTACCTGCGCACCCCGCAGCAGGCGCAGACCTTCGCCGCCGCCGGCTTCGCCGCCGCGCCGGCCACCGCGAACGCCGTGCCATCCCGCGCCGCGCTGGACAAGGTGCGCGCGACCCTCGCCAACCCGGTTCTCGGTGTGCAGTCGACGGTGCTGCTCGATGTCTCCGCCTCGATGGGCAACACCGACGGCTCGGTCACCCGGCTCACGAATGTGCTCGGCGCACTCACCTCGACGATGAATGTCATGCCGCCGGACTTCGGCCTCGGTGTCTGGACCTTCGGCAAGAATCTCGACGGTGCCACTCCGTACAAAGTCGAGGCGGTCACCGCACCACTCACCAACGACCAGCGAACCGCACTGACCACAGCGCTGAATACCCTGCGCCCCACCGAATCCCGCACCGATCAGGCGTACCCGTCGCTGCTGGCCGCCTATCGCGCCGCGGTCCAGGGCTACACCGCGGGCCGCACCAATTCGGTCCTCCTGATCACCGACGGCCCCGACGAAGACTCGACGGTCACCGGCACCAAACTGCTCACCGACCTCAGTAATGCCACGGACAAAACCCGCCCGGTCCGCATTGACGTCATCGTCATCGGCGGCAGCGGCACCGAAACCCTGCAGACCGCCGCCCAGCGCACCGGCGGTACCTACACCCGCCTGGCCAGCTCCGACGACATCAGCTTCGGCACCGCCATGGTGCACGCGCTGACCACCCCCTGAGGCCGGCTCAACTCTCTCCTCATCGCTGAGCGCGCAGACCGCCGACGATCGGTTCGGGCGCCCGCGCGGCGACCTCCGCTGCCGCAGGATGTTCGATCGATGACGCCGCCCGGCTCCGGACAGCGGCCGAAACCGTTGCGGCACAACAAACGAACAGATGCTCACGCAACACCGGCCCGACCCCGAGCAGCGGAGGCGGGCCGGTGTGGCTGCGGTCAGTCGGCGTACGCCTCCAGCGGCGGGCAGGAGCAGACCAGGTTGCGGTCACCATAAGCGCCGTCGATAC
Organism: Nocardia sp. NPDC057440; assembly: GCF_042802915.1. NCBI lineage: Bacteria > Bacillati > Actinomycetota > Actinomycetes > Mycobacteriales > Nocardiaceae > Nocardia > Nocardia sp. NPDC057440. The sequence continues at coordinate 21,967 of NZ_JBHVDF010000003.1, forward strand.
GGCGAACCGACGGCCAGACCTTGCCACGGTCGGGGGTCAGACCGTGCGGGAACACCGCGACCTCCCGGCTGTAGGGATGATCCCATTCGCCGACGAGGCACGCCGCGGTGTGCGGTGCGCCACGCAAGGGGTTGTCCTCCACCGGCCACACACCGGCGGCCACCTTGTCGATCTCATCGCGGATCGAGGTCATCGCGAGGATGAACTCGTCGAGTTCGGCCAGGTTCTCGCTTTCGGTCGGTTCCACCATCAGGGTGCCGGCGACCGGGAAGCTCATGGTCGGGGCGTGGAAACCATAGTCCGCCAGCCGCTTTGCGACATCATCGACGGTGACGCCGGTCTGCTTGGTGATCTCGCGCAGATCCAGGATGCACTCGTGGGCGACCATGCCGTGCTCGCCGGTGTAGAGCACCGGGAAGTGCTCGTCGAGGCGGCGGGCGATGTAGTTGGCCGAGGCGATCGCGGTCAGCGTGGCCTTGCGCAGGCCGTCGGCGCCCATCATCCGGATGTAGGCCCAGGTAATCGGCAGGATCGAGGCCGAGCCGTACTTGGCGGCCGACACCGCGTGCGAACCGGTTTCGAGCGGATCGCCGGGCAGGTACGGCGCCAGGTGCGAGCGCACCGCCACCGGGCCGACGCCGGGACCACCGCCGCCGTGCGGGATGCAGAAGGTCTTGTGCAGGTTCAGGTGGCTCACATCGCCGCCGAAGCGACCCGGGCGGGCAAGTCCGACAAGCGCATTCAGGTTCGCGCCGTCGACGTACACCTGACCGCCCGCGTCGTGCACCAGTGCGCACAGCTCGGCGACCTCGTGCTCGTACACGCCGTGCGTGGACGGGTAGGTGATCATGATGCAGGCCAGCCGGTCGGCGTGGTCGGCGATCTTGGCCCGTAGGTCGTCCAGATCGACGTCACCGTTGTTACGGCACCTCACCATCTCGACGCGCAGCCCGGCCATCGCCGCGGACGCCGCGTTGGTGCCGTGCGCGCTGGACGGGATCAGGCACGTATCCCGGTGCGTGTCACCACGATCCAAGTGATAGCGCCGGATGGCTAGCAACCCGGCGTATTCGCCCTGACTGCCCGCGTTCGGCTGCAGGCTCACCGAGTCGTACCCGGTGATCGCCGAGAGCCAGCTCTCCAGATCGTGGATCACCCGCAACAGCCCCGGCGCATCTTCGACTGGTGCGTACGGATGCACCCGCGCGAAGCCGGGCCAGGTGATGGCCTCCATCTCGGCGGTCGCGTTCAGCTTCATGGTGCAGGAACCGAGCGGAATCATGCTGCGGTCCAGGGCGATATCCTTGTCCGACAGCCGCCGCAGGTAGCGCAACATCGCGGTCTCGGTGTGGTAGCTGGTGAAGGCCGGGTGTGTGAGGTATTCGGAGGCGCGGGTCTCGATCGATCCGACCGAGGCGGCCGGGGCTGACGCCTCGGAAGACAGTGCGGTACCGAAGGATTCGAGCACGGCGGCGACATGCGCCGCGGTGGTGGCCTCGTCGCAGGCGATGCCGACGTGATCGGCGTCCACCGGTCGCAGGTTGATACCACGCGACTTCGCCTTCGCCACGACGGCTTCCGCGCCGCCGGGCACACGCGCCAGCACGGTGTCGAAGAAATTATCGTGCACGACCGCGCCGTCGAGTCCGGCGGCGATGGCGCGCGCGTGGCCGTGCACCCGCCGCGCGATCTCCCGCAACCCGTCGGGGCCGTGATAGCTGGCGTACATCGCGGCCAGGATGGCGAGCAGCACCTGGGCGGTACAGATGTTGGAGGTCGCCTTCTCACGGCGAATATGCTGTTCACGGGTCTGCAGTGCGAGCCGGTAGGCGACCGAGCCGTCCGCGTCGACCGAAACGCCGACCAGCCTGCCCGGCAACTGCCGCGCATGCTTGGAGTGCACCGACAGGTATCCGGCGTGCGGTCCGCCGAAGCCCATCGGCACGCCGAACCGCTGTGTGGTGCCGAAGCACGCGTCCGCGCCCTGCTCCCCCGGCGGCGTGATCAGCGTGAGCGCAAGAAGATCGGCGCCGACGGCGACCAGCGCACCGCGCTCGTGCGCCGCCTCGATCAGCGGCGCCCAGTCCACCACCCGGCCAGACGCACCCGGAATCTGCACCAGCACACCGAAGAACTCGCCATCGGGCAGACCGGAGGCGAGGTCGGCCTCGACGATCTCGATGCCGAGCGGCTCGGCCCTGGTGTACAACACGGTCTTGGTCTGCGGAAAGAGATCGGTGTCGATGAGCAGCCGCTCGGACTTCGATCGGCCCGCCCTCCGCAGCAGCGTCATCGCCTCCGCAGCCGCGGTCGCCTCGTCGAGCATGGAGGAGTTGGCGACCTCCATGCCGGTCAGGTCCGACACCATGGTCTGGAAGTTGAGCAGCGCTTCGAGGCGACCCTGGCTGATCTCGGGCTGGTAGGGCGTGTAGGCGGTGTACCAAGCCGGATTCTCCAGCAAGCTGCGCACCAGCACCGGCGGGGTCAGCGTGTCGTAGTAGCCGAGGCCGATCATCGAGGTGGCGACGGTGTTCGAATGGGCGAGCTCGGCCAGTTCGGTCAGCACTTCGTGCTCGGTGGCCGCGGGCGGGAGCACGTCGAGGCCGGAGCCGTCGAGAATGCTCGCGGGCAAAGCGGCGGTGGCGAGCTCGTCCAGCGAACCGACGCCGACGACGTCCAGGATCCGGGCGAGTTCATCCCGGTCGGGTCCGATATGGCGGTCGGCGAATGATCGAGTCACGGCAGCAGCTCCCAAGGTCGGGCGGGTCGACCGACGCGGTCGACGGATACCAGCCCTCCCCCTCTGTCGTGGAGCCTGAGAGATTCGGGGTGCGACCCCTTTCCCCATGGGCGGGCGACCGTGCGCTGTCTGCAGCGGTCACCACTTTCCAGAGGCGTCGAAGCCCGTACGGTCCCTGTTGCCTGAGAGATTGACGGGGAGGTGCTGCTCCTTCGGCGCCCGGACTCTTCTGAAGACCGGGACTCTCCCGCACGGCGGCGACGCACCGCTAGTTTATGCCGCGTGCGCAACGAACCGCGCCACCGGACCCCAGATGGCGGTGTCGCCCTCGTCACTTCCCACACAAAGCAAAGTGCCCGCCGCATGCGACGGGCACTCCCAGGAATCTCTAGCCGGTCTTCTGATTCATCCGCGCCTTGCGCCGGAACGACAGTTCATCCTCGGGGCGCTCACTCGCGCTGCCGCTGACGGCCCGTTCGGCTGGGAAGTTGGCGATTGCGCCGGTCAACTCACGCATTGCACCGCTCACCGCGATGCCGAAAACGCCCTGCCCACCCTGCAGTAAATCAACTACCTCCTCGGCCGAGGTGCATTCGTACACCGAGGTGCCGTCGGAGAACAGTGTGATGCCCGCCAAGTCCTGCACGCCGCGACTGCGTAAATGGTCGACCGCGATGCGGATGTTCTGCAGCGAGATCCCCGCGTCCAATAGTCGCTTCACGATCTTCAGGACCAGAATGTCCTTGAACGAGTACAGCCGCTGACTGCCCGAACCCGCGGCGCTCCGGATGGACGGCACGACCAGACCGGTGCGCGCCCAATAGTCGAGCTGCCGATAGGTGATCCCGGCTACCTGGCATGCGCTGGGAACACGGTAGCCGACAAGATCGTCAGGTACCGAATCATCCGGGAACAGGCCTGGCTGTACCACTCCCTGCGATTGCTCTGCCACTGACCACTCCCTTACTTCGCCGACGCCTTGGCCTCATCAATGTCCCGGCTCCGTTGACCACATACACCCAGTCATAACGGACGTGGCCCAACTATCGAGGTTACTCCCTCTGATTGTCCCGGGAGCGGCATCGTCCGACCAAACGCGACGCGCGGTAAGAGTCTCGACCTGTAGTTGAGGTCTAAAAGAAAGTTCGAAATCCCTCAGCTGTCCGTGGCTTTGAAGTCATCGGGCGAAACCGACTCGAGGAACTCCTTGAACTTCTCGACCTCGTCCTCGCGCTCGTCCGGCATGACCAATCCGGCTTCCTCGAGCACCGGTTCCTCGGCATAGATCGGGCAACCGACCCGCAACGCGATCGCTACCGAATCCGAGGGCCGCGCCGAAACCCGCAGATCGTTCTCGAAGACCAGATCCGCGTAGAACGTGCCCTCTTGCAGATCCACGATCCGTACTTCCTTCAGGGTGTGCCCGAGGTCGGTAATCAGGATCTTGATCAGATCGTGGGTCAATGGACGAATCGGGGTCACCCCCTCCTGCTCGAGCACGATCGCAGTCGCCTCGGCCTGTCCGATCCAGATCGGTAGATACCGATCGCCGGACGCCTCACGGAGCAACAGCACGGGCTGGTTCTGTGGCTGCTCGACACGAATGCCGATCACGCGCATTTCACTCATGCCTGCGCCTCGCTAACGCTCAGCTCCGGCATGCGCGAAGCACCCTGTGACATGATTCGCTCGCTGCGCTCACTCATCGCACTGCCTCCCAATACCTCCGCCGGCCACCCGGCATGACTACCGCAGAGCTCGCCGTACCACCGAGTCTAAGCGAACGGGAAGGAGTCGAGCGATCCGTGTGCACAGCCGAAATCTCCGTGTTGTCGGAGTGGAACCCACCGCGGCCGTGACGAGCGACGACGCACCGAAGACTCAGCCGCCGAGCGAGTTCCGCACCGACGCTTTCACCAGGCAGGTGTGCAGGGTCAGCGACAACGCGGCAAGCTCGCGCACGGTCTCCTCGGCGCGGGCGCGTGCGCCCGCATCGCGACTCTTGGCGATCGGTGCGGCGATCTGGGCGACCAGCGCCGCTTCCCGGTCCGCGGCGAGCTTGAAGGCGCGCAAGTGCCGCGCCTCCAGACCGAATTCCGCCATCGCCTTGGCGGTCCGTGCGAGCGTCACCGCCTCGGCGTCGAAGAAACCGGCGGCGCCAGGGGTGATCAGATTCGCGCGGATCAGGTCGTTCAAGAACTTCTCGTCGATGTCGGCCTGCGTCAGCAGATCGGCACGGGTGAGCCGGATTTCGTGATCGAATCGCAGCTCGTCCGGCGAGACCTCACCGGGTACGACACCCAGCCTGCGCGGCACGCTGACATTCGCGCCGCGCGGGGCCCGACCATTCTCGGAAGGTGTGGCGAGCTCGTTGTCGCGGACGGCGTGCGCCCGGGCGCGGGCTTCCCGCACACCGAGCGTCGCCGCACCGCTGTCGATCGCTTCGAGCTGCTCTTTGATCACCTTCAACGGCAGGTACTGGTCGCGTTGTGCGGTCAGTACGAACCTGAGCCGTTCACAGTCGGCAATCGAGAATCTGCGGTATCCGGACGGAGTGCGCTCCGGACGGATCAGACCCTCGGCCTCGAGGAAACGGATCTTCGAGATGGTGATGTCCGGGAAGTCCGGCCGCAGCAGGTCCAGCACGGAGCCGATCGACATGCCTCCGCGCGCCCACTGCGCCGCGCCCGTCATAGCATCGAGTCTTTCATGAAGCCGCGTTCTTCCCTGCCAACACGGCCGTCACGAGGACCCGTGCTGTGTGCGTCATAGACTGCCAGCACCCGCAGACGACTCGTTCACCTGCGCGCGCGGGCCGGTGAGGAAGACGAGACGGAACTTTCCGATCTGCACCTCGTCACCGTTCTGCAGCTCCGAGGAGTCCACAGGCTCCCGGTTGACGTAGGTGCCGTTGAGACTGCCCACGTCGACCACCTGGAAGGAATCGTCGTCCTGCCGGAACTCGGCGTGCCGACGGCTGACGGTGACGTCGTCGAGAAAGATGTCACTGTCGGGATGGCGACCTGCCGACGTGGTCGGCTGATCCAGCAGGAACCGCGAGCCGGCATTCGGTCCGCGCTTGACAACCAGGAGGGCCGCACCAACCGGCAAACCCTCGACCCCTTGGACCGGCTGTTCGCCGGTCGGCTCCCCGGAGCGCGACGCGTCGACCTCGTTCAGGAAATCCGCGCGGAAGACCGACGTCGTCTCGGCCGCGGTCTCCCCGTAACCCGGGTCTTTGTTCTCGCTCACCGTTTCTCTCCTCCTCGAACCTGATTTTCCGTGCAAGCAGGTGCTGCCTTCACCGCCACGACCTGAGATCGTTGACGCTAGAACACCGGATCAGCTCACCGGTACATCTGTTGGCATTGACCGTACCCTGCCAGGGCGTACCCGTGCAGGTAGAACCGGGAAGGCTACATCAGCCCCCGATAACTCCTTGATAACCTGCGGCATCCAGCAGCCCGCCAAGTGCAGCATCCAGGGTTGCGGGGTCGGCCAGTTCGAGCTCGAACAGCCACCCGTCGCCGAACGGATCGGTGTTCAGCGTCTCCGGCGTCTGCACCAGATCCTCGTTCACCGCAACAACTTTCGCGGCCAAGGGGGCATAGATATCGGACACGCTCTTGGTCGACTCGACCTCGGCGATACTCTCGCCTGCGGCCGCATCCCTGTCTGCCTCCGGCAGCTGCACGAACACGACGTCACCGAGTTGAGACTGGGCGTAATCGGTGATGCCCACCCGAACCCGCGTCGGGCTGATCCGTTGCACCCACTCGTGCTCTTCGGTGTAGCGCAGATCCTCGGGGGTCTGGGTCACAGGCCATCCTTTCCGTCGGGAACCTTCACGCAAACTCTAATCGCTATGTGGACCGGTGCGGCACAGACGGTATCGCTCGCGCGACGGCGACGGCCTTCCCGGTGTAGAGGACACCGGTCCACACATACACCGCCGTACCCCAGACCAGGAATGCCCCGCCGAAGGCCCGGCCGAAACCTGCCAGCGCCCAATCCATCTGACCCGCAAGCAACCAGGGCAATGCGGACATCAACGCGAAGGTGGCCGCTTTGCCCAGGTAGATCACCTCCGGCGGGTCGAGTTCGCGGCGTTTGTACACCGAAAGCGTCAGCGTGAGCAGCAGATCACGACCGACCAAGACCACGGCGACCCACCACGGGATCAGCCCGCGGATCACGAAAGCGGCCAGTGTCGTCACCAGGTAGAGGCGGTCCACGAACGGGTCGAGGAGCGCACCGAGGCGCGAGGACTGGTCGAGCAGCCTGGCCAGCTTCCCGTCGAGGAAGTCGGTGACGCCGCTGGCGACCAGCAGTGCGAATGCCCAGCCGTCGGCCCGCTCGACCAGCAGCAACCACAGGAACAGCGGCACCCCCATGAGGCGCAGCACGCTCAGCGCATTGGGGACGGTGAGGATGCGGTCGGCAAAAATGCCGCCCGCGGCGCCGTCATTGCCGGAGTCGGCGCGCTCGCCCGGCTCCGTGGTCCCCGATTCGGTTGTCACAGCCCGTGCATACCGCACCGACCCCCGCTTGCGCCATCCGGGCACGCCGGTTGCGACCACATCGGCACGGCGGCATGCTATGGATTCCGTCGCATCCGACCCGGTGACAGAATGACTGTGAAAGCATCTCATCCGTTATTCGGTCAGTGAGAGGAAGTCATGCCCGCATTCGACTACGACGTGGTGGTGATCGGTTCCGGGTTCGGCGGCAGTGTGAGCGCGCTGCGGCTGACCGAGAAGGGGTATCGGGTCGGTGTGCTCGAAGCGGGCAGACGCTGGAATGCCGAAGACATCCCGAAGACGAATTGGGATGTGCGCAACTCGATCTGGGCGCCGCGGCTCGGACTGACCGGTCCGCAGCGGATCAGCATCCTCGGCAAGTGCGCGGTGTTCTCCGGCGCCGGGGTGGGTGGCGGCTCGCTGATTTACGGCAACACCCTCTACGAGCCGCTGCCGAACTTCTACACCGATAAGCAGTGGTCGCACATCACCGACTGGAAATCCGAGCTCGCGCCGTACTACGACCAGGCACAGCGGATGCTCGGCGTGGCGCCCAACCCACGAATGACCCCGGCCGACGACGTGATCAAGGAGATCGCCGACGACCTCGGCGTCGGACACACCTTCCATCCGACCGATGTGGGGGTGTTCTTCAACGAGGACGACCCGGGCACCGAAGTGGACGACCCGTATTTCGGCGGCGCGGGCCCACGGCGGCGCGGCTGCGTGCACTGCGCGCAGTGTTTCACCGGCTGCCCCAACAACGCGAAGAACACCACGCCGACGAACTACCTCTACCTGGCCGAACAGGCCGGCGCCGAGGTCCGCCCACTCACCACGGCCACCGCGGTGCGGCCGCTTCCGGAGGGCGGCTACGCGATCGACACCGAACGTTCCGACCGCTGGATCCGCAAGCAGCGCACAACCTTCACCGCCGAACAGGTCGTCTTCGCCGGCGCCGCGCTCGGCACCCAGAAGCTGCTGCACAAGATGCGCGACGAGCGCGTGCTACCCAACCTCTCGCCGCGCCTTGGCGAACTGACCCGCAGTAATTCCGAGGCCATCCTCAATGTGGTCAGTCGCTCGCGCCGCGATTTCGCCGAGGGCATCGCGATCACCTCCTCGATCCATCCGGAGGCCGACACCCATATCGAGGTGTGCCACTACGGCAAGGGGCAGAACGCCCTGTTCCCGCTGTCGGTGCCGATCGTCGACGGCGGCGCGTTCCGGTTCCTGCGTTTCTTGCTGGCCATCGTGTTGCATCCCTTGGTCTTCCTGCGCAGTCTCAATGCCAGGCACGCCTCGGAGAAGTCGGTGATCCTGCTGGTGATGCAGTCGCTGGACAACTCGCTGACCTCCTTCCGCAAGCGCGGGCAGCTCAAGACCAAGGCGGGCACCGGCGAACCGAACCCGACCTGGATTCCCTTGGCCCACGATGTCGGCCGCCGCTTCGGCGCGAAGGTGAACGGCGACACCCACGGCCTGGTCATGGACGTGCTCAACATCCCGGCGACCGCGCACTACATCGGCGGTTGCGTGATCGGCGAGAGCGCCGACACCGGCGTGGTCGACCCGTATCAGCGGGTGTACGGGCATCCCGGGCTGCATGTCGCGGATGGTTCGGCGGTGACGGCCAATCTCGGTGTCAACCCGTCGCTGACCATCACCGCACAGGCCGAGCGGGCAATGGCGTTCTGGCCCAACAAGGACGAAGCGGACCCCCGCCCGGCACTGGGCACCGCCTACCGGCGAATCACCCCGATCGCGCCGAACCATCCGACCGTCCCCGGCGCGGCGCCCGGCGCACTGCGTCTGCCGATCACTCCGGTCGACCCGGTCGTTCCCGCCAACTGAGCAGCCGTCCCGTCGCTCGGCTCCCCCGGCACGTGGCGGGCGACGAGGCGGTGCCCGACGTGGCGAATCCAACAAGACCAGGCGGTTCCATACCGGCTAGCGTGGGATGTTGTGTCCAACAGTGGTATCGACCTTCGCACCTACGTGCCCGCCGACGAGGTGCTGGCCCGCGGCCGTGCGCAACGCCAGCGGGTTCCGGTCACCGCGCGTGATCGCGCGGCCACTTGGGCTACGCGTCCGAGCGTGCTCGAATTCATCGAAGCCAGCAACGCGGGCAGGCTGCCGCATCTGACTCCGTTGCGCGTCGGCCGCATGCTCGCCACGCCGTTCACCTTCTACCGTGGCGCGGCCGGGCTGATGGCCGCCGATCTGGCAGGCAGCCCCGACAGCGGGCTGGCCGCGCAGATCTGCGGCGACGCGCATGCCGCGAACTTCGGCCTGTACGGCACGCCGCGCGGCGAAATCATCATGGACATCAACGATTTCGACGAAACCGTCGTCGGGCCGTGGGAGTGGGACCTGGAACGGCTCGCGGCGAGTCTGGTGCTCGCGGGCCGCGAGGGCGGGGCCGACGAGGACAACTGCTACCAGGCGGCACGCGACGCGGCGACCTCTTACCGGCTCGCCGTCACCCAGTTGGCGCGGTTGCCGTTCATGGAATCGTGGACCGCGCTGCCCGACGAATCGGTGATCAGCAAGGCCAGAGCCGACGATCTGCTCGACGACTTCAAGAAGGCCGCGAAGAAGGCACGCAAAAACAACAGCGCCAAGGTGGTGGCGAAGTGGACCGAGCACTTGGAGGACCACGAGACCGGCATCAGCAAGCACCGATTCGTCAGCGACCCACCGATTCTCACGCACGTGGAGGCCGCGGTCGCCGCAGCTGTCACCGACGGCCTGGAACGCTACACCGACACGTTGCGCGAGTCCCGCCGGAATCTCATCGCCCGATTTGCCGTGTCCGACATCGCCTTTCGGATCGTCGGCACCGGTAGTGTCGGGTTGCACAGCTATGTCGCGCTGCTGCACGGCAATGATGGAGAGGCACTGGTGCTCCAGGTGAAGCAGGCGAACCCGTCCGCACTCGCCCCATTCCTGGACGCACCGACGCCGCGACACGAGGGGGAACGAATTGTGCAGGGCGCCAGACTTGTTCAGTCCGAGAGTGACATCCTGCTCGGTTGGACCACACTCGAGCTGCCCACGGGTGCGCTACCGTTCATCGTGCGCCAATTCCGTAACCTCAAAGGCGATATCGATCCGGCGAGTCTGCCGTCGAGCGATCTCGACGACTACGGCAGGCTCGCGGGCGCACTGCTCGCTCGCGCACATTCGCGGTCGCTCGATCCGCGGCTGGTCGCGGGCTATCTGGACGGTGACGATCGTTTCGACGACGCGGTCGCCCGCTTCGCGGTCCGCTACGCCGACCGCACCGAGGCCGACCACAGCGCATTGGTCGCCGCGGTGCACGCCGGAAAGGTCGTCGCCGAACAGCCGCAGTAGATCTCGTGCCCAACACGCCGTGTCTGGCCGCAGGCGCAGCGAACCGGGCTCGGGTGCTCGTATCCTTTCCACCATCGAGTGTCGACGTGAAGGGCGGTCGTGAATGCTCGTGCGAGTGCAGAATCCGGCAGGCACCAACGCCGAACGGGCGTTGATCGACTGGCTGCGCACCTGGAAAGACCCGGCAAGCCCGCACGGTGTCGCGACAATCAACTGCAGTCTGTTCCACAAGGATCGGCTGCACCAGTTCGACGCCGTGGTCTGGACGCCCACCAGTTGCGTGGTGATCGAGGCCGAGGCGCTGGTCGCCCGCCAGGACGGTGTGCTGGAAATCCCGCTCAACGGCGCATGGACGATCTCGGGTGAGCCGGTCGCCATGGAAGGCCGGGATCGGCGCACCCCGCTGGAGAAGTCGCGCGAGCACACCTTCGCCCTGCAGACCTGGCTGGCCGCGCGCGGCCTCGGCCAGCGGGCGGTGCACGGCGTCGCGCTGATCGTCCCGTTGCGCGGTGCGGAGCTGAAGGTCCAGCAGGCGTGGAGCGACCCGAGCTTCGATGTCATCCTCGGTACCGACCCCGGCAGGCTGCGCCACTATTTCGACACCCTGGCCGAGAGCGAGCAGCAGCTGTGGACGGCCAATGATGTCGCGGTGGCCTTCCGCAGCCTGGGTATCCTGCCGTATCTGCCCGCGCCGCAGGAATTGCTGAACGAGGGGTTCATCGGCCCGATCGACATCACGCTCTGGCACGGCGGCCCCCAGCAGGCGCAAGCCGAGGCCTACGCCGAGGAACTGGCGATGGCCGAGCGGGAAGCGCACTCGCCCGCCCTGGTGATCGAAGCGCCGTGGTACAGCCCGTGGAAGCTGTACCCGCGAGAGGCGGGCGATATGGACCTCGGCAGGGCGTTCATGCGGATCACGCTGGCGATCGGCATGGTCATCGGCTTCGCCTGGGTCCTCTGGTTCGTCGTCACCGCGATCCTGACCTACGGGCCCGGCTGATCCACCACGACCGGTGGCTATCGTCGTCGGCGTGATGACCGCACGGCAGCTCCTCGGTTCACTGGTCGCGCTCCGGCTCGGCCTTGTCGTGTTCTGCGCTGCCGTCACGTCGGGGCTGCCGCTCACATTTCCGCGCGACAAGGGGCCGACCGAACTCGACCGCGACCTCGCCGAACCGATCCACACGGCGCTGGACGGCCATCCCGACGTTTACCGAGCCCTGGTGATCCCGAGCAACGGGTACATCCTGATACCACTGCTGCTGGCGGCCGCATGCTGGTTCGGCTATCGCGGTGAATGGTGGCGTGCGGCAATGATGGTCGTGGTTCCCGAACTCGCCGTGGCGATCAACAGCTGGTTACTCAAGCCACTCTGGGAGCGGCCGCTGCACGACTACCTCGCCTACCCCAGCGGCCACACCGTGCATCTCGTCGCGATCGCCGCCACTTTCCTCGCGCTGACCGATGCGCCGCGAGCGCGGGCGGTGGTGCTCGCACTCGCCGCCGTGTCGCTGTTCGCCGCCGCCATCGGCATGATCGGCCTCGGCTACCACCTGCCGACCGACATTGTCGGCGGCACCGCCGCCGCCATCGCGATGGTCACGGCGTTGTGCTTGGCGACGCCGGGATGGGGCGCTCGTACACACTCGCGTCCTCGAGCAGCGCGGCGCGCAGCATCGTCTCGGGCACACCCATCCCCTCGACCAGAGTGAGCGCATCCGGGCGCAGTCGGTCGACGAGCTCGTTCACCCCGCGCCGAACCGCCTTGGCGCGTTCGACCGACATGAACCGGTGCATGATGAACCAGGACAGGTTCTCCTCCAGCGAGGAGTAGACGAACAGGTCGCACACCGTCTCAGCGAGCGCACGCGCCTGCGGGTCCGCGATGCCCGCGATGCCTTCGATGAATTCCTCCAGCACCAGCCGATCGATATGCGCCGAACCCGCGGCGAGAATGTGATCCTGGGCGTTGTTGAAGGCCTCGAACGGTCCGGTCTCCTTGGCGCGGGCGCGCAGCCGGTGGCCCGCGGTGCGAACCAGGTAGTCCTCGCGATCGGCGAACAGTTGCAGCTGCACCTCGCGCCGGGACAGGTCGCCCTCGTCGAACGAATCGTCGCTGCGGTCGCGCAGGGTCTGAATCATCTGGCGCACGCCGGATCGCTTGCGCACCACGTCACCGGCCATGGTCGCGGCGAAACGCACCCAGCCCAGCGCGTCCAGGTCGCGGATCTCGTCGGAGTACGAGGTCAGCAGCTCCTTGGCGACCAACTGGGTGAGCACCACATTGTCGCCCTCGAAGGTGGTGAACACGTCGGTGTCGGCCTTGAGCGTGACGATCCGGTTCTCGGTGAGATAACCTGCGCCGCCGCAGGCTTCGCGACATTCCTGGATGGCCCGGGTGGCGTGCCGGGTCTGGGCGACCTTCAGACCGGCTGCCCGCTTCTCCAGCGCCCGCTGCGCGCTGGGATCGAGATCTTGGCCCGTCTGCACCAGATGCATCCGGCGCACCAGATCGTTCTGCGCGAAGGCAAGAGCGTAGGAGCGGGCGATCAGCGGCAGCAGCCTGCGCTGATGGCTGCGATAGTCCAGCAACAGCGTTTCGCTGCCGTCGTCCGGGTCCGCGAACTGGCGGCGCTTCAAGGCATAGCGCGTGGCGATACTCAGCGCGACCCGCGCGCCTGCCGCCGCCGCGCCGCCCACGCTGACCCGTCCGCGCACCAGGGTGCCGAGGGTGGTGAAGAACCGGCGGCTCGGGTTCTCGATATCGGAGCTGTAGGTGCCGTCCGGTGCGACGTCGGCGTAGCGGTTGAGCAGGTTCTCACGCGGAATCCGGACGTTGTCGAACACGATGCGGCCGTTGTCGACACCGGGCAGGCCGCCCTTGAGCCCGTCGTCGAAGGTGGTCACACCGGGCAGATCGACGCCGCGCTCGTCGCGGATGGGCACCAGCAGGCAATGCACACCCTGGCTTTTGCCCTCGGTGATCAGCTGTGCGAAAACCGCCGCCATCCTGGCATGTTCGGCGGCGCCGCCGATGTAGTCCTTGCGCGCCGACGGCGTGGGACTGTGCACCACGAATTCCTGGGTTTTCGGGTCATAGGTGGCGGTGGTTTCCAGGTTGGCGACGTCGCTGCCGTGCCCGGATTCGGTCATCGCGAAACAACCGAGCAGATCCAGCGACAGTAGGGCCTTGACCACGTCGCGGTGGCGCTCGGTGCCGAGGTTCTCCACGGCACCGCCGAACAAGCCCCACTGCACACCCGATTTCACCCAGAGTGACAGGTCCGCATAGGCCAGCATCTCCAAGGCGACGACGGCCGCGCCGGGTTCTCCGGTACCGCCGTTCTCCAGCCGGAAGCCACGCTCGGCGATCCCCATGGTCGCGATGGCCCGCATCTGGTCGAGGACCCGCGCCCGCGCTGCCTTGTAGTCGAGAGAGGGGTCCCCGGCGAATTTCTCGTCGGCGAGCTGGACGCGGGCTTCTTCCCGGAACGCGCCCCACGATCCGTCGAGTGCTGCGCGAAGGTGATCTGCCGTCGATGTGGTGCCGGTAGTCATGACTCGACATTAGCCCGCCCCGGCCCCGGCAAACCGTGACAGTTGACACGACATCCCGCACCAAACTCTTGCCCACGACTGAACGGGCGTTTAATATATTGAACATGCGTTTAACCGAAGAGCCCTACCGCAAAGACCCGCCGAGATAGAATTCGCCGTGACACCTTTCTCAGATCTCACGACCGCCGCCCGAATTCGCGATGCCGCGATCGAGGTGTTCGGTGAGCACGGATTCCAGGTCGGAGTCCGCGTCATCGCCGCCGCCGCCGGCGTCTCCCCCGGATTGGTGAACCATCACTTCGGCTCCAAAGACGGCCTGCGGGCCGCCTGCGACGAGCGGGTGCTGGAGCTGACCAGGGATGAGAAGGCCAAGGCGATCACCGCACCGAGCCTCGCGAAAGGCATGCTCGCCGCGCTGGCCGATATCGAGGAATACGGACCGCTGGTCGCCTACATGGTGCGCAGCCTGCAATCGGGCGGCCCGCTGGCCGAATCCCTTTTCGAGCACATGGTTTCCGATGCCGAGGTGTACATCCAGGCCGGAGTCGACGCGGGCAGCATCAAGCCGAGCCGAGACCCGGCCGCGCGCGCCAGATATCTGATGACGCTCAACCTCGGCGCGACCCTGCTCTACGTGCAGATGCGTCAACGACGAGGCGAGAAGCTCGACTTCCGCAAGATCACCCGTGAGCTCACCGAAGAGCTCACGCCACCCGCCCTGGAGTTCTACACCCAGGGCCTGCTCACCGACCCCTCGATTTTGGACACACTCACCAAGGAGACCTGATGTCCGACATCATCGAAGTTCATGATCTGCACAAGAACTTCGGCCACTTCACCGCGCTCGACGGACTCGATCTCACCGTCAGAGCAGGTGAAATCCACGGCTTCCTCGGCCCCAACGGGGCAGGCAAGTCGACCACGATCCGCATCCTGCTCGGCATTCTGCGAGCCAGCTCGGGGAAAGTCGCGCTGCTCGGCCGCGACCCATGGGCCGATGCGGTCGCCCTACATAGCGAAATCGCTTATGTACCAGGGGATGTCACACTATGGCCGTCGCTGTCCGGCGGCGAGACCATCGACCTGCTCGCCAGAATGCGCGGCGGCATCAACACACCGCGGCGCACCGAGCTGATCGAACGGTTCGACCTGGATCCCCGCAAGAAGGCGCGGACCTATTCGAAGGGCAACCGGCAGAAGGTCGCGTTGATCTCGGCGCTCGCCTCCGACGTGCGCCTGCTGCTGCTCGACGAGCCGACCTCGGGCCTGGATCCGTTGATGGAGCAAGTATTTCGTGAATGCGTCGAGGAAGCCAACCAGCGCGGCACCACTGTCCTGTTGTCGAGCCACATCCTGTCCGAGGTCGAGGTGCTGTGCGACCGGGTGACCATCATCCGGGCCGGCCGCACCGTGGAGAGCGGCTCGCTGGCGGATATGCGACACCTCTCGCGCACCTCTATCACCGCCGAATTGCTCGGCGACCCAGGCGATCTCACCCGCATCCCCGGCATCGAGGACCTCGAACTCGACGGTAGGACACTGCGCTGCCAGGTGGAGGGTGAGCACCTCGGCGAGTTGATCCGAGTGCTCGGCGACACCGGCGTGCGCAGCCTCGTCAGCGCGCCGCCGACGCTGGAAGAACTGTTCATGCGGCACTACCACGTCGACGGCAACGGTGCGCAGCCCGCCGCCACGCATTCCGGAGAGAAGGTGCGGGCATGACCACCGCCGTCGCGGGCAGGCGCCATGCGGCCCCGGCCGTACGCGGCTCGGCAGATTTCGCGGGGACCGCTCAGCTGCTTCGTCTCTACCTGCGCAGGGACCGAATCGTGTTGCCGCTGTGGGTACTCGCCTTCGGCGTGTTGCCCGCCTCCTACGTCGCGAGCACCAAGAGCGTCTATGACACCCAAGCCGAGCTCGACAACTACGCCAGGTCCATCACCGAGAGCCCGGCGCTCGTCGCCATGTACGGGCCGGTGTTCAGCACCGAAATCGGCTCTATCGCTCTGTGGAAAGCTGGACCCTACTTCGCGATCATCGCGATCGCGACGATCCTCACGATCATCCGGCACACCAGGGTCGAAGAGGAAACCGGACGCGCCGAGCTGGTCGGCGCGACCAGCATCGGCCGCTATGCCGGACTCACCGCGGCCATGCTGATGACCGCGGCAGGCTGCCTGGTCGCCGGAATCCTGTGCACGCTACTGCTGACCGCCAACGACCTGCCCGCCACCGGGTCGCTGGCCTTCGGGTCGGCGATGGCCGCATCGGGTCTGGCCTGGGCCGGTGTCGCCGCGGTCGCGGCCCAGGTCAGCACCGGCGCGCGAATCGCACGCGGCGTCGCGTTCGGCGCGCTCGGTGCCGCGTTCGCGCTGCGCGCGGTCGGCGACGCGGGAAACGGTGTGCTGTCCTGGATCTCGCCGCTCGGCTGGTGCATCCAGATGCGGCCGTTCGCGGATGAACGGTGGTGGGTGCTGATCCCGCTCGCGGCGGTTGCCGTGGCCACCACCGCGGCCGCCTATATTCTGCTGAGCCGTCGCGACACCGGCTCGGGGTTGCTTGCGGAGCGCCCCGGCCCACCCGTCGCGGCGCCGACACTGTCCGGACCGACCGGGCTGGCATGGCGGTTGCAGCGCGGCTCACTGCTGGCCTGGTCCATCGGCTTCCTACTCTACGGCATGCTGATGGGCGGCGCCCTCGACTCCGTCGGCAACATGCTCGACAACAGCCAGCAGATCCGCGACATGCTCGCCCGCGTCGGCGGCACGGACGTCCTGCAGAATTCCTTCATCACCTTCGCGATCGCCATGCTCGCCGTCGCGGCAGCCGCCTACTCCATCTCGGCGGTGCTGCGCCTGCACGAGGAGGAATCCAGTCAGCGTGCGGAGGCGACCTTGGCCGGGTCGGTGAGCAAAGTGCGGTACGCGGTGAGCCACATCGGTTTCGCACTGCTCGGTCCGGTGGTGGTCCTGATGGTCGCCGGCGCGGCGATCGGCATCGTCTACGGCGCGATGGACGGCGACCTGGCCGCCAAGCTGGGCGACGGACTCGGCGCGGCGGCGGTCCAGCTGCCCGCGGTGTGGGTGGTCACGGGAATCGCGGTGGCGATCTACGGCATCACGCCGCGATTCACGCCGGTCGCCTGGGGCGTGCTGAGCGTCATGCTGGTGATCTTCTTCCTCGGCTCGCTCGACGGGCTGCCGCAGTGGCTGGTCGACCTGGTGCCGTTCGTCCATCCGCCGAAGCTGCCCGGTGCGGCCTTCCACCTGGCCCCGGTGCTGTGGCTGCTCGGGATCGCGGCCATATTGCTGACGGTGGGCATCCTCGCCTTCCGTCGCCGCGACCTGCGCTGAGCGCGAAGCGACCCGCCAGGGGTTCCCACTCCTGGTGGGTCGTCGCGCACGCACCGACCTGGTGCGATAACCAGCAGCAATAGAAGATTTGTCATGCCGGTCAGCTTTTGAACAAGGGAACCGACTGGTTGCCGTCTGTACTGTCCGACTCGCAATACCGCAGGCGACACAAGCAGACGAGGACTATGTCCACAGTTACCAAGCGACTGACCGAGCTCACCGCCGCGATAGCTATCGTGCTGACAAGCCTGTCCGTTGCCGCGCTACCCGCACACGCCGACGAGAGCCCCGAGCAGGCCCCGCAATACGCGCCGACCATGCTCATCCTGGACGCATCAGGTTCCATGCAGCGTCCCGACCCGGCGGGCACCATGATGGATGCCGCCAAGAACGCCGTACGGACCTTCGTCGGTTCCGCGCCCGCCGAATCCAAGGTGGGGCTGACTGTCTACGGCACAAGCACCGGCAACGCCGAGACCGACAAGCCGGCCGGGTGCCGGGACGTGCAGGTGCTGCACAAGCCGGACACGCTCGATAAGGCCGCGCTCACCAGCGCGGTCGACGGCATCAAGGCAAGCGGCTGGACGCCGATGGGCACCGCGCTGCGCGAGGCCGCGGCCACCCTGCCCAAGTCGGGGCCGCGCTCGATCGTGCTGGTCTCCGACGGCGACGACACCTGTTCACCGCCCGACCCGTGTGAGGTCGCAAGGGAATTGAAGCAGCAGGGCCTCGACCTGGTCATGCACGCGATCGGCTTCGCGGTGGATGCCAAGGCCCGCGCCCAGCTCACCTGTATGGCCCAGGCCACCGGCGGCACCTACACCGACGCCGCCGACGGCCCCGCGCTCGAGCGGACGCTGCCACGAGTCACCTCGGCCGCATTGCGCAACTACAAGGCGGCAGGGGCGCCGATCACCGGCACCGCCACCTATAACACCGCGCCGGTGGCGACACCGGGCCAATACCTGGACACCATCGGCCAGAAGGAAAAGCGCTACTGGTCCGTCGACGTGCCCGCAGGCGCCACCGCCTACTTCAGCGGCACCGTGTCCTTCCCTCGGCTGCCGAACATCTCCTCCACCGACGACATCAACACCCTCCGGATGCACGTCTACGGGAGGGATGGCAGGGACTGCAACGTATCCGAATCCGAAATGACGACCAGTTCCAGCGACGGCGTGGCGCTCACCGTCGCCCGGGCCTTCGACGGCGCGACCAAGGAACGCAAGGGCGACACAAGCGCCGACAAATGCAGGGGCGGCGGCCGGTACTACTTCGCGCTGACCTGGGATCACGTCTCGACCGGGGTGCCGGAGCGACTGCCGATCGAATTGCTCGTCGGCATCGAACCCGCCGCGACCGATCCCGGCCCGGTCGCCGTGCGACCCGCTTCGACCTTCATCGAGCCGACCGGCGCGCGTACCGCGGCAACGGGCGGTGGGTCCTTCAATGTCGCCGCTGAGTTGCCTGCCAGCGGCACTTACACCGACACCGTGCGGCCCGGCGAGTTCGTCTTCTACCGAGTTCGACTGAACTGGGGACAGGGTTTGGCGTATCGGGTGCACTTCGGCGCGACCGGCAACCACCAAAGCGAAAACTTCTCGAATATCACCACCACCCTGTACTCCCCCATCCGCGAGAGAATCGACAATGACACCATGGTGTACACCGGTTCCGACCAGGTGCTGCCGTCCAACGACCCCGCGATGGCGACCGTGCCGATCCGGTACAACAATCGCAATGCCGACGACCACGACATTCGCACGCAGGCCGTCGCGGGCTGGTACTACATCGCGGTCAAACTCGGCTCCACCTCCGCGGACCGCGGAAGCACCCCGGTTCCGATTCGCCTCGATCTCACCGTCTCCGGCGCTCAGGAGGGCGGGCCGAAGTATTCGACCTCGGCCACCGACGGCGTCTTCGGTGAGAACACCCCGGCGGGCGGCGGAAAGTCTACGGGGGCAGGCACCCCCGGCGCGGCCGCGAGTGCGGCGGGCGCGACCGAATCGAAATCCTCGGCGTTGATCGTGGTGTCCATTGTCGGCGGCGCGGGCATCGGTGTGCTCGGCGCGATCGGTGGCTGGCTGTTCGCACGGAGGCGGCGCGGTTAGCACTCAGAAGAGATTCCGCCCGCGGCACCGGGTCTGCGACCCTGGTGCGGCGGGCGGAAAATCTGTGCGACAGAACCGCTGATCAGATCAGCGAGCAGCTTCGATGCCGAGCTTTCCAGCCAGCCGCGTCAGGTACCCACGCACTTCCTCAGCGTCGCGGTCCGGCACTCCGAATACCGCTTCGGTGACCCCGAGTTCGGCCCAATGCGCGAGCTGGGCGGCATCGTGGCGTCCGGCGAGCGCGATGATCTCCGGAGTCCCCGTTCGTTCGTGTTCACGCCAGACCCGGTGCAACAGTTCTATCTTGGTATCCAGACCGTCCTCGGTCGGCGTGGTGAGCCAGCCGTCGGCATTCTTCGCCAGCCAGGTGAAGGACTGTTCGGTGCCCGCCGCACCCAGGATGACCGGAATGCGCTTCTGCACCGGCTTCGGCCACGACCAGCTCGGACCGAAGTTCACGAACTGTCCGGCGAAGCTCGCCTCCTCCTCCGACCAGATGGCCCGCATGGCGTCCAGATGCTCGCGCAACACCGTCCTGCGTTTCCCGGCCGGCACCCCGTGATGGGCGAGTTCGTCGGTGTTCCAACCGAATCCGACGCCGAGGCTGACCCGGCCGCCGGACAGGTGGTCCAGCGAGGCGAGGGTTTTGGCGAGGGTGATCGGATGGTGCTCGGCGGGCAGCGCCACCGCGGTCGACAGGGTGATCCTGCTGGTGACGGCGGCGGCGGTGGCCAGAGCGACCCACGGATCGAGCGTGCGCAGGTAACGGTCGTCGGGCAGGCTCGCATCGCCGGTGCGGGGATGCGCCGCGGCACGGACCACCGGGATATGGGTGTGCTCCGGCACGTAGAAGGCGTCGAAGCCGGCCTGTTCGGCGGCTGCTGCCGCCTCGGCGGGCGTAATGCCCCGGTCACTGGTGAACAACACAATTCCGTACCGCACCGTACGCGCTCCCATCGCCGAATTAGAACAAGTTCTACCACCTTTCCTGGACAGGGCCAAGGCCGTTGCCGCACCGAACGAGACCTGACACGCCCGCCGCGAACAGCGCGGATGACGCGGACGCCCGTAGATGACTAGGTTCGCGTCCATGGGTTCTGACGCACTTCCGGAAGGAGACGACGTCGAGGCGCGGTACGGGCATAAAAGCGGGCGGCGCGCGCGCTTGGTGCGTCGGCCCCCCCGAAATACGCTGGTGTTTGAAGCCGACGGGGGCGGTGTG
>NZ_JBHVDF010000003.1:42837-79101 GCF_042802915.1 Nocardia sp. NPDC057440
CACCCCTGTTTGGGGGGTGTCCGGTGGGCTGGGTGTTTTTTAAACGCGCCCGGCGGACTCGGTTCGCGCCCTGGGGTCCTCCCCCACTCCCGCCCGGCCCCGCCGCCGACCCGCGCCCCCCCACCCCCGAACTCGGCGGGCGGCGCGCGCGATGGTTGCGTCGGCCACCGCGAATTCCGGTGGTGAGTCAGGCCGTCGGGCGCTTGGTCGCCGACCGGCAGGCCACCGCCGACACCATCGTCGCTGCCCCGACTCCGCTGCAGCCGATCGATCTCACCGACGACGCCCGCGTCGCCGAGGTGCTCGATCTTGCCGTTCGCGTCGGCGAAGTGGTGCTGGCGTCGGGCACCGGAGTGATCGACACGACCACTCAGGTGCGTTTCATCGCCGCCACCTACGGGCTGTCGCGTTGCAGCATCGACGTCACCTATGACGCGATCAGGATCTGGGCCGATCGAGGTCCGGAACTGCCGCCCGCGAGCACTATGCGGATCGTGCACTATCGGTCGCTCGACTTCACCAGACTGGCCGCCGTGGATCGACTCACGCGCCGCATCCGCAACGAAGTGGTCGCTCCGGAGGACGCGCGTGCCGCGCTCGACTCCATCACCTCGGCCCCGCATCCCTACCACCGCTGGATGGCCACTTTCGGCTGGTCACTGCTCGCCGCGGCCATCGCGGCCCTGCTCGGTGGCGGCGTGCTCGTCGCCGCAATCAGTTTCGCAACCACCCTGGCGATCGACCGGGCCAACCGGGTGCTCAATCGGTTCGGGCTGCCGTTCTTCTTCCAGCACATGGTCGGCGGCGCCATCGCCGCCGCACCCGCGGTCGCGCTGGCCACACTGGCCGGGCCACTGCGTATCGATGTCGACCCGACACTGATCATCGCGGCCGGAATCACCGTGCTGCTCAGCGGTTTGCAGCTGGTCGGCGCGGTGCAGGACGCCATCACCGGTGCGCCGATCACCGCGTCCGCGCGCATGCTCGAGGTCGTCATGATGACCGGCGGCATCATCGCGGGCATCACGGTCGCGTTGCGGATCGGCGACCTCGTCGGCGCCACGGTCCCGCCGGTGTATCTGGCCAGCCGCGACATCACCGACCTCGCGGTGAAGGTGCTCGCGGGCGCGGTCGCGGCGCTGGCCTTCGCCCTCGCCTGTTATGCCGAGCGCCGCGCCCTCGCCGCGGCCGCCTGCAGCGGCGCCGCGGGCACGATCTGCTATCTGCTCGTGCAGCAGACCGGTTTCGGACCGGTGGTTTCCTCCGGCGTAGCCGCCACCCTGGTCGGCCTCGCCGGTGGTCTGATGGCGCGTCGCGCTTTGACGCCGCCGCTCGTCGTCGCGGTCGCGGGCATCACGCCGCTGTTGCCGGGACTCAGCGTGTACCGCGGCCTCTACGCGCTGCTCAACGACGAGTTGCTGATCGGAGCCAACCAATTGCTCGCGGCCATCGGCGTCGGTTGCGCGCTGGCCGCGGGCGTCACCCTCGGCGAATGGTTCGACCGCACCGTGCGCAGGCCCCGGATCCTGAGCCGCTTCGGCGCGCTGCGCAGGCCGATCGTGCGACGCCGCCGAGCCGACCGCGGCTTCCGGGCCGCGTTGCGGGACTCCCGTGCGACGTCGGCGGTGACCCGGTATCGTCGTACCGGCTAGTTAGGGTAGCCATACAGCGGACTCCCGCGAGATAGCGAGGTGGTTTCGGACATGTCGGACACAATTCCGTTCTCGACGGCGATCCGTACCGCGACCGCGGAACAGCACACCGAGGCCGAGAACTCCCGGTTCATGAGCGACATGCTCGGCGGCGCGCTGGGTGTGGACTCCTATCACCGCTACACCGGTCAGCTCTGGTTCATCTACCGCGCCCTCGAAGGCCACTGGAATCAGCTCTCCGACGATCCGGTCGCCGGGCCGTTCATCCGACCGGAACTGGCGAGGACCGCGGAATTGGAACGCGACCTCGCCCACCTGATCGGACCGGCCTGGCACGCAGACCTGCGACCGCTGCCCGCGACCGCCGCCTACGCCGCCCGCATCGTCGAGTGCGCACACCAATGGCCCGCCGGCTACATCGCCCACCACTACACCCGCTACCTCGGCGACCTGTCCGGCGGACAGGTCATCCGCGGCACCGCCGAAAAACTGTGGAACCTGCCGCATCGCGGCGACGGCGTGCGCTTCTACGTCTTCGATGCCGTCGGCAACCCGGCCGCCTTCAAGCGCGAATACCGGGCTCTGCTGGACCAACTGCCGCTCGACGATCTCGAGCGCCGCAGGGTGCTCGACGAAGGCAAGCGCGCCTTCGCCATGAACACCGCGGTCTTCGAGGAGTTGGCCGCCGAATTCCCGGCCCGGCGGCCATCCTGACCAGGGCCGTTCAGTACGCACCTTCGCCGCGGGCCACAGCGCCGATGGTCTTGGCGATCAGCAGCAGATCCAGCACCATCGACCAGTTCTCGACGTAGGAAAGATCCAGTCGCACCGAATCTTCCAGCGACAGATCCGATCGCCCGCTGACCTGCCACAACCCGGTGACTCCGGGCTTGACCAGCAGCCTGCGCCGCATGTTGCCGTCGTAGGAGTCCACTTCGCGCTGTACCTGCGGTCGCGGCCCGACCACGCTCATCTGACCGCCGAGCACGTTCAGGAACTGCGGTAGCTCGTCGAGGCTGAACTTGCGGATCACGTGCCCGATCGACGTGATGCGTGGATCGTCCTTCATCTTGAAGAACACCGGGTTGCCGCCGCTGCGCTCGATGAGTGCGGCGACATTGCTGTCTGCGTCGACATACATGCTGCGGAACTTGATCATCCGGAACGGCTTGCCGCCACGACCGATTCGCTCCGACAGATAGAACACCGGCCCCGGGCTGGTCAGCTTGACCGCAAGCGCGATGGCGAGCATCACCGGCGCGATCGCCAGCAGCACCACGCCCGCGAAGCAGACGTCGAACACCGCCTTGCCGGTCGACTTGGCACGGTCGTACTGCGGTTTCGCGATATGCAGCATCGGCATGCCGGCAACCTGACGGTTCGTCAGGCGGGTGCCCGCGATGTCCACGACACCGGGCGCCACGATCAGTTCCACCCCGATCGGGTCGAGTTCCCAGGCCATGCGTCGCAATTCGACCGGGCCGAGATGGTCGGTGGCGGTGACCGCGACGGTGTCGGCGCCGCTACGGCGCACCGCCTCGAGTACCGACCGGTCGTCGCCGACCACCGAATAGGTGCGCCCCGATGCTTCGATGCCGTACGCGGTGTTTCCGTCGACGCCGTCCGGGATGCACACACCGACCACCTGATAGCCGGACTCCGGGTCGCGCGAGAACGCGGTCGCCATCGCCTGCGCTGCCTCGGCGCCACCCACCACCAATACCGATGTCCGGTACTCGCCGACGCCGCGCCGCGCACGCGCGTGCAACCGCCACAGCAACCTGCTGAACATCAACCCGAGCAGGCCGAGCGGCAATGCGATCGCCAGATAGCCACGCGCGAACTCGATCTGGAATATCAGTGACGCGATGGCGAGGAAACCGAACAATCGCAGTGTGGCCGACACCAACCGCCGATACTCTTCGGAGCCGATGCCGACCACCTGTGGTGACCGGGTATTGCACACGGCCAAAAAGGCTATCCAGGCCAAAGCCAGCGTTGTAGAGACAACTCCATAGCCGACCTCATAGGGCATCGGCCAAGCCAGTGGCGGTGCGACCGGCCCACCGAAGCGAATGACCTGTGCCAACCCGACAGCGACGGCGATGACCACTGAATCCGTTGCCGCCAAGCGTCGTACATACTCGGCCTGCCAGCGCTCGCGTTCCGAGCGCGGCGAAGTCAGCGGCGGTCTGGACACATCCAGATCGTCGCCATCGGTGAGCTCGAAGCTCATAAGAAGACGCACCTCCCCCTGGGAGAGAAACTCGTAGCCCCCGATCGACATCGATCGGTCCCCTCGGCTCAGCCTGACCGCCTGGGGTGTTCCATCAGTCGGTGGCCAGAAGCCGATTGTTACAGAACACAATCTGTTTCACATATCGAATCGCAAGGGCCGCACAGTATTCCACGCGATAGCCACGGTCGGCTTCTCCCCCGTCACCCGACGGTCGTTGCAGCGACAACCAAGCAGGTGACGCACGTGCGCCGCCGATGGGCCGCGCTCAGCGATGAGAGTATTGCCCCGGCAATAGCGTTAACTGTTCGGATGCTACCGATCGTTAATGGGGGAAATTCGTCCAGAAACCGCTATCACCCAGATGGTTTCAGCATTGCCATGCAGGCGATTCGTTGTAACGTCTCACTGGATCACACCGACGTCTGGGGCGTGCCGGTAATGCGCCGGGCGATCAAACTAGCCGCAGAAGTGGGGCCTGCATGCGTTGTCGACTCTGTGATTCCAATAAGCTATCAAGCGTTCTCGACCTCGGCGCTACCCCACCGTGCGAGAAGTTCCTCGCCGCAGCCGAGCTCGATCTCGCCGAACCCACCTTCCCATTGCACCTGCGTTTATGTGACGAGTGTCTCCTTCTGCAAATTCCGGCATTGATCACGCCCGAGGAGACATTCACCGAGTATGCCTACTTCGCATCGTATTCCGATAGCTGGGTTCGGCACGCCGAAGCTTTTGTGAACCACGCCATCGAAAAGCTCGGCCTCGGACCGGACTCGTTCATAGTGGAAGCTGCGAGCAACGACGGCTACCTGCTGCGGCACGCAGTCGCCGCAGGTATCAGATGCCTGGGGATCGAGCCGTCGGTCAATGTCGGCGCGGCCGCCCGGCTGGCGGGCATACCCACCGAAACCGCTTTCCTGGACGAGGATTCCGCCGCGAAGATCCGCGCCCAGCACGGGCCCGCGAACCTGGTCGTCGCCAACAACGTCTACGCGCACGTCCCCGACCTGCGCGGTTTCACCCGCGGGCTGCGCGAGCTCATGGCCGACGACGGCTGGCTTTCCATCGAGGTGCACCACGCGCTGAACCTGATGCGCCTGGGCCAGTTCGACACGATCTACCATGAACACTTCCAGTACTACACGGTGCTCTCGGCCCAGCGGGCCCTCGCCACCGCCGGATTGACGGTGGTCGATGTCGAACTGCTTGCCACCCACGGCGGCTCGATTCGGCTCTGGGCACGACCCGAGGCCGTCGCCGACGGGCCGAGCGAGCGGATGCTCGAGGTGCTCCGCACCGAGGAAGCCGCCGGTCTCCACGAGGTCGCCGGCTACCGTGACCTGCAACCCCGTGCCGACGCGGTGCGCCAGGAGCTGCTTGGCTTCCTGCTCGAACAGCGCGCCGGAGGCAAGCGCGTGGTCGGCTACGGCGCACCGGGCAAAGGCAACACGCTGCTCAACTATTGCGGCATCCGGCCAGACCTGCTGGACTATACGGTCGACCGAAACCCGTACAAACACGGGAAGTTCACGCCAGGCACCAGGATTCCGATCCACGCGCCCGAGCGGATCGACAACGACCGGCCCGATGTCGTACTGGTCCTGCCGTGGAATCTCGAAGCGGAGATCACCGAGCAGCTTCGCCACATCGCCGAATGGGGCGCCCAGCTCGTCTATCCATTACCCACGCTGCACTTCGCCGCGCTGGACTCCGGCGCCGATCCTAGCAATCAAAACACCGAAAGGCCTGCGCGATGAAGGTTGTGCTGTTCTGTGGCGGCTACGGCATGCGGATGCGTGACGGCACCGACGACGTGATCCCCAAGCCGATGCAGATGGTCGGCCCCCGACCGCTGCTGTGGCACGTCATGCGCTACTACGCACACTTCGGGCACAAAGAATTCATCCTGTGCCTCGGCTACGGCGCTCAGCACATCAAGAACTTCTTCCTGAACTACCAGGAATCGGTGTCCAACGACTTCGTGATCCGCGACGGCCGCGTCGAATTGCTGCACAGCGATATCAGCGACTGGTCGATTACCTTCGTCGACACCGGCGTCCAGTCGGCGATCGGCGAACGGCTGCGCCGGGTGCGCCCCTATCTCGAGGGCGAAGAGACCTTCCTGGCCAACTATGCCGATGTCCTCACCGACGCACCGCTGGACGAGATGATCGAGAAGTTCACCGCTTCCGGTGCCGCGGCATCGATGATGGTGGTGCCGCCGCAGTCCTCGTTCCACTGCGTCGACATGACACCGAACGGCGAGGTCAAAGAGATCATGCCGGTGTCGCGGATGCCGATCTGGGAGAACGGCGGGTACTTCGTGCTCACCCAAGAGGTTCTCGACCTGCTGCCGCCGGGCGGCGATCTCGTCGAAGACGCCTGCGGCGCCCTGGCCGGACAGGGGCGGTTGTTCGGTTACCAGCATGAAGGCTTCTGGAAGCCCGCCGACACGTTCAAGGAACGCGCCGAGCTCGACGCGGCCTATCGCACCGGCCTTCGTCCATGGATGGTGTGGGAGAAGCAGGACGCATGATCGCACTGACCACCGCGCCGCTGACCGAAATCGCTGTGCTCGGCGCGCATTGCGACGACATCGCCATCGGTATGGGCGCCACCCTGCTGACGCTGGCCGCGAAGCATCCCGGTCTGCGGGTCCGCGCCCTGGTGATCTCCGGCGGCGACAGTGAGCGGGAGTTCGAGGAGCAGACGGCCTTGGCCGAATTCTGTCCGAACGCCGATCTCGAACTCACCGTGCTCGATGTTCCCGATGGCAGAGCGCCTGCGCACTGGGACCGGATCAAGAACGCAGTGCAGCACTTCCGTGGCACATCGGATCCGGATCTGGTCTTCGCGCCCCAGCGCGGCGATGCCCATCAGGACCACCGGCTGCTCGCGGAGCTGGTACCCACCGAGTTCCGCAACCACCTGATACTCGGCTACGAGATCCTCAAATGGGAGACCGACACCCCACAGCCCACCGTATTCCACCCGGTCAGCACGGAATTCACAGAGGCGAAGGCCAGGCTGCTGCTGAAGCACTATCCCTCGCAGGCAGGCCGCGACTGGTTCGACGAGCAGGCGTTCACCGGCCTTGCCCGGCTGCGTGGTGTGCAGTGCCGGGCCGAGTACGCGGAGGCATTCGTGATCGATAAGGTTGTCCTCGATTTGGGAGGGAAATGAGCATGCGAGTTCTGGTCACCGGGCACCAGGGGTACCTCGGAACCGTGATGGTTCCGGTGCTGCGCGCCGACGGGCACGACGTGGTCGGGCTCGATTCCGGGTTCTTCGCCGATTGCGTACTCGGCGCACTGCCCGGCGATCCGCCCGGCGTCGCCGTCGACCTGCGCGATGTGACCGTCGAGCAGCTCGCCGGTTTCGACGCGGTGATCCACCTCGCCGCGCTGTCGAACGATCCGCTCGGCGCGCTGCATCCCGAGATCACCTACGACATCAACCATCACGCGTCGGTCCGGCTGGCCCGGCTCGCGAAAGCGGCGGGCGTCGCGCGCTTCCTCTATGCCTCGACCTGCTCGGTGTACGGTGCGGCCGGCGAAGAGCTGGTCACCGAGAACGCACCGTTGAAGCCGATCACGCCCTACGCCGAGAGCAAGGTGCGCGTCGAGGACGATGTCGCAGCACTGGCCGACGCCGACTTCACTCCGGTCTTTCTCCGCAATGCCACGGCATTCGGCTTCTCGCCGCGCCTGCGCGCGGACATCGTGCTGAACAATCTGGTCGGGTACGCGGTGCTCACCGGGGAGGTCAAGGTGCTCTCCGATGGAACGCCGTGGCGCCCACTGGTCCACGCGGCCGACATCGCGACTGCCTTCGCGACCTGCCTCACCGCGCCGACCGAGGCGATTCACTGCCGCGCGTTCAATATCGGCACCGAGGCCAACAACCTGACCGTCGCGGACATCGCGCAGGCAGTGGTGGACGCGGTGCCCGGTTCGCGGCTCAACATCACCGGGGAGAGCGGAGCCGATCCGCGCTCCTATCGCGTCGACTTCTCCGCCGCGCGCGAAGCCATCGGATTCCATGCCGCATGGACCATTCCGGCGGGCGCGCAGGAGCTGTATCAGGAATACACAGCCAGGGGACTCACCAGTGACGACTTTTTCCACCGATTCACCAGACTGCCGCACCTCGAGAAACTCCGCGACGCCGGGATTCTCGACGCTTCGATGCGGCGGGTCGGCGGTTCGGGTGTCACCGCACTCGTGTGACCAGATGCTGCCAACTGCCCGCGGCGCGGTCGCGGGTGGAGACGACGGTGACCGGCAACGGCCAGCCGATGGCGAGGTCCGGATCGTCGTAAGCGACACCGATGTCCTCGGTCGGATCATGCGGGCGGTCGATGCGATAGCACACATCGGCCGTCGCGGTGAGCGCCTGGAAACCGTGCAGGAACCCGGGCGGCACGTAGAGGTGCCGGAAGTCGTTGTCGTCGAGCAGGAAAGCCTGCTGCTGGCCGAAGGTCGGCGACGAGGGCCGGGTGTCGACGAGCACGTCGTGCACCGCGCCGTTCGCGCACCGCACCAGTTTCGCCTCGCCGCGCCCGGAGCGGCCGTGCATGCCCCGGATCACTCCGCGCGTCGACCGCGACTGCGAGTCCTGCAGGAATGCTGCCGCGGCACCGGGCACACCCAGCGCGGCTTCGAACTCCTCGGCATCGAAAGTCCTGGTGAACAGCCCGCGTTCGTCACGAAAGGGCTCCGGCGCCAGGACAAGGACATCGGCGAGTTCGGTCGGCTCGATACGCACGTGGCCATGGTGTCACGAATGCGGCCGTCGTGAACGCAGGCGGTAGCCGTTGCCGCGGCTGCGGAAGCGACCGGTTGACAACGGTGCTCGATCTCGGCGCCGTGCCCGCCGCCGACTACTTTCCCAGCGCTGACGCGGCGATCGGGGTCGAGGAGAACACGCACCCGCTCCGCATGGATGTGTGCGAGGCCTGCGGGCTCGCACAGCTGGCCGACGACGACACCCGCACCGAGGAGCCGCGCGGCGTGGAACCGCAGGCGCTGCGCGATCAGGCCGCCGACGCGATCGCCCGGGTCGCCCAGGCGGGTCTGCTGCGCGGAACCACGGTGCGCGAGTTCGGCAGTCCGCACGGCGGCACCTGGCTGCCGCTGCTCGCCGAACGCGGATTCCGGTCCAGCACGGAGCCTGCCGATATCGTGCTCGACTGCTTCGGCATCATGCACGAACCGGATCAGGCCGCGGCAATCAAGGACCGCGCCGCCGCCACCGCGCCGGACGGGCTGCTGCTGATCCAGTACCACTCGCTGGCCACCATCGTCTCGGCGGGTCAGTGGAACGCGCTGAGGCACGGACACTTTGCTTACTATTCGCTGGCCGCACTGCGCCGGTTGCTGAAGTCAGCAGGCATGAACGTGGCGACGGCGTGGGAATTCGACCTGTACGGCGGAACCGTACTGGTCGGTGCAGTGCACGGTGCGATCGAACCGGATCCAGCGGTGCACGCCATACTCGCCGCGGAGGCGGAACACACCGATGTTGCCGCCCTACGGGGGCTCCAGCACACGACCGATCAGCATGCCGAGAGGTTGCGGGCATGGCTGACAGCGACCACTGCACGCGGACAGCGCGTGTACGCCTACGGCGCCGCCTCCCGCGCGGTGGCGCTGTTCAGCCTGGCCGGTCTGCACCGCGGACTCGTCGCGGCGGTAGCCGACGCCTCGCCCGCCAAACACGGCCGCCGGATGCCGGGCACCGATATTCCGATCATCTCCCCCGCCGAACTCGTCGCGGCCCGACCGGATTCGGTGCTGCTGACACTGCGCGACCTGCTGCCCGAGGTTCGAGCCGAGTTCCCGGAGCTGGAAGGACATTGGGTGCTCGACGACCCGGCGGGACCCTCGGAGAGATGGTGAGTTATCGCATTGAATTTGCTGTGCCGACACCAGATTGTTGCTGATTCAACCCAACATAGTTGACATGACTAGTTTTATTTACCACCACCAGCCCACCCTGGACGATTGAAGGGCTTGTCGCCCCATGAACCGGGGGTCGGGCGTCGGGCGCGGCAGGCGCTCGGCAGTGTGAGGGGAATCTGAGGGGATAATCTGATGAGGGAAACAACACCGTTCTATTGCCGAAGTCTGCGCATGTTCGCAATGGCCTCGGTCCTCGCGTCGGGCCTGGTCTTCGCGAACGGCACCGCAGCGGCCGCCATCGACAGCAGCAATCAGGTCGTCGACCACAGCGACCGTATGGTCGAGGCAATCCAATCCGATACTCGCGTCGATTTCGTGGCACCGCTGGACGGAAACCCGTTGACCCGCGAGTGGTTCCACAACGGTGAGGCGGCATTCCAGATCTCCGGCCCGGACGCGGAGGACTGGACCGGCCACATCACCGTCGGCTATATGGTCGGATTCCCGGCCACCCTCAATGGAAAATTACGATTCGAGTGGTCGTCACCGAGTCTCGGACTAGATCTGGGCGGCAGCGAAGGCGCGTTGCTGAAGCTCAACGACCTGATCCCGCGCGGCGGCATTCAGCTCGAGGTCGGTCTCGGTCCCGGCATCCAGACGGTCGAATGCGCGGGCGGCGACGTCTCCGGTTCTTCGGGATTCATCCGGATGTCCGGTTTCCACGGCACAGTCACCGGGGTCCTCGGCCCGACCAACATCCGTCCGTTCGTCCGGGTGGTCAGCTCCAGCGGTGACACGGTGGTCACCTACGGCAGGCTCTGGACGATCTGAGCTCGGAAAGACCGAACGTGGTGTCCCTGCCGGGGCACCACGTTCGGCGTCGAGAGGGCGTGCAGAGCCGAGAGCGAACCCTTCAGAGCAGATCCGGACGGTGTCGCACCGTCGCGACGGTGCGGATCCGCAACCGCTGCAGCGCCGCCTTCGCCAGCCGGGTGTCGCCGGCCAGCACGTCGGCACGCTTCACCAACTCCGGGTGGTCGCCCGCGAGACGGTGGTGGAAGCGGAGCATATCGGTGAGCTTGCTGACCGTCGAAGTGCTACTGCACAGGTTGAACGATGAATTCCGCCACGCGGCGGTGATTTCGGGCATTCCGTAGAACACCCCGAACGACGACACCCGCGCGAACAAGTCGACATCCATCGGGAACACCAGGTCGCCGCGCAGCCCGCCGACCCGATCGAAATGCTCGCGACGGAACATCGCCGCCGCGGTCGGCCCGAAATCGGCGGGCCCGAGGCGCACGATCGCGCGGGCCAGCGCACGGGCGGTCTGCCTGCCCTCCAACCCGGCCAAACCGAGATCGGTTTCCTGTACCTCGCCGGCCTCGTCGATCACCTCGAACCGGCTGGCGCAGATGGCGATCGACTCGTCGGCCATCACCCTCGACTGTACGGTCAGCGCACCGGGTCGCAGCACGTCATCGGCGCAAACCACCTTGACGAGCTTTCCGGTCGAGGCCCGGATCACGGTGTTCCAGTTGTCGCCGATCGGCAGCACGGAATCATTGCGCAGCACCCGGATGCGCGGGTCCTCGAAGGAGTGCGCGATCTCGGAGGTGGCGTCGGTGCTCGCGTTGTCGAGGACGACGAGCTCGAAATCCACATCCTGCTCCAGCACCGAGCGCAACGTCGTCGCGAGTGTGCGCGCCGAGTTGTAGGCCGGAACGCATACCGACAGCGTTGTCATGACAGGTACCCCCTAAACGGTCGCGCGGCGCACCGGGCCGCTCTCCACCAACCGGAACACTCGCTCCAAGCCGGCCCTGCTGGCGTCGATCTGCTCGACGGCCTTCTGCCGCAACGAATCCCGGACAGCCGGCGCATCGTCCCACACCTCTCGGATCGCGCGGCCGAGATTATCCTCGAGCTTCGCATCGTTCAGATGTACCACCCGCAGCCCGGTGCCGAACATTTGGGCCAGGCCATGAAACTTGTCGTCGTAGTACTCCGAGGCGGTAATTCCGACCGCAGGAATGCCCTGCGACAGTGCGAATACCGCTAGATGGTAGGCGCTTGTTACAAGCAGCCTGCAGCGCGCGACCTGACGTGCCACATCGTGCGCGGTGCCGCCGCGACCGACCGGAGCCGCCGTCCGTGCCGCCCCGGCCAGCAACGGTAAGGTCGCGAGTCGATCCTCCGAGGCGTATTCGGAGATGATCAGCGGCACCACACCGGCATCGAGCTCGACGGCCTGGTCCCGGACCACCCCGCCGAGCGTCGTCTGGGCGACCGCGCTGACCTTCGAATAATCGGCCACCCGCAGGCACAGCCCGATATCGGTCCCGATCCGTGCGCCGCGCAACCGATAGCCGAACTCGACCGCGTCGTCACCGGTGATCATGACCCGCTCGGGCTCCACACCGAACCCGCTCAGCAGTTCCGGGCCGCGGCGTGGTTCCCGCAGCGCGATGAAATCGGCGTCCGGCAACACCTGCGTGGCACGGCGCTGCAACAGCGGATCCCGCAGCGGCCCCATGCCCTGCCCGACCATCGCGGTCGGAATGCCCAGCGCGTGAGCGCGTTCGAGCAGGTTGAGGGTGCGATTGGCCTGGTAGCGATCCACATCGGTCATATAGCCGCCGCCCAGGGCGATGACCAGCGACGCCTGAGCGACGGCGGCTGGGATCTCGACAGGAAACTCGACCCCGTCCGCCTCGGCATCGGGGTCGTCGTGGTCCCGGCGCAGGCACGCGCTGGAACGCAGGGCACGCAGCCGATCCTTCGGCCCGTCGGTCGCGGCGCGCCACCGCAGCGCCGCGGGGCCGATCAGTCTCGTACCCGCGCTTCGTGAGAGCCGTCCCTGCCAACTGTCCGATCCCCAGCACCACTCGGGTCCGCAAATCGGTTCCGCCTCCGGCAGCAATGCCTGAAGCACAGCGGGTTGATGGGTCAGCACGCCGATGCGCGCCTGCGGCCAGCGTTCCCTCAACCGCTCGATGGTGACGGTCATCATGGCGATATCGCCACGATTGCGTAGCCAATACTCGCCGTTCTCGACAAGTACTCGAATCTCTTGTTGGTCGATGTCGGAATGATCTGCAACCGAATGCTCGGTCCCCACTGTGATTTCCTCCCGCCGGTCCCCCGCGGGTCGGTTCATGCCCGGCACGAACTCGTTGTGAAATCTACCGCACCCGAGAGATGTCGGCCAGACTTGCGACCAACCCTTCCGGTAGGTTTCGTTCCTTAATCCTTTGTGCGCTTATCGATTTCGCCCGAATGGATGGCCCGCAGCGAAGCCCCGGCAAAGGCGGTGCAATAGTCGATGAGATTGTCCATCGGCACCGCCAAACGACCGCCTTGTTTTTCCACGATGACCCGCTCCAGCATGCCGACCACCGACAACGCGAAAATGTCGACAATCGGTGCGGGCGGGTGATCTTCCGGCCGCGCCTCGGCAGCGGTGGCCGCGACTAATCGCGCGAAGCGCCACAATGCGTCGCGCAAGCGATCCTCCGCCCCCGCTGTGGTCGGCTCGACGAACACGATGCGAAGCTTGCGCGGATCCTGCGCCAACGCTGTGAGATACGTGCCGATGCCCGCCCGGAGTTTGCGCGTCCCCTGAGGCGGCGTCGCCTCCACCGCACGCGCCACCGCGGCGAACAACTCGTCGACGACGTGGTCGAAGACCGCCGCGAACAGCTCGCGCGTCCCCGCGAAAGACTCGTAGAAGTAGCGGTCGGTCAGCCCAGCCGCACGGCACAGGTCCTTGACGCCGGTTGCCGAATACCCCCGGGTGCCGAACAGTTCGAGCCCGGCGTCCAATAGCTTGCCGCGCCGGGCGGCAACCCGGGCTTCCGCGTCGACGCCGCCGTAGGAGCGGACCGGCCGCCGCTGTCGCGGGGCGGCCGCGTCTGCCGTTCGCTCGCCGCGCTCACTCACGACATTCGCGCCAACATCGTTGTCATGCCTGCATTGTCTCCCATCCGAGGCGGCCATCTGCTAAATATGACGATCAGGATAGTCAGAATTAGGCGGGGTCTTCATGGCAACTCGAGGTTCATCGACACATCGCCCGCAGGACTCGGGCTTCAGCAGACGCTCGCTGCTGCGCGGCGCCGCCGCGGCGGGAACCGCGGGTCTGGCGGCAACGACGGGAATCACCGCGGGACCGGCCGCCGCCCGGGCGCCACGCAGACGAAACGGTCCGGCACGCAATACCGTCGCGGTGCTCGGCGCGGGGATCGGTGGGCTCACCGCCGCCCACGAACTGGCCGAGCGCGGATTCCAGGTGACCGTCTTCGACCGCAAAGAACTCGGCGGCAAGTCGCGCACCATCCCGCTGCCCGGCACCGGCGTGGACGGCCGGGCGCCGCTGCCGGGTGAACACGGCGCCCGCGGCTTCACCTCGTTCTATCACCACGTGCACGACAGGATGCGCCGCATTCCGGTGCCCGGCACCGGCAGAACGGTCTACGACAATCTGATTCCGTTCTCGGTGAACGACCCGCGCTACCCGCGCGCGAACAACCTCCCCGACGGCTTCCCTCTGATGTTCGGGTTCTATTTCGATCCGCGCCAGGCGCTCACGCCGGAAGGGATGCAGCGCGTCCTCGTCGAGGTGTTCATGAAGAACAACCTCATCCCGCTGCCGGAGGCGATGTACATGGCCGGGCGGGTGATCACCTATCTCACCTCCAGCGAGGAACGCCGCTTCGGGCAGTGGGAGCACGTCAGCTGGTGGGATTTCGTCGGTGCGCGCACCCGTTCGGCTCAGTTCCAGGCGCTTGCGGCGACCGGCCTCACCCGCGCGCTCGTCGCCGCCAAGGAGTACGTGGCGAGCACCAGGACGATGGGCAACATGATGGAGGGCTTCTTCATCGCGCTGATGCAGGAGCTGACCGGCGGCCCGAAGGTGTACGAGGTGCTCAACGGTCCGACCAACGAGGCCTGGCTCGATCCGTGGTTCTCCCTGCTGCGCAGTATGGGCGTGCAGTTCCATCCCGGCCACGCACTGCAGGGCTTCGTGGTGGACGACGACCGGATCGGCGGCGCCCGCATCCAGCGCCCGGACGGTTCGACCCAGGTCTTCGAGGCGGATTGGTATGTCTGCGCGGTGCCGACCGACCGGGCCCGCCGCTTGTGGTCACCCGAGATCCGCGCCCTCGACCCGGCACTCGGCCGGATGGACGCGCTCGATCTCGACTGGATGAACGGCATGCAGATGTTCGTCAGCGAGAAGCTGGAACTCGGCGCGGGATACAACATCTACCTCGATGCGCCGTGGCGGCTGACCTCCTATACCCAGCGCGCGTTCTGGGATGTCGACTACGCCGCGAAGTACGGCGACGGCAGCATCCTCGACGGTCTCACCATCGACATCGCCGACTGGGATACCCCCGGCATCCTGTTCGGGAAAACCGCCAAGCAGTGCACGCGCGCGGAGATCTACCAGGAGACCTGGGCACAGATGACCGCGGCGCTCAACGATGACGGCGGGATTCCATTGAAGGAGGGCATCGTGCGCGAGTGGATGCTCGACCCCGGTATCACCTGGGCCGACGGTCAGAACCACAATGACGAACCGCTGCTGGTCAATACGATCGGGTCCTGGGCCGATCGACCCACCGCGCACACACGGATTCCGAATCTCTTCCTTGCCGCCGACTACGTACAGACGAATTTCGACCTGGCCACTATGGAGGGCGCCGACGAGGCAGGCCGTACCGCCGTCAACGCCCTACTGGAGGCGGCGGGTTCGAGTGCGCCGCGCGCCCGGCTGTTCACTCGCGACTCGATACCGGCTTTCGAGCCGCTGCGCCACCTGGATGCGACCCGATATCGAGCAGGCCTGCCGAACCTTTTCGACCTTGGCTAGATCCCGGCTAACACCCCTGTCCCACGGTGACGTCGACTCGCAGGTCGCCGGGCGTCACCGTGCGCGCCCGGCGGCCCGGAGTTGAAAGGGACTGTTCCAGCTACTGGTCGATCTTCCTCGGGAGCCCGAAATGCCGGATGTCACTTAGACTGTTGCGCGGGACGCGAGTTCGGTAGGAGGGCTCGCATCAAGATCACCAGCAACAGGGGGCAACGGTGACGGCACCGACCGGGCCGCTCCGCGTACATATGACAGGGTCCGAGTGGTTCGCTGCGGCGCCGGGTGGACTGAATCGGTATTTCACCGACCTGTTCGACGCACTCACCCGACAGCCGAATGTCGAGGTGTCCGCCGCCGCCTTCGGTGCGGTGTCCGCGGACTCCGCCGCAGGCCCGCCGGGCGCCCGATCCTGGGGACCGCTCGGCGGATCCACCCTGCATCGGGCGCGCACGGCGTTTCTGGACCGCACCGAATTGCGTCGAGCAACGGTGCTCGACCGGCATTTCTGCCTGTACGGACCCGCCGCGATCGATCGGCGCGGACGGGTCCCGCTGGTCGTGCACTTCCACGGTCCATGGGCGGCCGAGAGCAGGCTCACCGGTCAGAGCGAACTGGGCGCAAAGGCGAAATACCTCGTCGAGCGCCTGCGGTACGCCGGAGCAGACCGATTCGTCGTGCTGTCCAACTACTTCCGCGACGTGCTCGCCAACGACTATCGGGTGCCTGCCGAGCGGATCGAGGTCATCGCTCCCGGTGTCGATCTCAGCCGCTTCCGTGCGACACCGATCCCGGCCGCGGGCTCCGCCGGGCGCACCGTCCTGTGTGTGCGCAGACTGGAACGCCGCATGGGCATCGCCAATCTGCTGCGCTGCTGGCCGGGCGTCCTCGAGCAGCATCCCGACGCTCGTCTCGTCCTCGTCGGAACCGGCACCGCGGAGCAAGAATTGCGCGCTCAGGCCGCCGCGATGGACAGCACGGCCGCCGAATCTATAGTCTTCGCCGGGCATATCGACGACACGCGACTCACCGAGCTCTACGAGCAGGCCGAACTGACCGTCGTCCCCACCATCGCCCTGGAAGGATTCGGCCTGATCGCGTTGGAATCGCTCGCGGCAGGCCGCGCGCCCATCGTCACCGACTGTGGCGGACTCCCTGATTCGGTACGCGGGCTCGACCCTTCACTCATCGTGCGCGCCGGTGACGCCGAGGCACTCGGGGACCGTATCTCCGCCGCGCTGCGCGGCATCCTACCCTCCCCTGCCGAATGTCGCTCGCACGCAGAAACTTTCTCGTGGGATGTCACAGCGGCGCGACATTCGACGATGTACGAGGAATTAAGGCAATGACCAAAGCCCTCTTCCTCGCGCATACCGCCGCACCATCCGGTGCCGAACTCGCCACACTGCGGCTGTTGTCCGCACTGCGGGAGCTCGGGCGCGCCGAGGTCACGGCGATATTCACGGAGGATGGCCCGATGGTCGAGCGCATGCGGGCACGCGGGATCGAGACCCGCGTGCAGCGAAGCGGATTCGACAGCCGTGCCATGACGATCGGATCCGGGCCGATCCGGCTGCTCGCGGGATTCCTCGCCCTGCTGCGCCTGGGCTGGGCGATCGGCGCCACCGCGAAACGTCTTCGCGCGGAGGTGCTGGTCGCCGAGAGCAGTAAAGCGCTGGTGATGGGCGCGATCGCGGCGCGCCGCGCGGGCATTCCGCTCGTCTGGCAGGTGCACGACCGTATCGCCGTCGACTATTTCGGCCGGGTGCCCACGCTCGTCCTGCAAACCCTTGGGCGGCTGGTCGCGCGCGGTTACATCGCCAATAGCAAAACAACATTGGCGACGCTGCGCACCGGGCGCCGGCCCACGATCGTCGCCTACCCCGGCGTCGAATTGCACGCCGCCGCCGTGCACCGCGCCGACCAGCGCGTAGCCGAGGAAACCGTGGTCGCCGTCGTCGGTCGGCTCAGCCCGTGGAAAGGCCAGGACGTCCTGCTGCGCGCCGCCGCCGCCACGACAGTGCGCCCACACCGGATCTTTCTGATCGGTGGCACCTTCTTCGACGAAGAGCCCTACCGTGCCGAATTGGAACAGCTCGCGCGTGATCTCGCGCTGCCGGTGACCTTCACCGGACACCTCGACGACCCGAACCCCCACCTATACGACGCCGACATCCTGGTGCACTGCTCGGTACTGCCCGAGCCGTTCGGGCAAGTCGTCGTGGAGGGCATGCACGCCGGCTGCGCGGTCATCGCCGCAGGTCCGGGCGGCCCAGCGGAAATAGTCGAGCACGGCGTCAGCGGGCTGCTGGTGGACGGCGGTGACGAAAAGCAGCTCACCGACGCGCTGGACACGCTCATCGCGGATCGCGCGCTGCGCACCCGTTTGTCGGCCGCGGGCCGAGTCCGCGCCGAGCACTTCGATATCGGGGCCTCGGCGCACACCGTCGCCGACTTCCTCGACACCCTCACCCGACGCGCCGGCGCTGCGGGACACCAGAATCCGGACGAACGGACTTCGCGTGCCGAACGGAACCCGCATGTCTGAGCGCGAACATGCCGCAGGCCACCCCCCGCCGCCCGACCACCGGCCGCCGCCGACCACCGGCGGCGCCCACCGCAGACACAGCGGCGGCCGCGACGGCGGCGGTGCGCACCGCTCACAAGGCATTGTCGCGGTGCTGCGTGACATCGGCCTTGTCACGTTCGGTAAGTACGGGCAGTACGTCATCACTCTGGTGACAGTGCCGCTGATCGCCAGGGTGCTCGGGGCGCACGGTCTCGGCCTGCTCGCCATCGGCATGTCGTCGTACTTCATCGGATCGCTGCTCGTCGATCTCGGCATCACCTCCTTCCTGGCTGCGCGCGTCCACGATTCCCACGATCGCGATCGCATCGCGAACATCAACCAATTGCGCGGGGACTACCTCGCCATCCGATCCGCGATCCTCGGCCTCATCGGCGCCGCCCTCCTGCTGAGCCTGGCCGCGGGCGCTTCGGACCAAGTGGAGATGCTCCTGCTCGGGCTCTTCGCCGGCGGATTCTGGTCGGTCTCCGAAGACTGGCTGTTGATCGGGCAGGGCAGATTCGGCGCGTCCACCGGCTATCAGGCGGTCGGCCGGGTGGGTTATCTCGTGCTGCTGGTCGTGGTGCTGCCGCGGATTCCCAGCGCGGAGATCGCGATGCTGTGCCTGCTCGTCTCCTCCATTCCCACTGTGGTGCTGACCTGGTGGGACTCGCTGCGGTCGTTCGGCCCGCCCTCGCGTCCACGGCACTTCCGCGAGGTGCTGCGCACGGGCGCACCGGTTTTCGCCTCACGTCTGCTGGTCACCACCTACGGTCAGGGCGCCGCCGCGGTGTACGCCGCAGTGCTGGACGCGGTATCCCTCGGCCTCTACTCCGCGGGCGATCGGCTGGTGCGCGCCATCCAATCCACGCTCGACCCCATCGGTTTCGCGCTGCTGCCGCGCATGGCCAAGCGCAGCGCCGAGGCCGGGTTCTGGCGCCGCGCCCTGCAGGCCCTTTCGGCCTGCGTGTGTCTGGCCTGCCTCGCCGTGGTCGCCGTGTGGCTGGCCGCTCCCGCGATGATCCATCTGGTCTTCGGCGATGAGTTCGTCTCGGCGGTCGGGCTGTTGCGCGTCGAGGTCTTCATGCTGCCCGCGACCACCATTACCTCTTTCATCACCACCGCCGTGCTTCCCGTCCGCCAGGACACCACCGGAGTACTGATCGGTGCGATCCTCGGGACCTGCGTCGCGGCCGTCGCACTGGTCATCGCCTTCCGCACGCACTCGGTGTGGACGCTGGTCTACGGCAGCGTGATCGTCGAATGGACGGTCGCGTTCTGGTATCTCGCGCGCGTCCGCACCCTCATCGGCCGCGAGCGCGCACGGTCGGCCGCCGATCCCGCGGTCGTGCTCATGCGTGAGGAGAGACTCTCGTGAGAATCCTGTATGTCGGCGACGATTGGGTCGGCAGCAATGCCCGCTCGCTGGCCGACGGATTCCGGCAGGCCGGGCACGAGGTCGTCGTGATCGACTCCACGCCGGTCACCCTGCCCACGCGGTTGTCGCCGCCGTGGCTCTACGCCAAGGCCACGCACCGGCGCGCGCCCTGGGCCGTCGAGCAGGTGCACGCCGATATCGAGCGCGCCGCCGCAGATTTCCGGCCCGACCTGCTGTTCGCCTTCAAATCCGTGCACCTCGACCAGCGGCGACTGCTGGACACCCCGGCCCGGCTGCACGTGCACTACAGCCCCGACGACGTCGCCAATCCCGAGAACATCAGTCCTGAGTATCTCGCGCACGAATCCGAATGGGACCTGATCGTCACCACCAAGCAGCACAACGTCGCCGAGCTGCGCGACCGTGGCGCCCGCGCGGTGACTTTCGTACGCAGCGCCTACGACCCGGCCTGGCATCATCCGGCGGCGCGACGCGGCGCCCGGCAATTCCTGCTCGGCTTCATCGGCGTGTGCCGCCCCGACCGGCGCGACGACATGGTCGCGCTCGCCCGCACCTACGGTGATCGGATGCTGGTCCGCGGTCCAGGCTGGCGTCGGGTCCCGGAATTGCGCGCCACCCGTGCGGTGGTGGCCGGACCGGTGTACGGGCAGCACTATTCGGCGGTGATCGCCGACATCACCGCCAATCTGGTGCTGCTCAACTCGGACAACCGCGACACTCACACCTGCCGCACGTTCGAAGTGCCCGCAGCGGGTGGCCTTTTCGTCGGCCAACGCACCGACGAGCACGCCGAGTTACTGCGCGACACCGTGGAATGCTTCCTGTTCACCGAAGCGGCGGAGCTGCACGAGATCGTCCGGTGGTGCGCGGCGCACCCGGAGCAGGCGGCCGCGGTCGCCGCGGCCGGGTACCGGAGGATCGTCGACGGCGGCCATCGCTATGTCGATCGCGCCCGCGAAATCATCGCCTCGCTGGAGCAATCGTCGGTCGCGAAGCCCGCGAGTGACAGTGCGGTTGCCGGCGACGCCGCGTTTCCAGGTAACACGGCGCGCGGTGCCGACGAGTCACAGTCGTGAGTGCCTACACCGAGATCGCGCTGATCGCCTGCGCGCTGGCGACCCTCGTGGTGGCTGCCGCATGGGTCCCCGGTGTCGCACGGGTATTCGTGATCGCGCAGGCCGCTTTCTGGTCGCTGTCGTATATCGCGCGACCTGTCGTGCTGCTGGTGGTGCAACCGGATCCGCACTACGGCGACAACGTGCCCGATCCGCGGCTGGCCGAATACGGTTATGACGACAGCATCGCGCTGGTTCTGCACCACGTGGTGTTCGGCCTGTGGGTGTACGCGGCCCTCATCGTCGGGTACGCGATCTGGTCGCGGCGGCGGTCCTCGATGCTGGGTGTCGCGCGCGAGCCTGCGATCGTCGCCGAGCCGGACTTCATCCCGGCGCTGGTGGCCATCTACGTCGTCGGCATCCTCGGGCGCGGCGCGACCATCGCCGCAGGCGCCACCGGACATGCCGGTGATGTCGACAGCTCGAACCCGATTCTCAACTTCGTCGCCATTCTCGGCACCATCGCCGCGCTCGGATTGATCATCTTCGCCAGGCCCGCGCGGCAGCTGACGACGGTACTGATGCTGGCTGGGCTGCTGGTCATGGAGCTCGGGTGGACCGTGGCCACCGAGTCCAAGACCCCGATCCTCGGCGCCGCGCTGGCGGTGGCTGTCCGCTTCGCGCTGGTCGGCTGGACCAAAGGCAAGGCCGTCGGCGTGATGGTGATCGCGGTCCTCGGCATCGGCGGCTTCGGCTGGCTGCAGTCGTTCAAGTCCACGGAATTCGCCAAAAGCGAATCGGCACTGACCAATTCGAGCTACCCCCCGATGGTGCAGCCGTTCCTCAGTATCCTGCGCCGCTTCGACCTGCTCGAGGCCGCCACCGACGCCTACTTTCACGGGCCCGGTTTCTGGGTGGCGCCCGACGAGGTGATCCGGCACGCCGCCCTGACCCTGATTCCGGCTCAGTTGCTCGGCACGGAAAAATTCCAGTCCGGCACCGCATGGGCCAACGATGTTCGCGGCGCCTCGGTGGACATGACGCGGGTCTCGGTGTCGCTGGCCGAGGGCAACGTCAACGAGGGCTATGTCCTCGGCGGCTACGCCGGTGTGGTGGTCTCGGTCGCCTTCACCTTCGGACTGCTGCTGGCGTGGGCCAAATCGCTGTACTCCCGCTACTTCCCGATTGTGGTGCTCGGCCTTGCCATGACCGGCGCCTCCTCGCTGTTCGAGCGCGGAATCCTGGGCAGCATGGAGGCACTGGGCAAGTTCGTGCAGTCCGCCGTGCTCGCATGGCTCATCTATCTGGCGGTCAAAGAGTATCGGCGGCGGGCCCGGCCCGGGCCGTCACCGCTGTTTCCGCCGCAGGCAACACCAGTATTCATCGGGAAAAGAGGATCCGGGCAATGGGTTTGATCGACTACTGGCATATCGCGCGCAGGCGCTGGCTGATCATTGCCAGTGTGCTGCTGTTGTGTGTCCTCGCGGCGGTGGGGTACGCGCAAAGCCTGCCGACCACGTATGTGGCTTCCAGCAGCATGTATGTCACGATGGCCACCGGAACCTCGGTGAACGATTCCTACCAGGGCGGCCTGGCCGCGCAGCAGCGCGTGCGCTCCTACGTCGATCTCGCCAACAGCGCCACACTGGCCAAACGCACCATCGATGATCTCGGTCTGAAGATGTCCATCGATGACCTCCAGGGCAAGATCACCGCCACCTCGCCGCCCGCGACCACCATGATCAACATTGCGGTCACCGACAGCACCCCGACGCGGGCGCGCGATATCGCCAACGGCGTGGTCGCCCAATTCCGGCGCCTCATCGGCGAACTCGAAACGATCGAGGTCGGCGCGGCGCCCGCGGCCCGCGTCGAGGTGATCGATCGTGCCGAGCTGCCCACCGGTCCGACCGGTCCGCAAACCACGCGGCTGCTCGCGCTCGGCCTGCTCGCCGGCCTCGGCCTCGGCTGTCTGGCCGCGTTCGTTCGCGACCGCACCGACCGCACGTTGCGCACGTCCAACGAACTCGAGGCCGTGCTTCCGGTGCCGATCCTCGGCATCATCGATGCCGGACGTCCTGGCGCCGAAGACGAAACCCGAAGGCTGCGGACCCGACTGCTGCGCAATGGCGACGCGGCCGCGATCATGCTGACGAGTCTGACGACCAAATCGGAATCGGACGTCGCCATGGCGTTGGCGAAATCGTTCGCCGACACCGGCCGTCATGTGGTGCTCGTCGATGCCGACACGTCGAACGCGGGTCGCCTGCAGCCCTATACGTCGGACCAGTCCCCCGGATTGGCTCGCGTGCTGCGCGGCTCGGCACAGGTTCCGGAATCAGTGACCTGGTGGCAGCAGACCGGCGTCTCGGTGCTGCCGCTCGGCGACGCCGACCCGCAGACCTCCGATCTGCTGGCCTCCGATCGGTTCTCGGCCGTCATTGCCAAGCTGCGCACCGACTTCGATCACGTCATCGTGCAGGTCGCCCCGATCACCGACGCCGCCGACGCCATCGCACTGGCCGCACTGTTCGACAAGACCCTCGCCGTGGTCCAGCTCGGCAGCACCTCCAGCGCACAGGTGCGCGGCGCGCTCGCGACCTTCGGCGACACCGCGCTCACCGGCGTTGTCGCCCACAGCGTTCCGAGCAGCCGCCTGCAGCGACTGATGGGGAGGCCGTAAGGATGCCCGAGGACGCCGTCGGTCGACGACGACTGCTCGCAGCATCGCTTGGCGCCGCCGCCGCGTTCCCGCTCGCGGCGTGTGCCTCGTCCGATCCCCCCGGTAACCCCTTCCGCTCGCCCAACGTCACCGACGCACCCGCGGCGCGCAATGTCCGCGACTTCGGTGCGGTCGGCGACGGCGTCGCCGACGACACCGCCGCGTTCGCCGCCGCGGCCGCGGTCGGCGGCACGCCGCTGGTGCTCTACCTGCCCGCCGGTCACTACATGGTGCGGTCGTGGCCGGAAATGTCCGATTACGCAACGGTCCTCGGCGACGGCGCGGACGTGTCGGTTGTGGTCTGCGACACCGACACCACCCTGATCAACCTCCGCAAGCGCAATCGGATCCGGTTCGCCCGGCTCGGCATCTTCATGACGGGGCCGCGCTCCACCGCCGTCGTGCTCTCGGAATGCTTCCGCTGTTCGTTCGACGCCGTGGTGATCCGCGGCAACCATCTCAGCGACAACCATCCACGTTTTCTGGAGCAGCGCGGTGTCGTCCTCGAACACAACACCGGCGGCACCGCGTTCATCAACTGCGACATCAATAATTTCGGCGTCGGCATCGTCACGTCGTGCATCCAGAACTACGTCACCTCCTCCAAGCTCACCAGCAACTACATCGGGGTGCTCGGCACCGGCAGTGACCACAATGCCGGACTTGCCATGACGAATGTCGAAT
Source organism: Nocardia sp. NPDC057440 (assembly GCF_042802915.1). Taxonomy (NCBI): domain Bacteria; kingdom Bacillati; phylum Actinomycetota; class Actinomycetes; order Mycobacteriales; family Nocardiaceae; genus Nocardia; species Nocardia sp. NPDC057440. The sequence goes on from NZ_JBHVDF010000003.1 coordinate 66,930, forward strand.
TCGTCTCCGACAACGACCCGCACACCACCGACAAGCACATCGCCATCGACGGCGCGGCCAATGACTGGTGGCTGACCAATGTCTGGTTCGAGGGCGCGGACATCGCACTGTCGATCGGCCAGCGTGATCGCGGCGGACCCGCCCAATTCGGCATGACCAACTGCAAGGTGGCCGCCCGCTCCGTCGGCGTCGACCTGGTCTACTGCCGTCAGCCCTACCTCGCCAATGTGCAATTCGATGCCGACCTCGACAAACCGCCGATCGAGCTGCGTATAGATCCCGCAGGCTGCCCCGAGGGCACCGCCATCAACCTGATCTCCAGTTCCACCGATGAACTCAGTCCGGCGATGTTCCCGGATGCCTGGCATGTGATGGGCCGCAACAGCGTGCATTCGCCTCGGTTCACCGGAACGATCATCGGCAGGGCCGGGCGCGGCGACACCGATATCTTCCAGGCCCAGACCGCCGACGGAGCCGTGCGCTCCGCTGTCCTATCCAGTGGTGCATGGCTTTCCGATCATCCAGAAAGCGGGATCGTGCTCAAGGATCCGGCAGGCGGCTATTGGCGACTCTCGGTAGCTACCGATGGTGCGGTGAAAACGACCTCGCTCGGCAGTCAGCGCCCCCGGGAGTGAGCCGTGACCGATCACCCACCTTCGTTATCCGATGTCCGACTCGGGCCGGCCACCCTGCACGGCGTCATCGTCGTGCTGCGGCCGCCTCGGATCGCGGACTACACACAGTGGCGGCGGATCCGGTTGCGCGATCAGCGGACCATCGAGCCGTTCTGGACCAGTTCACCGCTGGACTGGGCGGCGCGGCACAGCGGAAAGCAGTGGGTTCGTGAATGTCTCATGGTCCGCACGCAGGCGCGTGCGGGCCGGCGGCTGTCCACGGTGATCGAAGTCGCAGGCCGCTTCGCCGGGCAGATCGAGCTCGTCTCCATCGAACCCGGCGCCGGGTCCGCGGAACTGGGTCTCTGGGTGGATGCCGACGTGGCACGGCACGGTTTCGGCGGACTCGCGGCCTCCCTCATCCTGGACTTCGCCTTCGGGGCGGCCGGCCTGCAACGCCTCACCGCCCCGATCTCGCCCGCCAACATCGCGACCTCGCGCGGCGCGGCACTGATGGGGTTTCGCCGCGAGGCGATGATGACGCGATATTTCGACGTCGGCGGCGCCAGGCGCGATCACGAACTGTGGGCGATCACCAAGGAGGCGGTTCCGCCGACCGGCTTCACGGCCCGCTGGATCACCCGCTACGACGGTCCGGAGCCGGCCGCGGCCGCACCGGGCGCTCCCGAGGGAGAACCGGTTGCGGCGACCACTGTGCTCGTTGCCACCGCCCGGTATTACGCGGGCCGCGCGTTGCACATGCTGGATCCGCTGCGGACACCGACACCGATCCGGCTCACCGACGCCGAACATCCGGCGCTGGTACTGCGTAGCCGCAGTCGGGGGGACTGGGCGCAGTGGTGCGCGGCGCGCATGCACAGCCGAGGCCTGCTCGATGCGGGGCCCGGCGAATCCGAAGCCGCCTGGGCGGCACGGCACTCCCGTTTCCGGTGGTGGCGCGAATTACTGCGGGCCAGGGCGGGTCTGCATTCCCCGACCGGACTGGTGCTCGCCATCGAGGTGGACGGCGCGTACTTCGGCGAAGCCAGACTGTTCGATCTCGACATGTTCGACCGCAATGCCAAGATGTTCGTCTGGACCGATAGCGCCTGTGCTGAACAGACCCGGCGCGCGGCCACCCAGCTGTTGCTCGACTACGCCTTCGCCGAGCTCGGCCTGTGCCGGGTCGAGACGGCCATCGAACTCGGCGATCTCGGTGCCGCCGACATCGCCGCTCAGGTCGGGATGATCCGCGAGGGCCGGATGCACTCCTATGTCGGCGCCACCGGTCGACGCGCCGACCACGACCTCTGGGCGGTAACCACACCGACCGACCAGTCCCCGCGAGGACAAGTCTCCGAGCCGGACGTACAGTGATTCCGAGATCCATCGCACGCAAACAGATTCGTGCCGACGGCTTTCTGTGTGCGTGCCTCACGACCCATCGGGAGCCGATCATGGTCCATGTCCCGGGTAGGAACCCGTCGGCCGATCGCCGACCGTTCACCCGCAGCAACGAACTCCAATCCCGCCTGCACGATCTGGTGCCCGGTGGTGCGCACACCTACGCGCGCGGCGCCGATCAATATCCCGAGTTCATGGCGCCGATCCTGGTCCGCGGCAGCGGTGCACGGGTGTGGGACGCCGACGGCAACTGGTATGTCGAATACGGGATGGGGCTGCGTTCGGTCACGCTCGGGCACGGGTTCCGGCCGGTGCTGGAAGCGGTCACCGAGGCGATCGCCGACGGAGTCAGCTTCAGCCGCCCGACCGAGCTGGAAGTGCTTGCCGCACAGGATTTCCTGACCCTTGTGCCAGGTGCGGACATGGTCAAATTCGCCAAGAACGGCTCCGACGCGACCACGGCGGCGGTGCGACTGGCCCGTGCCGCGACCGGGCGCACCGTCATCGCGATGTGCGATCAGCCGTTCTTCTCGGTCGACGACTGGTTCATCGGGACCACTCCGATGGACAGCGGCATCCCGCGTGACGTGGCCGCGGGCACCATGAAGTTTCGCTACAACGACCTGCCCTCCCTCGCGGCGGTGCTCGACACCGGCGCGGTCGCCGCCGTTGTCATGGAGGCGGCCACCGCGCTCGCAGAACCGGAACCCGGCTTCCTCGAGGGCGTTCGCGACCTGTGCGACCGCTACGGCACCCTGCTCGTCTTCGATGAGATGATCACCGGATTCCGCTGGTCGGCCGGTGGCGCGCAAGCGGTGTACGGCGTCCGCCCCGACCTGTCGTGCTGGGGTAAGGCCATGGGCAACGGCTTCCCTATCTCGGCGCTGGCAGGCAAACGCGAGTTCATGGAGCTCGGTGGCCTGCGCACCGACCACGACCGCGTGTTCCTGTTGTCCACTACGCACGGCCCGGAATCGGGCTCGCTGGCCGCCTTCCGCGCCGTGGTCGACGAATACCGCACCGGTGACCCGGTCGCCCGCATGGAACACGCCGGGCAACTGCTCGCCGACGGCGTGAACGCGGTCGCGGCGGAACTCGGTATCGCCGACTACCTGCAGGTGCTCGGCCGCCCGTCCTGTCTGATCTTCGTCACCCGAGATCCCGAAGGTAAGCCGTCCCAAGAGTTCCGCACCCTGTTCCTTCAGGAGCTCCTCGAACGCGGCGTCCTCGGGCAATCCTTCGTCACCTCCGCTGCCCACACCGACACCGATATCGCCCACACTGTCAGCGCCTGCCGCGAGGCGGCGGCGGTGTATCGCAAGGCGATCGAGCAGGGTGGTGTCGACGGGTTGCTCGAAGGCAGGCCCGTCGCCCCCGCATTGCGGCGGCACGCCGCGCCCCGCAGGATCGACCCGACATGAATCCGCTCCTCGGTCCGCCACGAACCGGCCCCCACGCTCCGACAGGAAGTCGAATGACCCATCGCCGCGCCGACGGCAACCACGCGTGCACACAGATCGCCGAGCCGGTGCGCGCATGAACGAGCCTCGACTCGCGATCGTGCACGAACGTTTCACCGAGTTCGGCGGCTCCGAGGCCGTCATCGGCGAATTCGTCGAAACCTGGCCGCACGCGGAGGTATTCGCACCGATCGTCGAACCCGACGGGGTTCGGACGCCGCTGAAGACGGTGCACGACACCTGGCTCAGCCGTGCCCATGCCGCCACCGGTCGCCGCTCGCACGCCCCGCTGCTGCCCTTCGTGCCGCGAGCCTTGCGCCGCCTGCCGCTGCGCGGCCGGTTCGACGCGGTGCTCATCAGTCATCACTCCTTCGCCACCCAGGCCGTATTCGCCACGGACGCACCGACCATCGTCTATGTCCACAGCCCCGCCCGCTGGGCGTGGGATGCCGAATTCCGCGCCCAAGAGGCAGGCGGCCGGGCCGGGCAACTGGCCCTCACCGCGCTCGGCAGGCTCGCCCGGCGCGCCGAACTGCGCGCCGCGCCGCACCTCACCCACGTCGTCGCCAACTCGCATGCCGTCGCCGACCGCGTCCAGGATTGGTGGGGCCTGCCTGCCACGGTCGTCAACCCACCGGTGCAGGTCGAGCAGTTCACCCCGGATACCGCGATCCCCCGCGAGGACTTCTTCCTGTTCGCGGGCCGGCTGGTCCCCTACAAGCGCCCCGACCTCGCCATCCGCGCCGCCCAACGCGCCGGAGTCCGCCTTGTCGTCCTCGGCGACGGCCGCTTCCGCAGCCAGCTCGACGCCATCGCGGGCCCCGAAACCACCTTCCTGGGCGCCACATCCTTCGACGTGCTGCTCGACGCCTACCGGCGCTGCAATGCACTGCTCATGCCGGGCATCGAGGATTTCGGCATCGTCCCGGTCGAGGCAATGGCCTGCGGCACACCGGTTCTCGCCGTCGGACAGGGCGGCGCGCTCGATACCGTCCGCTCTGGTGTCACCGGTGCGTATGTCGACCACGGCAGCGACGAGCACGTCATCGAAGGCATGGCCGCGGCCATGCGCGCCTTCGATCCGACCGCCTACCACCCCGCGACCATTCGCGACCACGCAATGTCGTTCTCCCCCAGCGCCTTCCGCACCAATATCGCCGAAACGGTCGCCGCCGTCACGCATCGATCGTGACAGCGGCGACCGCATCCCCGAGTAGGCGCTAGTACTCGGCGAGATCCGTTCTGAGGTGCTGCAGCGCGGCACGGATCCGGGATTTCGCGGCAGGCAGCCCGATGCCGAGGCAGGCCGCGACCTGCGGATAACTGAGACCGCGATAGTAGGCGAGGGTGATGGATTCGCGCTGCAGCGAGCTCAGGCCGGTCAGGCTCCTGCGGACGGCTTCGCGGTCGTGGTTGCGCAGGGTTTCCTCGGCGACCACGTCCATCGGCGGCTGGTAGGCGCGGGCGCCCCAGCGATGATTGTGGTCGACGGTCGCCCGCTCGTGCCGTACCCGGTCCACCGCTTGCCGATGGGCGAGCATACGCAACCACGTCAGTGCCGATCCGCGACGTTCATCGAAGCCGCCCGCACACCGCCACACTTCCAGGTAGACGTCCTGGCACGTTTCTTCGGCATATCCAGGGTCTCGGACTACGGCGAGAACTCGCTGGAATACCAGGTTTCGCGTGCGGCGATACAACTGCGCAAATGCGTCACGATCGCCATTTCCGATGTGGTGCACCAATTCTGCATCGAGCATGGTCACGATTGCCCCCTGACAAACAGTGATACGACAGAAAGAGATACGTCGAAACACTCCGTCGAGGGCAAGGACGGTGCTGTGCGGTAAACGAATCCGGCCGGGGACAGGGGCCATCGGATCCACCGTTGGTCAGACTACCGGTCCTTATCGAGATGCCGTCGCGAATTCGTCGATGCGGTGAATGCCGAGAATTGCTGAGGCAGAATCAGATCCGGAGACCGAGCTCCACGATGGCTTTGGCGACCGCCTGCACCGGCACGCGATTGACCCGGGCGTGGGCCCGGATGAGCTCGTAGGCGGCATCGGGTGTCGTCCGCCCGGCATTGGCGAGCACACCTTTGGCCTGCTCGACGATGATCCGAGTATCCAGCGCATGCGTCAGCTGCTCGGTCAGCTGTTCCTGGCGACGAATGACGGTCGACTTGATGATGTGCCCGGCCGCCATACTGGCGAGCAAACCGCCCACCGAGAGATCCTGTTCGGTCCAGTCACGCGGCTCGCGCGCGTACATGCCGAGCACACCCACCTTGGCCTCACCCGACCGCATCGGCACCGCCGCCACCGCCGAAACCTGTTGCCGGACTGACTCGGCGCAGAATTCCGGCCACACTGCACGACGCAGGCCGATGTCGGTGACCGTGATGGGTTCGCCGTGCCGCAGCGCCTCCTCGCACGGGCCCCGTCCAGCGCGGTGCTGACAGAGCTCGACTTCCAGCAAGGCGTCGGGTGTCGCCGCAGTGAACCGCTCCGGCCCCTCCTGTACGAGCGTCACCGTGCAACCCGCCAGATCCAGCACGTCCGTGGCGCTGTCCATCAGCTGCCGCACCATTCGCGCGGTCTCATCGACAACAGCGACCGCGTCCGCGAACCGTGACACTGCCGCAACCAGCACCTGACTGTCAGACACCCGCACCACCCCGCACGCGAAGACCGATCGTCCTGTCGAGTCCAGCGCCGCACTCGCCGACATTTCCATAGTATGGCCATGCCGACGAATTCCGTTGCTCTCGTGCACAATCGGTGGGTCGACACGCCCGGGTCCCGGATGCCACCATGGACGACAGGCTCGACCCGACCGGACACAACGTCGTGCACGGCCAGGGTATTTTCGCTGAATTTTCTCCGCGTAAATATGTCGACTCCGGGAGACTGCCATGGGATCCGCATTCGGTGATCGGCGACATCCGGAATCCACAGAGCCACTACGATATTCGTACGATTACCCGGAAAACAGTGGCAACCCCGGAGTTTCGGCACCTTTATCGCGGTCGTTGATCCGAACCCTCGCCGGTCTCGGTGACGATTTCGACGTGATCGAGCTGTCCCAGCAACTGTTGGAGGCCTGCCTCGATTCGACCGGCGCTGCCGAGGCCGGCCTATTGCTCGCCGATCAGAGCGGCGAGCTGCGCATACTCGCCGCCAGCAGCGAACGACCGGAGCTGCTGCGCCTGCTGCAGCTCGCGGCCGTCGACGGCCCGGGCAACCATGCCTATCGCGCCGGGAATCCCACCGCCGCAGACGAACTCGGCGCGCCCGCGCACCGATGGGCGGAATTCGGCCGATCCGCGCTGGCCGCGGGCTACCGGTCCGCCTACGCCCTACCGCTGCGGCTGCGCCGCGACAGCGTCGGCGCACTCACCCTCTTCGCCTCGACCGCGGCACTCGGGGACGCGGACCTCGGCGTCGGGCAGCTGCTCGCCGACGTCGCGGCCGTCGGCATCGCACACCACATGCTGCTCGCCCAGCTCGACACGGTGCGCGCGCAACTGCCCGCCGTGTTGAACAGTCGCATCGCCATCGAGCAGGCCAAAGGCCTACTGGCCGAGCGTGACAGCTCCGATATGGATCGGGCCTTCCTGCGTATCCGTGCGCATGCCCGCACCACCGGCGTTCGCCTTGCCGACCTCGCCGCCGACCTGGTCGAGGGCCGGATCGACACCGCCGACATCGTCGTCGAACCATTGGGGTGAGCCCAGGTCGTCGGTGATCAGTCGGCGTCGAATCGGATCCGGTTGGCGACCACCGACTCGGCCACTTCGGCCAACGACATCCCGTGGACGAAGGCATAGGCGCGCAACCGCGCGTAGGCATCCGCCGCGCGAATGCCCGACTGCCCGATCACCATTCCGGCCGCTTGATGGATCACGCCGCTTGTCAACGGCTGATCCCACCACCGCTGCGCGTCATGACCCGGTTGTGCAGCGCCCGCGACCAGCTGTGCGATGACCAGATCGGCAATGTGCAGACCCGCCGAGATCATCGCGGGCCGCGACAGACCGGGATGCTCGCCGTAGAGATCGAGCGCACCCAACCGGACCGCACCCAGGTGCAACGGCACCGCGACCATCGGGCCGGAAATCCTCGGGTGCCCAATCCTTTCGATGCGAGCGAGCTCCGCGGCGAAACCGGGCCACCGCTCGCCGCTGGCCGCCAGGTCGGCCAGCGACACCGGGACGCCCCGCGTGGCGGCCTCCACCGCAGGTCCCTGGCCGAGGGTGGTCTGCACCGTCTCGATGAGGACGGCCACACCATCACTCGCGCACCAGGGTTGCAGCCCCGCATCGCGTTCCCGAATGAGAATCGCGGCGCGGCGCACCGGCAACACCCGCACGCACGCATCGGCCAGCGCGGAGATCCCGCCACCGCCGATCGACAGCGCCGACAGGAAGTCATCGGTCAGGTGATCGAACTGCGCCACACTCATCCTACGAACTACTCACGACCATTGCCCCCATTGCGAATTCGACGGTTGCTTCTCCTGGTATTCGTCACGCTTCCGGCAATGGACCCCCCGATGCATCGCAAGAATACGAAACGCCAAATCTCCACACCAGGGCCGAAGGGCCCGCGAACCGAGAGGTGAGGGGTATCCGCCTACGGAATGGTGTCGGCCTGCACCTCGGCGTGCAACCGCTGCAGCACCGGCGCGCGATCGGTCAACACCGACCAGTTCCGTGAGATGGCTTCGTGCACCGCGTGCGCGGCCGAGACGAGCGCGTCAGCGTCGGTTTGCCCGGTCAGCAAGCCGCCGATATCGGCGGCGATGCCGACGTCGAGCACCGGCACCACGGTGTGCGGCATGCCGAGCAGCGCCGCGAGGATATCCAGCTGATCGGCGGGCACCAGCGCCCTCGCCGCGGTGAGCACTGCGGCAGGAACGACGATCGTATTGCCGGATCCCGCTGTGGCCCAAGCGATCGCGTGTGGATAGGGATCGCGTCGGCACCAGCCGAGGACCGCGCCGAGATCGAGGACGACGCCGGTCAGGGTCGATGGGTTCACGCGGCGCCGGCCGCGTACTCATCCTCGGTCAGGGGCGGTAAGCCCAATAGCGCGCGTCCATGATTGATCATCTCCAGCGGCGGCTTGCCGCCGTAGACGCGTTCGATGGTGGCAACAGACTGTGCGCGGTCCATGCGCTGCCGGACCGACTCGGCAACGAACTGCGAGACCGATTCGATACGCCCGCCCTCGCGCCACTTGTCCAGGGTCACGGCGATTTCCTCGGGGACTGTGACCGTCACCTTCCGAGTCTTGCGTTCTCTCGCCATATCGGAATTGTACTCGGATATGGCTTGCCGAGACCGGGTGCATACCGGGCCGCGACATGGGAAAGTCTCGGTCATGAGAGCGCACCACCGCATCGCCGTGGTCATGGCCGGATTCATGAGCGCCACACTGGTCGCGAGCTGTGGCACCGGGTCGCAGCAGAGCAGCGGTCCGACCGCAGCCACCGTGACCGACGTGATTGCTTTGATCTCCACCGACGACCTGCGAGCCGCTCGGCCCGACGAGGTGCACCTGTTCGGACTGAACGATCTGCACGGCAACCTCCAGCCGCCCAGTGGTTCGAGCGGAAAGATCGCCGGATACGAAGCCGGCGGGGCCGCGTACCTCGCCACGCATTTGGCGCGGCTGAAGAAGGCCTATCCGGCCAGTGCCGTGGTCGCGGCGGGTGACAATATCGGCGCGAGTCCGCTGATGTCGGGGCTGTTCCATGACGAGCCGACGATTGCTTTTCTGAACTCCGCCGGATTGGCCGCGTCGGCGGTGGGAAATCACGAATTCGACGATGGCGTCATCGAATTGGCGCGTATACAGCAGGGCGGCTGCGCACCCGAGGGCTGTTCGCCCGGCGCGCCGTTCACCGGGGCGAAGTTCCCGTACCTGGCCGCGAACGTCACCGACGCCCAGGGCAGGCTGCCGTCGGCGCTGCGCCCATGGACCATGCTGGAAGTCGGCGGCCACCGGATCGGCGTTGTCGGCACCGTCACTCCCGACACCGCGAATATTGTTTTCCCCGAAGGCATTCGAGGCTACAAGTTCGGTGACGAGGTCGACGCGATCAACGCCTACGTGCCCGCGATGAAGGCGGCGGGCGCCGAAACCATCGTGGCGCTGCTGCACGATGGCGGTGTCCAGAGGGCGGCGCCCGACGCCGCGGTCGACTACAACGGCTGCGCGAACATCACCTCCGAGGTCACCGCGCTCGCCACTCGCACCGACCCCGCGGTGCGCGCGCTGGTCACCGGGCACACCCATCAGCCATACGTGTGCACGATCGAGGGCAAGGTGATCACCCAGGCCGCCTCCTACGGCAGGCTGATCACCGACATCACCCTGACATTCGGCACCGACCAGGTTCAGGCTTCGGCGGTGAATCGGGTGGTCACCCGCGAGGTCACCCCGGACTCGGCCACCGCCGACCTGGTCGCTTTCTATGCCGGCCAGGCCACACCCCGAGCGGCCCGGGTGGTCGGCGCATCGGCGCAGACGCTCGCACACGAGCCCGCGGCCTCCGGCGAATCGCCACTCGGTGATGTCATCGCCGACTCCATGCTCGCGGCCACCTCGTCGACGCCCGCCGCCGCGGTGGCGGCATTCATGAACCCCGGCGGCGTGCGCGCCGATCTGAAATCCGGCGAGATCACCTACGGCGATATCTACACCGTCCAACCGTTCGGCAACCAGGTCGTCACCGTCACCCTCACCGGCAGCCAGGTACTGCGTCTACTGGAACAGCAGTGGGACAACCCGGGCAAGCCCACCGTGTTGTCGCCCGCCGGCCTCACCTATACCTATGTCGCCGCCGCCCCGAAGGGCAGCAAGGTCGTCGCCGACAGCATCCGCATCGCGGGCCTGCCTCTCAATCCGGTCGCCACCTATCGGATCACCACCAATAGCTTCCTTGCCGCGGGCGGCGACGGCTTCACCGTCTTCACCGAGGGTCTCGACAAAGCCGTCGGACCCGTCGACCTCGATGCCTTCGAGACGTATGCGACGGGCCGTCCACCGCTGCAAGCCCCGGCCGCCCGTGCCGAAAAGCGTTAGCTCGCAACGCACCGGCAATCCTCCGTGTGCGGTCGATCACACACCAACAGCAAACCTGGACAGACGACCAGTCATTACTTTGGGTAACTGAAATTCCGTGTAACACATACCCTTTGACCTGCACATACGGTGACCAACCACACAACCCACACAGCCCCCGGTAGCTTGCCCCGGCCGCACCGACCGAATTAAAGTTACTCACCAGTAGGACGAAGGTGTCACCTACTTCGGCCCGACCGCTATCACTCGGGGGCCGACATCACCAGATGTCCGCATTCACTGCTGCATGCCGGATGAGCGTTGTCCGACAATATGGTTCGAACAAGAGCAGGAGATTGCGATGGCTACTACCTACATCGTGACGGGCGGTACCGGTTTTCTGGGGCGCCGGGTCGTGCAGGGGCTCCTGGACGCGGATTCCGACGCCATTGTGCACGTACTGGTGCGTGCCGCATCGCTGGCGAAGTTCACCGAGCTCGCCGAAAACTGGCATGGCGGCGAGCGCGTCTTCGCGCTGGTCGGAGATCTCACCGCGCACGGACTCGGACTCGACAAGGACGCACCGCAGGCCGATCACATCATCCACCTCGGCGCGGTTTACGACATGACCGCCGACGAGGACACCGCGCACGCCGCCAATGTCGCGGGCACCCACTCGGTGCTCACGCTGGCCCGCGAGCTGGGCGCGGTCGTGCACCACGTCTCCTCGGTGGCCGTCGCGGGCGATCACAAGGGCAAGTTCTTCGAAGAGGACTTCGACCTCGGCCAGCGCCTGACCTCCCCGTATCACCGCACCAAGTTCGCCGCCGAGCAGCTCGTGCGCGAATCGAGCGGCGTGCGCTGGCGCGTGTATCGACCCGCCATCGTGGTCGGTGATTCCCGCACCGGTGAGATGGACAAGATCGACGGGCCGTACTACTTCTTCCCCGCCATCGCCAAGCTTGGCGCCCTGCCCACCGATCTGCCCGTGCCGCTGCCCGATCTCGGCGCGACGAACATCGTGCCCGTGGACTACGTCGCGGCCGCCATGGTCGAGCTGGTGCGCCGAAACGGCTTGGACGGACGCACCTTCCACCTCGTCAATCCCGAACCACAGCCCTTCGGCGAGATCTACGCCGCACTGGCGACAGCTGCGGGCGCACCGACCGGTATCGGCACGGTGCCCGGCAGTGGGCTCGCGCTCAACGGGCTCGCCCACATCCCCGGCATTCCCACCGTGCGCGATTTCCTGTTGGAGCAGCTGGGAATTCCGGCCGCCGTCGCGCCGCACACATCCTTCTCCGCCGAGTTCATCTCCGAATCCACCCGCGCCCTGCTGCGCGGCACCGGCTTGTCGGTGCCGTCCTTCGACAGTTACGCCGAGCGGCTGTGGGCCTACTGGCGTGAAAACCTCGACCCGAACCGCGATCACGCCACCGACAACGGTGACCCGTTCACCGGCCGCACCGTCCTGATCACCGGCGCATCGTCGGGCATCGGCCTCGGGCCCCCCCCCGCCGGGGGGGGGGGGGGGGCGCCCGCCCCGCGGCCCTCGGACGCCTGCGCGAGCTCGCGCACATCGAGGCCCCCCCCCCCCCCAGCGGGGGCGGGGGGGTGGAGC
>NZ_JBHVDF010000003.1:79111-118816 GCF_042802915.1 Nocardia sp. NPDC057440
GCGCCCGGGGCGCGCCGCGCCCTCCCCCTCACACTCCCCGCCCCCACCCCCCCGCGGCGGGGGCGCGCCCCCGCCGCCCCCGGCCCGCCCGCGGCCCCCGGCCACGCGGCGCGACCGTGCTCATGATCGCCCGTGGCCGTGACGACCTACTGGCGGCCGCCGCCGCCATTCGCGCTGAAGGTGGTGCGGCCCATGCCTATCCGTGCGACATCACCGATGCGGACGCCGTCGACGCGCTGGTCACCACGCTGCTCACCGACCATGGTCACGTCGACTACCTGGTGAACAACGCGGGTCGCTCGATCCGCCGCTCGGTGCTCAATTCCACCGATCGCATGCACGATTTCGAGCGGACCATGGCGGTCAACTACTTCGGCGCGGTCCGGCTCATCCTCGCCCTGCTTCCCTCGATGCGGGCACGGCGCTTCGGGCACATCGTCAATATCTCCTCGATCGCCGTGCAGACCAAGGTGCCGCGCTTCGCCGCCTATGTGGCGAGCAAATCGGCCCTCGACAATTTCAGCGAGATCGCCGCTGTCGAAAATCAAGACGCCGGAATCACGTTCACCTCGGTTCGGATGCCGTTGGTCCGCACCGCGATGATCGCGCCCACCGACCTCTACCGCTCACTCCCGGTCCCCGACCCGGATCAGGCCGCGACCATCGTCGTGCGGGCGCTGACCGACCGGCCCGACCGCATCGACACCCCCGTCGGCACCTTCGCCCAGGCCGTCGAACTGCTGATGCCGACGGTCAAGCGCAACATCATGCACCAGGGCTTCCGGATGTTCGGCGAATCCCATGCGGCACAGAACGTTCCCGCAACGGTCCCGGCCGTGCCGATCGCCGACTCCGACGAACGCCGGTCCGCGCCGACGCCCAAGCGCAGCGCGCTGCTCGCCCTCGCACCGGTGCTGCTCCCGCTGATGGCAGTGCCGAGCCCCGCCGCGCGAGTGGCCAGGGTGGTGCCCGGCCTGCACTGGTAGCGCCTGCCGCTCGGGGACACACGGGTCCGAACACACCGGCGGCGGGGCCGACTCCAGTCGGTCCCGCCGCACGGATTTCCCCGTGGTTCTAGACCCGGCTCGCCGCGAACCAGGCGGCGGGCCACATGGCCCAGCCGTAGTTCGAGTGCTGGGTCGGGTCGATTCCGCCGCCACATATCGGATCACCGCCTGCGCAGTAATTCGCGGTGCGCCAACCGAAATGACCGGGGACGCTCCATCCGATGAGCCGGAGCGGATCACCGAACAGCAGCACCGCCGACACCTTCCACTGCAGGTCGCCGGGCAACGGGTAGATGCCGGGCAGCGTGGTCACGATGCCGGTGCCGAGGACACCGTGCACGACGACCGCGCCCTGCGAGTAGCCGACCAGGATGAACCGCTGATCCGGGCATACAGCGGACTGATGGATGACGCGGTCGGTCATGTCCTGGGTGCCGCGGCTGAGCGATGTCGGATCGAGTAGATCCGCAGGGTAATTCACGCGGTACGCGCCCGCACTCACCGGAAGTGCTTGCAGAAGTGTGTCATACAGCGGATCGCCGATGACCGAACCGAGGAACCCTGGCTCGTGGGTGCCCCTTGCGACGATCACCTCCACCTCAGCACAGTCATCCGCCGATGCATGCATTCCTAGATTCGTCGTCGCTGTGACTCCGAACGCGAGCAATAGCACCGCGAATACCCGCGCCACACGCCGCTTTTCGAACAGAGAAACCTTCCGGTTGACCATCGTGATCACCTCTCACGCCGTTGTGAGAAGCCGAGATTCTGACGATTGTCAGTGACAATTGCTCGGCTATATACGCGATGGTAAGGACGACCGGAGGTGCCGTCGAGCAACGGGACCCGAGTGATACCGAGTTACCGCTCAATCGTGTCCTCGGTGGTCTCGCTGGAGTGACGAGAACCGCTGCGCCAGTGAAACGCCCGTGCGCGAGATTCGCGGGAGGACGCGATCCGCTGTATCCAGGGAGTACCCCCGCGCGGGCCGGTATATGCGGTGTTCGCCTGCCTGCGCAGGGAATTCACGTGGTTCGAGGCGGGTGTCGGCGGTCACCGAGCGAATTTCCCGCTCCTGGAACAGGTGCCGCTGATGCTTCGGCGCGGGATGGCGCTGAGGGGTCACCCGCGACGTCGAGCACACCATCGCGTTCGAGCGCAGGCGGCACCCGACCACCGGCATCCGCCAGAGCTTCCGCCCGGTCGGTGAATCTCGTGCCGCACAGCGAACGACAGCGGTTCCAAGCAACGAAGGGCAGTGCCGTCGCAGGGGCGCGCCGTGGGCTGGGAAGCGATGCGCTCGTTGCGTCGGCTCCCGGTCCTGCTGCCGCCGACTGCCTTGCCGAGTCCGTAGGGTGGATTTCCCGGCGGGGTTCTACAGATGGTTTGCCGCGAACTCGGCGGCAGGCCACGTGGCCCAGCCGTAGTTCGAATGCTGGGTCGGGTCGATTCCGCCGCCACACACCGGATCACCGCCCGCGCAATAATCCGCGGTCCGCCCGGCGAATTGACCGGGGACGCTCCATCCGACGGCCCGGAGCGGATCGCCGAACAACAGCACCGCCGACACCTTCCATTCCAGGTCGCCGGGCAGCGGATAGATGCCGGGCAGCGTGGTCACGATGCCGGTGCCGAGGACACCGTGCACGACGACGGCGCCCTGCGAGTAGCCGACCAGGATGAACCGCTGGTCCGGGCAGTCCACTGACTGCTGGATAACGTGCGCGGTCAGGTCCTGGGTACCGCGGCTGAGCGATGCCGGATCGAGCAGGTCCGCGGTGTAGTTCACGCGGTACGGACCGCTGCTCACCGGAAGTGCTTGCCGGAGTGTGTCATACAGCGGATCGCCGACTATCGAGCCGAGGTGCCCCAACTCCTGGGTGCCCCTGGCAACCACCACCTCGACGTCCGCACAGGATTCGGCCCATGCGTGCAATCCCAGGTTTGTCGTCGCCGTGATTCCGGCCGCGAGCAGTAGCACCGCGAATGCCCTGGTCGCCCGCCCCTTGTCGAACAGAGATGCCTTCCGGTTGACCATCGTGATCGCCTCTCACGCCATTGTGAGAAGCCGAGATTCTGACGATTGTCAGTGACAATTCTTCGGCTACACATTCCATTGTAGGAATGACCCGACAAGCCGTCGAACAACCGAATGCGAGCGGCGGCCGGGTATCGCCCCGCGCCCCGACCGTCTGGTCTGCGCCGGCGCAGGCGCCGGCACGATGGCACGCCACCCTCTGGCCTGGTTCGCCGGCCGGCCACTCAAGGAACAAGAACCGCTGCGCCGGTGAAACGTCCGTGTGCTAGATCGGCGAGCGCGTCGTTCGCGGTATCGAGGGGGTAGCCCCGCGTGGTCAGGTGTATGCGGTGTTCGCCTGCCAGCGCCAGGAATTCACGAGCGTCGGCGCGGGTGTTGGCGGTCACCGACCGAATTTCCCGCTCTTGAAACAGATGCCGCTGATAGTTCAGGATCGGGATGTCGCTCAGATGGATGCCCGCGACGGCGAGCACGCCGCCGCGGTCCAGCGCCGCGAGCGCGGGCAGCACCAGATCCCCGACCGGCGCGAACAGAATCGCCGAATCCAGTTGGACCGGAGGCCGATCCGCGGCGCCCTGCACCGACGCGGCGCCCAGATCCGTCGCCAGCTCGCGGGCGGCCGGATCCCGGGTCATCACATGCACCTCTGCACCACGCGCCAGCGCCACCTGGGCGGCGATATGCGCACTGCCGCCGAAGCCGTATATACCCAACCGACCGCTCCGCGGCAGCGCGGCGCGCTGCAGCGCGCGATATCCGATAATTCCGGCACACAGCAGCGGAGCGGTGTCGATGTCGGAGTAGCCCGCGGGCAGCCGCAACGCGTAAGCCGCTGGGACCGTGGCGAACTGGGCGTATCCTCCGTCCGCGTCCCAGCCCGTGTACTCCGACTGCGGGCACAGATTCTCAGCGCCGCGCTGACAGTACCGGCACACCCCGCAGGTATGCCGCAGCCACGCGATCCCCACCCGATCGCCGACCGCGAAGGCATCCGCGCCGCCCTGACGAACGCCGGGGCCCAGCGCCACGACCTCCCCGACGATTTCGTGCCCGGGCACCACGCCCGGCCGATGCACCGGCAGATCTCCCTCGGCCACATGCAGGTCGGTCCGGCAGACTCCGCATGCCAGCACCCGCACCAGCAGCTCACCTGCCATGGGCTGCGGCGCGGGCTCGCGAACGCGGTCCAACGGACCGCCATCGATAGGTCCCGGCCGCCGCACCCGCCAGCCGATCATCGACGCGACGCCTGAAACCTCGCTCACATCGATCTCTCCTCGCTGTCCGCAGGAAGGTCGTCTGGGTCCCGGCGCGCGCCGGGACAACGGTCTGTGCTCGACCCTACCCATTCGATTTCCGGAATTCGCGATACTCGCTTCTGATACATTTCTGTATCGGATACATGAATGTATTCAACATCCGGTCGGCAGATCCGACAGAAGGAGGTTCGCCTTGGCATCGCCCACCGCTGCGGCGAACCCAGCGAAACGGGTCACCCGCAGACGAATCGAAACCAGAAATCGCCTGCTCACAGCCGCCTACGAGGCGTTCGCCGAGGACGGCTTCGGCCGTTCCACTGTCGAGCGCGTGTGCGACCGCGCGGGATTCACCCGAGGCGCCTTCTACTCCAATTTCTCCTCACTCGACGAGCTATTCCTTGCGATGTGGGAGCAGCGGTCCGCGGCCATGCTCACCGGCGTCCGGGCCACTCTCGACGAATTCCCGGTCGAGAGCGTGACCGACCTGCGCGCGACGGTCGAACGCCTCGATCGCGCGGTGCCGATCGACGAGGCCTGGTACCGCATCACCGCCGAGTTCACCACCCACGCACTGCGCACCCCGGCGCTGCGACAGGTGATGGCCGCCCGTGAGGAATCGATCGTCGCGGCGCTGATGCCGACCATCGTCGCCGCACTGGCCCGCGTCGGGCGCACCGTCCCCGACCCGGTCGCACTCGGGCAGGCCCTCGTCGCCGTGCACGACGGCACCGCCGTGCAGGTCCTGATGGAACCACGCAGTCGTCGGGTGCGCCGCCGACGCACCGAGCTCTTGTGCCACGTCGTACTGGCATACAGCACAACGACCGAACCCAGCACCGCAACCGAAGGATGAACATGGCCAACCGCAGTCCCGAATTCGCGCAAGAGGCAGACGTCATCGTCGTCGGCGCGGGCCTTGCCGGGCTCGTGGCGACCCACGAACTGGTCAAGGCGGGCCGCACGGTGCATGTCCTCGACCAGGAGAACCGCAACAACCTGGGCGGGCAGGCATTCTGGTCGCTCGGTGGACTGTTCTTCGTCGACAGCCCAGAGCAGCGACGCCTCGGTATCAAGGACTCCTACGAGCTGGCCATGCAAGACTGGCTCGGCTCGGCGGGCTTCGACCGCGACACCGAGGACCACTGGGCCCGCCGGTGGGCGCAGGCGTACGTCCGATTCGCCGCCACCGAGAAGCGGGATTATCTGCGTGACTTGGGTTTACGCGTGACACCGCTGGTCGGCTGGGCCGAACGCGGCGGGGCATTCGCCGACGGTCACGGCAATTCGGTGCCACGCTTCCACCTGACCTGGGGCACCGGGCCCGAGGTGGTGCGGGTATTTCAGGAACCGGTGCTCGACGGCGAGCGCCGCGGTCTGGTCGGCTTCAGTTTCCGCCACCAGGTCGATGAGCTGATCGTCGAGGACGGCTCCGTTGTCGGTGTGCGCGGCAGCGTGCTGGAAGACACCGACCTGGAGCGCGGCAAGGCCTCGTCACGAAACGTGGTCGGCGACTTCGAGTTCCGCGCCAAGGCGGTGATCGTGACCTCCGGGGGCATCGGCCACAATCACGACCTGATCCGCCGCAACTGGCCGACCGACCGGCTCGGACCCTGCCCCGAGACCCTCATCTCCGGTGTGCCCGCGCATGTGGATGGCCGGATGCTCGGCATCACGGAGTCCGCGGGCGGCGCGATCGTCAACCGCGACCGCATGTGGCACTACACCGAGGGCATCATCAACTGGGACCCGATCTGGCCCGACCACGCCATCCGGATCATTCCCGGCCCCTCGTCACTGTGGTTCGATGCCAATGGAAAGCGTTTGCCCGCACCGTGTTTCCCGGGCTTCGACACCAACTCCACCATGAAGGAGATCCTGGCTACCGGCCACGACTACTCCTGGTTCGTGCTGACCCAGTCGATCATCGAGAAAGAATTCGCGCTCTCGGGTTCCGAACAGAACCCGGACATCACCGGCAAGGACCTCAAACTCACGCTCAAGAGCCGGGTAGCCAAGGGCGCACCCGGACCGGTCGAGGCGTTCAAGCAGCACGGTGTCGATTTCGTGGTCGCCGATACGCTGCG
Source organism: Nocardia sp. NPDC057440 (assembly GCF_042802915.1). NCBI lineage: Bacteria > Bacillati > Actinomycetota > Actinomycetes > Mycobacteriales > Nocardiaceae > Nocardia > Nocardia sp. NPDC057440. The sequence continues at coordinate 85,500 of NZ_JBHVDF010000003.1, forward strand.
CGAATTGGTCGACGGCATGAACAAGATCGCGCGCGGCCCGCACCTGGACCACGACGAGCTGGAACGCCAGATCGTCGCCCGCGACCGCGAACTGGCCAACAAGTATTCCAAGGACGCGCAGCTGATGGCGATCACCAACGCGCGCCAATACTTTGGGGACAAGGCGGGCCGGGTGGCCAAGCCGCACCGTATCCTCGATCCCGCGCACGGACCGTTGATCGCGGTGCGGCTGAATATCCTCACCCGCAAGACGCTCGGCGGCCTGCAGACCAATCTCGACTCGCAGGTGATGCGCGAGGACGGCACCGTCCTGCCCGGGCTGTACGCCGCTGGGGAAGTCGCGGGGTTCGGCGGTGGCGGCGTGCACGGCTACAACGCGCTCGAGGGCACGTTCCTCGGCGGTTGCATTTTCTCCGGTCGGGCTGCTGGTCGCGCGTTGGCCACGAAACTCGCCTGAACGCCACCGTTTCCGTCCATCAGGACTGACAGCCCGAGGCCCGGCCCGACGTCTGCACAGCCCGGGTGATCGGTGCCGGTGCTGCTGCGACGGGAGCCGGTGCCGTCAACGGCGCGGCCACCGCCGCGACCGAATACAGCGGCGTACCGGTGAACCGCTGCCCGGGCTCCAGCGAGATCCCCGACACCTCCACCTGATGCCCGTACACATCGACAACCCGAGCGGAGAACGGGCCCGGTCCCGCACCCGAAATCGTCCAGTAGTTGTCCCTCCCGCGGTTGAGTTCCTGCCAGCCACCGCCGGTGGCCGGCCGGATCGCGACGCGCTGGATGGGGTTTCCCGATCCGCTCACCAGGATGGCCAGCCACTGCGCCGAGGAGTCCGGTTTCACCTCGTAGAACAGTTCGGGCGCGGGATCAGGGTCACGGACGACCGTGTAGCCGACCTGCGCGACGCCATCGGAATGCTCGGCGATCTGCTCGAAGGCGGCGGCGCTCAGATCCAGCTGTCCCGGAGCGCATCCGGGGCAGCGGTCGGCGATGAGCACGCGGACATCGCCGCGCGGACCGTGCACATCGAGGTAGGCGCCGCACAGGTCGGCGTCGCCGTACTCCTGCGTGGACATCCCGACGTAGAAGCCGTCCGAGGGCAGGCCAGGAAAAGAACAGGCCACGCCCTGACTGAACGCGTAGTAACGCGCCTCGCCGGACACGCCAGGATCGGGCAGGTCCTGCGTGTGCCGCGCCGCGAGGCCGGAACTACTGGTAGCCACCGGTATTCGTGCCGTCGTGAAGCTTTCGCCGACGGTGCGCGTGGTGCCGCACGACGCGGGTGCGGGCCGGGTCACCCAGACCACCACCCCGGCAGCCGCCACCATCGCCCCGAAAGTCCACCACAGCCAACCCGAGCGAAGGTGTGTTTGCTTGATCGGTATTCGGTGCACCGCTGTCCCCGGCTTCCGGCTCACCCAACTCGCGGACTGTCCATCCTGACTGCACCAGGAAAGCAGTTGAAACGGCAACACAGGTCTCGAACGAAAAACTTCGCGGGGAGACACCCGCAGCGTGGCAATCTTGTCGCAAATAGTCAGCATTCACCTCGGCGACAGCGATGCGAGCCGGAAAAGATCCGGAGCACGACCGTTTACGAAGTAGCCCGTTCCGGCACCGCATCGACCTCGGAGAGCTGGTGGTCCATCCGGTCCCGCTTGGCGCGCAGGTAGCGAATGTTGTGTTCGGTCGGGGTCGACTGGAGCGGCAGTCGCCGCACCACGGCGATGCCGTGCTCCACCAATCCGGCCGCCTTGGCCGGATTGTTGCTCAGCAACCGTACCGATCGGATACCGAGATCGGCGAGCACCTGCGCACCCGCCGCATACCGGCGGGCATCCACCGGCAACCCGAGCGCGAGGTTGGCCTCGACGGTATCGGCGCCACGATCCTGTAATTCGTAGGCACGCAACTTGTTCAGCAGACCGATGCCGCGCCCCTCCTGGCCGCGCAGGTACACGACCACACCGCTGCCCTCCGCCGCGATCGCACGCATCGCGGCGTCGAGCTGATCGCCGCAGTCACAGCGCAGTGAGCCGAGAGCGTCGCCGGTGAGGCACTCCGAATGCAACCGCACCAGTGCCGAATCGCGGCGTGGCTCGCCGAAAACCAAGGCGAGGGTTTCGGTTTCGGTGAGGTCGTCACGGTACCCGAGCACCCGGAACTCACCGAATCTGGTGGGCAGCCGGGTCTCCACGACCCTGGTGAGCGTGTGCTCGACGCGGCGGCGATAGTCGATCAGATCGGCGATCGAAATGATCGGAAGACCGTGCGCGGCGGCGAAGTCGAGCAGGTCGGGTAGCCGCGCCATCGATCCGTCGTCGAGCACGATTTCGGCGATGACACCGGCGGGCCGCAGCCCCGCGAGCCTGGTGAGATCGACGGCAGCCTCGGTGTGGCCGGCACGGCCGAGCACACCGCCCGGGTGCGCGCGCAGCGGGAACACGTGCCCCGGCCTGGTCAACTCGTCATACCCGGTGCGCGGATCGGCGAGCAGCTGCACGGTGCGAGCCCGATCAGCGGCCGAAATGCCCGTTGTCACACCGGAAGACGCATCGACCGACACGGTGTACGCAGTGCCCTTGGGATCCTCGTTGACCGCTGTCATCGGTGGCAGCCGGAGCCGATCGAGATCCGCGCCCGCCAGTGGCGCGCACAGCACGCCACTGGTGTGGCGCACCATGAAGGCGATGGTCTCCGGCGTAGCCAATTCGGCAGCGAGCACCAAATCGCCTTCGTTCTCCCGGTTTTCGTCATCGACGACGACGACCATGCCGCCCGCCCCAAGCGCGGCGAGCGCTGCCTCGATCGTGTCCAACGACCGCTGCCGCACGAATTCGGTACCCATGACCACCTCCTATATGACTAGTAGATATATATCTGTTAGTCATAGAAAGCGGCGGTCCCGCTGAGTGGACAGCTCAGGATGCGCGTTTACCCTTGGCTTTCGCAGCCCGCTTCTGCGGTTGCCCGGCGGCGAGCTTGTCGACATCGGCCAGGAGCTCCTGCGCGAAATCGCGCTCTGCCTCGTAATGGCGGACACACCACCGCAGCACAGCGCCCGGGTATGCCCAGTCGGGGTTCTCGTCGGCGCCCTCGGCATCGATCTCGGCCAGCTTGCGCATCTTCTCGGCGTAGCCGATGTGCTCGCTCAGGATGCCGCGCAGCCGCTCCGGTTCGGCGAGATGGCCGAGCCAGGCCCGCAGCATGACGCTGTGCTTGAGCACGGGCGCCTCTACCGGCGCGTGATTCACCCACTGCGCCGCCGCGGCGCGGCCGGCGTCGGTGATCGCGTACATCCGCTTGCCGCGCACACCGTCGTCCTGCAGGACGGTGCGCGAGGTGGCGTAGCCGTGCTTCTCCAGGCGCTTGAGTTCGGCGTAGATCTGACTGAACGACGGGCTCCAGTAGAAGAATTGCAGGCTCCAATCGGCCCATTTCTTCAGGTCGTAGCCGGAGAGTTCGTCGGCGTGCGAGAGCATTCCGAGCACGGCCCAGCTGGTCGTGGGCAGATCGGGAACCCCGGCCTCTGCGGAGGCAGGCTTGGCATCGGTCACGGTAGGACTATATCTCTTAGGCATATTTCGGGTGTTAGGACACTATTCCGCAGCGAATTCGCCCCACGCAATGTGCAGTTCCACCCGTCGTTGCACTCGGCGAGTCCGACTCACCGGTGCAGGTTGTGAGCCTATGCGGCGGTGGACACGATGAGCCTCGAGACTCTGACGCCGCTGCTACCCGGCGTCCCGGGCACCGGCACCGGCACCGGCACCGGCACCGAAGATCGCTCAGGCACGTCGTTCTGGTGGGAGCGCCCGTTTGGCCATCTGGACGAAGAATGACTTCGGCGGCTGCCAGACGCCGCGGTCCTCGAATGACCACGCGTAGGTCAGGGCTCCGTCACGGATACAGTCCAGCAGGCCTGGTGCTGCGAGTTCGTGAGCTGACCAGTCATAGAGCTGGTGCAGCCTCGGAGTGATCACTCCGAAGTCGAGGAGTCGACCGAATCCGTGTTCGTTACCGAGGTAGAAATGGACACTGTCGCGGAGGGGGTACTCGTCCGGGAGCACGCGAGACAGTTGCAGGAAAATCCCGGTCATGCCGAGTCTCGGGTCACCGAGGAACGGGGCGAGCGGGCGAAGCCATCCCAGCGAGATCCGGGGGGCCGCGACGAGGGCGTGGGTGTACAGCACCCGGCAGAGCACGACGTTCATGAAGAAGCGTTCGGCCTCGCTTTCCGCCTCCGCCAGGTCGCGGTGCTCGAGGTAGGCAGCCACCACACTCCCGTTGTGCGCCCGGTACCAGGCCCGAGCGGTCGGGTGATCGGCGAACGACTTCCAGAAGTCGACCGTGCGTGAGGAAGTCGGTCCGCTATGGTCCCCGCTCAGGGCCACCGCCTCGCAACCGTCACGAAGGATGCGCTCGTTCACCGCACGCCACCATGGACTACCGGGACGGTCGCTGGAGGGTGGTTGCAGCAATCCTCGCCGGAGTTGCCATCGCATGAACGACGTCGCCGCCCGCCGGAACGGCAGATGCCGCGGGGCCCTACCGAACGGGCCGTGGTAGCAGCGCTGCATCAGGGCGATCCGGCCCGCTGGATCGTCGCGAACCGCGGCGATCTGCTGCTCGGCCCAGACAGCGGCCGTACCCGCAGAACTCATGACATCCATCGCCTTCATTGAAACGAGATACGCCGAGCTGATTCCTCAACTGTAGTGAGATTGCCCCAGCTCGCGTGAGACGCGACAGCTGCAGTCTCGCTCCGGCCACGGCCACCGGCTGCGAGGTGTGGGTCAGGGGCGGTTTTCCGGGATGCGGTCAGGGTGGAGTTCGTCCGGCCCAACGCCCGGCGGGTGAACCGTCACGGGTCGACAGTACGGCGCGGTGGTCGCGCGTGCCCTAAGGGATGAAACATCTCGTTGAGTGGGATTCGCCAGGTCCGGACACCCCAACCTTGTGACAGGTTTCACAGCACGCAATTCCTGCGCACCCGAACGTAGTTCCCGAACACCGGAGCGTGGCCGATGTCCACCATTCCCAAAGATCCGACGACTGCCGAAAGTCCTGGCAGGATAATCGAATCCGATGCCGAGACCGGCAGACTCGACGGCGCGTCGCGTGCCAGGATTTTCACTGTCCTCGCGGTCATCGTGCTGTTCACCGAGGTCGCGCCGATGCAATACACCATCGTTGCTGCCGCGTTGCAGAAGATCGCGCCCACCTTCCCCAGCGTCGGCGCGAACATCAACTGGGCGATCATCGTCTTCGGCCTCATCGGCGCTGCCGCCTCCCCGCTCATCGGCAAGATGAGCGATGTCTGGGGCAAGAAGCGGATGTTCCTGGTCTGCGGCATGCTCTTCATGCTCGGCTGCGTACTGGACGCCGTCACCGACAGCTGGGCGATCTTCCTCATCGGGCGCGGCCTGCAGGCCACCGCCATCGCTACCGCGGTGATCGCCTACGGCCTGATCCGAGACCTGATGCCACGCAAGTATGTGCCGCTCGGCCTGGGTGTCACCGCCACCGGTCTCGGCTTCTCCGCGATCGGCGGACCGCTGCTCGGCGGCTATCTCGTCGACAATTACAGCTGGCGTGCCATCTTCTGGGTGCTCGCCGGATTCACCCTGCTGATGCTTCCACTGGTGTGGTTGGTCGTGCCCGAGTCCAAGCTGCGGGTCAAGGAGCGCATCGATGTGCTCGGCGCTGTCCTGCTCTCGGCAGGCGCCGGACTCACGCTGATCTACCTCGACAAGGGTCAGGATTGGGGGTGGAGCAAGCCGCTGACGCTGGCCTGGTTGTTCGGTGGCATTGCGCTGCTGGTGGTCTTCGTGGTGGTCGAACTCAATGTCGCCCGCCCGATCATGGACATGAAGTTGCTGTTCCATCCCCGCGTCACGCTGGTACTCGGCGGTGCGCTGTTCGCCTCGTTCCTCATCGGCGTCCAGTCCTACGCGCTCGGCTACATGACGCAGACCCCGGACTCCGACACGGTCGCGGCAGGCGTCCAGCAGGCGACCCTCGCCCAGATCCAGCAGCAGACCGGCCAGCCCATGCCCGCCGCCGCGGTTCAGGTGGCCCTCGATCCCGGCTACAGCTACGGAAACGGCTTCACCCTCCTCGAATTCGCGGTCCGCATCGCCCTGCTGCAAGCCGTGCTCGCCATGATCTGCGGCGCCGCCGCGGGCGCACTGGCCCGCAAGATCGGCGCCCGCATTCCCCTGGTCTTCGCACTCGTCCTGTTCGCGAGCGCGGGCGTCTGCTACGCGGTCCTGCCCCACACCTGGGTCGTATTCCTCTGGGTGAGCGCGGCATTCGGCATCGGCTTCGGCTTCTACTACGCCTCCATGCCCATCCTGATGGTCGAAGCCGTCCCCCAGGAACAACAGGGCATCAGCCTCGGCATGCTCGGCGTCATGCAATCCATGGGCGTGGCCATCGGCCTGGCCATCGTCACCGCCTACCTCAACGCCAGCCCCATCACCGCCCAGGTCAGCGTCGCCGGCCAACCCCCACAGGGCAGCGTCATCCCCCAGGTCTTCGCCGAACACGGCTACGAAATGGGCTTCTGGTTCGCCGCGGGAGCATCGGTAATCGCCTTGATCATCGCCCTGATCATGCGCCACGGCCGCACCCCCGCTACCGGCGGCACCGCCTACTGATCCCCGCAGAACAGGGAGATGGCGGGCCGCCCCCTTCTGCAGCCCGCCATCTCCCTCCCCACCCGACTCAACACACTGCGTGAGTACCGCTTACACGGGTTCCCGGTTGTCACGCGGATGCTGGGATCGACCCGGGGTGGCGGGTCGGGCGGGGTCCTCGACCCGATCGGGTATGGATCGACACAGATGCCGCGGCCGCCGAGATCGGGCAGTGACCGATCGGACGCCGGGGCAATAAGGTCCGAGAACGCAACCACAGCCAGTCCTCACGCTGGAAGCCGCGTGAGGACTGGCTGTAGTTGCGTTCCAAGCATTTTCAATGCCAAAGAGGCAGCGAGGACAGTGGCCCACCGCCTGAGCGGCCACACACACCGCATCCAGCGCAAGGATTGCTGTTGCCCTCCAGGCGCTGTCGGCCGACGGCGGTAGTGAAATGGTGGTTCCGCACGGCCTCGCAGCCACCATTTCACTACCGTCGATAGCGCTGCCGGTCTTCTGGCGCGGGTTTGTGGGTCGACCGGCAGGTGTGCTCAGCGCCAGCGGGCGTGGCGGGGGAAGAGGGCGCGGGCGGCTTCGTGGGAAACCTCGACGAGAACCCGTGCGAGGCGGGCGGTGTCGAGGGCCGGGCGGTCGCCGCCGATCTGGCCCGACAGGGACAGTGCCCCGACGGCGGCGCCGCGGCCGCGGATGGGGACCGCGACGCAGGCGATGCCGGTGACGGACTCCTCGTTGTCGACGGCGACGCCTTGGCGGTGCCTGATGCGAGTCAGTTCGCGGTGTAATTCCGCTCTGTCGCAGATGGTTCGTGGGGTCAGTTGGGGCAGGCGGTCACGGAAGGATGCTTCCACGATGCTCGGTTCCAGCGTCGCGAGCAGAGCCTTGCCGAGGCCGGTGCTGTGTGCGGGCATCCGGCCGCCGAGGCGGGTCGGGATACCCGCGGTACCGCGCCCGCCCGCCTTGTCCAGGTAGAGCACCTCACGCCCGTCGAGCACACCGAGGTGGCCGACCATACCGGTGCGCTGCGCGAGATCGTGCAGCAGCGGGCTCACCACGTCACGAATCTCGTTGTGGTCGGCGGCGAGTCCGCCGAGTTCGAACGGCCGCAGCCCGAGCCGGTAGCCGCCGGGGGCATGCGCCAACCAGCGCAGCCGGATCATCTGATCCAGGATGCGATGCACGGTCGAGCGGGGCAGTCCGGTGCGTTCGGCCAGTCCGAGCAGCGTCAGGACCGGCGTCGAACCGTCGAAAGCGTCTAGGATCAGGGTCATTCGCTCGATCATCGAGACCGGCGGTTGATTGTTGGTCCGTGCTGTCGCGGGGCCCGCTCCCGACCACAGCTCTTCGGACTCGGGGTGGGTCATCACCTCGACCGTCATGGCTCACCTCCATTGTGTAGCTCATACAGCTTAGAAGTATTTCGATTAGGCATGTGCATTTTCGGCACGCCCGCTTGTGTCCCCAATCACATTGCCGCCGCGATGGCGAGAGGGAATCCCGGAAACTACGTAGATCGCTACGGATCTTCTCGGTAGCCGGAACCGATTATTGACAGGCGTACGAGGCGGCCGCTTACCTTCATGACGAAACGGAATATTTCTAGTCGAAACTAGGAGCACCATGGCCGTCGCCCTCGACTTCAAGGCCGTCCTCGGCCGGTTCTGCACCGGAGTCACCGCGATCACCGCACTCGACGGCGACGAACCGATCGGGTTCGCCTGCCAGTCCTTCTCCGCGCTGTCGCTGGATCCGCCCGCGGTGGCGTTGTTCCCCGCCCGCTCCTCGACCACCTGGCCGCGGATCCGCGCCGCCGAACGGTTCTGCGTCAATGTCCTCGCCGCCGACCAACAGGACCTCTGCAAGCAGCTCGGCCGCAGCGGACCCGATAAATTCGCCGGTCTCGAGTGGCGCCCGTCGCCCAACGGCTCACCCCTGCTGGCAGGCACCATCGCCTGGATCGATTGCACGCTGGCCGGCGAACTGGACGGCGGTGACCACACGATCGTCATCGGCAACGTGACCGAGCTCGGCGAGGGCCGCGACGCGGGCCCGCTGCTGTTCTATCGCTCCGGATTCGAGCGCCTGATGAGCACCGCGGAGGCGGTCGGTCCATAGGGCAGCAGGCCGAGCGAATGCGACGCAAACCGACTCGATCAGCCGCTTACCAGCGTCTGAGCGCCGCGGGACAGTCTCGGGCCGAAGCTCCCGATCAGTGGGACCACGCCTTTCGGCGACAGCCGACCCGCCGAACTATCGAAATAACGACGACCGTGGAGGAACCGACATCATGAGCCTCGCGAACACCGACGACCAGGTGCGCGTGATCGATACCGGAGCACCACCCGCCCGCTACGCGCGTGGCTGGCACTGCCTCGGCATCGCCGAGCGCTTCCGCGACGGAAAGCCGCACACCATCACCGCGTTCGGCACCGAACTCGTGGTCTTCGCGGCTACCGACGGCACCCTCAGCGTGCTCGACGCGTACTGCAGGCACATGGGCGGCAACCTCGGCGACGGCACCATCAAGGGCGACACCCTCGCGTGTCCGTTCCACGACTGGCGCTGGAAGGGCAACGGGCGATGCGCCGCGATTCCTTACGGCCGCCGGGTGCCGCCGCTGGCCCGCACCAAGTCCTGGGTGACGCTCGAGCAGAACAAGCAGCTGTTCGTGTGGAACGACCCCGAGGGCAACCCGCCGCCCGAGGACGTCACCATCCCCCGCATCGACGGTGCGTTCAGCGACGAGTGGAGCGACTGGACCTGGAACGAGATCGTCATCGAAGGCGCGAATTGCCGCGAGGTGATCGACAACGTGGTCGATATGGCGCACTTCTTCTACGTGCACTTCGCCTTCCCCACCTACTTCAAGAATGTCTTCGAGGGCCACGTCGCCAGTCAGTACATGACCTCGATCGGCCGTGCGGACGTGCAGGGCGAGATCGCCAAAGAAGCGGGCGGCAAGAACGTGCTGCAATCCGAGGCGCACTATTACGGGCCGTCCTACATGATCGACCACCTGGTCAACGAGTCGAACGGCCAGAGCGTCGAATCGGTGCTCATCAACTGCCACTACCCGGTGTCGCCCACCAAGTTCGTGCTGCAGTACGGGGCGATCGTCAAGAAGCTGCCCGGCCTCTCGCCGGAGGATGCCGACGCGATGGCGGTGCGTTTCGCGAACGGGCTCGGTCGCGGCTTCGAACAGGATGTCGCGATCTGGAAGCGCAAGACCCGCATCGACAATCCGCTGTTGTGCGAGGAAGACGGGCCGGTCTACCAGCTGCGGCGCTGGTATGAGCAGTTCTACCGGGACGTCGCCGAGGTCGAGGACAAGATGACCGATCGCTTCGAGTTCGAGGTCGACACCACCCGCGCGGTTTCCGCGTGGGAGGCGGAGGTCGCCGAGAACCTGGCCGCCAAGCGCGGCGTCTGAACGGCACGGCCATGGACTCCGTCACCTGCCAGACCTGTGGAATCCGGGTCCAGGTAGTCAAATTCAGCCCCTCGCACACCAGCGTGCAATGGAGCGCGGCCGCCGCGAGGCATTGCGCGGAACTCGCCGACAACGGCGGCGGCCCGGTCCGTGGCTGCACCGCGCTGCGCGCGTGCATCGAGAACGCCGTCACCGCGGGCGCGGTCGGTCTGAGCACCCGCGATCGGGACCTGCTGTGAATCCCGGTGTCGCGGTGGCATTGCGGGTGGTACGGGTCGTCGCGGAAACGCGCGATGCGATGTCGCTGGAGCTGGTCGCCGAATCCGGGGTGCCGCTGCCCTACCGACCCGGCCAGTTCCTGACGTTGCGGATCCCCAGTGACCGAACAGGCTCGGTGGCTCGCTCGTATTCGCTGTCCAGCGCGCCGCACGAGGACGGGCCGCTGAAGGTCACCGTCAAGAGGACCGCCGACGGGTACGGGTCGAACTGGTTGTGCGACAACGCTACCGCGGGCATGAGTATCGACAGTCTGCCTCCTGCTGGTGTGTTCACCCCCGAATCGCTGGATACCGACCTGTTGCTCTTCGCGGCGGGCAGCGGCATCACCCCCGTGCTGTCCATCCTGAAATCCGCACTGGCACGGGGCAACGGACGCTGCACGCTGATCTATGCCAATCGCGACGAGGAGTCGGTGATCTTCGCCGACGAACTGCGCGCACTGTCCGCGGCCTATCCGCAGCGCCTTCTGGTGCTGCACTGGCTGGAGTCGGTGCAGGGCTTGCCTGCGGCGCGCTACCTGACCGATCTCATCGCACCGTGGTCGGACCGGGAGATCTTCGTGTGCGGCCCGGGCGCTTTCATGGACGCGGTGGTCGCCGCCGCCCGCGATCTCGGCGTCGACCGGGACCGGGTGCACGTCGAGAAGTTCGTCTCGCTGTCGGGCGATCCCTTCGCGCAGGCCCCGATCGAGGTGCCCGACAGCGCGGACTCCGCCACCGTCGAGGTCGAATTCGACGGCGAAACCAACGAATTCGCATGGCCGCGCAGCAGCGTGCTGCTCGACGTGCTGCTCGCACGCGGCGTGGCAGCTCCTTACTCCTGCCGTGAGGGCGCCTGCAGCGCCTGCGTCTGCCGAGTCGTCGACGGCGAAGTGAAGCTGCTGCGCAACGACGTACTGGAACAACAAGACCTGGCCGAGGGCTACGTGCTGGCCTGCCAGGCGGTGCCGGTCACCGACTCGGTCCGGATCACCTATGAATGAGGAGAACGACCCCATGACTGCCATCAGCTCGCTCGGATATGTGAAGGTCGCGGTCGCCGACCCGGATGCCTGGCGCACCTTCGCCTTCGATGTGATCGGCTTCGCCGAGGGATCGGGTCCCGACCCCGACGCGATCTATCTGCGCATGGACGAGCACGTCGCGCGTCTGGTGCTGGTGCCGGGTGACACCGACAAGGTGCTCGCCATCGGCTGGGAGGTCCGCGACCACCGCGCGCTGGCCACCGCGCGGGAAGCCGTGGAGCGGTCCGGCATCGCGGTGAGCACGCTGACGGTGGCGGAAGCCGACGCACGCAGTGTCGAAGAGGCGATCAGCTTCGTCGATCCGTCCGGCACCACCGTCGAGGTCTTCCACGGCCCTGTCCTCGACCACAGTCCCGTCGTCGGCAAGCACGGCAACCGGTTCGTCACCGAGGGCCTCGGCCTCGGCCACGCGGTGCTGCCGGTCCCCGACCTCGATGTCGCCTTCCGTTTCTACACCGACGTACTCGGCTTCCTGCCACGCGGCGCGTTCCGCCTGCCGACGCCACCGGAGTACGGGCCGGTGCGCATCCGCTTCCTCGGCGTCAACCAGCGCCACCACAGCCTGGCCCTGATCCCGTCCGGCGGCAAGGAAGGCTCCGGCCTGGTCCACATCATGGTCGAGGTGGACCGCCTCGATGACGTCGGGCGCGCCCTCGACCGTGTCAACAAGGCCGGTTACCACCTGTCCTCGACGCTCGGCAGGCACACCAACGACAAGATGATCTCCTTCTACGTCCGCACTCCGGGCGGCTGGGATCTCGAGTTCGGCACCGAAGGCGTGCTGGTGGACGAAACCACCTACACCGCAGAAGAAATGACCGCGGACAGCTACTGGGGTCACGACTGGGACCGGAGCTGAGGCTCCGGTCCGCACCGAGTAAGGACAATTGAATTGAGCGACAACCAGTTCGGCCCCACCAGGTTCGGATTCTTCATCGCCCCCTACCATCCGCTCACCGGCAACCCGACCCTGCAGATCCACCGCGATCTCGCCTTGGTGGAGCTGGCCGATAAGCTCGGCTACAGCGAGGCCTGGATCGGCGAACACCATTCGGCCGGACTGGAAATCATCGCCGCACCCGAGGTCTTTCTTGCCGCGGCCGCGCAACGCACCCAGCGCATTCGCCTCGGCACCGGCGTGAATTCGCTGCCCTACCACCAGCCGATGATGCTCGCCGACCGGCTCTGCCTGCTCGATCACCTGACCATGGGCCGGACCATGATGGGTGTCGGCCCCGGTCAACTGGCCACCGACGCCGCCATGATGGGCATCGATCCGGTTCGCCAGCGCGACATGATGCACGAATCCATGGATGTGCTGGTGCGCCTGCTGCGCGGGGAGACGGTGACCGCCGAGAGCGACTGGTATCACCTGAACGAAGCGCGCCTGCAACTGCTGCCCTACCAGCAGGGTGGCATGGAAATGGCTGTCGCCTCGACCATTTCGCCGTCGGGAGCGGTGCTGGCCGGTCGGCACGGCGCCGGGCTGCTCTCGCTGGCCGCTTCCGATCCCAGCGGATATGAGGCGCTGCTGCCCAATTGGAAGGTCTACGAGAAGACCATGGCCGACAACGGCCACGTGCTCGACCGCTCCCGGTGGCGCCTGGTCGCGCCGATGCATATCGCCGAGACCAGGGAACAGGCACTGCGCGAGGCCGAGTGGGGCGTCGGACATCTCGTCGACTACATCGAGAAGCTCAGCGGCATGGCAGCGCCGTGGAACTCCTCGGCCCGCGCCGCTGTCGAGCAGTGGGCCGGAGAGGGCTTCCCCGCCTTCGGGCGCGCCACCATCGGCACCCCCGACGACGCCATCGCCACCATCGAGAAGCTCGCCGAACAGTCCGGCGGCTTCGGCACCTTCCTGCTGCTCGGCCTGAATGTCGCCGATTGGGACGCCACCCAACGCTCGGCGCGACTGTTCGCCGAGCAGGTGATTCCCCACTTCACCCGAGCCAATCGCAACCGGGTTGCCTCGCTGGAATGGGCGCACGTCAACAGTGAGCGCATGATCGGCGGCCTCACCGCGGGCATCCAGAGCGCTTTCGACAAGCACGGACAGGCGTTGGCCGCCGCACTCGGCACGGAGGAAGCGAAGTGAACACCACCTCGACACCGGGAGTACACCGATGCGCGCAGTAGTGATGCGGGGCCGCAGCCTTGTCGTCGACGAGGTCCCCGAACCCGTGCCGGGACCTGGCCAGGTGCTCGTCGAGACGGTGGCGTGCGGTATCTGCGGATCCGATAAACAAGCACTCGACTACACCGACGAGTTCCTGCAGGCCTCCCGCGACAGCGGCGTGCCCACTTTCGAGTTCGACCCGTCGCGCGATGTCGTGATGGGTCACGAGATCGCCGCCCGGGTCATCTCGGCCGGACCGGACACCCCGCACACCGAGGGACAGCTGGTGGTCGCGCTGCCGTGGGCCATCGACCACGTCGGTCAGATCCACGGCGTCGGCTTCTCCAACGATTTCCCCGGTGGCTACGGGGAACGAATGGTGTTGCAGGCCATGGCTCTGGAACCGATTCCCGATCATGTGCCGCCGCATGTCGCGGCATTGACCGAGCCGCTGGCGGTCGGCTTCGGCAATGTCGCGCGCACCGGCATCGGGGCCGACGGCACCGGCATCGTCATCGGTTGCGGCCCTGTCGGTTTGGGTGCCGTAGCGGCGCTCGCCGAACGCGGTGTCGCACCGATCATCGCGTCCGATCCGTCGAAGCTGCGCCGCGACACCGCACTGCGGCTCGGCGCGCATCGCGTGGTCGATCCCGCCGTCGAGGACCCGATCGAGGTGTGGCGCGAAGCGGCCGCGCCCGGTCAGCTGCTGCACATCTGGGTGTGCGCGGCGGTGCCGGGCCTGCTCAACGAACTGCTGTACAAAGCGCCACGCCAAACGACCATCCTGCAGGTCGGCGCGGTGATGACCGACGACGTCATCCGTCCGATCGTCGGCATCTACAAGGACATCTCACTGCAGATGTGCATGGTCTACCCGCACGAGGAGTACGCGAAGACGCTCGGCCGCATCGCCGACGGCACCGTGGACGCGTCCTCGCTCATCACCGACCAGGTCGGCCTGTCCGGAGTGGCAGGCGCTATCGAGGCGCTGCGCCACCCGGACGACCACATTCAGATCCTGGTCCGCCCGGATCTGTGAACGACGGGCGTCGGCCGGGCCGAGGAGACCTCTTCGGTCATGGCGTGCAGCCACTCGCGGGTGTAGCGCTCGGCGAGCAGAGGCAGAAAGTTGCCGACGGTGGCGTGGCCCGCTACGTGTCTGTAGGCCGAATGCAGGCACTGGTTGATGGCGTCGTCACCAACGGCATCGAATTCCCTGGCCAAGCGGTGCGCGGCGGTCTGCAACGCAGCCTCTTGGTCGATCGACGGGTCGGGTAACGGAGCTGGAGCAGCAGGACCTTCAGTCATGGCGGACTCCTGGTCATGTCGGAACGCACGATACTGCGGACGCGGTCGTGCGTACCGACGACCACGTCAAGCACTCGGATACCCGATCCGCCTCGATCGGACACCTCTGGCCGAACTATCCGTGTGAACCCGACTTTCCGCGGCACCCATCGGGTTCAGCGCCAGGATGTCCTCGGCGAAGTCGGTCGAGGTGCCCAGCGCGCGTTGGGGCGCTCGACAGACTGTCCGCCCAGGCATCGGCGGCGTTGTCGCGGGCGAAAAAATAGAACAGGTTATTGTCTCGGCACCGCGCACGTGCCAGGCTGGACCAATGGATCTCGCCGCCATCGAAGCAATCCGCCAGCTCAAGTATCGCTACTTTCGGACGCTGGATCTCAAACGATGGGACGAGTTCGCCGACACGCTCACCGCCGATGTCGCGGGCCGCTACGGCACCCATGCCCTCGGCGAGCCGCTCACCCTGGACGGCCGCGACGCCGTCACCGCCTTCATGCGGGAGAATCTCGGCCCCGCAGTGGTCACCACCCACATCGCCAACCATCCCGAAATCACGGTCACCGATGAGACAGCCACGGGCTCGTGGGCTTTCGAGGACACCGTGATCGCCACCGAATACGGCGTCCTGATCCGCGGCGCCGGCTACTACACCGACAGCTACCGCCTCGACCCCGATGGCCGATGGCGCATCGCCGCCACGGGCTACCAACGCATCTACGAATCGATGCAAGCCCTCTCGGACACCCCGAGCTACCAACTGTTGTCGAACATGTGGGCATCGCCGACCCCGAAGTAGCCCGCCCGACCCGATACGGTGGACCCGCTATGGCCACCATCACGCACCTCGGCACTGCCGCATCGGCCTACCTCGGCGGATTGTCCGCGAAATCGGTCCACTATCGGACCGCTGGCGCTGGACGCGGGCGGGATGCGGGCGGATGCTGCGCATATGACTTCGCTGGCGCCTGATGAGTTCAATCCTGAGACCACCTATCTCAACACCGCATCCTTCGGGTTGCCGTCGGCCAGGGCATTGTCCGCCGTGCGAGATGCCGACACCCAGTGGGCGGCAGGACGCGGCGGTCCGATGGCGCACGACAATGTCGTCGACGAGTTGCGGGCCGCGTTCGCGCGACTGCTGGAGGGCGCGACGGTTGCCGACATCGCGTTCGGCAGCGGTGTCGCAGGGCTCATCGCACCGATAGCTGTGGCACTGCCACCAGGCTCGGAGGTGTTGCTGGCCGAGGGCGAATTCTCCTCCGTGTCCATGCCTTTCGTACACCGGGGTGACCTGTCGGTGCGCTTCGTGCCGCTGGAGAAGCTGGCCGAGGAGGTGCGGCCGGAGACCGCATTGGTCGCGGTCAGCGTCGTCCAGTCGAAGGACGGCCGGATCACCGACCTGTCGATATTGCACGCCGCCACCCAAGCGCACAACGCCCGCCTGCTGGTGGACGCCACCCAGGCCGCGAGTTGGCTTCCCCTGCGCTTCGCCGAGGCGGACTACTGGGTGTGCGCGGCGTTCAAGTGGCTGATCGGCGCCCGCAGCATCGCGTTCTTCGCCGCGACACCCGAGACGACGGCAGACATACGCCCCGTCGGTCCCAGCTGGTACGCCGCGGCGGACGCGTGGGCCGAGTTGTACGACCCGATCGCACTCGCCACCACGACCAGGCGCTTCGACGCGACACCGGACTGGCTCGGTGCGATCGCCGCCTCGGCGGGCATCGAGCTGATCGAGGAACTGACAGTGGACAAGATCGGGGCGCACAATCTCGACCTTGCCGACCGCTTCCGAACAGGTCTCATCGAACTCGGCTACGAGCCCGTCCCCGGCCCCTCGGCCATCGTCTCGGTGCCCGGCGCAGGCGACGCGGCCGCAGACCTCGAACAAGCCGACATCATCGCCTCGGTCCGCGGTGGCGGTCTTCGCTTCGCCTTCCACCTCTACAACAGCGCCACCGACGTCGACCGCACCCTCGACGCCCTCCCCGAGAAGTAGCCCGCCACCGCGAGCGCGGTCGCAGTGCGCGGCCACCCATCCGGTTGCGTGCGTCCACCATTGCGCGAGGCCCTGCGGATACCGGTCCGGGGCGCGATGGGCATTGCTGTGCGACGAGTGGCACCTGGTGGGAAGTGATACGCCGGTGCGGTCCCCACGAAAGTGCCACGCACGCGCCGAACGCGGGGCGGACAGCAGGTGGTGTCAGTGGGCGGCCGGGGTGGTGATCAGGGGGAGGTCGAGGGCCGTGAGAATGCCCGGGGGTGCTCGGACGACGGCGGGGACCGCGTTGACGATGCGCATGGCGGTGGCCAAGAGGGTGGCGTGGTTGTGGTCGCCGTGCGGGCTCGAGGTGACGAGGTCCATCGCGTAGCTCGGGTCACCGGTGATTTCGATGCGATAGGAGCCTTCCGGGTGCGCCGGTTGCGGCCAGTCGGGGCACAGGTCGGGGCGTAGGCGGGTGACGTGTTCGAGGACCGTGACGGGCCGGTCGCCGACCATGCCACGGACCTCGAAACGCAATGCGGCAGCGGTTCCTTCGGCGATGTGGCCGGTGGCGATGTCGAAGGCTTCCGGTGCGGGGATTCGGTCGTAGGTCTCGGTGACCGAGTCGAGGGTGACCCCGATTCCCGCGGCGAGCTGGCGCACCGTGCCGCCCCAGGCGAGCGAGAGGACCCCGGGCTGCAACAACAGTGGGATGTCGTCGAGGGGCTTGCCGAAGCCCATGATGTCGAACATGACCTCACGGTTGTCGTAACTGGCGTAGTCGACGATTTCCAGGCACCGCAGTTGATCGATGCGCAGACAGGTGCCTGCGAGCGCGAGGGGCAGTAGGTCGTTGGCGAAGCCGGGGTCGATGCCGTTCACCCACAGTGACGAATTGCCCTCGGCCGCAGCATCTTGCACCGGCTTCAACAGTTCGTCGGGCAGCACACCGTACGGGTACTGGAAGAACACCGGCGCGCAGGCGACCACGTTGATGCCCGCACGCAAGAGCCGCTGCAAATCCTGCACCGCATCGAACAGGCGGTTGTCGGTCATGGAGCAATAGACGACGCAGTCGGGCGCCGCGGCGAGGATCGCCTCGGCATCCGTTGTGGCGGCCACGCCCACTGAATGGTCGAGCCCGGCCAGGGTTCCCGCGTCCTTTCCGTCTTTCGACGGCCCCGAAACCCACACGCCTGTCAATTCGAGATCGGGGTTGGCGATGATGCCCGCGAGCGCGTGCTTGCCGACATTGCCTGTGCCCCACTGCACTACGGAATATGTCATGTCACAGATCCGGAATCGGGAGGTCGAGGTTCGGCGTGATCAGGCCGCCGTCGGGTTCGAGGATCTTGCCGGTGACGTACTTGCCCGCGGGCGAGACCAGATACAGCGCGGCGGCCGCGATGTCCTCGGGATCGCCGATGGTGTGCAACGGCGTCTTCGATTCCAGCTCGGTGCGCATGGCCTCGTTGCCCGCGACGATTTCCAGCGCCGAGGTCAGGATCGAACCGGGCGCGATGGCATTCACCCGAATGCGCGGATTCAGATCGAGCGCGGCCAGCCTGGTGTAGTGCGCGAGTGCCGCTTTGGCCGTGCCGTAGGCGGCGAACGCCCGGCCCGGCAGTCGGCCCATTGTCGAGGTGATGTTGAGAATCGAACCGCCACCGGCGGTTTCGAGGATTCGCGGCACCGCGGCCCGCACCAGCGCGTGGGCATTGGTGACATTGAAATTGAAGGCATCGACCAGCGCCTGCGGCGTCGTGTCCAACAGCGTGCACGGCAACGCGCCGCCCACATTGTTGACCACGATGTCCAGTCGCCCGAACCGATCCACCGCGGCAGCGGCGAGCCCCGCCGTCGCCTCGATGTCACTCAGATCGGCGGGCACCACATGCGCGTGCCGTCCCACCGCGGCCACCCTCTCGGCCACCTCGTCCAGCTGACTCTTGGTGCGTGCGGCGATGACGACATCGGCCCCTGCCTCGGCGAAGGCAACGGCGATCGCCGCGCCCAAGCCGCGGCCCGCACCCGTGACAACGGCGACCTGCCCGTCGATTCGGAATCGATCCAGAATCATCCAGCACTCCATCCCTCGCAGCAGACGTCGAATATTCGACATCTTATGCACTAATATTCGACATCGTAAGTCGTTCCGCCGAGCCGAACAAGAGGTGCGCTATGCCCGAACGGTCACCGTCGCCACCGACCCGCCGGGTTGTCGAGGTCGTGTCACTGCTCGCGGCCGCACTCGACCCGATGAGCGTCGCGGGCATCGCGGACCGCTTGGATATCGCCCGCGCCACCGCCACCGCGATCCTGGCCGAACTGGATTCGGCGGGCTGGGTGGTGCGCGACCCGAACCGCGGCTACGCCATCGGCCCCGCACTGACCGGTCTCAGCAGTTCCACGCTCCCCCACGGCGTCGGCGACATCCTCACCGCCCTCACCGCGCGCACCGGATCCGGCGCCACCCTCAGCCGCATCGAACCCGACCGCCTCACCGTCCTCGACGTCCGGCACGGCCCCGACCGGGTGGTCCCCGGAATCCCTGTCGGACACCGCATCCCACTGCAGTTCCCGGCGGGCGCCAGCGTGATGCCGTGGCGCGCGGCCGCCGAACAGAACACCTGGCTGGCGGCCGCACCCGATGCCGAGCGCCGCACCGCAAGCACCTTGCTCGCCCTGGTGCGCGAGCGTGGCGTCGCCGTCTTCCGTCCCCTCGCCGATGACGCGGGCATGGTCGACCTGCTCGCCGATCTCCTGGGCGCGATGGGACCCGAACTCCTGCAGCCACAGCTGCGCACCCGCATCCTTCGCCAGCTGGCTGCCCTCACCTCCCGCCCCTACAGCAAGCACGAACTCGATGCCGACACCGCGCTGCCGCTGAGCTACCTGGCCGCCCCGGTCTTCGACGCCGTGGGCACCGCGGCCTACGAAGTTCAACTCGGCCCGCTGCGCGCGGCGACCACCAAGCTCGAACGCGACGAGTACATCTGCGCGACCCTCGACGCGGCCCGCTCGCTGACGGCCGTGATGACCTCCCGCTAGCGACCCGGGCTGCTGACCAGTGCGTACGATGGGCGTAGTTGCCGCATGGCCAACCGTGGGGCGCGGTGCGCTATCAACTGTGGTTGTGGGGATTCACATGTCGCAAGAGACGTCTTCGGATCGACTGGTCGCAGGCCGGTACCGACTCGCGGGGGTGCTCGGGCGCGGCGGCATGGGGGTGGTGTGGTCCGCGACCGACGAGATGATCGGCAGGCAGGTGGCGGTCAAGGAAATCAGGGCCCCTGCCGATGAGCTCGGGGAGGATCGCGAGGTGTTCATGGCCAGGGCGCTGGCCGAGGCGCGCAATGTGGGGCGGATAAGCCATCCGGGCGTCGTCGCGCTCTACGATGTGATTCCCGCGGGCCAGGATGACGACGCGGTCTATCTGATCATGGAGTTGGTGGCCGCGCCGACGCTGGAGCGGTTGATCAGGGTGTACGGGAAGATGCCGAGCCGCGAGGTCGCCGAGATCGGGTTGCAGTTGCTCGACGCGCTCGCGGCCGCGCATGCGCTGGATGTCGTGCACCGGGACGTCAAACCGGGCAACGTCTTGGTATTGCCGAGCGGCCAGGTAAAACTCCTCGACTTCGGTATCGCGCGCGCCGCCACCGACCCCCGGCTCACCCGATGGGGCGCGTTGGGCACCGTCTCCTACATGGCACCCGAGCGGTTCGGGCCCGGTCCCATCACTCCCGCCGTCGACTACTGGGCGCTGGGCGCCACGCTGTACCGCGCGGCGACCGGCAGCAGTCCGTTCGAGCGCGAGTCCACCGCACAGACATTGCAGGCCATCATCTACCAAGACCCGCCGACCCCCGACTGCGACGAACCTCTAGCGTCGGCCATCACGGCGCTGCTGGCCCGCGACCCCCGCGACCGACCGGCCGGCGACCGGGCTCGCGCCATGCTGCGCGTGGCCGCGACCGATCAGCCTTCGACACAGATCAGCGAGCACGCCGTCCGGGAGCCGGCAGACATCACGGTGATACGGCCCGCGCCGCCGGACAAGGATTCGACCTCCGATCCACCGTGGGAAACCCCGGCGAGGCCTGCCAGGCTGCGCGGCGACGAGGCATCGAAGTCCGGCACTTCCGCGCGCCCTCGAGCTGTCAAACCCCTTGCCGCGGCAGCACTCTGGCTTCTGTGCGGGCTCCTGTTCCTGACGCCCGGCGTGACGGTGATCGCGATAGCGGCCGAGACGATGCTCACGGGCACCGACACCGCATCGTCGGCCCAGCGCTTCGTCGGCCCGGCCATCGGCGCATTGGTCGGCGCGGCGATGATTGCCCTCGCCGTCTTCCCGGTATTCATCGGCATTCGCGAACTGAAGGACTGGCGAGGCCACCGGGCTGCGAGTGCGGAGCTGTCGAAAGAGCAGTAGCGAACGCCGATCCCAGCCGATCGCCCGCGTTACTTGGTCAGCGCTTCGGCGGCGCCTCGGTGCAGGGTGACCGGAGCGGTCAACGGTGCGGCATCGCGATTGATGCCCTTGGCGGCCGAGTTGGCCTGTTCCAGTTGGGTTTTGCGGTCGAACAAGGTGGTGGTGAGAACGCAGGCGAGATCCGCGTCGAGGTCGTCGCGGACCAGAAGAACATTCGGGACGACGATGGTTTTCACGTCCGCGGGCAGACCGTAGGTGGCGGCCGGGATGACGCCCTCTTCGTAGACGGGGTTCGCGGTGCGCATGCTGCCTGCGAGATCGGCGATGTCGAGGAAGCGCACCTTGTCCTTGGCCGAGGTGAACAGGTCGGTGATACCGGGGGTCGGCAGCCCGCCGGAGAAGAACATGGCGTCGATCGAGCCGTCTTTCATACCGTCCACGGTCTTGGTGAGATCGAGGCGCTGCGCCGAGATGTCGTTGTCGGGGTTGAGCCCGGCCGCCTGCAGCACCCGCTGGGCGATCACCTCGGTGCCGGACTTGGGCGATCCGGTGGAGACCCGCTTGCCGCGGAGATCGGCGAGCGAGCCGACGCCGGCCCCGGTACGGACGATCACCTGTGTGTAGTTGGGATACAGCCGCGAAAGCGCCTGTACAGGTTGCCGTTTCCCTTCGAAACTCGCGGCGCCGAGCACTGCGTCGGCGGCGGTGTCGGCCAGCGAGAACGCCACCTGATAGGTGCCCGCGACCAACTGCTGGATGTTCTGCACCGATGCGCCGGTCTCCGCGGCGGTCGCCTTCACCTTGCCGCCGGTGGCCTGCGAAATCTGTTCGGCGTACGCATTGCCCAGCGCGAAGTAGACGCCGGTCGCGTTGCCGGTGGCGATCCCGACGCGAGTCTCCTGCTTCACCTCACAGGTGACCGCGCCACCCGCATCGGTCTGTGGCGTGTCGCGCCGTCCACCACATCCGGCGAGCAGGCCGGCCGTCACCACCGCGACGGCGAAACCTATTGCGACTCTTGTCATGTCGTCCTCCTTCGAGAGACCAGAGTGATCCCGACCGCCACAGTCAGCGCGGCCACCCCGACGACGAGCGCGCCGGGCTCCAGGTACAACAGCGCCAGCCCGCCCACCGCGGCGAACACCCGCGCGAGCGGCCGCGCGGGACCGACCCCGAGAATCCAGCCCCCGGTCGCGGCCGCCAACGCCGCGACACCGACGCAGGCGGCCGCCGTCGTCCACAGCACGCCGAGCACCGGCCCGCGCCCGAGCAAATATTCACCGGGACCGCTGAGCACGAACACGATCGGCACCAGGAACGCGGGCAACGCATATTTCAGCGCCTGCCACATGGTCGGGACGGTGCGCGCACCGGTGATCGCCGCCGCGCCCACCGCCGCGAGCGCGGTCGGCGGCGTCACCTCGGAAAGCACCGAGTAGTAGAAGACGAACATCGCCGCGGCCGGGGCGGGCACTTCCAGTGCGAGCAGCGCGGGCCCGATGATCGCCCAGCCGATGATGAACGACGCCGTCACCGGCACCGCCAAGCCCAGCACGGCCAGCGCGATGGCCGCGAGCACGACCGTGCACGCCAGCACCACCGTGTGGTTGTCCGACACCGTCCGCGCCGCACGCACCAGCAGGGACGCCAACTGCGCGCCGAGCCCGGTCTTCGTGGTCATCGCCGTGATGACACCGGCCGACGTGCACACCGCCACCACCGGCAGCGCCGAGCGAACTCCGCTGCCGAGGGCCTGGAACACCCTGCGCGGCGAACTCGCCCGCGCGCGGGTGCGCGAATCGAGGAACGCGAGCACGAAAGCGAGTGCGGTGGCGTAGACGACGGCCCGTGTCGCGCTCACCCCGATCAGCAGCAGCACCACTATCGCGATCAAGGACAGGAAGTGGTAGCCGAATCGCGCGAGCAACCGCCACACGGACGCGCCGCCGATCTCCACAGGTCGGGTACCCAATCTGCGCGCGTCGATCTCGACGGCGAGCAGAATTCCCAGGTAGTACAGCACCGTCGGGATCATCGCCCAGCCGAGCACCGTCACATAGGAGACGTCGAGATATTCGGCGACGATGAACGCGGCGACACCGAGTGTGGGCGGCGAGAGGATCGCCCCGACACCGGCCGCGGCCAGCATGCCGCCGGCCTGTTCCGGCGGATAGCCCGCCCGCCGCAGAATCGGCCAGGTGACCGCACCGACAGTCACAGCCGTCGCGGTGCCGGAGCCGGACACCGTGCCGAGCAGGAAACCCGAGGCGACGGCGGTCCGTCCGGCCGCGCCGCGCGAGCGGCGGAATGCTGCCACCGACAGATCGACGAAGAACTGTGCGGCGCCGGAGAATTCGAGCACCGCGCCGTAGAGGGTGAACAGCACGATGTAGGTGGCCGCGACATCCAACGGCGTGCCGTAGAACCCGCTGCCCGAGTTGTACAACGCGTCGATGATCTGCCCGAAATCCAACCCCGCGTGCGCAATTGTCCAGTGCTGAGGGAGGAATCCGCCGTAGTAGCCGTAGCCGACGAACACCAGACACACCACCGGCAGCACCCACCCGGTCGTGCGCCTGCAGGCCTCCAGCACCAGGACGAGCAGCACCGAGCCCATCCCGACATCCACCGGATCGAACTGTCCCTGTCGATCGAGGAAGGCGTTGTACCCGCCGCCACCCGACCCGATCGTCATCGGCAACAACGGATACAGGCACACCACCAGCGTCACCGCGGCCACTATCCAGTCGAGAGCCCCAGGCCCCTCGCCCCGATCCAGCCTGCGCACTCCGGACCGGTAGGCGATGAACACCAACGGCAGCGTTCCGCTCAGGAATACCACCAGGTAGTACTGGCTGCCCTGCGACAGCGGCCGAAACACCTGCCACAGCACCAGGATCGCCACCGCGAAAGCGACTGTCGCCACCAACTGTTCGGGCAGGCCGGTCAGTACCCGTGCCGGGCGCTCTTCATCGTCGACCTCGATCTTGGGTGGCTGATCGCCGACCGGATCCGTATCCGGGAGTCGCCGATCGCCGCGCGGCTCGTCGTCGGAGCCCCCACCGCTATCTTTCGGCAGCGCCGTACCTAGATCAGCGCCACGCCTCTCCGACATGGCGCGACACTATCAACGCACGGCCGCCTGTATGCGGCTAATGAAATCCGGGGTCGGCAAATCACGGCGCACCGCCAGATCGCGTGCTGCCGAGTCGGTGGCGAGGCCGGCTCCAGCAATACCGGAGAATTCCCTCGGCCGAATACGGGCCGGAATGGCGTATTGCCGACGATGCGGTGTCGGTGTGGCGGTGCAGTCCTGGCGACAGCGACGTGGTGGCCACTCGGGCCCCCGAGCGGTGCCCGCCGCGCGCTCACCCTCCGATACGAGATTCGCCAGCCGACGGCCGCACGGACGACCACGTCCACAGAGGTCGTTACGGCGCGTGCTGGGTGGCGGGGAGCGGCTCGTAGAGGACGATCGCCCACGGGGATTCGGGCGTCGGGCGGACCGACGTGCGGCGTTCGTGGGGTCCGGTGACCGGATCGGCGGCGGCGAACCCGGCGGCGCGCAGCCGGGCAAGGGTGGCATCCAGGTCGTCGACCTTGGCCGCCAAGGACGGGGTGTCGCCTTCGCGGTCGGCGCCCGCGAGCATGACTCGGGCCGGGCCGATGTCGAACTGCGCCCAGCGGTCGCTGTCGACGAAGGTGGCCTTGGTGCCGAAAACGGCGGTGAGCAGGTCGATCGCGGCGGTCAGATTATCGGCGGGAAAGATCGTGCCGAGGCGTTCTACTGTCATCGATGTGCTTTCAAGGCTTGGCGGAGTGCGGAAAAGGCAGCGGTAGCAGCATCTTTCGCGTCGGACAGGCTATCGGCCATGCTGAAGAAACCGTGGAACTGGCCGTCGTAGCGGATCACCTCGGCGTGCACGCCTGCCTCCCGGAGTCGCACGCCGTATTCCTCGCCCTCGTCCCGCAGCGGATCGAACTCTGCGGTGACGATGTGCGCGGGCGGCAGTCCGGACATGTCGCGGGCGCGCAGTGGCGACGCGTAGGGGTGGTCGGCATCGCCGTCGGTTCCCAGGTATTGCTCCCAGTACCACCGCAAATGGTCGTCGGTGACGAAGTATCCCTGCGCGTTGTCCCGATAGGACACCGTGTTTCGGGCCGGGTCGAGCATCGGATAGACAAGGAGTTGGCAGGCGACGGCGGGACCGTTGCGATCGCGAGCCATCAATGTCGTTGCGGCGGCGAGATTTCCGCCGCAGCTGTCACCGGCCACCGCGACCCTGGCCGGGTCGCCGCCCATCGTCCCGGCATGTTCGGCGACCCAGTTCAGTGCCGCGTAGGCATCCTCCGCGGCCGCCGGGAACCGGTGCTCTGGCGCCTGCCGGTAGTCGACCGACACCACGATCGCGCCGACACCGTTGGCCATCGACCGGCACAATTGGTCGTGACTGTCGAGGCTGCAGATCACGAACCCGCCACCGTGGAAGAAGACGATGACAGGCAGCAGTGCGGTCGTGCCGGTCAGGTTCGATTCCGCATCGGTGACCGACGACTGTGTGTCGAGAGACGAATCCGCGGGACGATAGACGCGCACCCACAGCTCCGGCGCGCCGACCGGCCCCGGCACCAGACGCTCCTCGACCCGCCCGACCGGAATCGGCTCGGCGGCGGCCGCCGGGCGCGCCGCGAGAATGCGGCGCGCCTCGGTGGCGTCCTGAATCTCGGTGCCCAACCGAGGAAACGACGCGGTGGCCAGGTCGACGATCACCTGCGCTTCGGGTTTCAGCGGCATCGCCCGATCCTCACTCGCCCGCGGCGCCGACAGCGGGCATCGCGCCCGGCGGAATGAACTGTCCCGCGGACAATCCGCCATCGATAGCCAGCTCGGCCCCGGTGATGAAGGCCGACGCGTCGGAGGCGAGGAACGCCACCAGTTCGGCCACTTCGCTCGGCAAACCGACGCGGCCGAGCGGCAGTGACGGGAAACTGCCTGGCCCGGTGCTCAAGCCGAGATGCCCGATCATCGGTGTCGCGATCGGCCCCGGGTGTACCGAGTTCACGCGGATGCCGAGCGGACCGAGTTCGAGTGCGGCCGTCTTGGTCAGACCACGCAATCCCCATTTCGACGCGCCATACGCGGAATGCCCCATCAAGCCCTGCAATCCGGCCTGCGACGAGATGTTGATGACCGAGCCGCCGCCCGCGGCCCGCATCGGCTCGACAACCGCCTGCATGCCGAGGAACGATCCGATGAGGTTGATCCGCAGAATGCGCTCCAGCTCCTCGGCGGTGGTGTCGGTGAGCGGTTTCGCGGTGTAGATGGCCGCGTTGTTCACCAGCACGTCCAGCCGCCCGAACTCGCGCACCGCCGTCTCGACGGCGGCCGCCCATTCGGACGCGCTACTCACATCATGACGAACGAAGCGGGCGGCGGCGCCGATCGATTCGGCAACTTCTTCACCCTCGGGTTCCAGCACGTCGGTGAGCACGACGCGGCCGCCGGACGCGGCGACGAGCCGGGCCTCTTCGGCGCCCTGGCCCCGGGCAGCGCCGGTGATCAGGACGACCTTGCCGGTCAGATCGGTCATATTCAGCTCCTTGCTCATGCACTTGCGGATCCCCGGCCTGCGCCGGAAAAGTAGGCTTCGGCGCATCCGCCTGCCATGTCGGGCGGCGGCCGGGTTCCTGAGCCCACAGCCTGCGAGCGGCTGTGCGCGGGGTGACTAACCCTTACGGAAGTGCGGGATAACCTTTTCGCCCCAGTGCCGGATGGTTTCCAGGCACGCTTCCTGGGGCACGGTGCCCATCTGGATCAGGCAGAGGATTTCGTCGGCGCCCGCCTCCTGCAGCCGCTCGACGTAGGCGATCGCGTCCTCGGGGCTGCCATAGGCGTGCTCGGCATTGAACACCGAGGTGGCGCCCGTCTTCACCGGAATCTTGGCCTCGTGCAGGTAGGCGACGTGATCGTCGGCGGCCTGCTTGATCTTGGCCACCTCGTCGACAGTGGGATCGACGGCCTCGTCCGGGACCGGGCCCGCGCCGTACCAGTGCTTGATGGACTGGGCGAAGAAACGCTGACCGCGCGCGCCGATCTGCTGGGCCTTCTCGCGATCGTCGAGGACGATGGTCGGGCACAGCGCGGCGAAATGGTCGTTGACGACAGTCGAGACGAACTTCTCCCCGGTCCGCGCCGCAATGGCCGCGTCGTAGGTACGGCGCAGTTCGGCGATCTCCTCAACACCCGCGAAACCGAGGACCAGCGCGCCGATCCCGTAGTCGGCGGCCAGCCTGAGCGTGTCCTTCTTGGTGCACGCCATGAACAGCGGCGGATGCGGCAGCTGGACCGGACGCGGCAGCATCGGGTGCGGGTCGATATCGAGCAGCTCACCGTGCCACTCGAATTCGCCCTCGGGATCCTGCCAGGCCTTGCCGATGATCCGCAGCGACTCCTCCACCTCCTGGTAGGTGCGATCGGGGTCTACGCCGCACATGGAGGTCTCCTGCGGGGTCGCGCCGCGACCCGCGCCGAGGTTTACTCGCCCGTTGGACAGCACGTCGAGCATGGCCGCACGCTCGGCCGCACGCACCGGGTGGTTGAAGTTGAACGGCATGCACACCACGCCGTGACCGATGCGGATCCGTTCGGTGCGGGCGGCCACCCAGGTCAGGAAGATCTCCGGCGCGCTCATATGGGCGTACCACTTCAGCCCGTGATGCTCGACCGCCCAGACGGTGTCGAAACCCATCTCTTCGGCCAGCACCGCCTGCTCTACGCAGTCGCGCAACACCTGCCGTTCGTGATCGGCGGACGGGTTGGTCATTTGTGCCTCGAAGATCATCGAGAACTTCATGCATTGCCTCCACTTCTCAATATGCCTAGTAGAAATATTTCCGATGCTCTCGTGGAGGTCAGGTGCATGTCTCGGTGGATGGGACTGTGCGGGCTCCCGCCACTGTCGCGCCCCTAGCGTTCGGAGGTAACGCGGGAGAAAGGATGGGCCAAGTGGGCCGACTCGATGGCAAGGTCGCACTGATCACCGGAGGCGCACGCGGAATGGGCGCCGAGCACGTCCGCCGTTTCGTCGCCGAAGGCGCGCGAGTGGTATTCGGCGATGTGCTCGACGCGGAGGGCAAGCAACTCCAGGCCGAGATCGGCGCCGACTGCCACTACGTGCATCACGACGTGACGAGCGAGGCAGACTGGGCCGCCGCCGTGGCCGCGGCTCGCACCGAGTACGGCAGGCTCGACGTGCTGGTCAACAATGCCGGAATCCTGCGATTCCAGTCGATCGCCGAGATGAGCCTCGCCGATTTCACCACCATCATGACCGTGAATGTCACCGGCGCATGGCTGGGCATCAAGACCGCGACGGCGGCGCTGACCGAAGCGGGTGGCGGCTCGATCGTGAATATCTCCTCGGTCGAGGGATTTATCGGCGCGGCGAATCTCTCCGCTTACAGCGCGAGCAAATTCGCGATCCGTGGCCTGACCAAGTCGGCCGCGCGCGAACTCGGCAAACACGGGATCAGGGTCAACTCGATTCACCCCGGCGGCATCGCCACACCGATGACGGCCGCCGCAGGTTCGGGCGTCGACGGCAGCACATTCTTCGCCGGACTGCCGATCTCGCGCTGGGGCCAACCCGGCGAGGTGTCGGAGGCGGCGGTCTTCCTGGCGTCGGACGGCGCGAGCTATTGCACCGGCACCGAGATCGTCGTCGACGGCGGCATGCTCACCGGCGCGGGCTACTGATCAAGCGTGAACGACAAGGAGGTGGCGATGTCCGAGGAACACGAGTACGACGTCGTAGTTGTTGGTTCGGGAGCCGCGGGCATGACCGCCGCATTGACCGCCGCGTATCGCGGACTGTCGGTGGTGCTGATCGAAAAGAGCGGCAGCTTCGGCGGTTCCACCGCGCGCTCGGGCGGCGGCGTCTGGATTCCCAACAATCCGGTGCTGGTCCGCGAGGGCGTCCCCGACAGCCCGGACCTGGCCAGAGTTTATTTGAAATCCGTTGTCGGCGATCGGGTTCCGCAGGAGAAGCAGGACGCGTTCCTGGACAACGGTCCGCGCATGATGACCTACCTCGGCGCGCGCACCCGCCATCTCGAGTTCGTCTACGACCGCGGCTACTCCGACTACCACCCGGAGTTGCCCGGTGGACTCGCGCAGGGCCGCAGCATCGAACCGGCGATCATCGACGGCCGGCTGCTCGGCGAGGATCTGGACAAGATCAACCGGCCGACCATGTCCGGCCCCAAGGGAATCGCGTTCACCGTCAGCGACTTCCACGACCTCAACATGATCGCGCGGACCTGGAAGGGCAAGCGCACGGCCATGAAGGTCGGCGCGCAGGCGGTGCTGAACAAGCTGCGCGGACGGCTGCCACTGAGTCTCGGCAAGGCTCTGGTCGCCCGGCTCTGGCTGGCGCTGCGCGACGCGAACGTGCCGGTGTGGCTGAATACACCACTGACCGATCTGATTACCGAGGACGACGTTGTGGTCGGTGTGCGCGCCGAGCGTGACGGTGCCCCGATCACCATTCGGGCTCGGCGCGGTGTCGTGCTCGCCGCGGGCGGCTTCGAGC
The DNA here is from genome assembly GCF_042802915.1 of Nocardia sp. NPDC057440. Taxonomy (NCBI): domain Bacteria; kingdom Bacillati; phylum Actinomycetota; class Actinomycetes; order Mycobacteriales; family Nocardiaceae; genus Nocardia; species Nocardia sp. NPDC057440. The sequence continues at coordinate 115,329 of NZ_JBHVDF010000003.1, forward strand.
ACAACCTCGAGATGCGGCAGCAGTTCTTCACCGGTCCGGTGAGCACCGAGTGGACGGTCGGCGCCACCGAGAATGTCGGCGAGGGCATTCGCGCCGGTGAAAGTGCCGGTGGTGCACTGGATTTGATGGACGACGCCTGGTGGGGGCCTTCGGTCCGCAACCCGGACGGTCCGCCCTTCTTCTGCTTGGCCGAGCGCTCCCAGCCCGGCGCCATCATGGTCAACGACGCGGGCGAACGCTTCACCAACGAATCGGCCAGCTATGTCGACGTGGTGCACACGATGTACGAGCAGCACGCGAAGGGCATCGGCCATGTCCCCGCGCACTTCATCATGGACCAGCGCTTCCGCGACAGGTACCTGTTCCTCGGTACCTTCCCGAAGCAGGCCATCCCGCAGAAGTATTACGACTCCGGGATCATCAAGAAGGCCGACACCCTCGCCGAACTCGCGGACAAGATCGGCGTGCCCGCCGACACGCTGACCGCGACCGTCAACCGGTTCAACGGTTTTGCGCGCGCCGGTCGCGATGAGGACTTCCATCGCGGCGAATCCGCCTACGACCGGTATTACGGCGACCCCACGGTCAAGCCCAACCCGTGCCTGGCCCCGATCGACCATGGCCCGTTCTACGCGGTCGAAATGGTTCCCGGCGACTTGGGCACCAAGGGCGGGCTCGTCACCGACGAGCACTCCCGGGTGCTGCGCGGCGACGGCGCCGCGATCGCGGGACTGTATGCGGCAGGCAACAATTCGGCCGCCGTGATGGGAAACAGCTACGCCGGCGCCGGCGCGACGATCGGCCCGGCCATGGTGTTCGGCTACATCGCCGCCAACCATCTCGCCGACACCGCACCGACGAGCCCCTGATGCCACCGACGTTCGAACTATCCGGCCGATTTCGGCCGAACAGGAGCATGACATGGACAGAGTGAATGGCAAGACCGTGATCGTGTCCGGTGGCGCGCGTGGCATGGGCGCCGCGTTCGCCCGACGCCTCGTCGCCGAGGGCGCGGCCGTCGTGGTCGCTGATGTCCTGGTCGACGAAGGCAAAGCAGTCGCCGCCGAGCTGGGCGATCGGGCGGTGTTCGCGCCGCTGGACGTTACCGACGAGACCGCGTGGCACGCCGTCGTCGCCGAGGCCGAACGCGCCTTCGGCCCGGTCTCCGGGCTCGTCAATAACGCTGGCATCGTGCACGTCGACCCCATCGAGAAACTCGCCGAGGCCGACTACCGCCGTGTGATCGACGTGAACCAGGTCGGCGTCTTCCTCGGCATGAAAGCCGTTGTGCCGTCGATGCGGCGGGCAGGTGGCGGCTCGATCGTCAACATCTCGTCGATCGGCGGCATCATCGCCTTCAGCAACATCCTGGGCTACGTGGCCTCCAAGTGGGCGGTGCGCGGCATGACCAAGGCCGCGGCGCAGGAATTCGGCGTCGACGGAATCCGGGTCAATTCCGTGCATCCCGGCGTTGTCGCCACCGAGATGACCGCCACCTCCGAGCGCTCCAACTCGATGGTGCACGACCTGCCGCTGGCGCGTGCCGCAGCGCCCGACGAGCTGGCCAGTCTGGTGCTGTTCCTGATCTCCGACGAGGCAAGTTACTGCACCGGCTCCGAATTCGTCGCCGACGGCGGCTACACCACCAAATGAAGGACACACCCCTGTGAAGAACTTTCAGGACAAGGTCGCCGTCATCACCGGCGCGGGCGCGGGCATCGGGCGGGCCCTGGCGGTGGAGCTGGCTCGCCATGGCGCGAAACTGGCGTTGTCCGGCCGAAATCTGGCCAATGTCGCCGAGACTGCCGCGCTGTGCGAGCAGGCGGGCGCCAAGGCCCGCGCCTATAAGCTCGACGTGACCGACCGCGCCGCCTTCTATCAGCACGCCGACGAGGTACAGGCGGACTTCGGCCCGGCCAATCTGGTGGTCAACAACGCGGGCGTCTCGCTCACCGCCAATGTCGAGGAGCTGAGCTGGGAAGACTTCGAGTGGATCGTCAACATCAATTTCTGGGGCGTGATGTACGGCACCAAAGCCTTTCTGCCGCAGGTCATCGCATCCGGCGACGGCCACATCGCCAATGTCTCCAGCATGTTCGGCCTCGCCGCCTGTCCCAGTCAGGGCGCGTACAACGCCACGAAGTTCGGTATTCGCGGCTTCACCGACGCGCTACGCCAGGAAATGAAGATCGCCGGCTACCCGGTGGGCGTGAGCAGTGTCCACCCCGGCATGATCAAGACCGACATCGCCTGGAAAGCTCGAGCGGGCGGCGATCGCGACCGTGACGCACTGGCCGCGAACTTCGACAAGCTGGCGAAAACGACTCCCGAATCCGCGGCGACCACCATCCTGCGCGGCATCCGCAAGGACAAGGCCAAGATCCTCATCGGCGCCGATGCTCGCGTAATCGACTTGTTGCCAAGGATTTTCGGCTCCGGCTACCAGCGCATCCTCACCGCTCAGATGAAGAAGGAAGTCTCGTAACATCCAGGGTGCGCGGCGGCGCCGGTGCGATCAGCGACCGGCACCCCGCAGCTGATGTCGACCATAGTGCCGTCCCTGCTCCGGAAAATTCGACTGGTGGATACCGACATGCATGAGAACTCCGTTGTCCTCGGAAGTCGTCATTGACTCCCCGCAACACCGATTCTGCGCTTCGGCCTGCCGGTTTCCCTGAGTAGCGAACTACTTGTCTTTCACCATATCAACGCAGGTCAGAGCATTGCGGATGCGGCCGTACAGGTAGTTCGACACCAGCCGTACGCGCATGCCGACTACGCGACATCCCCGCCACGCGCAGGAGCTTGCGGCCGAGGTCGCGCACCATTTCCAGCGGCTCGCGCACCTCGGATTCCACACCGGGGCGCGCGAGCCGGACTGCGGTCCATTCCAGCGAGTCGGCGCCGGTGCGCAGCAGTCAGCTGTGGTCGTCGACCAATTCCACTTCCTCGGCTCGAAGGCGGAAGCACTTGACCAGCTCCCCCGCCGAAACGTGCACGAGAAACACCAGCGGCCCTCGTTGTGCGCGGAGCAATGGAACGGCGGGTATTCGACGCACTCGCGCACGCCGGCTTCACGGAGATCACGATCGCCCAGGCGCGGATCGTGCAGCGCATCGGGCCGTACGGCACCCGGGTTGACCGAGCTCGCCGAACAGGCCGAGGCCGCCGAACAGAACGCGGGCTTGCTCGTCGGCCAGCTCGAACGCGCGGACTACGTGCGCCACGTCCCCCACCCCGCCGACGCCCGCGCCCGCCTGGTCCGCCTCACCCGTCGCGGCACCGAGGCCACCGCCCTGGCCAACCGCGTCGCCGCCGAGTTCGAATCGGAGTGGTCCACCCATATCGGCACCCGGACCATGGTCGCGCCCTCGAACAACTGCGCGACATCATCGACCCGTTATCTGGTGGGCAGCGCCGGGCCGCGCGAGGTGGTGTGGCCGCCAATGTGGAGAGCGGAGGGGGGTGGCGGGCCGGACGAGCGACAC
>NZ_JBHVDF010000003.1:118826-137391 GCF_042802915.1 Nocardia sp. NPDC057440
ACCCCCCCCACCACCCCCCACCCCCCCCCTCCCCCCACCCCCCCTCCACCCCACACCACACCCCCCCCACCACACCCCCCCCCCCACGTCTTGCTCACCGGGACGTTCGGTACGCCGACGGCGCCCGAGCGGGCAGGCTGAATTCGCGCCGCCCCGCGATTGTGTCGCGCACCGCAGGGAGCCGCGCCATTCGCAGGGCGATCGGCGGCCGGGATTGTGCCCGGCGGACCGATAGCTGCCCTCAGCCGCCTGCCGAACGTGCGGTGGCTGCCGAGAACGTGCTGATCCGAAGGAGTGGTGACATGACGACCGGAGTGGAGCCTGTGGAGCGACCGGAACTCGCCGCTTTGGCGAGCATCGCGCCATCGGTCGCCGAACTCGACGGCGCCTGCACCTTGTCGCGGGAGCGGATCGGCGGGAAGGCGTGGAGCGTGAATCACATGCGGGCGCTGGAGCTTCCGGTGCCGCCCGCCTTCGCGCTCACCACCGATGCGTGGGCCGAATTCTCGGTGAGTGGCGTGCTCGACGCCCAGTTGTGGGCGGGCGTGCGCGCCGGAATCGCGGCACTGGAACGCGGCACGGGTCGAGAGTTCGGCTCCACCGAACGCCCGCTGTTGGTGTCGGTGCGCTCCGGCGCCGCGGTGAGCATGCCGGGAATGATGGACACGGTGCTCAATCTCGGCATGAACGCCGAGGTCGAGCACGCGCTGACCGCGGAGACGCGAAACCCCGGGTACGCGAGCGACACGCACCGCCGCTTCCTCGCCCAGTACCGCGAGATCGTGCTCGGTGACCCGAACGGCGTGGTACCGCAGGACCCGTGGGAGCAGCTGCGCGGCGCGATCACCGCGGTATTCCGTTCCTGGGATTCCGCGCGCGCCAAGACCTATCGGCGCACCCGCGGCGTATCCGACGAGCTCGGGACCGCGGTCACCGTGCAGGCCATGGTGTTCGGCAATCTCGATGCACTCTCCGGTACCGGCGTGCTGTTCAGCCGAAACCCGAACACCGGCGAGCGACCGGTCTTCGGCGAGTGGCTGATCGGCGGGCAGGGCGAAGACGTCGTCTCGGGCCGTACCACCCCGCGACCGCTCGCCGAGCTGGCGAGCACGCTGCCCGAGGTGCACGCTCAGCTCATCGCGGCAGCCGAACTACTGGAGCGCGACGGTCGCGATATCCAGGACATCGAGTTCACCGTCGAATCCGGCAGGCTCTGGCTGCTGCAGTCGCGGCCCGCGAAACGCTCCGCGCGCGCGGCGGTTCGCGCCGCGGTCGTCATGGCCGACGAGGGGCTGATCGACCCCGCCGAGTCATTGCGGCGAGTCACCGCCGAGCAGTTGCGCACCGTTCTGCGCCCCGCATCCAGCGACAATGCCGGGCTGCGGCCACTGGCCACCGGCGAGTCCGCCTGTCCTGGACTCGCATCCGGTGTCGTGGTGACCGATCCCGACGACGCCGAGGCGCGGTCCGCCGCGGGCGAGCACGTCATTCTCGTCCGCCCCACCACCAGCCCGGACGACCTGCACGGCATGATCGCCGCGCTGGCCATCGTCACCGAACTCGGCGGCGCCACCTCCCATGCCGCCCTGGTCAGCAGGGAACTCGGCCGTCCGTGCGTAGTCGGTTGCGGCCCAGGCGTTGTCGATGCGCTCGTCGGACGCGTCGTCACTGTCGACGGAGGGGCCGGAACCGTATGGCCGGGGCAGGTCACCGGCAAGCCGGTCGACGAATCGGTATACGCGGATGTTGCGCGCCTTGCCGAATGGGCCGGTGTCGAACCGGATCAGCTACCCGCATTCCTGTCCGGCGAAACGTTGAGTGCCGATGAAACGAACACGGTGACAACGCATTCCGTTGACACCAGGCACGTCTCGGAACTCGGCGTGCTGCGCCTGATCGGAATCAAAGGCCGGGTGAAGCCCGAGGCCATCGCGTCCAGCCTCCGCCTCATCGAGTCCGAAGCCGCGTCGCGCAGTGCGGATTTCGTGGCACGAGGACTGTGCGCGAGCACACCCGTCGGCGCGCGCCTGACCCCCGAAGGTCGCGACCATCTCACCCGGCTTCTCGAACAGGAACGTGCCGATGTGGACCAGAATGTCATCGCCGCGGCCTATGACGAATTCTGCGAGTTCAATGCCGAGCTGAAAGAAGTCATCACCGCCTGGCAGATGAAGGACACGAGCACGGTGAACGATCATTCCGACACTGCTTATGACGCAGCGGTATTGGATCGGCTCGTCACCATGCACCGACGCGTCGCTCCCCTGGTCGGACGGATCGGGGCCACCGCGCCCCGCCTCGAGCACTATGTCGATCGCCTCGAGCTGGCGGTCGAGCGGATCAACGGCGGCGACCACGCGTGGGTCGCGAGGCCGATCATGGACAGCTACCACACCGTGTGGTTCGAGCTGCACGAAGACCTGATCGGCCTGTGCGGACTCAGCCGTGCCGACGAGGCCGCGGCGGGCCGAGCCCATTAGCCGACGCGGGGGCGAATCAACCAGCCCGACGCGGGCCGAATCAACCAGCCCGACGCGGGCCGAATCAACCAGCCCGACGCGGGCCGAGCGCACTAGCGAGGATTCGATGTATACCAACAGCGCACAACGGCGATGGGTCGAATTCGCCGAGATCGATAATGTCCGCGATCTCGGCGGGCTCCCGGTGGCCGGCGGTGGCACCACCAGGTTCGGCGTCGTATTCCGCTCCAGCACGCCACAGCATCTCACCGAGGACGACCTCGGCAGATTGATCGGTCCGGTCGGGCTACGCACGCTGATCGACCTACGACTACCCGACGAGATCGAACGGGAAGGGTACGGCCTGCTCGCGGGCGCTGCGGTGCGCCTGGTCAATCTCCCGGTGCGTAAGCAGACCCAGACCAGCGCCACCCCGACCGATCTCGTCCCGGACGGTCGCGAGTACGACCTAGTCGCACTCTATCGCGAACTCCTCGCGGGCAGTATCGAATCCGTCGTCGCGGCCGCTCGGCTGATCGCCGACGCCGACCAGCATTCCATCGTCTTCCATTGCGCCGCAGGCAAAGACCGCACCGGCGTGCTCGCCGCTGTCCTGCTCGACGCGGTGGGCGTCCCCGCCGAGGCCATCGCCGCCGACTATGCGCTCACCGGCGAACGCCTCGAGCGCATTCGCGAACGTCTCGACACCCTGCCCTCCTATCATGGCCTGCCCCCGGTGCGCACCGGCATCCTCGCCGTCGACCCGCAGGTGATCCTCCGATTCCTGCAGGACCTGCACGCCACCCACGGCAGCGCCGCGGGGTGGCTGCACGCCAACGGTTTCACCGAAGCGGAACTGGCCCGGTTGCGGGCGGTGCTCGTCGAGTCACCGTGATGACCGCCGGCGTGGTCGGCCTCGGCCTGTACGGCACGCATTTCACCGGCTCGAGTTTCAGCCAGGCGTGGCTGCGGCGCAGGCAGCAAGACGAGCAGCAGCCACGACAATCCTGACTCGCGGGCCGCAAATTTCCCGACCGGGCCGCGCCGGGACCGTTCGACGGCATCATGATGTCTATGACGACACGCGAAGTGGTGAAGGCGGGCGTGTTCGCGAGGGTGTACGACCCCAGCGCCGGACAGCCGCAAGCGTGGTACATCAACGACCACACCGTGGTTCGTGACGACGCGGGGCGCTGGCACCTGTTCGGCATCACCCATCCGGAACCCGCGGATCCCTGGCACGAAGTCGAGTTCGCGCACGCCACCGCGCCCACGCTGCACGGGCCGTGGACCAGACACCGACCCGTGCTGACCGTCGATCCGAAGTACGGCGAGACGCATCTGTGGGCGCCGTATGTCGTCGCGGTAAGCGGCAGGTATTTCATGTTCTATGCCGGTGGCGGCGACGACCGCACCGCGGCCGCGATGAATCTGGCCACCTCGACCGATCTGTTCCACTGGACCCGCAACCCGGGCGGTCCGCTCTTCCGCGACGGCTACGACGCCCGCGATCCGATGGTGCTCCGGGTCGGCGAGAAGTGGATCATGTACTACTGCGCGACGAGCACACCCACGGGCGGCCATCACGTGGTCGCCTACCGCACCAGCGGCGACCTGCTGCACTGGAGCGCGCGCCACATCGCCTACACCGACCCCACCAGCGGCACCGAGGCGGGCAACACCGAATCTCCGTTCGTGGTGCCGCACGGGGGTTCGTGGTACCTGTTCATCGGCCCGCGCCCGCGGTATGTCGGCACCGACGTGTTCCGCAGCGACAATCCCTTCCGCTTCCGTGTCGGCGACAAGGTCGGTCACGTCGCGGCCCACGCCGCCGAGCTCGTCGCCGACGACGGCCGCTGGTGGATCACCAGCGCCGGGTGGGCACAGGGTGGTGTGCACCTCGCACCGGTCACCTTCCCGAGCCCGCGCGCGATCAGCGACGTGCCGAGATAACGACGAGGGCGAGATGCCCACCTCGCGACCCGCCGGCATGGATAATCCGATCTGGGCGGGCCTGCGGATATGGAGGCGATCTGAATGGCGCGTATCGGGGTAATCAGCATTTCCGACGGTCGGCCTTATGTGCACGGGGGCATCGCCGAGTTCATCGCGGCGGCCGAGGACCGGCTCGTCTCCGGGCTCACGACGGCCGGGCACGAGGTCATCCGGGGTTCCGAAACGATCAGCACCAATGCGCTCGCCGGGTCGGTGGCGCGTGAGGTGGCCTCCGCCGGGGTGGACCTGACGGTGCTGCACTACGCGGTCTGGGCGTTCCCGCATTTCACCATGCTCGCCGCGGGCGCCACCTCGGGCCCGCTGCTGCTGTTGTCCAATATCGACCCGGTTCAACCGGGGATGGTCGGCATGCTGGCCGCGGGCGGGGCCTTGGATCAGATCGGTCGCGCACACACCCGACTGTGGGGTGATCCGACCGACCCGACGCTGATCGAGGCGATCGGCGTGCAGGCCACCGCGGCGGCCGCGGTGTCCAGTCTGCGCGGGGCGACTTTCGGTCGCTTCGGCGGGCGGCCGATGGGGATGAACACCGCGGTGGCCAATACCGATCAGTGGCAGCGACTGTTCGGCATCGACGTCGAGGAGATCGATCAGTGGGAGATCGTGCGACGCGCGGAACTCGCCGACGCGGGTGAGGCGAAGGCAGCGCGGGAATGGCTGGAGCGCAACACCGCAGGCGTGCACTACGACGGAGTGAAGCTGACGCCGGAACTGCTCGAGCGCCAGATCCGCTCGTATCTCGCCGTGCGTGAGCTGATCGACGAATGGCGGCTGGATTTTTCGGGGATCAAGGGACAACCGGAACTCACCCAATATTTCGCCACCATGGACATCACCGAGGCATTCCTCAACGACCCCTATGACTGGAACGGACCCAAACAGCCACATGTCTGCGCGACAGAGGCCGATATGGACGGCGCGCTGACCATGCAATTGCTCAAGCAGATAGCCGCGAGTCCGGTACTTTTCGCCGATGTGCGGCACTACCACGCCGACCGCGATATCTGGGATCTGTGCAACTCCGGCCAGCACGCCACCTGGTTCGCCGCCCGCAGCGACGACCCGGCCGAGAACCTGGCCAAAGTGCACCTGTACCCCGAGGTGTTCTTCTTCCCAGCGGGCGGCGCTTCGGTGCACCACCTCGCCGCGCCCGGTCGAATGACCCTCGCCCGCCTCACGCGCGACAACGGCGACTATCGAATGCAGTTGATGCTCGGCGAGTTCGAGAACTACGACGACGCCACCAACGAGGCCCTCATGAAGCAGTCCACCTGGGAATGGCCACATGCGTTCGCCCGCTTGGACGCGAAGGCCGAGGATTTCCTTTCCCGTTTCGGCGCCAACCACATTCATGCCATTCCCGGCGATCACCGCGCCACGGTCCGCGCCGCGTGCACCCTGCTCGATATCACGCTCGACGAGTTCACCCGCTGAGCAGCCGTGGCCCCACAGGTTCTCCCCCGCGAGAGGCGGTAGCGCATGTATCTGGGGATCGATATCGGGACCTCCAGCTCCAAAGGGGTGCTGGTGCAACGTGACGGCACGGTGATAGCCAGAGCCGAACGAGCACACGATGTTTCGTCGCCGCGCCCGGGTTGGTTCGAGCACGATGCCGAGGCCGTGTGGTGGGCCGACTTCGTCGCCATCACCCACGAGTTGATGGACATCGCCCATCGCGTCTTCGGCAGCGACGGTCCCCCGGGCAGCCGGACCGGCGTGCACCTTCTCGATGCGCTGGCAGTCAGCGGGATCGGGCCGTGCCTGCTGCCGGCCGATGCCGACGGACGTCCACTGCGACCGGCCATTCTGTATGGCGTCGACACCAGGGCAACCGCCGAAATCGCCGAGCTGAACACTGAATTCGGTGCGCAGGCGGTACTGGAGCGGGCGGGCGCACCGCTGACGAGTCAAGCCGTCGGCCCGAAGCTGCGCTGGCTGGCCAGGCACGAACCCGACATCGCGAGCCGCACCGGCATGCTGCTCATGGCGAGTTCTTTTCTCGTGCATCGGCTTACCGGCCGATATGTGCTCGATCACCAATCCGCCAGCCAATGCGTTCCGATGTACGACCTGGGCAAACGCGAGTGGGCGGCCGATTGGGCCGAGGTGGTCGCACCGGGCCTGACGCTCCCCGAACTCGCTTGGCCCACCGAGATCGTCGGCCGGGTCTCCACCGCCGCGGCAGCCGCCACCGGCCTGCCCGCAGGTCTACCCGTCACCACCGGCACCATCGACGCCTGGGCCGAAGCCGCCAGCGTCGGCGTCCGGGCACCGGGCGATGCCATGATCATGTACGGCACCACCATGTTCCTGGTCCAGGTGCTCACCGACCCGCACCCGCACCCAGGTCTGTGGGGCACCTGCGGAACCTGGCCTGGCACCTACACTCTCGCCGCCGGAATGGCGACCTCCGGTGCGGTGACCGACTGGCTGCGCCGACTGCTCGGCGGTGATTTCGCCGACTTGGTCGCCGCGGCCGCCGAGGTGCCCGCGGGCAGTCGCGGCCTGCTCGTGCTGCCCTATTTCGCGGGTGAACGCACGCCGTTGTTCGATCCGGACGCCAGGGGCGTCATCGCCGGCCTCACCCTCGGGCACGGCCGCGCCGAGCTGTACCGGGCGGCCTTGGAAGGCATCGCCTACGGCGTGCGGCACAACCTGGAGGCGATGGTCGAGGCGGGCGGGCAGGCGCGGCGCTTGGTCGCCGTCGGGGGCGGCACCAAGGGCGGGCTCTGGACGCAGATCGTCGCGGATGTGACCGGTCTGCCACAACAACTCCCGGCCGATACCGTCGGCGCCGCGCTCGGCGACGCGCTGCTCGCGGCGGAGGCGTCGGGCATCGACACCTCCCAGTGGAATCCCGTGATCGGCGCGGTCGAGCCCGATCCGGACCGTCACGCGACCTACACGTCCTACTATCGGCGCTACCGCGAGATGTATGAATCCACCGTGGGCATCGCGCACTTCCTCGCGGACGAACAACACCGTGCCGTCCGCCACTCGTAGAACCACCGCATGTGCGAGGACACCATGCCGACACTGACGCTGACCCAACACAATTTCCAGAGCACCGTCGCAGGCCACCCCATTGTGCTTGTCGACTGGTGGGCGGGCTGGTGCGGACCGTGCCGCCAATTCGCGCCGGTCTACGAGGCTTCCTCCGACCGGCATCCCGAAATCGCGCACGGCAAGGTCGACACCGAGTCCGAGCAAGCGCTGACCGCGTTGGCGAACGTCGACCGCTTCCCGACTCTGATGGGATTCCGCGAAGGGCTGCTGGTGTTCTCGCAGGCCGGTTTCCTGACCGCGGACGTGCTCGAGGAGGTGGTGCAACAGATCCGATGGCTGGACATGGATCAGTTCCGAGCCGCCGCCCACGCGGCGAGTCCCGCTGCCGCCGCCGAGCGAATGGCAGGACACGCGGCCGGGCCCGCCCGATACGGCTGGCCGGGTCTGTGACCGCGCCGGGCTCCGAGCTCTGGCGGCTCGATGCCGCACGCACCCGCTCGATCAGCGCGGAGAATCCGACCGGAGCGCCAGGGGCGGGCGCCCGCGCGGTCGAGGGCACCGGAGCCGCCGCGGCCCGGCTGCTCGGCCCCGGCTGGAAGATCTCACCGTCGATCGAGCTCGCGGTGGACGAAACCGCCACGCTCGCCGAGGTTTCCGGCCCCGGTGTGTTTCGGCATCTGTGGCTGACCACCGCGCGCACCGTGCTTGGGCAACTGATCTTGCGCATGTACTGGGACAACGCACCGGAGCCCGCGATCGAACTGCCGCTGGGCGACTTCTTCTGTAACGGCTGGGACGAGCTGGCACTGGTGAGTTCGGAGATGGTGGTCGTCGCGCCGGCGGGCGGACTGAACAGCTTCTGGCCCATGCCCTTTCGCGAGAGCGCTCGCATCACGCTGCACAACGTCAGCGATCGCGCGGTGCCGTTGTACTACCAGGCCACCTATACCGAGGAAGACATCCCGCACTCCGCGGGCTATCTGAATGCCCAATGGCGGCACAGCAATCCGCTCGGCGACCCGGCCGTCCACCCGATCCTCGACACCGTGCCGGGCCCCGGCCGCTACGTCGGCACCTACCTCGCCATCCAGCCCGGCGCACCCGGCTGGTGGGGTGAAGGCGAACTCAAGTTCTACCTCGACGGTGACACCACCCACCCGACCCTCTGCGGCACCGGCACCGAGGACTACTTCGGCGGCGCCTGGAATTTCGATCTCGACGGCGGCTACCGCACCTACTCCACGCCCTACCTCGGACTGCACCAAGTCCTGCCTGCGGACGAGATCTACCAACCAGAACAGCAATTCGGCATGTACCGCTGGCACGTGCGCGACCCGATCTGCTTCCACCACGACCTACGCGTCACGCTGCAGGCACTCGGCTGGCGCGACGACAATACCTATCTCCCGCTGACGAACGCGCGCATCGCCAGCACCGCCCTGTGGTATCAGAGCCCTCGAACCACTTGACGCATCGAAGCGGTCGAGACCTCGACCTGAGGGTCGGTGCGTTCGAGCGGCGTCTCCGGCGCGGTTGCTAGTCGACGTCGTCGATCGACAGATCGGGGATGTCCATCGCCAGCAGCTCGTCTGCTCGCGCGAGCGCCTGATCCATGCTGGATTGGATGTCGTCGAGGACACCGAAGCCGTCGAGCAGACCCTCCAGCTCGCGCCGGGTGGTCTCCAGTTCCGCGATCGCGGGGTCGACCGGGAACCACGCGACGCCGTCGCGCCACCAGGGGTTGCCGTCGATCCAGGCCCACATGATGTCGCGAACGAGGGCAGCATCGGGGGTGTACAGCTGCCAGAGCTCTTCCGGCGCGCCCGAACGGTGTTCGAGCTCGTAGACGCCGTCGGGCAGCAGCCGCGTCTGGATGTAGTCGTTCTCGCCGCGGCTGACGACGATGAAGGGGCATTCCGGATCGGGCGGGGCGCTGAGCAGGTCGTCGAGCAGTGGGGCCGTCAGCTGCGGCACCGTGGTCCCGTCGCCGGTGCGGACGTGCACGTCGGCGTGTGTGTCCGGGTCGTCGCTCACTCACGACAGTCTGCCTCATGCCCGAGATCGGCAGCCCGACCGGACGCGGAAACCGAATGCCCGAAATCCACCGAGTGACGGCTCATCAGGGGCAGAGTATTCGGGATGGCCAAGGTCGCGGGGGTGGACAGCTCCACCCAATCATGCAAGGTCGTTGTCTGCGACGCGGACACCGGCGAGATACTGGCGCAAGCGCACGCACCGCACCCGGCGGGCACGCAAGCGCCTGCCGAATCCTGGTGGCAGGCACTGTGCGCGGCCGGAGACGGCCTCATCGATGACGTCGACGCCATTGCCGTCGCCGGTCAACAACACGGTCTCGTCGCGCTGGATTCCGATGGGCTGCCGGTGCGGGATGCGCTGCTGTGGAACGATGTCCGCTCCGCGGGCGCGGCCGAGGACCTGGTCGCCGAACTCGGCGGCCCGCAGGCATGGGCCGACGCCGTCGGTAGTGTGCCGCTCGCCGCGTTCACGGTCGCGAAGCTGCGCTGGATGGCCGATCACGAGCCGGATCTGGCCGACCGGACGCACCGGATCATGCTTCCGCACGACTATCTGACCTGGCGGCTACGCGGCGCGGCGGCCGCGCCGGGGAACGAGCCGACCACCGATCGAGGAGACGCCTCCGGCACAGGCTACTGGTCGCCTGCGGCACAGCACTATCGCAAAGACCTGCTCGCCCTCGCCTTCCGAGGCCGGACACCGGAGCTTCCGCGTGTCGCAGGGCCTGCCGAGGCCGTCGGGCGCACGCCCGCCGGTGCGCTGATCGCAGCGGGCACCGGCGACAATGCGGGCGCGGCACTCGGATTGGGTATCGAGGACGGCGACATCGTCATCTCCCTCGGCACCAGCGGCACCGTCTACACCCGATCAGCCCGTCCCAGTGCCGATGCCACCGGTGCGGTCGCCGGATTCGCCGACGCCACCGGAGCTTTCCTCCCGCTGGTGTGCACGCTCAACGCCGCCCTGGTCCTCCGGTCCACCGCCGAAATGCTCGGTGTCGACCTCCCCGAACTGGAACGACTTGCGCGACAGGCGCCGCAGGGAGCCGAGGGCGTTGTGCTGCTGCCCTACCTGTCCGGCGAACGCACACCGAACCTCCCGCACGCCGCAGGCAGCCTGCACGGACTCCGACCGCACGCCATGCGACCGAGCACGATCGCCCGCGCGGCCTTCGAGGGGATGCTCTGCAATATGGCCGAGGCGCTCGACCACCTACGCGCCTCCGGTGTCCCGATCCGGCGCGTCCTGCTCATCGGCGGGGCCGCGCGTTCCCCCCTCGTCGCCGACATCGCCGCCCAGATCTTCGGCGTCGCGGTCACGGTTCCCGAACCCACCGAGTACGTCGCACTCGGCGCGGCCCGTCAGGCGGCATGGGCGCTCAGCGGCACGTCGCAGGTCCCGTGCTGGCCGGCGCGCACGATTGCCGAGATTGCCGCACCCGACGACAACGGCACAGCGGGGGCGCTTATCCGTACGGAATATCAGCGAGCTCGAGAAGCCGTATACGGCCAGTGAGCTATTCAGCGGAAGACGAGTCGTCCACACCGATAGCCTGCGTGGCGAGACCGCACAGCGATTTACCGAGGATCGGTAGCACACGAGATGCCGGTGCCGGACCAGGTGGCCCGACACCGGCATCTCCTGCTTCAACGGCTGAGACTCCAGTGCCTGTGCCGAACAGCCACCCAGCGCGGCTAGCTCAACAGCTTGGCCTTCAGAGCCGCTACCGTTGCCTCGTCGACACCGAGTCCGTCGCCGAGGAACCTCTCGAACGAGCCGTAGGACTGACGCACCTCATCGAACGCCGCGTCCAGGAAGTCGCGCTGCACGCCGATAATGGGCTCCCACAGCGAGCGATCGGTGACCAGCCCCTGTGCGACCAGCGCATCGAGCAGCGCCTTGTTCCCCGCGGCCAGATTGTCGTTGGACTCCAGGAAGTCGTTGTAGATCTGTCCCTTCGGGACATCGAGCGCGCTCATCAGGATCGCGGTCATCCAGCCGGTGCGATCCTTGCCCGCGGTGCAGTGATAGAGCACCCCGCCCTGCGCGGTGGCGATGTCCTTGAAAGCCGCGGCGAACTGGGCCCGCGCGGTCGGGTTCGTGACAAACCAGCGGTAATAGGTCCGCATGATTTCGGCGCCCTTGCCGTCACCGAGCGCTTCCTGCTGGGCGGCCGGTCCGGCCTGGATCAGCCGCGACACCATCACGAAGAAGTCGTTGGCCGGATCGTAGACGGGCTGCTCGGTGCGGCGAATCGACGCGGGCAGCCGGTCGGGATCGCGGCCGGCCTCGATGGGGCTGCGGAAGTCGATCACCTGACCGATCTTCAGCGACGCCAGCTTCTGCTGCTCGCCGTCGTCGAGTTTGGCCAATGCATCGGTACGGAAGACGACACCGGAGCGCAGCTTGCCGCCGCCCTTGGCCGGGTAGCCGCCGATGTCCCTGGCATTGGGCGCGTGCGGGAGGCCGAGCGAGCGGTCGTGCTTGCCGGGCGACTGCAGCATCGGGGCCGCTGCGGCCGGAGCCGACAGCACCGGGACCGCGGTGGCCGGGAAAATGCCGACCAACGTGGCGGCGGTTGCCACCAGGGCACCGCGTAAGGCGCGCGAGAGTGTCACGAGGGGTGTTCCTTTCCACAATGAGCCGGAGAGAATGGTTCCGGCCCAAGCTCTACTGCGCGGCCGCGAGCAGCGTCACGGTGCCTGCGGCGCCGTCGACACGAACAAGCTGGCCGTCGGACAGGCTGGTGGTGGCGGTCTTGGTGTCCACCACGCACGGGATGCCGAATTCGCGGGCCACGATCGCGGCATGCGAGGCCGAGCCGCCGATATCGGTGATCACCGCGGCGGCGTAGGCGAACATCGCGGTATGCCCGGTGTCGGTCACCGAGGCCACCAGGATGTCGCCGGGTTCGATGTCGTCGTCCAGCGACAGCACCAGTTTCACCCGGCCCTCCACCACACCCGCGCAGACCCCGATACCGGTCAGGCTCTCGTCGGCGCCGAGTGCACCGGCGTCCGCGGCCGGTTCCCAGTGTCCGGCAATGACATCCGGCATGCGCAGACCCTGCAGTCTGATGCGCTCGGCGCGTCTGCGCGCGACCTTCTCGGCGACATCAACCGGGGGGCAGAAGATTTCGTCCAGCGTCAGGTAGCAGGCGTCGTCGGTCTCGCGCAGTCGCCCGGCGCGGACAAGGCGGTCCGCGCGTTCGCGCACCGCGAGGCGCAAGCAGTGGGTGATTCGCACGACGCCGTCGCGGGCGCGTTCCCGCGCGACGGTGGCTCCCGCCGCCATCTTGGCGGTGCGACTCGGCGCGGCATCGACGGGTTCGCGTGTGGGCGCGGGTAATTGCGCCGCGCGGGCTGCCGCACTCACCAGCAGGGCAGGCCGGTCACCGAAGGTCGGGTTGATCAGCTCGCATTCACCGGGACCGCGGTGCCCGATCTTCGCGAGTTCCGCATCGAGAGCGGCGGCGAAAGCAGGCGAATTCGCCCGTGCCGCCGCAATGTCCCCGGCTCGGGCCGCCTCGCGGAGGTCGACATCGTCACGGCACAGCTGAGCGAGCCGTTCGACCGCGAGCATGGGCTTGGCCGACTCCAGGCGGTTCAGATCGATGGGCACCTCGCCCGCGTCCTTGCCTCTGGCGTGCACGGCGGTCGCGGCGCCGGTCATCATCACCCCGATCGAGGCGGCCTGCCAGGCTTGGTGGAGCCGATCACGCCACAGCAAAGCCCGCACGTGCAGCTGCTCGTCGGTCAGTTCGCGAATCTCGTCGGCGCTCAACGCCTCCGCGTGCGAGGCCGCATTGATCAGTTCCGCCGACTTGCGGAAGCGGGTCGCGGTGGTCAGGACGCGGGAGGTCGCCCGCAAGGTCGCGACGGTGCTCGCGAAGCCGGTGGGCATCGGCGGCTTGCCGTGCGGCTGCAGGGCGATCTCGGCGGGAATATTGCCGTAGGCGTCGCGGCGGATGCTCTCTTCGTCCCAGCCCGGCATGTTCTCGGCGGCGAGCACGCCGATCGAGGCATTGATATAGACATGATGACCGAGCACGGTAGTGACGCGACTCGTCCAGTGCTCCAACGCGATTCCGTCGAGGGCGATCATGGTGCCCATGGCCTCGTTGGCGAGGCGGATCGCGCCTGCGTGCAGGTCGATCGTCAACGGGGTCATCGGGCCGGGCAGCGCTTCGGAGGTGTTGGTCGCGGTGTGCACCGGGTAGCGCTCGTCGACCCGATCGTCGAACTCGCCTTCGAGACCCTCGGGTGCGACATTCGCCAGCCGATGGTTGTCCGACGTCGCGGCACGCGACGGAATGACGTGTGACGGTAGGGGAATCGCCCCGCGCCGGGTGCGGAATCCACCGCCATCGGGTTTGCGGCCGACCATTCCGCGCACCAGGTCGGCCATGACCTCGCGAGCCGTCCAGCCGCAGCGGAATCCCCACTGTTGCTGTGCCACAGTCGGATCGAGTAGCTGCCGACGGGCCGACCAGCCCGGCACCCACGCGGAGTAGCGCACGCCCGCGGCGCGCATCATGGCGCGCACCTCGTCCTTCGTGACGACACCGGAGGCGGCGAGCTCGACGATCTGCAGACCCTCGACCCGCTCGCGATTCGGCAGGGTGGTGGCGGCGATGACCAGGAATCGATCCAGGTCATCGCTGTGCAGCACTTGGAATCCATCGTCCGATCGAGCGCCGAGAATCGGTTCGAGCGCCCGTCGGGTCTCGTGGCCGATCCGGCGACCGGCGACCGGAGCGGTGCGCACCAGCAGCCCGTCGGCACCCGATGTCCGCAGGATCGTCGCCACCTCGTGCTCCGGCATCCGCGCCGAACGCGCACCCGCGACAACCGGAATCACCACGCGCGCTTCAGCTTTGCGCGCCGCGGCGGCGATCTCGACCACCCCGGAGTCGGCCAGATGCACAATGCAGGCACATCCCTCGGCGGCGCGGGCGCAGACTCCGGCATCGACAGGATCGCCCGCGATGAACCGCACCCGGGGATCGACGTGGCGATGCCACCGGCGGTCCAGGCCGACCACTTCGTGCCCGGCGGCCAACAGCATGCGCGCCACCGCGCGGCCGCTCGGCTCGGTGATTCCGGTGACCAGGACCCGCATCGATATCCTCTCCTCGTCGGCGTCGGGACACATAACGTGACGCCGTTCACACACCATCACCAGTGCGCCGTCGGACGACCGGATTCAGTCCCACTGACCGGGAGGACCGGGTCGGCTACCGAGATGGCCGATACCCCCGCCCACCCTGCGGACGGAAATGTCGGGCCCATGACGGTCCGGAATTCGGTGGCGCCGCGCGCCGCCGCCGAGGTGAGCCACTACGACATCGAGACCGACGTGCTGGTCGTCGGCTACGGCTGTGCCGGCGCGGCAGCCGCGTTCGAGGCAGCGCATACCGGTGCCGATGTGCTCGTGCTCGACCGGGCGGGCGGTGCGGGCGGAGCGTCGGCCATGTCCGGCGGTGAGATCTACCTCGGCGGCGGCACGCCGATCCAGCAGGCCTGCGGATTCGACGACAGCCCCGAGCAGATGGCCGCATTCCTGCTTGCCGCGCTCGGACCGGGCGCGGACGAGCAGAAGATCGCGCACTACAGCGAGCACAGCGTGGCGCATTTCCATTGGCTGGTCGATCGTGGGGTGCCGTTCAAGCCGAGTCTGTGGGATTCGCCCGCGTGGGTGCCGCCCACCGACGACGGACTGATGTGGCTCGGCGAGAACAGTTGGCCGTTCACCGAGATCGCCACCCCGGCGCCGCGCGGCCACCGGCCGACGGCCAACGATTTCGGCGGCAGGCTGCTGATGGACACCCTGGTCGACGCGGCCGAATCCGCAGGCGCGACAGCACAATACGACACCTACGTGACCAATCTGATTGTCGGCGCGGACGGCGGCGTCGTCGGTGCGGTCGCGCGCCGCTACGGCAAAGACCTCACCATCCGGGCGCGGCGCGGATGTGTGCTGACCACCGGTGGTTTCGTCGATAACGACGGCATGCTCGCCGCCAACGCGCCGCGACTGCTCGGGCACACCAAGGTCAGCGCGGGCACCGACGACGGCAGCGGCATCCGGCTGGCGCAGGCCGCGGGCGCTGCGGTCCGGCACATGGCGGCCGGGCAGGTCGGCATCTCGCTCGTTCCCGCCTTCGCCGCGCGCGGCATGATCGTCAACGAGCACGGCAGCCGGTTCATCAACGAAGACACCTATCCCGGTCGCATCGGCCAGGCGGCGCTGTTCCGGCAGGACATGAATGTGTGGGTGGTGCTCGACGAGCAGGGCTACGACGAGGTGCCGGAGCGGGAACGCTGGGGCGTTCGTCCGACACATGTCGCCGAATCGGCGGCCGAGCTGGACGAACTGCTCGACCTGGCACCAGGCGCGCTGGCCGCCCAGATCCAGCGATACAACGACTTCGCCGCACGCGGCGCAGATCCCGATTTCCACAAGTCCGAACGCTGGCTGCGTCCACTCACCCCGCCGCTGGCCGCGATCAATGTCAAAGCCGGCGTCCGCCCGCCGTCGGAATCCGGCAACCGCCGCGGCACGGGCGCCTCCGTGTTCACCCTCGGCGGGCTGCACACCACCATCGACGGCCAGGTGCTCGATCTCGACGGCGCACCCATCCCCGGCCTGTTCGCCGCGGGCCGCGCGAGCTCCGGCCTGCACGGCGAGGGCTACATCAGCGGCACCTCCCTCGGCGACGGCACCTTCTTCGGGCGCAAAGCCGGAACGGCCGCCGCCGCGAACCTCTGACCGGCCGACACGGTTCCGATCACCGGGACTGTCGCCGTTGCACCGCCCCAGACGCACATAGCGTCAGAGCATGGCGCTTTTCGCGCCGCAGCCCAGAACCACAGGAGGACACCCGTCATGACCAATAAGGTGCTCGATCGGGTCCGGGATCTGCTTCCGGCGATCCGGGAGCGAGCCGCGGACACCGACGCGCAGCGGCGCGTTCCCGTGGCGAGCATCAGTGAGCTGACCGAGGCCGGGGTGTTCCGGATGTTGCAGCCGTCGCGGTTCGGCGGCGACGAAGTCTCCCCCGTCGCGTTCTACGAGGTCATTCGCGCGATCGCCTCCGCGTGCCCGTCCACAGGGTGGGTCTCCTCGGTGCTCGGCGTGCATCCGTGGCAGCTCGCACTTTTCCCGTTGCAGGCGCAGGAAGAGGTGTGGGGCGCCGATTCCGACACCTTGATCTCGTCGTCCTACGCCCCGACCGGGCGGCTCACTCCCGTCGAGGGCGGTTACGAGGTCAGCGGCCGGTGGAGCTTCTCCTCCGGATGCGACCACGCGCAATGGGCCTTCCTCGGCGCGCTCGCACCGGACGAGAACGGCAATCCCCGTGACTATTTGACGATTCTGGTGCCGCGCGCGGACTACCAGATCGACGATGTGTGGCATGTGGTCGGTCTGTCCGGCACCGGCAGCAACGATATCGTGATCGAGAAGGCGTTCGTGCCGCACCACCGCGCTTACAGCGCCACCGAGCAGTCCCAGCTGCGCGGACCCGGTCAAGACGCCAATCCTGCCGCGCTGTACAAGATTCCGTTCGCCGGGGTGTTCTCCAACACCATCACCGCGCCGATCATCGGCGCCGCACAGGGCGCCTACCAGGCGCATATCGAGATGATGCGGGAGCGGGTGCGGCTGTCCTACGGCGGGCAGAAGGTCGCCGAAGACGGTTTCGCGCAGGTGCGGGTCGCCCGCGCCGGCTCCGAGATCGACGCCGCGATCCTGCAGATGGAGCGCAATATCTCCGAGCAATTGCGCTATGCCGAAGCGGGCGAGGAGATTCCGCACGAGGTGCGCCTGCGCACCCGTCGTGACCAGGTCCGCGGGACCGAACGCGCGATCGCGGCGATCGAGCTGCTGTTCGACAATTCCGGCGGCCATTCGATTCGCAAACCCAATACGATCGAACGGCATTGGCGCGACGCCCACGCGGGCAGCGTGCACGTGATCAACGACGTGGAGCGCGCTTTGGCGATGTTCGGCCGCGGCGAGTTCGGGCTGCCGGTCGAAGATCGGATGGTGTGATGCTCAGCGCCGAAGCTACCAGTCGCCACATCACCGTCGACGGGCTGAAACTCCGCTACCACGAGGCCGGTTCGGGTCCGCCGCTGCTGCTGTTGCACGGCTCCGGACCCGGCGTGTCCGGGTGGGCGAACTTCGGCGGCAATCTGCCCGTCCTCGCCGAGCACTTCCGGTGCCTGATCCTGGATCAGCCCGGCTTCGGCGCCAGCGAGCGACCGGAGGTGTACGACCGCAACTATCTGCGCATTTCCGCCGATGCGGTGATCGGCCTGCTGGATCAGCTGGAGTTGCCTCGGGTGCATCTGCTCGGCAATTCCATGGGCGGTGCGGTGGCCACCCTGATCGCCCTCGAGCATCCCGATCGCATCGAGCGCCTGGTCCTCATGGCCCCCGGCGGCGTCGGGGTCAATGTGCTCGGCCCCGAGCCGTCCGAGGGGATTCGGCGACTGCTGGACTTCACCGCGGATCCCACCCGCGAACGGGTGCTGAGCTGGCTGCGCACCATGGTGTTCGACGAGGCGGTACTCACCGACGAACTCGTCGACGACCGGCTCGCCGCGGCATCGGCTCCCGCCGCGATCGCGGCCATCAGAGACGCCTACATCACCTTCGCCAACCCCGCGTTCGCCGAAGCGCTGCCGCTGTGGGCGCGGCTGCGGAACCTGCGGCACGAGGTGCTGATGCTGTGGGGCCGCGACGACCGCGTCACCCCGGTCGAGGGTGCACTGCTGCCGTCCCGGCAGCTGCCCAACGCCGACCTGCGGCTGTTCGGCCGGTGTGGGCACTGGGTCCAGATCGAGCGGAAGAACGCGTTCGAGCGCGCGGTCGTCGACTTCCTGAATGCGGGGCTGTAGGCAGCCCTCACCAGCGACGACAGCCGCCGTAGCGATGCCGCGGCGCCGAGGTGAACACCCACCCCCCCCCCCGCCAGGGGGGTGTTTTTCCCGGCCGTGGCGGGGGGGGGGGGGTTGAAAGGGCCCCGGTAGCGGGACGGG
>NZ_JBHVDF010000003.1:137401-290181 GCF_042802915.1 Nocardia sp. NPDC057440
GTCTGCGCTTCTGTCTGGGGGGGGGTGCCCCCCGCCGCCCCCCGCCCCGCCCGCCGGCTGGGCGGCGCCCGGGCCCGGTTGACCCCCCCCCGGCCCCCGGGGCATCGGGCGTTTATTCGCGCGCTGTGTCCGGGGGTTTCGGGTTACAGTCGCCCGGTGACGTGGACCGCTCCTGACATCGACCGAAGCAAGACGCCACTTATCGCCGATGAACGTCCGATGCTGCGGACGTGGCTCGATTTCCACCGTCAGACGCTGCTGCTCAAGTGCGCGGGACTCAATTCCGAGCAGCTCAAACAGCGGTGTGTCGCACCGTCCTCGCTGTCGTTGCTCGGCCTGGTCCGGCATATGAGCGAGGTGGAACGCGGATGGTTCCGCACCGGCGCGGGTGGCGAAGCGCTGGACTACCTCTACTGCGGCACGGATAATCCCGACGGCGACTTCGATGACATCCTCGAGGCCGACGCCGCCGCCGACTTCGCCGCCTATCGCCGTGAAGTCGAACTGGCCGATGCCGCCGTCGCCGACCTGCCGCTCGATCACACGTTCATTCATCCCCGGCGCCCGATCGAGTACAGCCTGCGCTGGGTCTATGTGCACATGATCGAGGAATACGCCCGCCACAACGGCCACGCCGACTTCCTGCGCGAGCGCATCGACGGCGTCACCGGCGACTGACCGCGCCGATTCACCTCGGATTCTTGCTGACCCAGCCCGCGATCTGCGTTCGGGAGGTGAACCCGAGCTTGGTGAGAATGTGGTCGACGTGGCTCTCGGCGGTGCGGATCGAGATGACGAGCTCGCTCGCGATGCCCTTGTTGCTGTAGCCTGCGGCGATCAATCGCGCCACATCGCGCTCCCGCCGGGTGAGCACGTCGGCGGCAACGGGTTTCGGCGCGGCGGCGGCCGATTTGGTCTCGGTGCCCAACGCGTAGTCGATGGCTTCGTCCAGCCCGAGCGCGGCGCCCGCGTCGAAGGCGGTACGGAACTCCTTGTCCCCCATCGCGACACGAACTTGTTGCCGGACCTTGTCCCCGACGGCCTGGGTCATCGCATGCGCCAGCCGCTGGGTGCTGCCGTACCGCACCGTCGACGCCGCGCCCATCAGCCTGGCCGCGCGGATCCGATCACCGTCGGCGGCGGCGACCCAGGCCAGTCCGTCGAAGCCCGATGCGGTCCACACACATCGGTCGAAGAGCCCGAACAACTCGACCGCACGGCGCAGCGCACCGATCGCCTTGTCCTGGTCGCCTTTACGCCACTGGTCCGTCCCTACCGCCCAGTACCCGAGGCCACCGAGCAGGTGCGAACCGTGCTCGGCGGTCTTAGCGAGAAAGCGCTCCGCGATGGCACCGGCGCGGGCATCTTCGAGCACCAGCGCGCAGACGTAGGCGAACGCGAGACTTTCCATCTCCGCACCGTGGTGCGCGCATTCGCGGGCCCGATCCGCGGCCGATTCCGCGATGTCGAGTGCGCGGCGCGGATCGGCATCGGTGAACGCCAGCAGAGCCGACAGCAGCCTGGCCTCCACCAGCACCTCGACCGCATCCAATTCCGTGGCGATCTCGACGCATTCGTCGACGAACCGGGTCGCCTCGGCGGTGTCGGAGAGCATGGCCGCGATGACCGACGCCGCGGCCAGTGCCCGGGCCCGGTCGGTGGTGTGCTCCAGGTCCTTGTCCAGTGCGTCGCGCAGCCAGCGATAGCCCTCGAGCAGGAACCGGTAGTGCTCCCAGAACGGTCGCAGTTCGGTGGCGATCTGCAGCCCGCGATGCGCGCCTTCCCGGTCGGTCAGGGAGAATTGCAGTGCCGCACGCATATTGGCGTGTTCACGGGTCACGTCACGGAACCAGGCGACGTCCTGGCTGCCCCAGTAATCGGTGCGTCCGCGTCGAGCGACCCGGTAGTAGTAGTCGCAGTGCCTGATCCGGACCGTGCGCTCGTCACCGTGCGCGGCCAGCCGGGCCAGCGCGAATTGCCGCAACGGCTCGAGCATGGTGTACCGGCCGGTGCCGTCGCTGTCGTGCCGGTGGCCGAGCACCGACTTCTCCACCAATCCGGTGAGTGCATCCAGCAGCGCGTCCTGCGGATCGACCAGGCACACCGACTCGGCGGCCTCCAGGTCGAAGCCACCGGCGAACACCGCGAGTTGCTCCCACAGGCGCTGCTCATCGGTTGTGCACAGGTCGTAGCTCCACCGAATCGCGGCTTCCAGGGTTTGCTGCCGTTCCGGCGCGGTGCGCAGCCCGGTGGTGAGCAAGCGCATCGCATCGTCGAGCCGCGCGAGCACCTGGTCGGGCGTGAACATTCGCAAACGCAGCGCTGCCAGTTCCAGGGCGAGCGGGATCCCCTCCAACCGACGACAGATCGCGGCGAGCGCGCCGCGATTGGCGTCGGTCACCCGGAACTCCGGATTGGCCGCCGCGGCCCGTTCGATGAGCAGCCGCAACGCCTCGCTGTCGACCGAGCCGGCCTCGACGGCCATATCGGAGCCTTCGTCCAGGTCGGGCACCGGCAGCGGCGCCACCGGCATCACCTGTTCCCCGGAGACACCGAGCGGCTCTCTGCTCGTCGCGAGAATCCGCACCTCCGCCGTGGCCGGAATCAACCGATCGACCAGCGCCGCGCACGCATCGATGAGGTGCTCGCAGTTGTCGAGAATCAGCAGCAGGCTCTTGTCGGCCAGGAACTCCGTCAACCCGGCCAGCGGCGCACTCGTGTCGTCGCGCAACCCGAGCGCCTGCGCGACGCTCAACGCCACCAATTCCCCGTCGTTGACATGCGCCACCTCGACCAGCCACACGCCGTCCGGGAACGCCCGACGCACCGCCTCCCCGACCCGTCTGCTCAGCCGCGTCTTGCCCACCCCGCCCGGCCCGGTCAGCGTGAGCAGTCGCGTGCTGGCCAGCAGCTTCCTGGCCGCGGCAACCTCCGCGCCCCGACCGACGAAGCTCGTCACCTCAGCGGGGAGGTTCCCTGACACGTGCCGCACCACGCTGGATACCTTCGCACGAGCGCCGCCGATATCGGGCATTTTGCCCAAGATGTCGCATACTCGCGACGAGCCTGCGGGGCATGCGCTCGTGGGCTCCGGCGGTAGCGGACGGGGTCGAGACAGCCCTTCCCCGTCCCTCGACCGCTACTTCATGCGCCGCCGCTCGATGATGTCGGCAGCGCGGACAACGGCCGCGAAGGTCGCCTCGAGCACGGAACCGCTTCTTCCACAGGACCATTCGGTGCCGCCGTCGGCGCGATACTCGAGGTAGGTGATGGCCGTGCCGTCATTGCCGGAGCCGATGGACTGCTGGGTCAGATTCAGCACCTCGACCCGATGTCCGATGCGGGCGAGCGCCTCGGTGAGAGCCTCCACGGGGCCGGTGCCGTGGTGTTCGGTCCGGTGGGTGACGTCGCCGACCGTCAAGGTGAACTCGGTGCTCGTGTCGGGCCCGTCGCCGCGGGTTCGCCACTCCTTCAGGCCGACCGGACTCGGGTCTACTGCGTCGAGGTAGCTCGCCTCGAACAGGTCATAGAGTTCGGCGGCGGTGATTTCCCGGCCGGTGTCATCGGTGTGCGCCTGCACCTGCCTCGCGAAGTCGATCTGCAGACGACGGGGCAGGTCCAAGCCGTATTCGGTGAGCAGCAGATAGGCGATGCCGCCCTTGCCGGATTGCGAATTGACCCGGATCACGGCGTCGTAGCTGCGGCCGATATCGGCCGGATCGATGGGCAGGTAAGGAACCTGCCACTCGAGTTCCCGCTCCGGGACGCCTGCGGCGCCCGCCCGTGCGCGATGCTCGGCCATCCCCTTCTTGATCGCGTCCTGATGCGTGCCCGAGAACGCGGTGTGCACGAGATCACCCACGTACGGATGCCGTTCATGGACGGGCATCCGGGTGCAGTGCTCGACCGTCCGGCGAATCTCATCGATATCGGAGAAGTCGATCATCGGATCCACGCCCTGGGCGTGCAGATTCAACGCCAGCGTGGCGATGTCGACATTGCCGGTGCGCTCGCCGTTGCCGAAGACACAGCCTTCGACGCGTTGCGCCCCGGCCAGCATGGCCAGTTCGGCGCAGGCGATTCCGGTGCCGCGGTCGTTGTGCGGATGCACCGACAGGATGACGCTGTCACGCCGCGCCAGATTCCGGTGCATGTACTCGATCTGGTCGGCGTACACATTGGGGGTCGCAACCTCCACTGTCGCAGGCAGGTTCAGGACCACCGGCCGCTGCGGGGTCGCCTCCCACAGCGCGGTCACGCGGTCACAGATGTCGAGCACGAAGTCGGGTTCGGTCAGGTTGAACACCTCGGGCGAGAACTGGAAACGCACATTCGGCATGTCGCCCGCGCACGCGAGCACGTCGCGTCCGCCTGCCAGGATCAACTCCCGCAGTTCGTCACGGTCCTTGCCCAGCACCATGTTTCGCCAGGTCGGCGCGGTCGCGGTGTACATGTGAACGACCACATCGTTGCGGATGCCGCGCACGGATTCGACGGTGCGCTCGATCAGATCTCTTCGGGCGGGGGTGAAGACGACGATCGCGACGTCCGCCGGTGCGATATCAGTGTCCGCGATCAATCGGACGAAGTCGAAATCGGTCTGCGATGCGGAGGGGTAGCCGACCTCGATCTCCTTGTAGCCCATCGCGACCATCAGTTCGAAGAAGCGACGCTTGCGGGCCGGATCCATCGGTTCGGCCAGTGCCTGGTTGCCGTCGCGCAGGTCGACAGGCACCCACAACGGCGCGTGGGTGAGTCGCGCATTCGGCCACTCACGGTGCGTGACTGGCACATCCACGCGATCGTAGACCGTGCGATAGCGGTGCGACGGCATCTGGGAACGCCTCTGCCGATTCCACACCGGGGCGGCGGCGGGCACGTCACCAGCGGGTGTCGTAATGGTGGGGAAAACGCGGGTACTCATGTTCGGGTCTGCTTCCTGGCCGTCGGCCGTCACACAAAAGGGGTGACCGGCCACGACAAAGCCCCACGGCGGGGGGCCGGTCGTTCAGGCCCCGCCGTGGCGGCTAAGGAGAAGCATGGTGCGCGTCATGATGGCTAGACTATACACAACTCCTCAGACAAGTAGAGAGGTTGTGATGGTTCCTCGAAGCACACGGGCGGACGGAGATCCCGGTGCGCCGCACCGCAGGACCTCCGATCATCCGGCCGCTATGCAGGTGCGACGCCATCCTTTGGCGGCGCAGGCGGCCGAAGTGCTGCTGGCACGCATCCGCGACGGCGAATGGCCGCTCGGTCACCGGCTACCCGGGGAAACCACTCTGGCCGCCCAACTCGGCGTCGGCCGGTCGACACTGCGTGAAGCCATCCGCGAGCTCGCGGGCAAAGGTGTACTCGACAGCCGCCAAGGCGCGGGCGTCTTCGTCACCGCGCTCGATGTCACCGAGGACTGGGACGTCGTGCTGCGCCGCGCCACCATCGTCTCGGTGATCGAGGCCCGCATCGCGATCGAGGCCGAGGCCGCCGCACTGGCCGCGCAGCGCCGCACCCCGGCCGATCTGCGCGTGATCCGGCGGGCGCTCGCCGCGCGGGAGACCCGCGGCGAGCCGATCCCCGAGCATGTCGACGCGGACATGGCCTTCCACCGCGCCGTCATCGTCGCCGCGCACAATGACGTGCTGACTCAGCTTTTCGACACCTTCCTGCCTCGGCTGCGCACGGCGATGATCGACATGCTGAAGATCCGCCCGGTCCCCTCCGAACCGGCCGACCACGACGCCCACATTCGGCTCACCGATGCGATCGCACACCGAAACCCCACGGCCGCAGCACAATTCAGCCGCTCTCACCTGTCGAGATTGAAGGAGGCGTTCACATGACCCCCACACCCGTGCTCGAACTGGCGGACGTGACATTCCGCCGCGAGGGCAAACAGATCATCGACGGCATCTCGCTCACCGTGCACGCGGGCGAGCACTGGGCCCTGCTCGGCCCGAACGGCGCGGGCAAGAGCACCCTGCTCGGTTTCTGCGGCGCGGTCACCTTCCCGACCTCCGGCACCGTCCGCGTGCTCGGGGAGCAACTCGGCCGGGTCGACCTAGCGCGCCTGCGCCATTCCATCGGTCATGTCAATCCCCGCCACCCGCTGCAGTATCCGCTGACGATCCGTCAGGTTGTGCTGACCGGCATCACCGCAACCATCGACACCCCGATGCGCTGGACCCCGACCGCTGACGAACTGCGCCGCGCCGACGCCATGATCGACACCGTCGGCCTCAAAGGCAAGGCCGAAGACACCTGGCCCACCCTGTCCCAGGGCGAACGCGGCCGCACCCTCATCGCCCGCGCCCTCATCGCACAACCGCGCCTGCTGCTGTTCGACGAGCCGTCGACCGGCTTGGACGTGGCAGCCCGCGAACAATTGCTGGAAACCATCGACACCCTCGGCGACACGCATCCCGAGGTCGCCTCGGTGCTGGTCACCCACCACCTCGAGGAACTACCGAGCACCACGACCCACGCTCTGCTCATCGCGGACGGCCGCACCGTCGCCGACGGCCCCGCCATCGACACGGTCACCACCGACAACGTCAGCGCCGCCTTCGACCACCCCGTCGCGGTCACCTATCACCACGGCCGCTGGACCGCACGCGCCGCCCACCGCACCGGCCCGTGGGCAGCGCCGACGGACGCCGAGCTGCGCCACTGACGGTCGGCGCCCTGCGCCGAAGTCGCCGACCGCGCACCCCGGCTCCGCCGCGAGTGGCAGGATCGGTGCGGTGCCCAGGGCAGCGCAGCGACGGATTCGCAGAAAGTTCCCGGGTAATGTCGATTCCGGCCGTGGCCGTTCGATGCAGTGGAGTGCGGATCGGACGATCCTGACGACCACCGAATTGCCTGACAGCATCGACGTGCTGTTCGGCGCGCTCTCCGCCCAGACGTTGGTGTCGGTCGCGGGCCTTCGCAGGATGCTTCCCGGCGTGCTCACGTCGAGCGAGATCGACCAGCTGCGCCACCGGCTACTGCACAGCTGCCGCCAGATCGGCCCGGACTCCGTCGCAATGTTCAGCGCCTACCTCGACGAACAGGACCGATAACACGGTGCGCGAGTACGCATTACGTGACTGACCGAGAACCCGCGCAGCTTCAGAGCCGGGTATAGTTCTCGTTGTCCTGCTCGAACGCGGTGAGGATGTCCGGCGTCAGCGTCGGACGAGTATCGGCGATGGCCGCAAGGTAGTCCGCGGTGCTCGCGGGTTCACCTCTACCATCGAGCATCTCGCGTTCGAACGCAGCCTGGGCGCTCTTGCGTGCCGCGAACTCGATATCGGCGGGAGTGAACAGTGCACTCGCGCTGACTAATTGGTCGATATCGATATGATCACCGGCAGGTCCGAGATATCGAAGCCAAATTGCGGTGCGGGCAGGCACGTCCGGCGGACCGATCGGGATCACGTAGTCGAAACGACCCGGCCGCAGGAGGGCCGAGTCCAGCGAACGCACGGAGTTCGTCGCGCACACCAGCAGGCGGCTGTCCTTTTCGCGGAAGGCCGGAATCAACTTGAGCAGCTCGTTGGTGACACCGTGCGCGGCGCTGGTTGCCGCACCCGAGCGGGCAACGGCGATCTCCTCGACTTCGTCGATGAAGAGCAAAAGTTCGTCGAGTTCTGCGATCTCGTCGAACGTTTCTCGCAGCGAGGCCGCCAAGCCGCCCGGCGCGGCCGCGGCCAACCTCGACGGGAACAGCTCGACGAACGGCCAGCCCAGACGCGAGGCCACTGCTTTTGCGAAGCTGGTCTTGCCGGTACCTGGCGGCCCGAACAAAATCACACTCTTGGGCGTCTGCACGTCATAGCGCTCGGCGATGTCCCTATTCGCAAGCGGCAGCACGATCCGCCGTTCGATGACATCCTTCTCCCGGTCCATGCCCGCCATCGACTGCCACAGCCCCGGGGGCAGCAGCCGCCCACCCAACTCGGTGAGCAGGCTGCTCTGCTCAGGGCCGAGGCGCTCGCGCATCTCGTAGTAGACCAAACCGTCGCGGCGCAGGTATCCCGAGTTTTCGAAAGCGGCAGCGCCCGTCGCCCCCTCGGGGAGCAGGGCGCAGATCCGCCGGACACCGGCTGTCCGTAGTCGCCGCTCGAGTTCGGCGAGCAAAGCGCTGCCGATACCGCGTTCCCTCCAACGCGATCCGAGCGCAACCATCAGCACCCAGGCACGCTCGCCCTGTACCTCGGCCACCGCCATCCCGACCATCTCGGCACCGACCTCGGCGACCACAGCCGACAGCCCCATACGCGCCGCCGCCATCACTTCGGCAACGGCGAAGACCGGTTCAGCAGACCCGGGATTTCGACTCTGATCCCAGATCTGGATCGCCTGATCCAGGTCGTCATCGCGAAAGTCGCGCAGTCGCCACGCCGGCATGCACACCTCGACTCGGCCGTCCGGGTGCCCCACCTGGTTCCAGTGAACACCCATGGACGACATCCCGACAAGGACCCCTACGCCGCCGCGTCACGGCCGGACGCTAGTGGCCGTGGGATGCTGCTGCGCCGCGGCAGTACATCTTCGCGTGAGCGAAGCGCCCTCGATTCACCGCCATGTATCCAGCACCCCAGACAGGCGACCAGCAACGTCATACAGCTGCCGCGTCCTCCGTATGGTCAACCGCCGCGTCCTCCGATGCCGCCGAAAAAGAAATCGACGCCGGCGTGGATGTGGATAGCCGCGGTTGTCGGTGGGTTGTTGGTGTTGGGCCTGATCGGAAGCGCCCTCGGCGGTACTTCGAAGGAAGCCGCCGGCACCACCCAACGGGCTGCACCCGTCGCATCCCCCGCACCTTCCATTACTCCGTTCGCCAGGACCACAACCACGGTGGCACCGGTGACCCGACATCGCCGTTCCGAACGTGGTCGGCAAGAACGGTGCGGTCGCAGCCGACTAGCTGAAGAAGGCCGGTTTCACCAACGTCACCTACGGATCGGCGACACCCGGCGTTGACATGGTGCTGAACCTGTCGAACTGGACAGTCACTTCCGTCGAGCCCGGGGCTGGGACTGTGGTCTCCACGGATTCGCTGTGGTGCTGACGATGACGAAGAACAACCGATAGCGCGCGGGGGCTTGCGGTCGCCGCTGCGGCTTTGTTGCACGGAGCTGCTAGTGGCGTGTCCTGGATTTAGTTGACTCTTTCGAGGGCGATGCGGCCGCGTGCGACTTTGGCGAGGATGGATCCGGCGGTCGCGATCCACGCCTAGGGGCGGGGCGTCGTTGCGGGAGTCGACGTATTCCTGGATCGAGGCGGTCAGATCTGTTGCCCGCGTTGACATATGGGTGAGGTCTCCGGTATTTCGGATTAGCGACCAAGCAAATCTGAATAGTGCCGGAGACCTCGTGGCCAGCGGGGCGAGCGGACCTGACCGATGGCCACAGGATCCATGCGCCCTGGCAGTGGTCACCCGTGGAGTGCCGTGGCGGCGTCAGCGCGCATACGCGATTCGATGTGGCGAATCAATTTGGTCAGGTCGGCGCAATACACCGAGGGATTGCGGAAGCCGTCGCCCTCACGGTATCGCGTGACGTAGTGACCACCGCCGCACACTGTGTGTATCGAGCAGGCGCGGCAGGTGTCGCTGAGCGCATCCACGCCGATCTGGCGCGCCACGATCTCGGGTTCCAGCATTGCCCGGTCGAGCGGATTGCGTTGGCCGGCGGGCAGTTTGGTCGCACCCGAGAAGGTCGCCTTCAAGTCGTCGATCTGCGCTACACTGCCGTCTGTTTCGATCACCGCTATTCGGGTGGGACCGAGGCCCCATACCTCCGATTCCACGGTCCCGCCCAGCAGCAGGTCCATGATGTTCTCGAACATTCGGATCCGCGTTTCCAGTTGCGGCGCGCCATACCAACGGTCGAAGATCGTGATCAGCCAGTCCGCATACGGAGTGACTCCGGGATCGGCGGAAAACCCGGGGGGCGGCGTCGTCCAATTGCCCAGTGGAATCTCGAAATTGACTGCCGGGGGCTGAAACGCCAGCAATCCTTCATAGGCCTGCACGGGGTCGTTTGCGAGGTCGATGACGCAGAGCAAACCGTTGAGCAAATGCCGCCGATCGCCGGCCGTCAATTTCTCGAGGGCGGCAGCGACCCGGGAGTAGCTCCCTGCGCCACGGCGGTCCCGGCGATGGCGGTCGTGACCGTGCTCATCACCGTCGAGACTGACGGTGATACTGATGTCCCAGTCATCACAGATCGTCAGGAACTCGTCGTCGAGCAGCACGCCGTTGGTCTGCAGAGTGAGGGTGACAGCGGTAGTCGGCTCCAGCGCCGCCCGCGCGTGCGATGCGAAATACTCGAGATTGGCATGACCCGCCATGAGCGGCTCGCCCCCGAAGAAGACGAGACTCACCGCGGGAGGGCCGAACCTGCGAACGTGATCGACGATTATTCGGAGGGCGTCGTCGAATACCTCCCGGCGCATCGCCTTCGGCTGCTCCCGCCAACTCTGATCGGCCATTTCGTAGATGTAGCAGTAATCGCACGCCAGATTGCATCGACTGTGAATCTTGAGGAGAAATTCTGTAAACGCATGGGGCTCGAATCCGTTGCGCTGCAATGCGACCACGTCGAGCCCCGCTTCGGGCCATGACTTCCGCACTGCGGGCAGCCCCAGTGCCACCACCGATGTCGGTTCCATTGTGTGCTCTCGATTCCTGGTTTCAGATATCGGTGCGTGGGCGGTCGGACAACCACCGCATCAGCTCGACCACGTCGGTCTCGGTGCCGTCGGACAGCAGCCGCTGGTACAGGCGCGCCGCCACCTCGGCCCGATCGTTGAGAACGCCGAAGTCGTTGTCGGGGAACAGCTCCGGCAGGCTCAAGGCCAGACCGGCCCAGAGCTGCGGGAGCAGCGGGTCGACGCGCAGCTCCAGGGCGTACAACTCGACGGCCTCGGCCGGCTCGCCGGCCAGGTAGGCGCGAGTGCCGCGAGGCAGATCAGCGGGCGCGACGCTCGATGCGGCGGCCGGGTCGTGCAATCTCAGCCGCACCGGAATATGTAGATCGCGGTGGCGATCCGGGATCGTCTCCTGATCCACGTACCGTACGGACGGCAGTATCGCGGGAGGTGCCGCTCGCGCGACCCACAGCTCTGCCAGCTCTGCCAGCTCGGCGTCGTCGGATGTACGATTGCGCACCTGCCAAGAAGTGCGATGTGCTACCAGAATCTCGGCCACCGCGTCGCGCGCCTCCGACGGCACCTCCTCGTCGGCCCATGGCCGGACGCCTGCGGTCAGCGCGCTCATGAACTCCTTGCCACGCTCGGTCAGCAGGCCAGAACCCGATGCCTCCACCATCGCGGTCGCCAGTTGTGTACGCCAGCGCTCGAATTCGATGTGCGCCCGCATCGATCGGTGGCAGTCGGCGTGCCGGTGTACCCGCCAGAAGTCGGTGACCCCGAAGAAGGCGTAGATCCCGTGCATCAGACCGAGGATCGGCCGTGGATCATCGCGCCACGGCGCATAGAAGCGACACGTCGGGTCGGGATCCACTATCAGCACCTGATCGGCGAGCATGGCGAGTTTGCTGTGCTGGATCTCGTGGATCAGCGACACCGCCATTTCACAAGAGTCCTTCGGGGCCGTGGTGTACACACAGCCAGTCCCGCTGAAGGCGGTGTGGCCGATGGTCGCCGCCACCGGTCGCGCGGTGAGCGGCGTCAGTAGCCGCAGGCAGGCACGCATGGGCGTCAGATAGCCGGGGAAGTCTCGCCGCAGCAGGTGCCAGGCTTGCGCGAAATCCTCTCGCCAAGTGCCGAATTCGTCGGTCGTGAGCCGCGGTGCCGTACCCGAGGGCAGGTCGCGGAACGGATCGAGATCATCGAGGACGACCTCCGGTTCGCCGTTCCCGCCGTGCACCCGCCGCAGCGGCAGCCACGCCGGGTCGGACTCGTCCGCCGGTGACGCCACCCGGATCGGGGCGCTGCCGTCAGCGACGATGCGTATCGCGCCATCCACCCAGGTCAGCTCGCAGTGGCCGTAGTCGCCCGCGGATCCAACCCGCGCCATCCCGATCCCGGGCAGCATGACTTCGCCGTTGCGTACGACAACCCGCATCGATCCGCTGGGCAGATTCGTGACCACGGCGGCCGCCGCCAACCAGCCGAGGTAGCCGCAGTCGGCCCACAACGGAGTTGGTTCCCGATCGTCCGAGGCGTTGCGCACGCGGTGGAGCACGCGGCCGAGCCACACCCCGGTGTGCGGGTAGACCAGCAGTGCCTCGACTGCGGCCGGATGTGACTCCTCCAGCTCGGTCAGGACCCGATAGGCATCGGAAAGGCCGGCGTCGTCGTCGATTTCCGGGTGGTGAGCGGTGACTTCGGTGGTGAGCGCGCGTAGCAGCACGAGTCGTACGGTCAGCATGTCCGAAGTCATCCGGACGACAGCGGACTCCGTGCCGTAACCAGTGAACAGCTCGGCCGCTGCGTCGTCGATGCCGATGGTCGGGGCGGACATGGTTGCACTCCTGTCGTCAGTGATTGGCGGCGGCGAGGTCGGTGCGGACCCGTGCTCCGATGTGGTGGATCAGCTTCGTCAGATCGGCGCAATACACCGAGGGATTGCGGAAACCGTTGTCGGCGCGATACCGGTGCACGTAATGCCCGCCGCCGCAGACGCTGTGGACAGAGCATGCCCGGCAGGTATCGCTGAGGGCGTCCGCGCCGATCTGACGAGCGACGATCGAGGGTTCCAGCAGTGCGAGGTCGAGCGGATTGCCCACGTTCGAGGTCCGCAACTTGGTGGCCCCCGCGAAGGCCGACTTCAACTCGTCGACCTGCTCCAGAGTGCCGTCGGTTTCGATCACGGCCAGCCGAATGGGGGCCAGCCCGAGTAATTCCGATGTCACGGAGCCACCCAGCAGCAGGTCGATGATGTCATCGAAGATCCTGACCCGGGTCTCCAGCTCCGGCGCCCGGAACCAGCGATCGAACACCGGGATGAGCCAGTCGGCGTAGGGGGTAGCGGTGTGGTCGGCGGTCGACGCCGGTGGTGGCGTCATCCAATTGCCGTGCGGAAGCAGAAAATCGACCGCCGGGGGTCGAAAGGCCAGCAGCGCTTCGTAGGTCCGCACCGGGTCGTTGGCCACATCGATGGTGCAGAGCAAGCCGGCGAACAGGTGCCGGTTCTCCTCCGCCGTCAGTTGCATGATCCCGGCCGCGACACGCGTGTAGCTCCCGGCGCCCCGCCGATCCCGGCGATGCCTGTCGTTGCTGCTCTCGTCGCCGTCGAGGCTGACTCCGACGCGAACATTCCAGCGCGCGCAGATGCGCAAGAACTCCGGGTCGAGCAGCATGCCATTGGTCTGCACGCCCAGCTGCACCTCAGTGATCGGCTCCAGCGATTCGCGCGCCGACCGGGCGAAGTATTCGAGATCGCGATGTCCGACCAGCAGCGGTTCGCCACCGTGGAACACAAGATCCACCGCGGGCAGCTGGAAGCGGCGAGCATGATCGGCGATCATCCGGATGGCCTCGTCGAAAACCCTGCGGCTCATGGTCTTCGGCTGATCGCGCCAGCTCTGATCGGCCATCTCGTAGACGTAGCAGTAGTCGCAGGCCAGGTTGCAACGGCTATGGATCTTGACAATGAATTCCGTGAACGGCAGCGGCTCCCAGCCGCCGCGGCGCAGCCCGTCTACATCCAATCCATTTGCGGGCCAATACTTTTGCACCACGGGAACGCCCAACGACACTGGGCCGGACTCCATATTCGCTCCCTCGAGCTGCGGGGAACGGCCACGGGCGCGCTGCTACCGAGTCGCCCGTGGCCGCGTGATCACTTGGTGGGGTTGATGAACGACTTGAACCCGCCGGGGGCCCTGTCCTGCGAACCCTTGGCGTAGCGCTCGAGGGCGGCTCGCATAGCCGGAGTGCAGTGGGTGGCCAGCTCTTCGGTGTTGAGTGCGGCGAGTTCATCGAGTCTTCCCATTACGGGACCTCCTTTTCCGTATTCCCGTACCAGCGCGACGAATTGCCAGGCGTTGCAAGAATTGATCGACTCGACAATGCCGACAAATGAAACGGGATATCTACCAATGGGTGACCGGTTGTCGTCCCGAGAGTGATCCTAAGCGTACGAAACGTGCGATCGCTCACGCCCATTCCCGTTGCAGGGAAGCATAACTCGCACTTATGCAACAGCTATCCACGGCGGCTGGCGAGTGCGAGGTTCGACATCGATCTCAGATTTGCAGGGCGGGCCGGCAGGTCACCAATCCGCCAGCGCCGCAGGCTCCCTCTGCGGCGCTCGCGTCCGCTGATGCTCTCCCGGGAACTTCCAATTCCCAACCATGGGAGTTGCGACTGCCAGGAATTCTGTTGTCTTACAATAGACTTCAGCCATCCAGGTCAACGACATGTCGTCCGGCGAAAGTAGTCGCCCACAACTGTAGCCGGAGTTGTCGGTCGATTATTCGATTGCGCGATCGGCAATTTCACTATCTGTAAAGGGGGAGCAAGAGGTGGCGCCGCCGCCTGTATCGATAGGACATTTCAGGGAGCAACCCTCTTTGCCCGTAGCGGGATTGGATGTCGACGAATTATGTCGCGGCGGCTGGGAGCCACTGCCCTTCATCGAGTTCCTAGTCAAGATTCACAGTAGGTGCAATTCGGCTTGTGACTAGTGCTATATCTACGAGATGGCCGACCAGAGTTGGCGTGAGCAACCGAAGACTATGAGCCATCAGACTTTCGACGACGACTGCCGGATGATCGGCGAGCACGCGCGCCGATTCGCGCTGCCCGCTGTCGATCTCGTATTCCAAGGCAGATCGGGATTGCCACACCGAGCGATACGTGTCGCGCCTGCCCGTTGGACACCGCGGCCGAGGTCACTACGCGCATCGATATCGCGAGTGTGACGGATTCCGCAACCCCTCGGTGTATTGCGCCGACCTGAAGAAGTTGATCTACCACATCGAATCTCGTGTCCGTGCGGACATCGACTCTGCCATCAACACCTAGCGAGGAGACACCCCCATGCCAACGACAGTCACCGGGATCTCCGATGTCACAGCCAGTTTGAGTTCCGGCCACGGAACCGAGGCGGCCGTCGCGACGCTGAGCGAAGGCGCGCTACTGATGCGGCTGATCCTGCTGCGCACACTCATCGCCGAAACCACATCGCGCCCCGAAATTGCCGACGCCGCAGGACTTTCCCTTGCCTATCAGACGCTGGCCGAACTGCAACGATCCCATCCGGCCGAGGTCGTGACGTTGTTGTCGTACCCGCACGTCGGCCCGTGGCTCGCCCACGTCCTGCAGCGCCTTCATGCCGAGCCCGACGACGCGCCGACCCCACTGTGGGCCGACTGTGGCTACCTGGGCTGGCTCGCCGCGGCAGGCGACATCGCCTGTCTACCCGAAGGTTCCATCAACGTCGTAGTGCGGAACGGCGTGGTGATGTTGCCCGGGATCGGCAGGGCCGAGCTCGGCCCTGCCGGGGACAACGGGCACTGCGAACTGCACTGGACACGGGACGGCGCACTGCGCTTCACCCGGGGCACCAGCACAGTTCTCGTCCCGTCCCGGGATGACGAGTCCGATCCCGCCTGGCTGCCGCTGCGGCGATTGCGGGGGGCGGATGCGGAACGGGAGGTGTTCCTGGACGACCTGGACCCGTTCCGACACCTGCTGGACGGTCAGCAGCCACCCCGGCTCACGACAGCCCAAACCCGCACGTGGCAACAGGATTTCGCGGCGGCCTGGGAGCTACTGCGCCGCGACTTCGACCGGTACCTCGTGCCGATGCGCAGTTGCCTGCAGTCTTTGGCGCCGCTGAGCGCACAACCACTCGCGGCGAGCACGAGCCACACCGCATTCGACGGAGTCGGCTGCGTCTACACCACGGCCCCCGCGGACCCATGCCAGCTGGCGCTCACGCTGATCCATGAGGTCCAGCACACGAAGTTCACGCTGCTGACCGATCAGATCGTGCTGTTCGATCCCGATCCGGTGTGCCGCTTCTACGCGCCGTGGCGCGACGACCCGCGTCCGATCATGGGCCTGCTGCACGGGATCTACGCGTTCTTCGGAGTCACCGACTTCTGGCGAATACATCGTCACGCCGACTGCCACCGATCGATGCAGGCGAACGTCGATTTCGAATTGTGGCGTCTGCAGGTGGAAGGTGCTGTGGCGCAGGCATCGACGTCGAGCCTGCTCACCGAGGCGGGTTCGCATTTCCTGAACGCGCTCAGTGCTGAAATGCGCCCCTGGGGCGAGGAGGACGTGCCCACGGCGGTCAGGGTCGCCGCGTCCGAGGTGGCGATAGCGCATCGGACGTTCTGGCAGGTGCGGAACCTGACACCGGACATCGGCGGCATCGCCGAGCTGGCCGCGTGCTGGATCGCGCAGGCGCCACGGCCCGACGGCCTGCCGCCGGCGGATCATGTGGACCAGACAGCCGTGCCGAACGACCATCGCCGCCTGCACCTTCCAACGCAGCTGAAGCTGCTGGACCACGCCGCGGCCGAAGCTCTGTCGATCCCCGAGCAGCCGCGCGGCGACCGGGCCTATCTGGCGGGTGACCTGGCCGCGGCGGTCGCGCTGTACACCGAGGAGCTGCACATCGACCCGCTCCGGCCACAGTTGTGGGCAGGCTTGGCGCTGGCGTTGCCGAAGCTCCACCCTGACGATGACTTCAGTGTTCTCGATGACAGGGCCGAGGTCGCCGCCCACCTGTGCCAGGTACTGCTGGCGGATGCCGAAGGTGTCGAGATCGTCGATCTCGTGCGGTGGTTGTCGAGGTATCCGCGCGCTCATGGGTAGATCGGGAATCCACACCAACCGGAACTTCCTGCTGCTGTGGTCCGGAAACGCGACATCGCTAGTGGGATTCCACGGCGTCCGAATCGCCTACCCCATGCTGGTTCTCGCGGTGACCGGCTCGCCCGCCGCGGCGGGATGGGTCGGTTTCGCATTGAGCCTGCCGAGTCTGATCTTCCAGATCGCGGCCGGCATCGTCGCGGATTATTCCAACCGGATCCGGACCCTGGTGATATGCCAGATCACCGGGTTGATCGCGGCCTGCCTGGCTGCCGGAGCGGTCGCTGCCCAGCTCCCGAGCCTCGCGCTGATAGTCGGTGTCACAGCGTTCATCGAGGGCAGTGTCTACGTCTTCGTCAACCTCAGCGAGCTGGGCGCGATCCGCGACGTGGTGCCGCACGCACAGCGACCCGCCGCGTTCTCGTTCGTCGAGGCCGAGCAACCGATCGCCATCCTGGTCGGACGAGCAGCCGGTGCGGCGGTCTACGGCGTGGCCCGTTGGCTGCCGTTCATCGCCGACGCCGTGTCGTATCTTTACTGTCTCGTCGCACTGTTGCTGATCCGTCCGGACTCGTCGGCACCGCCGAAAGTCGCCGAGTCCGAGCGTCTTTCGGTCCGGCGCACCATCGCCGACGGCTTCCGTGTCGTATGGACCGAACCTTTCCTACGGATGTCGACGGCAATGATCGGACTGTCGAATATCGTCATTCAGCTCGTCTCGCTGCTGACACTGGTGGAACTGAAGAACGGCGACGGTCCCG
This sequence comes from Nocardia sp. NPDC057440, assembly GCF_042802915.1. NCBI lineage: Bacteria > Bacillati > Actinomycetota > Actinomycetes > Mycobacteriales > Nocardiaceae > Nocardia > Nocardia sp. NPDC057440. Next base: position 154,945 of record NZ_JBHVDF010000003.1, read on the forward strand.
CGTGGACCGCCGGCGTGGTGCTCGGCGCCGCGGGCGTCGGCGGAGTACTCGGCGCCGCCGCGGCATCACGGCTCACCACTCGCTTCCCTCCCCGGAATGTCTATCGGGGCGCGCTCTGGGCATGGACGGCGCTGCTCGTTCCAATGGCGTTCAGCGCCAATCCCTTTGTGCTGGCTGCGTGTTGGTGTGGCATCGGCGGCGTGGGGGTCGTCAGCAACGTCGCGTTGACGATATCCCGGCTCGATGCGATCCCCGAACAGACGTTCGGTCGCGCGGTCGCGACGATGGCACTGTTCTGCAACGGCGCGGTCGCGCTCGGCGCGCTCGGCGCGGGCTATCTGTTGTCGACAGTGGGCGCCGTCACCACGCGATGGTTAGCACTCACGGCCATGTGCACACTCGCCGCATACGCAAGTACTCGCACCACCCGCTCTCGCGATCTACCGCTTGCGCTGACATCACGCGATTCCTGAGGCGAGAGCCTGCTCGTCCCAGCGGCGCAGCAGTGCCGCTCGGGCAGCGCGATCCATGATGAGTTTCTGCTGTCTGCCCTCCAACCCGGCAGCCCGCCACGGTGGCGGACTGCCGGTCGGCTCTCCCACCGGCTTGAAACCGCGCGGCGGAGCGCGAAGGTGCGCTCGATCGTGAACCCGACACCGCCCGATACCCGGACATCAAGCGAGAGCGCGCTGTTCGGCCTCGGCCAGTTCCTTCAATGTCAGCAACTGCTTGCGCATCATCAACAGATCGCCGAGTGCCAGCGCTCGCGCGACGATCCGCGGTGCACCGCAATGCATCCGAACCACAAGGCGGGTCCCGCTTCCCTCGGGCCGCACCGCATAGGTGACACATATCTTGCCGGTGACCAGCGTGATATGCCTGCCGAGGACGAAGGACACCAGATCGAACTGGGACATGAAACGTTGCCCCACTTCGAGTTCGGTGAGCTCGGGATCGCGGCGGCGCGGGCTGCGGCGGCCGAAGCGGTCGAGCAGGTCGTAGCTGTAGGGCGCAACGCGCAGCTGACACAGCCAGGCGTAGACCACCTGTGGTGATGCGTCGATGCTGATGGCCCGATCCGCTTGCACCCCGCCGGACTCCAGCTCATCGCACGGCAAGGGTTGCTCACGCTCGGCCTCGGTCGCGCCCCAGACCAGACCGGGGATCATGCCGCCGCCGCTATCTGGCGCAGCAACCGGCGCACGACCACTTGGTGACCGCCGCTCCCGATCACCAGCGCTCGGTAGACCTTGCCGTGCAGGCCGGGGAACTCGCCCCACGACTGCGCCCGGATCCGAGTCCGACTCGGCCCCTCTTCGTCGAGTTCGAAGATCAGCGCGTAGCGCGAGAACCAGTGCCTGCCCGACAACGCCAATCGTGCGGGCGCGTCGGCCGAGTCGAGCTGGAATCCCGTCGGCGGATGAGACGGGTCGTCCGGGTCCTTACACATGACTTTCAGCAGCGCTTTCCACGCCCGGTCCCGATTCGCGTCGATCGATCTGGCATGCTCATCAATGTAGGGCAATCGCTCCATATAGAAGGAACGTACTAGTAGATGGCACCACCCCGCAAGCACGACACCGATGTGATCCTCGACGCAGCACGCACCCTCGTGCTCGCCGACGGCCCCCGCGCGGCCAGTGTCGCGGCGATCGCCGCGGCAAGCGGCGCACCCGTCGGCACGCTGTACCACCGCTTCGGCAACCGCAACGGCGTCCTCACCGAGGCGTGGTTACGCGCGCTGACACGCTTTCAGGAGCGCGTCATGGCGGGCGCGGGTGACCGGGACCCGGTCGAGGCAGGGGTGGCGATGGCGGTCGCGGCAGTTCGGTTCGGTCGCGAATTGCCCGACGACGCGAAACTTCTGCTGAACTTGCGCCCGAGCGACCTGCTCGACGGCGGCCCGGACGCGGAGTTCCGCGGCCGCCTCGACCGGATGAACGCGCCATTGTTCGAGCACCTGCGGCGCCTGGCCCGCGACCTCCTCGGCGCGGACGGCGACCGGGAGATCGATGCCGTCAGCCGGGCTGTCGTCGATCTCCCCTACGCCGCGCTGCGCCGCCATGCCCATTCCCGCGAGCTGCCCGATTGGCTCGACACCGACCTCGCCACCGCGGCTCGCACGCTGCTGACCTCGTACCGGAGCTGACGCACCGGGGAACGACGGAGCGAGGCCGGCCCTACTCGGAAACCAGATCCGGGGTCAACTCGTCGAGACCGCCGATGACGTGCGCAGCCAACGCGAGCGCATCCGGCGCGGGCGGATACTCGGGCCGCGGCGCGGCGATCACCCGCATGCCCGCCGCATGAGCCGCACGCAGTCCGTTGCTCGAATCCTCCACAGCGGCACACTCGGTCGACTTCTGACGCAGAAAGCCCGCAACGGCCACGTACACATCCGGTGCGGGCTTGCCCCGATCCACTTCCTCCGTCGAGAACGTGACATTGAAGAATTCGATCAATCCCGTACGGCCGAGCACCGTGTCGATAAGGGTGCGCGGCGAGGAGCTCGCCACACCGAGCGGCCACTGCTCACTCATCCGCTGCACCGCGGCGACCGCGCCGGGCAGCAAAGGCACCCCCTTGTCGTAGTGGACCGCCATCCGCTCGATCACCTCGTCGGCCACCGTGTCGGGCGATTCACCGACGCCGAGTTCGCCACTGAGATAGTCCGACCATTCCCCTGTGCTCATGCCCATCAAGCGCTGCTGCGTATCCGGTAGCCAGCGGCCGCCCTTCTCGGCGACATACTCGCGCCGCACCTGTTCCCACACCGGCTCGGAATCGATCAGTACGCCGTCCATATCGAAGACAACTGCCGTAATACGCATCGGGACAAAGCCTTTCGCCAGCCGCGCCGGTGAGTGCCGATCGAAGAACAATCGCCTGCCGACGTCTTTCGGGTTCTTCGGAAGACCTGATGGAGGAGCATCGTAACCGGCGAGCTGAAACACTCGAATTGCATGCCCCGGAATCGGCGGGACAGCCGCACCCCGACGGTAGTCACGCGGCGGACCCCACCGGGCGAGCATTCCGCCGGCAACCGATAACGTGTTCTCATGAACGAACAGCAGGCCGGCGACTCGCTACCCGATCAAGAGCATCACGAGGGCGGGTTCCGGCCGATGTCCGAGCTGATCAACGCACACGATGAGCAGGACACCGACATCACTCGCGGCGGACCGCACTACGGCGAATTCATCGAGCAGGTGCGCAGCCTGATGGATCGCGTGCGGCTGGCCAGCCCCTCCGACGAGCTGGCGTTGGAGACGATCGGCGTCCTCAAGCAACTCAACGACAAGCTGGACGCGGCCATCGTGGACGAGTGGTCCACGCCCGTCTGGACCAGGTTCGATCTGCCTGCCCGCGGAAATATCTCGCTCCCGCCTTTCATGATCGACCACGCCGATGCGAACGGTGTCGACGCCCGCGTCACCTTTCGCACTTTCCATCTCGGCGGCAACAATGCCGCGCACGGCGGGCAGGTGGCCATCGGTTTCGACGATCTGCTCGGCATGGCCGCTGCCGTGCACGCGGGGGCGGTGACCAGAACCGCCTCACTCACCGTGGACTACCGATCCATCACCCCGCTCAACACCGAATTGACGGTCCGCGCCTGGGCCGAACGCCAGGAGGGCCGCAAGGTTTTCGTGCGCGCCACCCTGCACGACGGCGACCGGCTCTGCGCCGAAGCACGCGGCCTGTTCATCGTGCTCAAGCCCGGGCAGCCGTGAGGCGATAGCTCGCAGGGTCCGGTCTGCATACCGGGAGTGCGATGCCGGGCCGGGTCTCCACGACCGGGGTTCCGGCACATCCGTCGCACGAATCTCGGTGGGGCGGAACAGTATCCGTCCCACCGAGTCGCTTATCTGCCGGGGAAGTGCTCGTTGCGATAGTCGGCGAAGCGGGCGTCGACCTGATCCGCGGTCAGCCCGAAATCCGCCAGCGTGTAGCGGTGCGCCGGACGCGCGGCGCCCGAGGTGCTCTCCGAATGCAGCGCCGCCATCGCCGATTCGGCCTCGACACTCAATGACAGACCGAAGCGCTGGTAGATCGAGCCGACGGTAGCGATCGGGTCGGCGACGAAATCGTCGTAGTACACGTCGCAGAACTGCGCGGCATCGTGGTGCTTGCGGTCGGCGAGGAACCGGTCCGCTCCCCTGGCCCACAGGTCCAACTGCGCTGCGCCGACGACGGGTCCGCGGAACTTGTCCGACCACCCGGCCGAGGCCTGCTCGTTGAGACTGCACACTGATCCGATTATGGTGCGCGGATCCCGGTGCATCTGGATGACAAGCGCATCCGGGTACGTCGCGAAGATCGCGTCCAGCGCGAACAGATGGCTGGGATTCTTCAACACCCATCGCCGGCCCGCATCCGGCAGGCCGATCAGCTGCAGGTTGCGCCGGTGCCTGCGGTAGGCGTCGGTCCAATCCTGTGCGCGCAGCCAGTCGGAGTAGCCGGGCAGATAACCCAGGCATTCGTAGGACACCGACATCGCCGACTGCCGCAGCAACTGCCAGCATTCCTCCACCTGGTCGGCCGAAATATGATGCACACCCATGAATTCCGGGTGCTGCACGTGATGTTTCTCGAACGCGGCCTCGATCCGCTGGTAGACGGGGTTGTCCGCCCACGTCTCGCGCGGCGGTCGCGGCTGCGGCATCTCGGTCAGCCACATTTCCAGCCCCTGGTGCGCCGGGTCCGCGTTGAGCAGCCGGTGCACGGCCGTGGTGCCCGAGCGCGGCAACCCGGTCACGAAGATGGGCCGCTCGATCGCCACCTCGGCGTGCTCGGGAAACCGCTGCCACGCGGATTCACTGAGCAGTCGCGCGATCAGTGCGCCGCGCAGGAACGCCCGATTCACCTTGTTGCCGAAAGGGGTCAGCTCCGCGTCCTTGGCGTAGGACTCGAGCAGTACCTGCAGTCCTTCGCGGTAGCCGTCGTCGCCGAAGTCGTCCAGCCCGACGACCTTGGTCGCCGAAGCGTGCAGATCGTCGATGGTGCCGACGTCGTCTCTGCCGATCACAGTCATCTCCTCAGAATTGATGCGGGACACCCGCACCCGGTCAGTGGTGGTACTCGCCGCCGTTGACATCCAGGCAGGCTCCGGTGATCGCCCGCGCCAGCTGCGAGGCGAAGAACACCACGGCATCGGCGATCTCATCGGGTTCGGGAAGCTTGCGCAGGTCGATGGTCTTCGCCGTCTCGGCGTAGACCTCTTCGGCGGTGATCCCCCGCTGCTCGGCGAGATAGTTGAAATACCACTTCAGGTTGTCCGCCCAGATATAGCCGGGGGCAACGGAATTCACCCGGATCCCTTGCGGCCCCAGCTCGGTGGCCAAACTCTGTGCCAGCGCGAGCAGGCTCGCCTTGGCCATCTTGTAAGGACCGAAGGTGCGTCGCGAATGCCGCAGCACCGCCGAGTTGATCATCACCACCGACCCCTTCGTCTCGGCGAGCGCCGGCACGAACAACCGGGTCAGCCGCAGTGCCGCAAGCACATTCGTCTCGAAACCGGCCCGCACGTCGTCCAGGTCGACGGTCGCCAGATCGGTGATCGGCGGAATCGCGAACGCGTTGTTCACCAGGGTGTCCACCCGGCCGAACGCGCTCTGCGCGGTCTCGACCAGGTTGACCACGGCCGCCTCGTCGTTGATGTCGGTCGGCACCACCACCGCGCGCCTGCCGAGTTCGGTGATCTCCTTGGCCACCTCGGTCAGTCGCGATTCGGTGCGCGAGGCGAGTACCACGTCGGCGCCGGCGCGCGCACTCTGCACCGCGATCGCCCTGCCGAGGCCGGGACCGACACCCGAGACCACAACGACCTTGTCCTGCAACAACATCAGCCCAACATCCTTTCCGCCACGGCGACCTGTCGCGCCGCGATCCGTGCCCGCCACTGTTCCGGAGTCACCCGCGCCTGTTCGTAGAACGGCAGCCGCTGCGGTAATTCGTCGAGCGACACCACCTCCACCGTCGGTCCGTCTTCCGGCTTCATTTCCCGCGCCAGCCGCTGCCAGCGGAACTGCAGATATCCGCGCGCGTGCCCGGTGCGTTCGATCCAGTTGGCCAATCCTGGATCCTGTTCGCTGACCACGAGCCGGATCATGCCGTCAGGGTCGACCTGCGCCTGGTCTGCGGTGAGGCTGGTCTGGTGGTTGATGTAGTCCAGCGACAGGTACCACATGCTGCCGAGCTGGAAGCCCTGATACGGCGCGTCGGATTTCGGCACCGTGATGATCATGACCTGATCGTCGTCCAGCTCGTAGTGGCCCGCCGAGGAGAATTGCGTCGTGAGCCCGCCCGGGGTCGAACGCGGCTCGGTCATCGTGTTGACGGGCAGGTTGAGATAGAACCACTTCGGGAAGGCCAGGAAGGTGTTCAGCCGCGACAGCAGCATCTTTCCCGCGACGCCGAACCGCTTGGTCATCAGGTCTTTGGTCAGCGGCGGCGGCGCGTCGCCGATCCGGTCCACCCGCTGGATGCGGACGGTGCCCGGCTTCTCGGTGGCCCAATCGCTGTAGACCTCACGAATCACGAGCATGGCGGAGTCCGGTGCGAGATGCACGTAGCCGGGGCGCGCCGCACCCGGTCCGAGGCGCAGCTCGTAGGAGCCGTCCGCGGCGACCTCGATCGCGCGGTCGTCGAATGCGGTGAGACTGTCGGGGACATCGACCGGCGAGTAGTCGCCGTTGAGCACCTGGAAGCTCAGGTCGCGGGTGCTGCCGCGCTTGCCGGTCACCACATATTCGGCGTCGGGTCGCAGGTAGGAGTGGAAGTAGAGAGTGTCCGGGTTGTCCAGGCCCATTTTCGTGTACGGCCCGGTGGACTGAACGAAGAACGGAAAGTCCCGCTCATAGGCCCAGGCCATCTGGATGGCCGCGCGGATGCTGCCCGCGAGGTAGTCGTAGCCCTCGACGAGATCCTGTTCGGTCCGGATGTGTGGTGCGCCGGTGATGATCTGCTCGGCGGCGGCGATGGCGTCCGCGAACGGCTGTGTCAGCAAGTGGCTTCCCGGGTGTCTCGAGCGACCGGCGAACAGTCGCTGCTAGGTGTTCCAAATATGTACCGGTCTGGTACATTTCGATACGAGCAAGATTAGAACGTGTTCTAGGAGTGGTCAATGGTTGCCCGTAGATCCGCGCCCACCCAGCGGGTGGTCCAAGTGCTGGATTTCTTCGTCGAGCAGCGCGGCAAACGCTTCGGCCTTTCCGAGCTGGCCCGCGAGCTCGACCTCGCGAAGCCGACCTGCCTGGGCATTCTCACCGAGCTCAGCGCGGGCGGCTACCTGGTGCGCGACGCACACACCCGCACCTACGGCCTAGGACCCGCGCTGATCGCGGCGGGCCGGGTCGCCCAGGACAGTTTCGCCATCTCCGCCATCGCGCGGGTCGAGCTGGCGAAACTCACCGCGGAATACCGCACGACCTGCACCGCATCGGCAGTGGTCGGCGAGCAGATCACAGTGCTGGAAAGCACCGGGCCCGGCATGGTCAAGGTTGGCGCCTCCTACCTGTTCGCGCCGCCGGTCGGCCTGATGTACGTGCTGTGGGACTCCGACGCGGCCTTCGACGCCTGGCTGACCAAGCCGTCCACGGTGCCGCTGCGGCAGGATGTAGACCGGCTGCGCCAGGTCGTCGCGGAGTGCAGACAGCGCGGTTACCTGGTGGAGAGCCTGACCGGCGCGGGTCGCCGCCTGTACTCCTTGCTGGCCGGCGTCGCCGCCCGTGACCTGCCAGAAGAGGTGCGCGAACTCGTCGGCGAGCTGGTCACCAGCCTCGGCGAACGCGTCCATCTCGGCACCGATCTGCGACCGCGCAAGGAACATCCGGTGAGCTTGCTCGCGGCACCGACCTACGGCGGCGACGGCAGGCAGAACATGGTGCTCACCATGTATGTGGGCACCGCCATTACCGGCGCCGAAATCACCCGCCGCGGAGCCGCTCTCGTGGCCGCCGCCGATGCGGTAACCGCCGCGTCCGGCGGACACAAACCCACATCGCCCCATTGACCAATGACCGAAACGTGTTCTAGTTTTGGGACGTGAGCCAGTACGCAAAGTCGACGGCGAGCACCGAAGTAGGTGCTGCCGGACGTAGTCCGTCCGAAACCCGCGCACGGCTGGAGCGAATGCGGAGGTCCGCCTACGAGCTGCCACATCTGGACGCACTCGAGGCCGAGTCGGCACACATCTTCCGGGAAGTCGCAGCGACGTTCGAGCGGCCGGTGCTGTTGTTCTCCGGCGGCAAGGACTCGGTGGTGATGCTGCACCTCGCGGCCAAGGCCTTCTGGCCCGCGCCGCTGCCGTTCCCTGTCATGCACATCGACACCGGGCATAATTTCGACGAGGTGATCGAATTCCGGGATCGCACGGTGCAACGACTCGGCCTGCGGCTGGTGGTCGCCCGGGTGCAGGACGACATCGACGCGGGCCGCTCGGTCGAGGAGACCGGACCACGCGCTTCCCGCAACCGCCTGCAGACCGGTACCCTGCTGCGCGCCATTCGCGAGCACACCTTCGACGCGGTATTCGGCGGCGCCCGCCGGGACGAGGAGAAAGCCCGCGCCAAAGAGCGCGTGTTCAGCTTCCGCGACGAATACGGCCAATGGGATCCGCGCAACCAGCGGCCCGAACTGTGGAACCTCTACAACGGACGCCATCGCGCCGGCGAGCACATTCGGGTGTTCCCGCTGTCCAACTGGACCGAGCTCGACATCTGGCACTACATCGCAGCCGAGCGGATCGAGCTGCCGCCGCTGTACTACGCCCACCGCCGCCCGGTGGTGCAGCGCGACGGCATGCTGCTGGCACACACCCGGTTCCTCGAACTCCTCGACGGCGAGCAGCCCTACGACAGCATGGTGCGTTTCCGGACGGTCGGCGACGCGACGTGCACCGGATGCGTCGAATCGACGGCGTCCACCCCGGACGAGGTGGTCGTCGAGGTCGCCGCGACCCGAGTGACCGAACGCGGTGCGACCCGCGCCGACGACCGGATTTCCGAGGCAGGCATGGAAGACCGCAAACGAGAAGGCTACTTCTGATGACGACGACCACCCTGTTGCGCCTCGCCACGGCGGGCAGCGTCGACGACGGCAAATCCACCCTGATCGGGCGGCTGCTCTTCGATTCCAAGACCATCTTCACCGATCAGCTCGCCGCCGTGGAGCGCACCAGCCGCGAGCGCGGCGACGACTACCCCGATCTGGCACTGCTCACCGACGGCCTGCGCGCCGAACGGGAACAAGGCATCACCATCGACGTGGCGCACCGCTATTTCGCCACCCCCCGACGGAAATTCATCATCGCCGACACACCCGGCCACATCCAGTACACGCGCAATATGGTCACCGGCGCCTCCACCGCGGACCTCGCGTTGATCCTGGTGGACGCCCGCAAGGGCATCGTCGAGCAGACGCGGCGGCACGCCTTCCTCGCCAGCCTGCTCGGTATTCCACATCTGGTGCTGTGCGTGAACAAAATGGACCTGGTCGGCTGGTCGCAGGAACGCTACGACGAGATCCACGACGAATTCGCCCAGTTCGCAACCAAACTCGACGTCGCCGACCTCACCTTCATCCCGATGTCGGCGCTCACCGGCGACAATATCGTGCACCGCAGCACCGCTATGCCGTGGTATGAGGGCTCCCCCCTCTTGCACCACCTGGAAGAGGTACATATCGCCTCCGATCGCAATCTGATCGATGCGCGTTTCCCCGTGCAGTACGTGACCCGCAGGCACGCCGAGGGTTTCCGCGGCTACGCGGGCACCGTCGCGGGCGGGGTGTTCAAACCCGGTGACGAAGTGGCCGTGCTGCCTTCGGGATTCACCAGCACCGTCGCGGCGATCTGGGGACCGGGTGGTACCCCGGTCACCGAGGCGTTCCCGCCACAGGCGGTCACCATCCAGCTCACCGACGAAATCGACATCGCGCGTGGCGATCTCATCTGCCGCCCGGCCAACCGGCCGCACGCCGGTCGCGATCTCGACGCCATGGTGTGCTGGTTCACCGAGGAGTCCGAGCTGACCCCCGGCGCCACCTACACCATCCGGCACACCACCCGCACCGCCACCGCCGAGATCCGCACCCTCGACTATCGACTCGACGTGAACACGCTGCACCGCGACGAGACCGCGGAGTCCCTGTCGCTCAACGAGATCGGCCGTATTCAGCTGCGCACCCGGCAGCCGCTGTTGTTCGATCCGTACCGCCGCAACCGCACCACCGGCAGTTTCATCCTCGTCGACGAAACCACCAACAACACCGTCGCCGCGGGCATGATCACCGGACCGAGCCTGCCGTCCTCCCGAGTGGTCTGGCACTCCACCGCCGTCGGGCGCGACGAGCGCGCGACCAAGGGCATGACTGTCTGGCTCACCGGGCTCTCCGGCTCCGGAAAGTCCACTGTCGCGGTAGAACTCGAACGCAGGCTGGTCGCGGCGGGCCGCCCCGCCTTCCTGCTGGACGGCGACAATCTGCGGCACGGCCTCAATTCCGACCTGGGTTTCGCCGCGGCGGATCGTGTCGAAAACGTCCGCCGCGTCAGCGAAGTAGCCCGACTGTTCGCCGAAGCCGGTGTGGTGGCGGTGGTTTCCCTGATCAGTCCCTACCAGGCCGATCGCGACAGGGCACGAGCCACTCATGAAGCCGCGGGCATCGCCTTCGTCGAAGTCTTCGTGGACACGCCGCTGGAGATCTGTGAATCCCGCGATCCCAAGGGGATGTACGCCAAGGCCAGAGCCGGGGAGATCCGCGGCTTCACCGGAATCGACGACCCGTATGACGTACCGGCCAATCCCGAACTGATCTTGCGTCCCGGTGACGGGGATCCTGCCGCCATGGCCGCCACCATCCTCGCCAAGTTGGCAGATCTGGACTGACGGCCGTATTCCCGTGCCGTTGAGAGGCTGTTACCGGCGGCCTCTCAACGGTCGACGCTATCGCGGGCCGATCGCCCTCGCACCACCCGGCTCCGGTCGGGCGCCGAAATCGGCACTGTCCACTGGCTGTTGATCACACACGATCACCTCCAAAGCCGCACCGAACCAGGCGAATACCGGTGCCAAACTCGGCGGGACCGGCCACCCGTTGATCACGGCGAGTAGCTGCCAGTAGCGCTCGGTGCGAGTATCTCCCGCGACGTCGAGGCGCGTTCGCAGCCATTGCCGCAGTGCGGCGTCATCGGGGCGGTCGAACGTTACGGCGTACCGTGCCGCGAGTTCGTCGACGATCGGCTTCGCTTCGGCCGAATCGGGCGCGATGCCAGAGGCGAGGGCGTGCTCGACCCGGTCGCGGACCACCTCGGTCAGTTCGTGATGCAGGCCGGTGGTATCGCCCTCGGCGCGCTGAGCCGCCTGATACTCGGCCATTCGACGCACCGCGGCACGAAAATCCGTGTCACTGGTGAGCTCGGCGAGCTCCACCCAGGCTTCGATCTGAGCGGGCTCCGGATCCTCCGGCAGTTCCGGCATCGCCGCCCGAATCATGTCGACGAGCGCCGGATTCGCGTCGACGCCGCCGAAGGTGTCCTCGACGAAATCGCTGATCAGTCGGCGGCGCTCGGCATCGGAAAGCTTGGCGAGTTTGTGCATGAGTTCCATCTCCTCGACGGTAGATCCCCGCTCGGCAATCGCGCGTAACACGGTGCGCTGCAACCGAAGCGTCCGCATCTGCAATGCGATCGCCTCGGCATGTGAGGCGGCGACCTCGGGCAGCGAGCGCGTCCGATCCAGCACCTGCCGGACCGACGCAAGATCGACACCCAGGTCACGCAACGTTCGCACCAACTGCAGCCGAGCCAGCGCATCGGTGTCGTAGAGCCGATAGCCGGCGGGGCTGTAGATGGTCGGCGGCACCACACCGCTGTCGGAGTAGAACCTGATCGTCTTGACGGAGAGCCCGGTCCGTTCGGCCGTCTCCCCGATCGAGTAAAGCGTGTCGCCGTCCATGCCCTCACCCTCCCGTCTCCCCCAGAGGGAGACGCAAATCCATCTGATCAGCGCCGCCGCTTTCCACTGAATTCCGCACGTCGGGCCCAGTTTTCCGCTGAAGCGACGGCAATGCTCGCGCCGGTCGGCGCCATGCACTTCCTCGCACCGCAAGGCTGGGACTTCTGACGCGGCTCGGCGAGGAGAACACCGGCGCCCGCAGCACGAATGCTGCGGGCGCTGCCGTGCGGGGAGTCAGCGCGTGAGACTCGAGAAGAACTCGCGGATGTCGCCGATCAGCAATTCGGGAACTTCGAGGGCCGGGAAATGGCCGCCGGAGTAGAACTCCGACCAGTGGGTGATGGTGTGTGCCTTCTCGGCGAAGCGGCGGATGGCGTAGTCACCGTCCTTGAAGACCGCGACACCGGTCGGCACAGTGCCTTTCGGCTTGGGCGCGAACATCGTCGCGTCGTGGAAGCGCTCGTAGTACAGGTTGGCGACGCTGCGGGCGGTGTCGGTGAACCAGTAGATGCTCACCTCGGTCAGCAGCCGGTCCCGGTCGATGGCTTGCTCGGGCAGCTCGTGTGACTGGTCGATCCACTCCTTGAACTTCTCGATGATCCACCCGAGCTGACCTGCCGGGGAATCGGCGAGCAGCTGCGCGATGGTGTTCGGGCGTGAGCCCTTCAGGTTCATGTAAGCCGAGCCGTCGTCCTGGAACTTCTTCATCGCACCGAGCCGCCGCTTTTCCGCGTCGGTGAGCGCCGCCATATCAGCGGGATCACCCGTCGGGAAGGTGACCAGCGCATTGGCGTGCACACCGAGCACGTGTTCGGCGTCGACACGGCCGAGCTGCGGGCCGATGAAGGCGCCGTGGTCGCCGCCCTGCACCCCATAGCGGTCGTAGCCGAGCCTGGCCATCAGTTCGGCAAGCGCGGCAGCGATCCGGCCGTCGTTCCAGCCGGCCTCGGTGATCGGCCCCGAGAAACCGTGGCCCGGCAGTGACGGGATGACCAGGTGGAAGGCGGGCGCATCATGGTTCCCGTACGCCTTCGGATCGGTCAGCGGGCCGATCAGGTCGAGGAAGTCGACCACCGAGCTGGGCCAACCGTGGATCAGCAGCAGCGGCGTGGCGTTCTCGTCCACCGAGCGAATGTGCAGGAAGTGCACGTTCTGCCCATCAATGGTGGTGGTGAACTGTGGGTAGGCGTTGAGCGCTTCCTCCTGCGCCCGCCAATCGAACTTCTCCACCCAGTAGCCCGCCAGCTCCTTCAGGTAGGAGACGGGCACGCCGCGCTCCCAACCGGTGCCGGGCAGGTCGTCGATCCAGCGGGTGCGGACCAGCCGGTCGTGCAGATCGTCGATGGCGGCCTGCGGGATCTCGATGCGGAAGGGGTGGATGTCGTTGTTCGTCATGCCAATAACTCTGCCGGTAACGAGGGTGCTCACGAATCACGAGAATTCGTTATCTTTCGGCGCCGTGCGCTCTTTACATCGACGGCGAAAACCGCCGCACCTCCTTGGCTGCGAAGTTGCCACCGCTGCGCGGGCCGTGCATGATCGCGGAGTGGTGAGCGTTCCCGTCTGCGGTGCCTTTGTCGGACGGGCCGCCGAAGTGTCGGCGTTGCAGAGCGCCTATGCGGATACGTCCACCCACACCGTGCTGATCGCCGGTGAGGCAGGGCTCGGCAAATCACGCCTGGTCAGCGAGTTCACCACCCGGCTCGGTGCGGATGCGGTGGTGCTGGTCGGCCGATGCCCCGAGTTCTCCGGAGATGGCGTGCCGTACGCGCCGTTCCTCTCTGTGCTGCGTGGTCTCGTCCGCGAGCTCGGCGTGACCCGGTTGGCCGAGCTGTTGCCGGTGGCCAAGCCCGCGCTGTCACGCTGGCTGCCCGAACTGGCCGCACAGGCCGGATCCGCCGACGCCGAGTCCGATCGGATCCGGCTGTTCGGCGAGATCCTCACCGTGCTCGAGCAGCTGGCGCTGACCAGGCCGGTGGTCGTGGTGCTGGAAGATCTGCACTGGTCCGACGATTCGAGTCGGGAGCTGTTGTCGTTCCTGCTCGCCAATCTCGCGCAGCGTGACCTCCTGCTGGTCGGCACCTATCGGCCCGCCGATTCCGAACCGATGCGCAGACTCGTCGGCGGGCTGCGCCGCAATCCCGGTGTCCGCCTGCTCGATCCGGCACCGCTGACCAGACACGAGGTGGGCAGGCAGCTCGCCGCACTGCTCGGCCGCGAGCCGGAGCCCGGGGCCGTGACGCGAATCTTCGAGCGCAGCAAGGGCATTCCGCTGTTCGTCGAGGCGCTCAGCCGCTCGAGCGACGACACCCCGGCCGAGCTGTCCGATCTGCTGCTCGACTATCAGGCGAGTCTGCCCCCGGACGCCAAGGCACTGTTGCGATTGGCTGCCGTGGCAGGGTCGCCCGCACAGCATGCGTTGCTGGAATCGGCGACCGACCTCGACGAGGCGGCCCTCGAGCGCGCTGCACGCGAATTGATCGACAGGCAACTGCTGCTGGCCACCGAGACCGGATACGAGTTCCGCCACGTCCTGATTCGCGACGCCGTCTACGATCATCTGCTGCCGATCGAGCGAAAGCGGCTGCACGCGCGGCTGGCTCGGGCATTGCACACCCGTCGCGATGCACAGAACGAAGACTGGCCGATCGGGCAACTGGCCCACCACGCCTACACGGCAGGCGATCTGCCCAGCGCGATCGAAGCGTCGTGGGACGCCGCGGCGAGCGCGGCGAACGTGGGCGCGCACAGCGAACGGCTGCGCCACCTGGATCGAGTGCTCGAACTCTGGGATCGGGTGCCGGACGCGGCGGTCCTGGTCGCTGCCGATCGGCTCACCGTGTTGGAGCAGGTGGTCGAGGCCTGCTATCTCAACGGCACCATCGACCGCGGCATCGAAGCCGCCGGCGAGGCACTCGGCATTGTCGACCCCGATCGTTCACCGTTGCGCGCCGCCCAGCTCTACTACCACCGGGCCGGTTTGAAGAATCAGAGCAGCAGCGGCTGTGACGACGATCTGACCGAGGCCCTTGCCCTGTTGCCCGCACACCCACCAACAGTCCTGCGCGGCGAGGTGCTCGCGGAGCTCGCCGCGACGCGCGTCTTCGGCGGCGACGCGGGCGGAGCCGAACGCGACGCGCGGGCGGCCGTCGAGGTGGCCGAACAGCTCGGCGCGCAGGCGCTTGCCGCGCGCGGCTACGCCTACCTCGGACTGGCCACCGCCGCTCGATCCGACACGGCCGTCGCCCATTTCGAAAAGGCCCATGCCGCCGCGACCGCCGCGGCCGACCCTCAGACGCTGCTCACCGTGGTGTTGTGGGAGTCGGCGACGCTGGTCGCGGCGGGCGAGCACACCGCGGCGATCGACGCGATCCAGCAGGGCATCCGTGCCGCGCACGCGACGTTCCGCTTCGTGGAGGCCGGGCCCATCCTGCTGGTCAAGTGGACTCAGGCTCTCACCGCGCTCGGCCGGTGGAACGAGGCTCTCGATCTCATCGAAGTATCACTCGCCGAGCAACTGCCTCCGCTGAGCAAGGCCGCACTGCTCCTGTGCCACGCCGGAATCACACTGGCACAGGGCAATTCGGCTGCGGCCGTGAACAGCGCGGACACTGCGGCGGGCCTACTGAGCGACGGCCCATGGGCGCGCCAGTACCAGCTCCAATTGCACACCATCCAGGCAGATATCGCGATCGCCACCGGTCAACCGCGCCGCGCGGCCGACATCCTCACTGCCACGCTCCACGCCGACGACATCACCGCGCACCACCACGAAGTGTGGCCATTGCTCGCAGTCACGGCCCGGATCGACAACATCGCCATCGATGTCGATCCCGTTGCCGACGCGCTGCCGATGACGACAGCCGTCGACGCCGCCTATCGCGCTGTCGTCACTGCCGCCATCAGCGGAAGCTCGCCCGCATGGGACGCGGCAGTCTCATCCTGGCGGGCGCTGCGCCAGCCCTACGAACTCGCGCGCAGCCTGCTGGGATCCGCCGGAGCCGAACTCGCGGCAGGCAACCGCGCCACCGCCCACACCGCATTGCGCGAGGCCGCGGACCTCGCCGTACAGCTCGAAGCACCGACACTCGCCGACGCCGCGCGCCAGTTGGCCGACCGCGCCGGGCTGGCCGTCGACAGCCCGCGCCGAACGATCACGGCAGCTGCCGCCCGACCGAGCACCTTCGGCCTCACTCCTCGCGAACTCGATGTCCTCCGCCTCGTCGCCAAGGGGCTGAGCAACAGACAGATCGCCGCAGAACTCTTCATCAGCGGTAACACAGCAGGCGTACACGTCTCCCGCATCCTGACCAAGCTGGGCGCCGCCACCCGTACCGAAGCCGCAGCCGCAGCCCTCCAGCACCGGCTCTTCCCCACCGACGAACGCTGACTACACAAGCGCACATCTCGTCGACGCGTGCCACCGCCGACACCACTCGCGAACCGTCGATTTGCCGCGAGTGGCACGTCCACGCGGGGCCTTCTCGACAGGTGCCGCAGCCACGCGCTAGTCACCAGTGGGTCGAATGGCCAGGCGGTGATTGGGCAGCCCCGAAACCCGCGCCGACCTTTGTCCGCGCCCTGGCGTGGCTCCACGACCATGCCTACCGCCCCAACCACGTCACGCTGTGCTGGGGCGACAGTCGGCCGTCGAATCTGCTCTACGGCGACGGCCTGGAAGTCCTCGGTGTCCCGGACTGGGAAATCGCCTATCTCGGCGAGCGGAAGCGGGCGGCGATAATGGGTCACTATGACGGATTCGTTGCTGCATGGACGGTTCCCCGAGCTGGCGGACACTCTGCCGTTTCTGCGACTCGGCGACTCGCCCACCCCGGTCAGGGAATTGGATCTCGGCACCCGAGTGCCGGTGTGGTGCAAGGACGAGAGCGGTTACGGTTCCGGCGGCTGGGGCGGGAACAAGATTCGCAAACTCGAGTGGTTGCTGCCCGAGGCGCAGCGGCGTGGCGCTCGCACCATCCTCACCGTCGGCGGCACGGGTACCAATTGGGGTCTTGCCACGGCTCTGTACGCGCGCGAGCACGGCATCGAGACCGCGCTCGCATTGGTCGACCAGCCGGAGGACGATCATGTGCGTGCACAACTACAGCGCTTGAAGTCCTCCGGCGCCACTGTGCATTTCACACACAGCAAGCTGCGCACCGTGCTCTGCGCTCCGTGGTTGGTGGTGCGACATATGCGCGGCCGCGCCCTTCCGTATCTGCTGCCCGCAGGTGGGTCGTCGCCGATCGGAACGCTCGGCTACGTCGAGGGTGCGCTGGAGCTTGCCGCGCAGGTCAGGGCGGGCGCGCTGCCCGAGCCGACGTATCTGGTGACCGCTGTCGGATCCGGCGGCACGGCAGCCGGCCTCGCCCTCGGCCTCCGCCTGGCGGGATTGCGGACCCGAGTCCTCGGCGTCGTCGTCAACGACACCCTCCCGCTGGACGCGAAACACATCATCGGGCTGGCGAAACGGGCCGAGGGCGTACTCCGTGCGCGCGGTGCGCAATGCGCGCCGCGCGGACTGAGCCCCGACGATGTGACCATCGTCCGCGACTGGATCGGCCCCGGCTACGGCCACGAGACCCCGGCCGCGATCGCAGCGCAAAAGCTCGGAGCGACGGCGGGCCTCGAGCTGGAAACCGTCTACACCGCGAAGGCTTTGGCAGCGCTCATCGATCTCGACGCCCGCGGCGAGCTGGGCGACGGCCCGGTCGTATTCCTCGACACCTACGGACCACGGCACCGGTGACGCTCAGCGCGGCTCCGGGTCCAGTCCCAGGATGACTACCAGCACGTCACGCAACCGGTCGACATCGCCTCGGATACCCGTCACCGCGTCCTGATACAGGAATGCCTCGATGAGGCGCACCAGCGCATACGCGAATGTGGGTGTGTCCACCCGATTCTCGTAGCCTTCGGCGACGGCGGCATCGATCAGATCCGCCACGGTGGCGACGACCTTCGGTTGCACCGGCCCGTCGCTGGTGGTGATGATCCGGCCCGCGGTGGCCTGTTCGGTGGCGATGAAGTATCGATAGGGTTCGTTACGCGCGAGCCATCGCGCCACGCAGTCCAGCATCCACAGCACTCGGCGCGCACCGGATCCGACGCTACGGCCACGCGCGGCCTCGACCAGGCGGTTGAACTCGGACACCATCACCGCACCGAGCAGTCCGTCCCGCGAGCCGAACCAGCGGTAGATGGTCGCCCGCGACAACCCGAGCTCGGCGGCGATCGCCTGCACATCGACGCGCTCGGAGGCCAGGAACTGGGCGCTGGCGGCGGCGAGCACCTGCTGTTGAGTCGCGGCCGCGGGCCGACCGACCGGCCGGGCGGCTCCGGATGTAGCGGTCATCGCAACCCCCACACAAATTCGCGACACATGCGTAGTAACGTACCAAATCGACCCGGGTGGGCTTCGTGTCCGCCCGGAGCGGCTGTCTGCGGGTCGCTCGAATGGCCCGCCTGCACTGTTCGCAGGTAGACGGTCGGCTGTGCCGAAGCGAGAGGATGTGGTCGTGCGCTCGACATTGATCTCCCGGAGGGACCTGGATTTCTTGCTCTACGAATGGCTGCGGGTCGAGGAGCTCACCGCATTACCGCGATTCACCGAGCACTCCAAGGACACCTTCGACGGCTTCCTCGACCTATGCGAGGACCTCGCCACCCGGCATTTCGCACCGCACAACAAGCGGGGCGACGCCAACGAGCCGACGTTCGACGGCGAGCGGGTCACCATCATCCCCGAGGTGAAAGCCGCGGTCGAGGCCTTCGCGAAGGCGAATCTGATCGGCGCCGCGATGGACGAGGAGATCGGCGGACTGCAGCTGCCCGCCACTGTCGAGGCGGCCGGATTCAGCTGGTTCCAGGCGGCCAACGTGGGCACCACCGGCTACCTGTTCCTCACCGTCGGCAATGCCAATCTCCTTGCCGCACACGGCACCCCGGACCAGATCGACCGCTTCGTCAAGCCGATGGTCGAGGGCAGATTCACCGGCACCATGTGCTTGTCCGAGCCCCAGGCCGGTTCCTCCCTTGCCGACATCGTGACTCGCGCCGAACCCCGATCCGACGGCACCTACCGGCTTTTCGGCTCGAAGATGTGGATTTCCGGCGGCGATCATGAGCTGACCGACAATATCGTGCACCTGGTGCTGGCCAAGATCCCCGGCGGCCCTGCGGGCACCAAGGGCATCTCGCTGTTCATCGTGCCCAAATTCCTCGTCGAGGACGACGGATCACTCGGCAGGCGCAATGACGTGGCGCTGGCGGGCCTGAACCACAAGATGGGCTACCGCGGGACCACCAATACGGTGCTGAATTTCGGTGAAGGCAAGCACACACCGGATGGCGGGCCGGGTGCGGTGGGCTACCTCATCGGCGAGCCACATCGCGGCCTGTCCTACATGTTCCACATGATGAACGAGGCCCGCCTCGGCGTCGGTCTCGGTGCGACGGCGCTCGGCTACACCGGATACCTGAAATCCCTCGACTACGCCCGCGAGCGCAGACAGGGCCGTCCGGTCACCGCCAAAGACCCGGCCGCGCCGCAGGTTCCGATCATCGAACATGCCGACGTACGGCGAATGCTGTTGGCGCAGAAGGCTTACGTCGAGGGCGCGCTCGCCTTGCTGCTGTACTGCAACCGGCTCGTCGACCTGCGACGCACCGCCACCGATCCACAGACGCGGCGCGACAACACACTCCTGCTGGAGATCCTGACCGGTGTCGCCAAGAGTTGGCCCTCGCAATGGTGTCTGGAGGCGAACAACCTCGCCATTCAGGTGCACGGCGGCTATGGCTACACCCGCGAGTACGACGTAGAACAGCACTACCGCGACAACCGGCTCAACCCCATCCACGAGGGCACCCACGGTATCCAGGGCCTCGATCTGCTGGGCCGCAAGGTAATCCAGCACGACGGCGCCGGTCTGCGGCTCCTCGCGGGCCGGATCGAGCAGACCGTGATGGCGGCCGCCGAAGCAGGTGGCGAATGGACCGAGTTCGGCGGCCAGCTCGACGCCGCCTGGCAACGCCTGCTCACCGTCACCGGGTGGATGTTCGGCTCCGGCGACATCGCCGCGGCGATGGCCAATTCCAGCGTGTACCTCGAGGCCTTCGGCCACACCGTGGTCGCCTGGATCTGGCTCGAGCAAGCACTCGCCGCGCACGGCCGTGCCGGCGACTTCTACGAGGGCAAACGCGCGGCGGCGCGGTACTTCTTCCGCTACGAACTCCCGAGAACCGGACCACAATTGGACCTGCTCGAGCTGATGGACCGAACCACCCTCGACATGCAGGACGCCTGGTTCTGACCCGCCGAACCGTCCCGGCTGCCCACGACCGCAAGCCTGACGCGACGCATGCTGCTCGCGGACAGCATCGGAGGCGTCCGCACCGCGCCGAATCAGCCTGTGTCGCCACCCAGTGGGCAGGCATCGGATAGCGTCCGCATCGCCACAGGTCCGGAACGGGATTCCTAACGATCGGCAGTCTTCGCTGGAGACCCCTCCGACTGTGCGATGCCCGTCATTCGAATCTGCGTGATCGGAATGAGCCGGCCACCGCCGAGGTGGCGCAATGCCGCCGAAACAACTTGTTTCCGCAGGTCATAGGCAGTGACGGACGGCGCAATAACATCCCTTGAATTCCGGCGGATTCGCGGCGGGATCCGAGCCGTCGCAGGCCAACTATCGTCCCTGTCCATGCAGGTCAGCGATAGGAAGGTGGCGGAGGTGGGAGCCGAACCCATACCGGTGCGCCGGTTGCGGGCCGACCAGGCGCGCCGGGTGGCCGACGTGTTGCGTCATCAGATCCACGCGGGTGCGTTCGATGACGTGCTGCCGAGTGAGCAGCAGCTGGTTTCGGAGTTCGATGCTTCGCGCAATACCGTGCGTGAGGCATTGGCGCTGCTCAAGGACGAGGGACTGATCGATCGGGTGCCGAAGGTCGGCACCCGAGTGGCCAACCGCAAGTTCGATCACGGGCTCGACGCGCTGCTTGGGCTGCAGGAGACGCTGAAGGGGCACGGCACAGTGCGCAACGAGGTCCGCGCGGCCATGCATGTCACCGCGCCGGCCGCGGTCGCGCGCAAGCTGCAACTCGACCCTGGCGAGCGCGTCGTCTACATCGAGCGGCTGCGTTATTTGGCGGATCTGCCGCTGAGTCTGGACCTGACCTACCTCGCCCCGGATATCGGGACCGAGATCCTGGCTCACGACCTGGAGACCAACGATATTTTCGTGCTCATCGAGCAGATCAGCGGGGGCCCGCTCGGTTCGGCCGATCTCGCGCTCGAGGCGATCACCGCCGATGCGCACACCGCAGCGACGCTCGACGCCCCTGCGGGCGCGGCACTGCTGATGCTCGAACGGTTGACCCGCCTCGACGACGGGCGACCTGTCGATCTGGAGTACATCCGGATGCGCGGGGACCGAATCACCATGCGCGGCAGTCTGATCCGCAGCACCCCCGAATGGAAGGTCATCTGATGGCACTCGCGAATCAGCGCACCGATATCCCGGTCACCATCGACGAGTCGCTGTGCATCCAGGGCTGCACGCTATGCGTGGAGATCTGCCCGCTCGATTCGCTGGCGATCAATCCGGAGAACGGGAAGGCCTTCATGCACGTCGACGAATGCTGGTACTGCGGCCCGTGCGCGGCGCGCTGCCCCACCGGTGCCGTCACCGTCAATATGCCCTATCTGCTCCGCTGAACCCTGCGCCGAATCCGGAAGTCGCCATGAAGAAACGCCTCGCTCCCCTCGTCCTCGCACTCGCACTCGCCGCCGCGGGCTGCTCGCTGCAGAGCTCGGACAACACTCCGACCGGTACCGTCAAGGTCGTCGTCGGCTACCAGTCCAAGACCATCAATACCGTCACCGCAGGCACGCTGCTCAAGGCCAAGGGCTACTTGGAGCAGCGGCTACAGCAGATCACCGACCATGGCGGCGCCGAATACCAGGTGGAGTGGCAGGACTACGACACCGGCGCGCCGATCACCGCGCAGATGCTCGCCGAGAAGATCGATATCGGATCGATGGGCGACTATCCGTTGCTGATCAACGGATCTCGGACGCAGGCCAACGAGCGCGCACAGACCGCACTGGTGTCGGTCACCGGGTATCACCCGCGTGGCGCACTCAATATGGTTGTGGTGCAGCAGGATTCAACGGTCACGAGCATCGGCGAGCTGGCCGGGCAGAAGATTTCGGCCAGCGTCGGCTCCGCCGGGCACGGCACCCTGGTGCAGGCGCTGTCGCGCGCGAGTGTCGACCCGGCCAAGGGCGTGGAAGTGCTGAACCAGCAGCCGCAGATCGGCGCGACCGCCCTGGAATCGCACCAGGTGGGAGCGCTCGCCCAGTTCGTGGCGTGGCCCGGGCTGCTGGTGTTCCAGAACAAGGCCAAATTGCTCTACGACGGTGCCGAACTCGGCGTGCCGACCTTCCACGGTGTGGTAGCCCGTCGCTCGTACACCGCCGACCATCCGGAGGTGCTGCAAGCGTTCCTCGCAGCCCAGCTCGACGCGACCGCGTTCCTGCGGGAGCAGCCGTTCGAGGCCGCCAAGATCGTCGCCGATGGCTCCGGACTACCGCAGGAGGTCGTGTATCTCTACAACGGCCCCGGCGGCACGTCTTTCGACACCACGATCAAGCCGAGCCTGGTCGATGCGTTGAAAGGCGATGTGCAGTACCTGAAGTCGATCGGTGACTTCGCCGAACTCGACATCGACCGTTTTGTCGATCCCGCACCACTGCGCAAGGCGTTCGCCGAAACCGGGCAGGGCGACTACGACAAGGCGGTGGCTGCTACCGCGAACCCGAGCCGGGTCACCGGCACGGATCCGATCTGCGCTCGCGCCGTGGACAATTCGCCGCAGGCCGGTGAACTGTGGCTCGAAGGCGCCGACCGTCCACAGCCCGCCGCCGACCCCATCTGCCTGCTGCGGGCGATCCAGGCGGCGAAGGCGCAGGGCAAGGTGATCCGCGCGGCATATGTCCCGGATGCCGAGCTGGGCACGAGATGGTTTGCCGACAAGGCGATCTGGTTGCGCGAGGGCGACAGCTTCTTGCCGTTCACCACGCCGGCGGCCGCGCAGCGCTACCGTCAGACGCACGCCACCGCAGTGCCGGTCGCCTACGACCAAGCCGTCACGGAGGTCAGGGGATGAGCGGGCGTGTGATCCGCCGTCGGGCGTCGCATCCGGCATTGCCGAGCGTGAGCGAGGCGCGAAGATGAGCACGGCGGCCCTGGTCGACCCCACGGTGACCGCGGACGGTGCAGCTGCCAAGACGCCGAAGACCTCCGTGTGGCGCATCCGCCTGATCCAGGTCGCGTCAGTGGCGGCCGCGATCGGATTATGGCAGCTGGTCACCGCCAACAACGTGCGATTCTGGCTGCGCTTCGACACACTGCCCACGGTCACCGACATCATCGCCGAGTTCGGTCAACAGCTCCAGAAGAACCAGTACTACGTGGACATCGCGCAGTCGCTGATCAGAATTCTCACCGGGTTCGGTCTCGCGGCGGTGATCGGCGTGCTCGCGGGTATCGGGCTCGGCCGTTCCGGGCTGCTGGCCGCCGTCTTCGGTCCGCTCACCGAACTGGCGCGCCCGATCCCGGCGATCGCGCTGGTGCCGGTCGCGATCCTGCTGTTCCCCAGCGACGAGTCGGGGATCGTCTTCATCACCTTCACCGCCTCACTGTTCCCGGTGCTGGTCAGCACGAGGCACGCGGTGCGCGCACTGCCGACCATCTGGGAGGACGCGCTGCGGACCCTGGGCGCTTCGCGTACCGATGTCCTTGTGCGCGTGGTCTTTCCCGGCATCCTGCCCGGTGTCTTCAGTGGTTTGTCGGTCGGCATGGGTGTGGCATGGATCTGCCTCATCTCGGCGGAGATGATTTCCGGCAGGCTCGGCATCGGCTACCGGACCTGGCAGGCCTACACCATCGTCGACTATCCGGCGGTGTTCGTCGGAATGATCACCATCGGCATCCTCGGCTTCGGCACCTCCGGGCTCGTCGAATTGGCCGGGCGCCGGATCACCCGCTGGCTGCCACGGGAGGCATCGCAATGACGACCACCACAACACCGTCCACCGCGGCGTCGATACCCGCAGTGGCGGGAATGCGGTTGGCATTGGACGGTATTCGGATCGCCTACGGCAGCAAAACCGTGATCGAGCACCTCGATCTCGCTATCGCGCCGGGCGAAATCCTCGTCGTTGTCGGTAAGTCCGGGTGTGGCAAGTCGACGCTGCTGCGCGCCATCGCCGGTCTGCGCGCACCGGAAGCCGGGAGCATCCGGGCCGACGGCACAACAGTCACCGCTCCCTCCGCCGACAGGGCCCTGGTATTCCAGGACGACGCGCTGCTGCCATGGCGCACCGCGCGACAGAACATCGAGCTGGCGCTCCAGTTGCGCCGGGTTCCCCGCGCCGACCGCAAAACCACGGCGCAACGCTGGGTCCAGGAGATCGGTCTCACCGGCTACGCCGACTACCTACCCCGCGACCTGTCGGGCGGCATGCGGCAACGAGTCCAACTGGCGCGCAGCCTCGCGGGCGAACCACGCTCGGTGCTGATGGACGAACCCTTCGGCGCACTGGATACCCAGACCCGAACCACCATGCAGCGCTTGCTGATCGACACCTGGCGCGCCCACCCGACCACCATTGTGTTCGTCACCCACGACCTCGACGAGGCGCTGCTGCTCGGCGACCGCATCGCGGTCCTGGGCGGCGGTGCGCTGCGCGCTGTCGTCGAGGTGCCGAATCCGCGCGAGGCCGTGGACCGCGGGTCCGTGAAGGCCGAAATCTTGGAGACATTGTGAGTTCAGTCGACACCACGAACCCGCCGGGGACACTGCGGATTCCGGACCTGTCCGATCGGATCCGACTGGACTGCGACGTGCTGGTCATCGGCGGTGGTACCGCGGGCACCATGGCCGCGCTCACCGCCGCGGAGCAGGGGGCGAATGTGCTGCTGCTCGAGAAGGCGCATGTGCGGCACTCGGGCGCGCTCGCGATGGGTATGGACGGGGTCAACAACGCGGTCATCCCGGGCAAGGCCGAACCGGAGGATTACGTCGCCGAAATCACCAGGGCCAACGACGGAATCGTCAACCAGCGCACCATCTATCAGACCGCGACCCGCGGTTTCGCGATGGTGCAGCGGCTCGAGAGCTACGGCGTGAAGTTCGAGAAGGACGAATACGGCGAATACGCCGTGCGCCGTGTACACCGGTCCGGCTCGTACGTGCTGCCGATGCCCGAGGGCAAGGACGTGAAGAAAGCGCTGTATCGCGTGCTGCGCCAGCGCAAGATGCGCGAAAAGATCCGGATCGAGAATCGGCTGATGCCGGTACGGGTGCTCACCGCCGAGGGCCGAGCGGTCGGCGCGGCCGCATTGAACACGCGCACCGGCGAATTCGTCGCGGTGGGTGCCAAGGCGGTGATTCTTGCGACCGGTCCGTCGGGCCGGCTCGGCCTGCCCGCCTCCGGCTACCTCTACGGCACCTACGAGAACCCGACGAACGCGGGCGACGGCTACTCGATGGCCTACCACGCGGGCGCCGAGCTCAGCGGCATCGAATGCTTCCAGATCAACCCACTGATCAAGGATTACAACGGTCCCGCCTGCGCCTACGTCGCCAACCCTTTCGGCGGCTATCAGGTCAACGCCGCAGGCGAGCGGTTCGTCGATTCCGACTATTGGTCGGGGCAGATGATGTCCGAGGTGAAGCGCGAGATCGAATCCGCGCGCGGGCCCATCTATCTCAAGGTCTCACACCTGCCCGACGAGACGCTGTCCACGCTCGAAGGGATCCTGCACACCACCGAACGCCCCACCCGCGGTACTTTCCACGCCAACCGCGGCCACGACTACCGCACCCACGACATCGAGATGCACATCTCCGAAATCGGTTTGTGCGGTGGGCATTCCGCTTCCGGCGTCTGGGTCGACGAGCACGCGAGAACCACGGTCCCCGGTCTCTACGCGGCGGGCGATCTCGCCTGCGTGCCGCACAACTACATGATCGGCGCTTTCGTCTTCGGCGATCTGGCAGGCGCGCACGCCGCCGCCACCCTTCCCGAGCTCGCGGCGCCCGCAGCACTCCCCGAAGCCCAGCTGGCCGAAGCCCACGAGCTGATCTACCGGCCGCTGCGCCAACCGGACGGCCCGCCGCAGCCGCAGGTCGAGTACAAATTGCGCCGCTTCGTGAACGACTATGTGGCCCCGCCGAAGACTGCGGCGAAGCTCTCCATCGCGGTCGAGACCTTCGAGCGCATGCGCGGCGAGATCGCCGAGATCGGCGCTCGCTCGCCGCACGAGCTCATGCGCGCGGTCGAGGTCTCGTTCATCCGCGACTGCGCCGAAATGGCGGCACGCAGTTCGCTGACCCGGACCGAATCACGCTGGGGGCTCTACCACGAACGGGCCGACCTGCCCGACCGCGACGACACCGAGTGGCGCTACCACCTCAACCTGCGCAAGAACTCCGACGGCAGTATGGAATTCCTCAAGCGCCCGGTCGCGCCGTATCTGGTTCCGGTGCCCGGTCTCGACGATCTCCCTTCGGCGGACGCCACCGTTGTCCCGGTCCAGCAGCCGGAGCTGGTCGGTGGCCGAGCGCGCGCAGCGGCCCGCAGCGCTGTCCGCGATTCGGTCGAACCGCCCTCACCCCGACTTGTGACCTTGCTGGCTTTGGATTCGCCTACTGTGCAAGAACTCTCGACCTATCTCACCGACGAGGACGCGGGTGTGCGGGTCGCCGCGCTTGCGGTGCTGACCGAGAACACCCCGGACGGTTTCGCCCCGATCCTGATCGACGCGCTCGATGACGCCGCGGCCTCGGTGCGCCGTGCGGCCACCGCCAGCCTGCGCGAACTCGTCGAGGTGCTGCCCGCGGCGGCTGGTTTGTCGGATCGGCTCGATTCGCCCGACCCCGTCGTGCGCGCGACCGTCATCGATCTGCTGCGGGCGCTGCGCTCCGGTTCCGCGCCACAATTCCTTGCGGCACTGACGGATTCCGATCACCGCGTGCGCATCGAGGCGGTCCGGGCCCTGGTGTCGCTCGACGACTGGCGCGGCGTCGCCTCGGCCGCCGCCGACGAGAATCGCGAAGTCCGCATCGCGGTCGCACACGGCATCGCGGCCATCGCGGACGAAGGTGTCGACACCGTGCGCTCGCTCGCGGCGGACCCCGATCCCCTGGTGCGTGCCGCGGCACTGGCGGCGTTCGCGAGTCTGGGCGTCGCCCCCGGCGACATCCCGATCCTCGCGAACGCACTCCAGCATTCCGCATGGCAGGTCCGAGTGGGCGCCGCCCGAGGACTGGCCGGTGCCGATCCGGCCACTGCGGTGCCCACGCTCACCGAAGCCCTGCTCGATCCGCACCTCGACGTCCGCAAGGCCGCCGTGCTCGCACTGAGCACGTGGCCCGATGACGGATCCGCGCATGATGCGCTGACACAGGCCATCGACGACACCGACGCCGATGTCCGTGCCTACGCCCGGCGCGCGATCGCACCGTAGCCGCATCCTTTAGCGCGACTAATGCTTCGTTGAATGACTCGTCATTGATCTCGGCCTGCCGACCGGCGATCTTTGACAGGTGGGTCCCGCCGCCCGCACCGCTGAGGCTGCCGGTGGGGCGGATCACCTGATCCCGACCCCATGGCAGATGGATTCAGCACACCGCCATCCGGCGAATGTGCCGATCCGCGTGCCGACGATCGATCGAGGAGTCACATGAGCGGATACTTCGAACCGCTGACCATCGGCAAGCTGGACTTGCCCAATCGCCTGGTGATGGCGCCGATGACCCGCAATCGGGCCTACGGCGGCCTGGTCTCGGAGTTGACTGCCGAGTACTACACGCAGCGGGCCTCCGCTGGGCTGATCATCTCCGAAGCCACGCAGGTCAGCGTGATCGGGCAAGGCTACGGGCAGACGCCGGGCCTGCATTCGGCCGAGCAGGTGCGGGCCTGGCGGACAGTGACAGATGCCGTGCACGCCGCCGGCGGACGGATCTTCGCCCAGCTGGTGCACTGCGGCCGAATCGGGCACCCGAGCCTGTACTCCGACGCAGCGCTGCCCGTCGCACCGTCCGCGATCGCCTCCGGCGGGCAGTTGTTCACCCCGGACGGCATGCTGGACCACCCGACGCCACGCGAAATGACGGCCGAAGACATCGCCCGCACGATCGAGGACTTCGTCATCGCGGCCCGCAACGCCGTCGACGCGGGCTTCGATGGCGTGGAACTGCACGGCGCGAATGGTTTTCTGCTGCACCAATTCCTGGCCGACACCACCAATCGGCGGACCGACGGCTACGGCGGGTCACTCGATGCCCGCATCCGGTTCACCGTCGAGGTCGTGCAGGCGGTCAGCGCCGCGATCGGGCCGGAACGCGTCGGCATCCGGCTCTCGCCGGGTATCACGTTCAACGGTATGGCCGAGAACGACACCGCCGAGCTCTACACCGCACTGGTGCGAGCGCTGACGCCGGTCCCACTCGCCTACATCCACGTATTCGAGATCCTCACCCGCGATATCACCGAGCTCATCCGAGCGGAATGGCCAGGGACACTGATCCTTTGCGCGCACCCGACACCGGAGTCCTTTCCCAGTCGTCCGGAGATCGGCGCGGAGGCGCTGCGCGACGGCATTGCCGACGCCATCGCCATGGGCGAACAGTGGCTGGCGAATCCTGATCTGCCCGAACGTATTCGGGCAGGCGCCCCGTACAACATTGCCGACAAGGACACCTTCTACACGGGCGATCACCTCGGTTACACCGACTATCCGACGCTGAACGCCTGACCCTCCGCACTCCGGCCCGGACTGCCCTCGGCAGTCCGGGTCCCCTGCCGTGAGAAAGCATGTGATGCAAGCCCTCGTTCATGATCCCGATGCCCCACATCAGTTGAGCCTCGGTACCGCGCCCGACCCGAAACCACGTGACACGCAGGCGATGATCCAGGTCGCCGCGATCTCCTTCAACTTCGGCGAGATCGTCTACCGATCACCGCAGACGCTGCCGGGATACGTTTCCGGATGGGACGCGGCGGGTGTCGTCATCCAGGCCGCTGCCGACGGTTCGGGACCGGCCGTCGGTAGCCGCGTGGTGTCCTTCGGGTGGGGCGGCGCATGGGCGGAATTGCGCGCCGTCGACACCACCGAGCTCGCCGTCGTGCCCGACGGCGTGGATCTCTTTGCGGCCAGCGCACTTCCGGTAGCCGGCGTCACCGCGCTGCAGGCCTGCCGCAGGCTCGGCGCGGTACTAGGCCGCCGAGTACTGATCACTGGAGCCTCGGGCGGTGTCGGCCGATTCGCGGTCCAGCTCGCGGCACTGGCCGGCGCACATGTCATCGCCTCCGTCGGCAGCCCTGTCCGCGGCGAAGGGCTGCGCGAGCTCGGCGCGGACGAGATCGTGCTCGGACCCGCCGCACTGACCGAACCGGTGTACGGCGTCATCGACACTGTGGGCGGCGGTCAGCTCGCCGAGGCGTTCGACCGTCTCGAAGACGACGGCGTCGTCCAGGCCATCGGCAAAGCCTCCGGTGAGCCGACCGTCGTCGATTTCGAGCAGGCCCGCGTCAAGAGTGCGCGGGGCAGGCTGGAGAACTTCAACGTGAGCACTCCGTTCGGCAAAGATCTGGCCTACCTACTGCGACTTCTGGAGACCGGCAAGCTCGACCCGCAGGTCGGCTGGCGCGGCCCGTGGACCCGCGCGTCCGAAGCAGCCGACGAACTCGTGGCACGCCGGATCAACGGCAAGGCGGTGCTCGACCTCACCTCGACCCGATAGCGCAGGACCCCTTCAGATTTCACCCCTTCGGAGTGAACCGGTATTCCTTACGGGCCCGAGATCCGAGCTCCTGGCATGTCTCTCGGTCCCGATCCGGGCAGCGACTGGTGTCGGTGCGATGGCGACGCAGTTCTAGCCGCGGTCGGCGTCGTTGCGTGCGGCGTCGACCGCGGCCACGAACAGGTGCGCCAATTCCTCGATGTACTCCACACGCGGCAGATCTATTGCGCCGCTGAGCCATTGAGCCGCCGCGTCCGCCTGCCCGCCGACGATGATGTGAGCGGCAAGCAACAGCCGAGTGCGCCTGCGGCCGGTGAAGGGGCCGTGCACGAGCTCCGCCTGTTCGGCGGTGTACTCGGCGAACCGGCGGACCGAGTCGGCCTTGCGCGGCGCGGCGACCTCGTTGCCGATCGCTTCGGTGAACAATCGCGCCCGGCGCGGGTCACCGGTGAAGTAGTCGACGAAAACCTCCATCGCGGCACGAGCGCGCCGGAACAGATCCTCCGGCTGTGCCTCGACCGCCGTGCGCGCCAGGGCGAAGAACTCCTCGAACATGGTGTCGAACAGCGCGACGAGCAGATCCTCCCTGCTGCTGAACTGCTCGTAGAAATAGCGCTGGGTCAGCCCGGCCCGCTCACACACCGATGTCATCGTCAGCTTCACGACGCCGTTGGCGCCGACCTCATCGAAGCCGGCCTCGATGAGGTCGGCACGACGTTGCGCGAGCCGATCCTCAGCACTGACCCCACGGAAGGGACGGACCACCGAAGTCATGACGCAATCTTGACACACGGCCATGTCAAGTTCAGACTTTATGCAAAGTTGACATAGATCACAGTCAGCTTCCCCCTCGCCGTGGAGGAACAGATGTCGACCTTTCTGATCAGCCCGCCGACCGCGCCACCGAAGAGCAGCGGCCTGAAATCCATCGCCGGATCGCGCGGCATGCCGATCATCGGGGAAAGCTACGCGATGCTGCATCACCCGGAAGCGTGGGCACGTGAACGCTACACGCGTTACGGGCCGGTGTCATGGACGACTGGCTTCGGCCGACAGGTCGTGGTCCTGCTCGGCCCCGACGCCTGGGATATTCCGATGGCCAACCGGGACAAGGCATTCGGCAGCGGTCCGGCCTGGGACTACCTGATCGGGCCATTCTTCCGGCGCGGCATCATGCTGCTCGATTTCGAGGAGCATCTCTCTCACAAGCGGATCATGATGCAGGCCTTCACCCGTTCCCGCTTGACAGGCTATCTCGACGCCATGAACCCGATCATCGAGCGTGGCTTGGCGGACTGGACGGCGGCGGACCCCTTCCGCGGCTACCCGGCCATCAAGCAGGTCACCCTGGACATCGCGACAAGAACCTTCATGGGCGCCGCCCTCGGCGACGAATCCGACAGGGTGAACCAGGCTTTCATCGACTGTGTACGCGGCGGTACCGCCTATCTACGCTTCCCGGTGCCCGGGCTGCGTTGGTCACGCGGACTGCACGGCCGCAAGGTGCTCGAGCAGATGTTGCGAAAGCAGCTGCCCGCCAAGCGCACCGGCAGCGGCGACGATCTGTTCAGCGCACTGTGTCACGCGCGGTCCGACGACGGGCAGAGCTTCACCGACGACGATGTGGTCAACCACATGATCTTCCTGTTGATGGCCGCGCACGACACGACGACCATCACCCTGTCCACGATGATGTACTACCTGGCCAAACATCCGGAGTGGCAGCAACGTTGCCGCGCCGA
The DNA here is from genome assembly GCF_042802915.1 of Nocardia sp. NPDC057440. Classification (NCBI taxonomy): domain Bacteria; kingdom Bacillati; phylum Actinomycetota; class Actinomycetes; order Mycobacteriales; family Nocardiaceae; genus Nocardia; species Nocardia sp. NPDC057440. The sequence goes on from NZ_JBHVDF010000003.1 coordinate 186,458, forward strand.
GAGTACGACGCTCGGCACCGATGTGCTCGCCTACGACGGCCAGGACCAACTGACCTCACTCGACCTCGTCATGAAGGAGTCGCTACGTCTGCTCGCGCCCCTGCCGAGCATCCCGCGCGCCGCGGTGGCCGACACCGAGGTGCTCGGCCACTTCATTCCGGCGGGCACCTTTGTCACGGTGATGCCCCAGTTCACCCATCACATGCACGAATACTGGCCCGAACCGGAACGTTTCGACCCCCGCCGGTTCTCCGAGGAACGCCGCGAGGACAAGGTCCACAAGCACGCCTGGGTCCCCTTCGGGGCGGGCGCGCACAAATGCATCGGCCAATATTTCGGTGCCATGCAGGTCAAGGCCTTCATGCATCAACTGCTACGAAAGTTCGAGTGGTCGGTCAAGCCCGACTACGAATTGCAGTGGGACAGAACATCTCTCCCGCGTCCCAAGGACGGTCTGCGGGTCCGGCTGCAACGACGCTGACCTCGCTCACGCACAGCGGAAGCGGAATTCGGCGACCGGTGTGACACCGGGAACGACGGCCACCTGAACGTGGATGGGGTCGGCCAGCTGGCAGCCCGAGGGCACCGCCGTGACCTCGACCCGGTAGCACCCTTCTGGAAGGTTCCGCGTCACCGTCCCGTCGCCGCCGGTCGTTACCGTCGCCAACACCGCGGCCGCGGCGCACGGCGTGACCCCGGCCTCCACCCCGGTCACCGGTAGCCGGTCCAATCCGGTGACCGCCTGCACCTTCACCGCGCCCTCCCCGGGAACCCGCGCGCCCGCCACCGCGCCGCCCACCACCGCTGCCAGTACCGCGACCCCGACTACAGACCCGACGAACACTGCCCTGTGCACCATGGACTCCTACCCTCGATGAGGACGCCTGTCGCCCCTGCGCCAATATAGGCGCTGGTCAGCACAATCCGGGGCAGCCGCGCGCTCGAACTGTCCACTTGTGCGGCCGTCCGGCACGCACGAACAACGCCCCCATGAGCGTCCCGGGCATAACGCTGAGCATTCCAGCCATTGGAACACTCGCCCACCGTCCCTAACGTTGGCGGCAGACGAACGACAACGGACGGGACGTGTAATGACCATGCAGATCGGCGTAATCCTGCCTACCTCCACACCGGATCCGCAGCAACCGATTCTGGGCGATGTCCGGGCAAGTGCGCGGTTGGCCGAGGAGCTCGGAATCGAATCGGTGTGGTCCACAGACCATCTCATCGCGAGCGCGCCGATGTTGGACAGCACCGTGACCCTGGCGACCGCCGCGGCGGTGACCGATCGGATTCGGATCGGCTACAACGTCTTGCTGCTGGCGTTGCGGCCGACCGCCTGGGCTGCCAAGCAGATCAGCTCGTTGCAGTACGTGTCGGGCAATCGGCTCCTGCTCGGCGTCGGCACCGGCAACCCTGCGCACGGCAATGTCGGGTGGCGGGCGGCCGGTCTGTCGTTCGAGGATCGCGGGCGTCGGACCGATGCGGCATTGCAGGCGCTGCCCGGACTCGTCACCGGGCAGCCGACGATATTGCCCGACGGACTGGAGGTGACGCTGTCGCCCGGTTCGGTCATGCCGCCGGTCCTGGTAGCGGGCAATGGGAATCGGGCACGACGCCGCGCCGCCGCCTATGGCGACGGGTGGATCACGCTCCAGACCGAACCCGATCGGATAGGCGCGGAAATCGCCGAGCTACAGGAACTCGCCGCACAGTATGGGCGACCGACTCCGGCGGTAACCGTTGTCGCACCGGCATTGTCGGCCGACCCAGGGCAAGCCGCCGAGCAGGTGGCCGCCTATGCCGACGCGGGAGTGCAACGACTGACCCTCGCCCCGACCGGCCCGGACTGGCGACGCGACTACGAATTCGCCGCGAAATTGGTTACCACGCAATAGATCGGTGGCGATCAGTCGACGACGATCACCACCCCGCTGTCCGCTTCGAGTAGTTCCACCGTGCGCGCGGCCGCGGTATCGATGTGCACCCGAGGCTCGGCAGGCGGCTCGGTCTCGTAATACGTTCCGGGTCCATAGAATTGGCCGTATTCGACAACCACACCGCCCGCGGCGAGCACGGCCGCCTCGTGATCGCGGATCACCGCACCGCGCCCGCCGGGCGGATCCCATGCGATGCTCTGTGCGAGAAAACGTTCAGCGCCTGCGGCGTGCGCCGCGGCGAGCAGGTTCCGTGTCCCCTCGGTCCGGATCCGCGCATTCGCGCCGGCCAGCTCAGGCAGCAGCGCGGCATCGTCGGGCAGGTCGGTGAGCTGATGCATGACGAGGTCGGGCCGGAATTCGACAACCGCGGCGGTCAGCGCGGCCAGATCGTAGACATCGCAGACCACCGGCCGCGCGCCCGCGGCGCGCACCCGCTCGGCCTTCGACTGCGAACGGGTCATGCCCGCCACCTCGTGTCCTGCCGCGATCAGCAAAGGCAGCAGCCGCACTCCGATGACACCGGTCGCGCCGGCCAGAAAGATCCGCACACGATCACCCTATCCATCTCGGTCGAGGCTTCGACGACCTGTGCGCCGGCTACCTCCGGACGTGGGTGGCACAGGCTCGATTAGCCGCTCGTATGCTCGTTGCACGGCGTAGTCGATCGAGATGGAGGATCCAATGGCGGATCGGGAAGTCCTGACCTGGGAATTGTTCGGATCTGCGAGTCGGGAACTGGCGACCGCGATCGCCGAGGACGGATTCGAGCCCGACCTGATCCTCTCGATCGCCCGTGGCGGCCTGTTCGTCGCAGGCGCGCTGGGCTACGCACTCGACGTGAAGAACCTGCACGTGATGAACGTCGAGTTCTACACGGGCATCGACCAACGTCTTGACCTGCCGGTCATGCTGCCGCCGGTCCCACAGGCCGTCGACCTCGCGGGTGCGACGGTCCTGGTCGCCGACGACGTCGCCGACACCGGCGCCACCCTGAAGTTGGTGCGTGACTTCTGTGCCGACCACGTGGCCGAGGTCCGCTGCGCGGTGATCTACCAGAAGCCGCACTCGGAGGTCGACTGCGAGTATGTCTGGCGGCGCACCGACCGCTGGATCAACTTCCCATGGTCCACCGAACCTCCGGTGGTCCACCGTCGGGCACAGGTCCTCGACGCCTGAGCGGACAGCGTCCGACTACCGCTCCGAACGCGCGGCGACGATGGAGTCGAGTCGATCGCCGAGCGCGTTGACCTGGTCGCGCAACGCGATGACGGTGTCGAGCGGATAGTCGACTGTGGCCAGCACCGACTCGATCATCTCGCGGGCCTGGTGCCGCAGGGCCTGCCCCGCGTCGGTGGCGCGCAGTTCCACCGCTCGGCGATCGTGCGCGCTGCGGATGCTCTCGACCAGGCCGTGCGCCTGTAGCCGCTGGATGAGCGGCGAGACGGTGCCGTAGTCCAGGCGTAGTTGCTCGCCCAATTCCTTCATCGTGATGGCAGGTCGCTCCCACAGCGCGAGCAGCGCGAGATACTGCGGGTAGGTCACCCCCATCGCGTCGAGGAAAGGCCGATAGGCCGCCGTCATCGATCGGGACGTGGAGTACAGGGCAAAGCACAGCTGCGCGGCGAGCGAGAGCAGGTCGTGGTCTTCGGCCGCTTCGACACGCACCACGGGCGTGGGATGCGCTTGATCGGGCATAGCCGGCTACTTTACGCACTCTGGAGAGTACTTGGCACCGCGGCGTTCTCAGCGGACCGCGGCGACCACCGCGCGTGTTGCCGAGGCGTCGCCTGCGTGATCCGAATGCCGGAGAAGCTGTCGCACCGCGAAGAAGTCCGACCACGCACCGGCAATGCCGCGGCGCGTGGTCGACAGCGTCCCGCTCGGCTAGCCGATCACCGAATTCATGATCGTGCCCGCACTCGTCGCGACGGCACCGCCCGCCATCGCGCTGGCGATCATCTTCGGCGACTGCAGGTTGCCGCCGTTCCACTTCTCCCAAGCGAAGCGACCGCCGCCGTAGGTGATCGCGGTGATGCCGGACAGCTGGATGAGCCAGGTGAAGTAGCGACCCATTTGCAACAGCTTGTCCGCCATGGGTGGCGCCTCTGGTGTCGGATTGCTGACCTCTGCGAGAACGGTGTCGTGCAGCGCGGCGAGAATCATGCTCACTTTTCAGGCTCCTTATCGCATGCCGGGGTGATGCTGCAGAAGGAAGAGTCGCAGGTACTCCGAAAAGAGATGCGCCGCCGAGAGATGCCTCGGATCACCGACGCGGCGGCGCTATCTGTGGCCGTCGACGCGGCAGTCAGGTGCCATGTCGTGTCCCACTTTCCGCTCGTTTGCTGGAGGAAAACTCTGTGACCTGATCAATTCAACCTCATCAAGATCACCTAGCTGGGGCGACACACCGATTGTACTGTGACTCGCCGCACAGCGTGCCTTGTTCAACACCCAGGATCCCGTGGGCATCCAGCGCATTCGCCGCGTGCCAGGCGTTCGCCAGGCCTATCCTGAGCGGGAAAATTTGCGGTGAGAGCCGCTGCGCAGCGGCGGCTCTGTGGAGGGAAATCGTTATGTGGGACAGCCAGGATCAGGCCATTGCCGGATTGCCGACCAAGATCGATACGAGCGTCGCACACGAGGCCCGCGTCTACGATTATTGGCTCGGCGGCAAGGACAACTACCCGGCCGACCGGGCCCTCGGGGACGCGATCGCCTCCCATGTCCCCGCCATCCGCAGCATGGCCCGCGCCAATCGGGCTTTTCTCGGCCGAGCCGTGCGCTATCTCGTCGGCGAGGCGGGCATCGACCAGTTCCTGGATATCGGCACCGGCATCCCGAGCGTGGGCAATACCCACGAAGTCGCCCAGCGCCTCGATCCCGCGGCACGTGTGGTCTATGTCGACAACGACCCCATCGTCCTCGCGCACGCCAGGGCGCTGATGTCGAGCACACAGGAGGGCAAGACCGCATTCATCCACGCGGACCTGCACGACCCGACATCCCTGCTCGCCGATCCTGCCCGCACCGCGACCCTCGACTTCGACCGCCCGGTCGCGATCATGCTGGTCGCGATCATGATGTATTTCCGCGACACCGACGACCCGCACGGTGTGATCGGCGCCCTGCTCGACGCCGTCCCCTCCGGCAGCTACCTCGTCATCACCCACCCGACCGCCGATTTCGATGCCCGGGCCATGGCCCGGGTGGTGCACTCCGCGCAACAGGCGGGCATCACCTTCCACCCGCGCAGCGGCGCCGACACCGAGGGACTGTTCGCCGGAACAGAGCTCATCGAACCGGGAGTGGTCCCCGTCGTCACCTGGCGACCGGAACTGACCGGCCATCTACCCATGGCGTCGGCGCAGACAGCCGTCGACCCCGAATCCGCCTGGTACTGGGCCGGTATCGGCCGCAAGCCCTGAGATCACGTTCCGTGCGCGCCCGCGGAACCGACCGGCGGCCGCGCGGCGGAACCGTTGAGCACGGGGAGCGCCTGCACAGCGGCCCCGAGGTCGAGCACGGCCTGTGGGTCGCCGAGCGATCGCCCGGTCAGCTCCTCGACACGGCGGATTCGGTATCGAACGGTATTGGCGTGCACATAGAGTCGGCGGCCGGCTTCGGCGGCCGAACCGCCTGCGGCATACCAGTGTTCGAGTGTTTCGAGCAGCCTGGTCCGCTCCTCACGCGGCAGCGCGAGCAGCGGGCCGAGCCGGACCCGGACCATCCGCGCAGCTTCGACGGGCGCGGCGGCGACCACCATCGCCAACGGGTTGTCGTCGAATTGTGCGACGCCCGAGATACGCCCGCGCAATCCTGACAGCGCCAACCGTGCGAAATGCAAGGCCTGCGGGGTATCCGGAAGCGCCTCGTACGCTGGGCTCACCCCGACCCGTGCGCCGCGGCGGCGCAGCGGTTTCAGCACCGCGGCCTCACGATCGGAGGGGAAGGAAACCACACCGATCTGCTGATCGGGCAGCAGCCGCCAGGCTGACGGAATCCGCGAAACCCGCAGGGCGGCTTCGATACCGGGCAAGGCCTCCCGGCCGGGAGACGGCACATCCGCTGCCACCACGATATAGCGCCCGGTGGGCGACAGACCGAGGGTCCGGCTCACCTCGCCGAGCGTGGCCGGATCGGCGATCACCCCGGTGAACAGCGCCTCCACCAACACCGACCGCTCGTGCTCACGCTGCAATATCAGCTCTGAAGTCGTCTCGCGGTAGGCAGCGGCAACAGCCACCGAATATTCGCCTGCCATCGACCACACCTGCGCCGCAAGCGATACCAACATCGCATCGGCCACCGCCGGATGCCGATGCGCCTCGTCGACCAGCTCCGACCACAGGAACTCGAACCCGATTCGGTAGGCGTGCAATGTCTCCGCCAGCGGCACCCCCTGCTCCGCTCTGATCCGGCCCGTCTCCCGCGGCGGCCCGGTATCGATGGGCACGTCGGAGGTGAAGTGCCGCACCATCAGTCGCAGATTCCTGGTGCACGAGATTCGAATCGACTCGAACGGGACCAGCGCGTCGGTGCCGTAGGACTCGATCTCGGCGCGAAACCGCAACGCGAGCCGCAGTCCGAGATCGTCGATCCGCTCCAACAGCGCAGCAGCCACCTCGACAATCGGCCCCGGCGGCCTCCAACGCTCCATTGCCGCAGCGTACAGCCGGTGCGTTTGTCCCGACGAACAATCCGGCAACGGTGGCCTTGTCCCCCCGCCTATGGGGTGACCGGCCCCGCCGATGCGACGATTTTCGGCGTGATCGAGCGTCCGGCCACAGCACGACAGGAGCCACACATGTTCACCTACACCAGCGCGGACGGTCTGACCATCCATGTGCACAGCTGGACGCCCACGCGGCCGCAGGTTCGCGGGGTCGTCCAGATCGCGCACGGCATGGGCGAACACGCGGCCCGCTATGCCCACCTCGCCGAAACACTCACCGGGCACGGCTACGCGGTGTACGCCGCCGACCAACGCGGCCACGGCCACTCCATCTCCGGCACGCCGGGCGATCTCGGGCCGGACGGCTGGAATATGTTCGTCGCCGACATGGCGCACCTCACGAAGATTCTGCGCACGCGGCATCCGGCGGCGCCGCTGGTGCTCGTCGCCCACAGCCTCGGCGCCATGGCCGCTCAGCAGTACTTGCTCGACGACGCCGAATTGCTCGACGGCGTAGCCCTTTCCGGAGCCACCGCGGTGGACGGCCTGTTTGCGAATATCGCGGCCGCGGGCGGCGATCTGCTCGGCCTGTTCAACGCCGAGTTCCAGCCGATCCGCACCGACGCCGACTGGATCAGCCGCGACGAGGCCCAGGTCGACGCGTATGTCGCCGATCCATGGTGTGGTTTCGCCGTCGACGACACCGCCATGGCGAGCCTGGCCTCGATCGCGGTGCGACGCCTGGCCCATCCGACGAATATTCCCCCCGACCTGCCGGTCTACATCATGGTCGGCGACCGCGATGCGCTCAACGCCCGCCTGAAGCTGAGCGACCTTGCGGTGCAACGCTATCGGGATGCTGGGCTGACCGACCTCACCTACCGCATCTATCCCGGCGCCCGGCACGAGATCCTCAACGAACTCAACCGCGACGAGGTCGAGGCAGATCTCGTCGAATGGATCGCACGCGTCACCGGCTGACACCCTCGATTCGGGTCGCGGGCTGACGAGTCCGACCGGGGAGGCGGCGCAATGACCGCCTTTCCTTAGGTGCCGACGGCGAGTAGCGGGTTGTGACCCAAAGCACTATGCAATAAGTTGTGCACAACATAATTGCCCACTACCGTTATCGTCATGACCGAGCATCTCACCCTCGACGAGCAGATCTGCTTTCCGCTGTACGCGGCGTCACGGGCGATGACGGCGGTCTACCGCCCACGGCTCGAACGCCTGGGCTTGACCTACCCGCAGTACCTCGTGATGCTGGCACTGTGGGAGCGCGACGACCGCAGCGTCGGCGATCTCTGCGATGCGCTCGCCCTCGACTCCGGAACCCTGTCACCGCTGCTCAAACGGCTGGAGGCAGCGGGGTTGGTGGCACGGCGGCGGTCCGCCGTGGACGAACGTCGCGTCGATGTCCAGCTGACCGAGCGCGGCCGCGCGTTGCGAGCCGAGGCCGTCGAGATCCCGGCAGGCATGGCCGAAGCCGCAGGCCTGTCGATGGACGAACTCGCGACACTGCGCGAAATCCTGCGGCGCATGACCGATTCACTGCTCGCACATCTCTGAGCTGTCCCATTCCGATCGAAGGAGAACAGGCATGAAGACCCTCTACACCGCTGAGGCACTGGCTACCGGCGACGGGCGCGACGGGCACGCCCGCAGCACCGACGGCAAGATCGATGTGAACCTGTCGATCCCCAAGGAAATGGGTGGCAACGGCGAGGGCACCAATCCCGAACAGCTGTTCGCGGCGGGCTATGCGGCCTGCTTCCACTCGGCACTTCGCCTTGTCGCCAAACAGGCCAACGCGAATGTCGACGACTCCGCGGTCGGCGCGAAGGTGAGCATCGGCCCGAACGAGGCGGGTGGCTTCGAACTCGCGGTCACCCTCGAGATCTCGCTGCCGCACCTGACCACCGACGAGGCGCAGTCGCTGGCCGACAAGGCCCACCAGGTGTGCCCGTACTCCAATGCGACCCGGGGCAATATCGCCGTTGCCGTCGTCGTCTCGGAGGACTGATCATGCGCGCTGTAGTCATCGAGCAGTTCGGCGAACCGAAGGATGTACTGACCGCCGCGCAGCGGCCGACACCGGAACCCGGCGCGGGTGAAGTGCGGCTCGAGCTGATCCTCGCGCCGATTCACAATCACGACCTGGCCATCGTGCGCGGGGTGTACGGCTACAAGCCGACGCTGCCCGCGATTCCGGGCACCGAAGCCGTTGGACGGATCGATGCGCTCGGGGCAGGCGTGACCGGTCTCGAAATCGGCCAGCGCGTCAGCGTTTCCGGCATTCACGCGGCATGGGCCGAGTACTTCGTCGCCAGGGCGACACAGGTGGTCCCGCTACCCGATGCCGTCTCCGACGAAACCGCCGCACAGCTGCTTGCGATGCCGCTCAGCGCGTTGATGCTGCTGGAAGACCTGCGGGTATCGCCCGGCGACTGGATTGCTGTCAACGCCGCCAACGGCGCGGTCGGCCGTCTGGTGAATGTGCTTGCGCAGCAACGTGGCATCCACGTGCTCAATCTGGTGCGCGGGCCCGCGTCGGTGCGTGCGTTGCAGGAGTTGGGTTTCGATCCGGTGGTGGACACCGAGACCGATGACTGGGCCGAGCGCGCCGCCGAATCCACGTCGGGCGCACCGATTGTCCGTGCGGTGGACCAGGTCGGCGGACGCGCGGCCGACGCACTGTTGTCGCTGCTCGCGCCGAACGGTGAGCTGATCTCCTTCGGTGCGCTGTCCGGGCAGCCGCTGATCATCAACCCCGGCGCGATGATCTTCAAACAGGCTGTGGTCAAAGGCTTTTGGGGTTCCAAGCGGGCCGAGAACACCAGCGCGGACGATATGCGCCGGCTGATCGGCGAGTTGGTCGGGATGGCGGCGGGCGGCGCTTTGCGCCTGGACGTCGAGGCCGTGTATCCGCTGGAAGCCGCGGCCGACGCGGCAGCGGCCAGCGAAACACCTGGACGGAGCGCGAAGATCGCGCTGTCGCCCGCGCCGGTGTAGCCGCTACCCGACTCGCACCACGACCTTGCCGAAGTTGCGGCCCTCGAGCATGCCGATGAACGCTTCAGGAGCATGCTCGAGGCCGTCGACCACGTCCTCGCGATAGCGGACCCGGCCGTCGGCGATCCAGCCGGACATGTCACGAAGAAAATCCTTGAACATCTCCTTCACGAACTCGCTCTGGATGAATCCGCGAACGGTGAGGCTCCTGGTCAGTATCCGGCCGTAGAAGCCGGGCAGCCGATCCGGCCCTTCCGGCACGCCGGACGCGTTGTAGTTGGCGATGAGACCGCACACCGGCACGCGCGCATAGGTATTCAGCAGGGGATAGACCGCATCGGCCACTGCACCGCCGACATTCTCGAAGTAGACGTCGATACCCTCCGGCACAGCGGCCCGCAATTGCTCCTCGAAGTCCGGCGCCCGGTGGTCGATGGCGGCATCGAAGCCGAGTTCGTCCCGCACATACGCACACTTCTCCGGCCCACCGGCGATCCCCACCGCTCGCGCGCCCCTGATCCGGGCGATCTGCCCGACCGCCGACCCGACCGGCCCACTCGCGGCGGCGACCACCACGGTCTCCCCCGGCCGCGGCTGACCGATCTTCAACAACCCCGAATACGCCGTGAATCCCGGCATCCCCAGCACACCCAGCGCTGTCGAGACCGGCGCTGCGTCCGGATCCAGCTTGCGTACGCTACCCGCCGGTGCGACATCATGGGACTGCCAACCCGAATAGGCCAGCACCACATCGCCTTTCGCGAGCGCGGGATCGCGCGACTCGACGACCTCGGCGACCGTGCCGCCCACCATCACCCCGCCCACCTCGACCGGCGGCGCGTAGGACTTCGCCGCGCTCATCCGCCCGCGCATATACGGATCGAGCGACAAGTACAGTGTCCGCAACAGCACCTCGCCCGCGCGCGGAGCGGGCAGTTCCACCGTCTCGGTACGAAAGTTCGCCGGGGTCGGTGCACCCACCGGACGGGACGCAAGCACGATTCTCGTGGATTCGACCATGCCGTTCACCCTAGTGGGACGTAGTCTCGACAGGGCCTGTTCAACGCCCAGATCAGACCGCACGGAGGCGAGACAGCCGCCTGACCGGCACCACCGAGCAGAGTCCACCCCCGGCGCCGGAAGTCTGAGCGAAGGCCGACACAACACCATGCCGGGAGTCCCTCCATCCAGCCGCGCCCGGTTTCAGATCGATGGGTGGATAAGGCACCGAGCATTACCGCGAATACGCGGTACGACGCTCACACCGTTCGGACAATGACGCCCGCGGCGGTCAGCGCCTCGGCCTCGGCGGCGTCTGCCGACTCATCGGTGATCACCGCGTGCAGAGCGGCGGCCGGGGCGACGAAAGCGAGGGCGGTTCGGGAGAGTTTGGTGGATTCGGCGACGGCAATGACGCGGCGCGACGAAGCGATGGCGGCGCGCTTCACAGCCGCGTCGTCGAGGTCGTAGGCGGTCAGGCCGTCGGCGGCGGTCAGGCCGCAGCAGCCGAGAACGGCGGTGTCGAAACGCAACGCCGCCAGCGACGCGAGCGCCAGCGGGCCGGTCATCGCCAGCTCTCCCGGTCGCGGCGTGCCTCCGGGCACCAACAGGGTCAACAGCGGTGCCGCAGTCAGTGCGTTCACCGCATGCAGGGACAGCGGCAGCACTGTCAGCCGCCGGTGTTCGAGCACTCGGGCCACCTCGAGACATGTGGTGCCGCTGTCGATCACGACGGACTCACCATCGGCGATCAGCTCGGCGACTTCGGCGGCAATGCGCCGCTTTATCGCCAGGCCCTCCTGCGCGCGCAATGCGAAAGGCGGCTCATCACCCCGCAGCAATAGACTTCGGGCCCCGCCGCGATAACGCTCCAGGACACCTTGGCCCGCCAAAGTCTCCAGGTCACGCCGGATGGTCATTTCGGAGGCGCCGGTGAGTTCGGCCAACTCCACCACCCCGAGCCGACCCGCTTCGCGCACGGCGTCGGTGATCCGTTGCAGTCGATCAGTGCTGGACACACACGTGATTGAACAGATTCTTTGTTTGAAAGTCAATATTTCGAACAGAGATTCTGTGCGATATGTTCGAATAGTGCAAAGATCGCTACAGGCCGGGCGGATGGCCACCTTCGCGTACTTCGCGTTGAACGGGTTCATCATCGGAATGTGGGTCGTCCACATCCCCGCCATCGAGCACCGAGTCGGCATCACGCATGCCGTCCTCGGCTGGCTCCTACTGCTGCTCGGCGCGGGCGCTTTCGCGGGCATGCAGGTCGCGGGTCCACTCGCCGACCGCTTCGGCGCCCGCGTCGTTGTGCCGGTCAGCGCGGCACTGTGCAGTGCCACCCTGGTCCTGCCGGGGCCGGCCACGAATGTCTGGACCTTGGGAGCGGCGCTGCTGGCGCTCGGCTTCGGCAACGGCTGTCTCGATGTCGCCATGAACGCCCACGCCGTCCAGGTCGAGCACGGCTATCGACGTCCGGTCATGTCCGCATTCCATGCCACCTACTCACTCGGTGGCGTCGTCGCCGCGCTGATCGGCGCGCGCGCACTCAGCTGGGACCGGCACCCGGCGGCAACCCTCGCGACGGCGGCGCTGGTCGGCATGGTGGTCGCCGCACTGGCGGCTCCCGCGCTATTGCGACCCGAAATCCGGTACACCCCTGAGGCTTTCGTGACGGATATCCCCCGCGGCACGCCTCGGCGCATTTGGCTGCTCGCCGCGCTCGCCCTCATACTCATGCTGTGCGAAGGCGTGGCCAACGACTGGAGCGCGCTGCATCTCCGAGATGCCCTGGCCGCACCCGCCGCCACCGCGGCCCTCGCCTACGGCGCGTTCGCGACCGCCATGACCGCCGGCAGGCTGTTCGCCGACCGCGTCGCCGCGCGCTTCGGACCGACGACCGTCCTCCGGGGCGGCGCATCCGTGGCCGCGCTCGGCCTCGCCGCGGTGGCACTGTCCCCGTGGATTGCGCTGACCCTGGCAGGATGGACCGTGTTCGGCGCCGGACTGTCCGGCTGCATCCCCCAACTCTTCAGCGCGGCAGGCCATGCCGACCGAAATGCCGCAGGCGCCAACGTCGCCCGGGTAGCGGGCCTCGGCTACCTCGGCGTGCTGGCAGGGCCCGCCATCATCGGTCCCCTGACGCATTTCATGCCGCTCGGACTCGCTTTCTTCCTACCGGTGGCGTTCTGCCTCATCGCCGCCGCCGCCGCCGGAATCCTGCGGTCCGAGCCCGCGGTAGGTGCGCCTCGAAGTCACGCACCCATAACCTCTTTGCAGCGCCACTCCAGGTAACCGACGAACATCCAGTAGTCCTCGAACACCGGGTTGTGGGTGCCGCCGTCGTGGAAGCGCCGGTACAGCTGTTGGATGATGCCCGCGAGCCGGAAGATGCCGTACACCTCGTAGAAGGTCCAATTGTGTACCGGCAGACCGGTTGTGCGCGAGTAGTAGTCGATGATCTCGGCTCGGGTCAGCATGCCGGGCACATGGGTCGGCTGGCGTCGGAGTTGCTGGATGATGTCGTCGTCATCGGCCTGCACCCAGTAGGTCAGCGTGGCGCCCAGCTCCATCAGTGGGTCGCCGAGGGTGGCCATTTCCCAATCCAGGATGCCGAGCACATCCAGATCGTCATCGAAGACGATGTTGTCGAACCGGTAGTCGTTGTGGATCAGGCAGGTTCCTACGTCGTCGGGCTGATTGGCCGATAGCCAAGCCATGACCGCTTCGTAGTCGGGCACGTTCTCGGTGCGCGCCTTGCGGTAGCGGTCCGACCAGCCCTCGATCTGCCTGCGCACATACCCGTTGCCCTTGCCGAGGTCGGTCAGCCCGACCGCCTCGACGTCCACCTGGTGCAGCTCGATCAGTTTGTCGATCATGTCGATACACAAGCCGCGCAACGCGTCCGGTCCGAGTTCGAGTTCGGCGGGGATGTCGCGGCGCAGGATGAGGCCCTCGAGCTTTTCCATCACATAGAAGTCCGAGCCGATCACCGATTCGTCGGCGCAGAACGCCACCATGGTCGGAACGTACGGGAACACCGGCTTCAGACCGCGCTGCACGCGGAACTCGCGGCGCATGTCGTGCGCCGACGCCGCGCGATGCCCACCCGGCGGCCTGCGCAGGATCAGCTCTCGGTCAGGGTAGGACAGTTGGTAGGTCAAATTCGATGCGCCACCGGGGAATTGGCGCACGGTCGGAGTTCCGACCAACCCGTCCGCGTGCTTCGAGAGCCAGTCGTGCACGGCCGCGGCATCGAAGGCGTCCTCGTCGCGGATCGCACCCGGTGTGTCGATGAGCTCTTCTTTCATCGGTCGACCGTCTTGTACTTCGCGAGCTCGATCCGCGAGACGACCCCAAGGTGCACCTCGTCCGGCCCATCCGCCAACCGCAGCGACCGCGCGCCCGCGAGTGCTCCGGCCAGCGGGAAGTCGTTGGTCAGGCCGCCGGCGCCGTGCAATTGGATCGCCATGTCGATCACCTCGTAGGCCATGCTCGGCACCGATGCCTTGATCTGCGAAAGCTCCGAAAGCGCACCGAAAGCGCCTGCGGTGTCCAGCAGCCAGGCGGTATGCAGGACCTGCAGTCGCGCCTGATTGATCGCGATCCGCGCGCGGGCGATCCGTTCCCGATTTCCGCCGAGGTTGACCAGGGGCTTGCCGAACGCGGTGCGCTCCATCGCGCGCCGGATGCCGATCTCCAGTGCCCGTTCGGCGAGCCCGATGGTGCGCATGCAGTGGTGGATGCGCCCGGGGCCGAGGCGGCCCTGCGCGATCTCGAAACCCTTTCCGAGACCGGCGATCACGTTCGCACGCGGCACGCGGACATTATCGAAGCTGACCTCGCCGTGCCCGTAGGGCTCGTCGTGGTAGCCGAACACCTCGAGCATCCGCTCGACCTTCATGCCCGGTGCGCCGACGGGCACGATCACCATGGAGTGCCTGGCATGCCGGTGCGCCTCGGGATCGGTCAGGCCCATGAAGATCACGAACGTACAGTTCGGATGGCCGATGCCGGTGGAGAACCACTTGTGGCCGTTGATGATGACGTCGTCGCCGTCCGGGACCGCGGTGGCGGCCATGTTGGTGGCATCGGAGGAGGCCACCTCCGGTTCGGTCATACAGAACGCGGACCTGATCTCCCCCGCCAGCAGCGGATCCAGCCACTCACGCTGCTGGGCCTCGCTGCCGTAGTGCACCAGCACCTCGGCGTTGCCGGTGTCGGGCGCATTGCAGTTGAAGACCTCCGAGGCGATGACATGGCGACCCATCAACTCGGCCAGCGGCGCGTACTCCACGTTGCTGAGCCCCGCGCCCCGTCCGGTCGCCTCGGAATACGCCTTCGGCAGGAAAAAGTTCCAGAGACCCCGTTCACGCGCCTTGGTCTTCAGCTCCTCGATGACAGGAAGGACCACCCACGGGTTGTCCAGTTCCCGCAACGTCCGCAGATACCGCTCCTCGACCGGCTCGATCTCCTCGGCGATGAAGTCGGCCACTTTGCCGTGATATTCGGCCGCGCGCGGCGATGCTGCGAAGTCCATGATCCGACACTATGCACTTACTGACCGCTGTTCAATAGCCCCTGGGACCGTGTCTGGCGGAACCACCGCCGGGGTCTTGCGCGTCCGGCATAGGGTTTCACCCATGACGACCAACCCGTTCTTCGAGCCCAGCGAGCTTCCTTACCAGCTGCCTCCGTTCGCCGAGATCGGCGAGGAGCACTACCTGCCCGCGTTCGAGTGCGGCATGGTCGAGCAACTGGCCGAGATCGCCGCGATCACCTCCGGCGACGATGCGCCCACGTTCACCAATACCATTGTGGCACTGGAGCGTTCGGGGGATTTGCTGACCCGGGTTGCCAATGTCTTCTTCAACATAACCTCCTCGGACTCCAGTGCGGGCACCGATGCGATCGAGGCCGATATCTCCCCGAAGCTGGCCACACACCGGGACGCCGTCTATCTCGACCCCGAGCTGTTCGCCCGGGTCGAATCGCTCTATCAACGACGCGACGAGCTGGGCCTGGAGGCCGAGGAACGGCGGCTGCTGGAGCAGTACCACATCCGGTTCGTTCGGGCAGGCGCTCGACTCGACGCCGCGGGTCAACACCGGTTACGTGAACTCAACGCGGAGATCGCCGCCGCGGCAACAGAATTCGGCCAGAACAATCTGGCCGCGACGAACGCTGCGGCGCTGATCGTGGAAACGGTGGACGAATTGGCCGGGCTGAGCCCCGCGGCGGTGGCCGCCGCGGCGGAGAATGCCGGGTCGCTCGGGCACGAGGGGGCGTGGGCGTTGCGCCTCCAGAACTTTTCCAACCAGCCCGTGCTGGCCGAGTTGGCCGACCGGGATGTGCGGCGCAGGGTGATGGCGGCTTCGCTGGGGCGCGGCGTGGGCGAGGACGGTCGAAACGGCCACGTCGCCGTCCACATCGCCGCCTTGCGGGCCGAGCGGGCGGCGCTGCTCGGCTACCCGGACCACGCGGCATACGCGGTAGAGGATCAGACCGCGAAGACCGCGGAAGCGGTCGAAGCGATGCTCGGTCGGCTGGTCGCGCCCGCGGTGGCCAACGCGGAGCGAGAGGCGGCCGAACTGGCGACCGCGATGCAGACGACCGCTGCGGCGGCAGACCCCGAACTCCGCTCCTGGGACTGGCAGTATTGGTCGGAAAAGGTTCGGGCCGAACGGTTCTCGGTCGACGCCGAAGCCCTGCGCCCCTACTTCGAGCTCGATCGGGTGTTGCGCGACGGAGTGTTCTTCGCCGCCGAGCAGGTCTACGGAATTACCCTCCGCGAGCGCGAGGACCTGGTCGGCTACCACCCGGAGGTCCGAGTCTTCGAGGTGTTCGACGCCGACGGCACCGCCCTCGGCCTGTTCCTCGGCGACTTCTTCACCCGCCCGTCCAAACGCGGCGGCGCCTGGATGAACGCACTGGTCAGCCAATCCCGACTGCTCGGCGCCAAGCCGGTGGTGGTCAACAACCTCAACATCGCCACACCGCCTACTGGCGAGCCCGCCCTGCTCACCTGGGACAACGTCCGGACGCTCTTCCACGAATTCGGCCACGCACTGCACGGACTGTTCTCGAACGTGCACTACCCGTTCTTCTCCGGCACCGAGGTACCGCGCGACTTCGTGGAGTTCCCCTCACAGGTGAACGAGATGTGGATGGCCCATCCACAAGTACTGGCCAACTACGCCAAACACTTCGAGACCGGCACCCCCATGCCCGTCGACCTGGTCGAGCGTATGGCCGCCGCCGAACGTTTCGGCGAAGGCTTCCGCACCGTCGAGTACCTCGGCGCAGCCCTGCTGGACTGGGCATGGCACCGCGCGCCCGACCCCGAGGCACTGGCCGACGTCGACGCCGAGACGTTCGAAGAGGAGGCGCTGCGCAAAGCGGGCCTCGCAATAGACGCGATTCCGCCGCGCTACCGGACGGGATACTTCGCCCACATCTTCTCGGGCGGCTACGCGGCGGGCTACTACTCCTACATCTGGAGCGAGGTGCTGGACGCGGACACCGTGGACTGGTTCAACGACGGCGCCGCGCCCCTCCGCGAGAAAGGCGAGACGTTCCGGCGCGAACTGCTGTCCCGGGGCGGGTCGGTGGACCCGATGGAGGCATTCGAGTCGTTCCGCGGCCGTGCGCCCGAAATCGAGCCGCTGCTGGTGCGCCGGGGGCTGGTCGAATGAAGACTCGACCGCCGGGCTCTCCGGATCGTCGTACAGGACGCGCCCGACGCACAGTCGCGCGGTGGCCGGCAGCACGACCGACCGGCGCGCAGCCACCTCACAGCGCTCGGGCGATGATTTCCTTCATAATCTCGTTGGTGCCCGCACAGATCATCCGCACACGGTTGTCGACCCACATGCGGGAGATCGGGTATTCCTGCATGTAGCCGTATCCGCCGTGCAGTTGGAGGCATTCGTGGGCGACCGACATCGCGCGGTCGGTGGTCCACCACTTCGCCATCGCGACGGTGGGGATGTCGAGTTGTCCGAATGTGTTTGGCGATGGAGTCGTCGGTGAAGACGCGGGCCACTTGGCTTCGGTGGCGACCTCGGCCAGTGTGAACTTGCTGTTCTGGACGCCGAAGATATTGCGGCCGAATGCTTCTCGTTCTTTGGTGTAGCGCAGCGTGTGCTCCGACGCGGTTTCCATTCCGGCGACAGCGCCGATCGCGATAGTATTTACTGGGACGACACGTCCCGGTAAATTATCCATAGAGAGATGCACGCCACACCGAGGAGGCACCGATGACGCTGTCAACTTCGCCGCAGGTCGGACCCCGCAAGCAGGACTACCGCGAGGTCCTGCAGACGTTGTCGGAGGGTTCGGTGACCAGGAATTTCGATCCGTATCTCGATATCGATTGGGACGGTACCGACTTCGCGATCGACCCGCAGGACCCACGGTGGATACTGTCGCCGGAGATCGACCCGCTCGGCGCCACCGCGTGGTATCAGCGGCTGCCGCAGGCCAGGCAGATCGAGATCGGGAAGTGGCGGGTGGCCAACACCATCAAGGTCGGCGCCGCCTTCGAGAGCATCCTGATCCGCGGCCTGATGCAGTACATCATGAAGCTGCCCAACGGATCTCCGGAGTTCCGCTATTGCCTGCACGAGATGACCGAAGAGTGCAGTCACATCCAGATGTTCCAGGAGCTGGTCAATCGCATCGGCGTGGACGTGCCGGGGATGCGGCCATTCTTCCGGGCGCTGTCACCATTTATCGGTGTCGCGGGCGGCTACGCGCACGTCATCCTGGTCATTGGGATTCTCGGCGGCGAGGAGCCGATCGATCACTATCAAAAGGCGCTGATCCGCCAGGGTGGAAATCTCCCGCCCGCGGTGCTGCGCACGATGGAGATCCACATCGCCGAGGAAGCGCGGCACATCTCGTTCGCCAACGAGTTCCTGAAGGCGCACATCGAGAAGTTGAACTCGGCGTCGACCGCGGTCTGCGCACTGGCCTTCCCACTCGCCATGCGCTGGCTCGCGGGCGAAATCATGGCTCCCCCACGTTCTTTCGCGACCCAGTTCGATATCCCACGCGAGGTGATAAAGGAGGCCTTCTGGCGAAGTCCGCAGGCGCGCAAGATCCTCAGTGGCTACTTCGGTGACATGCGTTCGCTCGCCGACGAGCTCGGATTGATGAATCCGGTGACCCGACGCCTGTGGAAGCTGCTGCACATCGACGGCGCACCCTCGCGCTATCGCAGCGAGCCGGAGCGCAGGGTGGCCTGAGCGCGCGCGAGCGCGTCACAGACCGACCGCGGACGGCCCCGCGTCGGCGAAACCCGCTATCACCGCGGTCAATTCGTCGTCCGGGTCGACCGCGAGGCCGATCGACCGCGCCGCACCATCGAGCACGTACCAGGCGAATGCGGCCAGATCGGCGACGATCTCCGCCCGCGACCGGCTCGGCCGCGGATCCCGAATCCAGGTGGCGAGCACACCCTCGACCATCGTCACCACCGCGAACGGCACCGACGCGAACGGCGCGGGGTCCGCACCGATGATCCGACCGATCGAGGCGATGAGCTCCTGCGCGGTCTCCGACATGCGCAGTTTCAGGCTGCTCACGGCATCAATGCCCGGGTCTGCGGTGTGCGTGGGACCGGTCCGCGCGAACTCGACCAACCGTGGGTGATCGGACATCCAGTCCGCGACGGCACGAATCGTGCGGGTGAGAATCTCCCGGATCGAACCGCTGGACACG
The DNA here is from genome assembly GCF_042802915.1 of Nocardia sp. NPDC057440. Classification (NCBI taxonomy): domain Bacteria; kingdom Bacillati; phylum Actinomycetota; class Actinomycetes; order Mycobacteriales; family Nocardiaceae; genus Nocardia; species Nocardia sp. NPDC057440. The sequence goes on from NZ_JBHVDF010000003.1 coordinate 205,808, forward strand.
TCCAGCTCGGCGTCGAGCACCCGTGCGAAATCATCGACCAGATAGGACCGGATTCGGCGTTCCAACTCCTCGCGACCGCTGAACTGCCGATAGACCACCGATTTGGCCAGGCCGGCCCGCTTCGCGATGAGGTGCACCGGCACATCGGTTCCGGCCGGGCTCTCCTCGAGCAGCGCGACGGCGGCCTGCAGAATCAGCGTCTGCCGCTCGGAATTGTGCTGCTCCCAGCGTGCGTCGTAGCCACTGATCGCCCCTGGCATCCGCGACGGCGACGAAGCGATCGACATGCCCGGCAGTCTACTCAGCGGTCATCCGCCACCAGGCCCGATGACGACATCCGAGTCGGCTGATCGGGACCTCCCCCGGCCGCCGGCATACGGTGACCGTGAAGACCTGGATGCGGGACCAATTCGGACTTCTGGCAAGCGAATTCGCGGAGACGGCCCCCGCCGCCGAGCCCGCGACGCCGGCCGACCAGCTCATGCTCGTGATGGAGGGCGTTGACGCCACCGCGCAAGCCTTCGGCGCGACGGGCCCGGCCACTCGTGCGCGCTCGTCGAGGCACTGTCCCTCCAGCCGACCTGCCGCGGGCACGTCCTCCGCGAAGAACCGACCGACCGGAATATGATCCTTCTATTCGATACTCATCCGGGCGACCCGCGGCTACGAATGCGATAGGTACCTATCGTTGTTTCGGAATGAGGTCATCTATGGACACACGTCAGCAAGCAACACCTCCCTTCTACGTGCGCGCGGCCACTTATGTAGTCGCGAGCGCACTCCCCCTGTCCCTCACCATGATCGGCACGGCTCCCGCCGGCGCCGATCAACAATTACCCACCGGTGCTGCGATCGTGCAGACGCCGTACGGGCCGGCGAACATCGGCGATCCCTTCGCGTCGACGGCGGCATCGTTTGCCATCCCCAGCACGAACGCACTCGTCGCAAAACCCATTGCCGACCCGGCCTATACCGTCGATCCCGCGGTAGCGCCCGGGCCGGATGGGGCCGCGCCCGCTCAGGCGGTCACACCGGTCGAGGCATTGAACAACCGCATCCGTATCGGCGACGTCGAGATCGACCGACCTGAGTGGCTGAATTCCGAGCAAGGTCAGCAGATCAACGATGCGGCCGCGGGCACGCAAGCCGCCTTGGCGCAAGGCCTCACTTCGGTGGGAATCGAGCCTGCGCGCTCTGATCGAATCGCTGGGCACGTTATCGGGAGCACCGCGGTCGGCACGGCGGTCGGAGCCAGCGCCGGCTCCATGATCGCCAGTCCGATCGCCTTCAGCGGTGCGATCATCGGTGCATTCGCGGGCGCCATCGCCGGGCTGCCGTTCGCGCCGGCAGGCCTCTTGGTCGTGCCGGTCATAGGTGCGGCGATAGGCTACGCAATGGTAGCGGCGCCCTTCATCGCCATCGGCGCGGCCGTCGGCGCAGCCGCCGGCGTGGGCGTCGGCGCAATCATCGGCGCCGTAGATCCGCAACCAGCCCCAGGCCCACAGCAAGCACCCCTGGCCTGATGCATTGCCGCCACTCGACTCGACGAGTGGCGGATCAGACCGTGGCCGGCGCGAACACCGCAGTCATGCAATGGTGTTCGCGCCGGTTGCAGTCAGATCAGGTTCCCGTCGTCGCACAGGCTCGCCGAGCGCCACGACGGCAGGGGATGGTCCGCCCCCTGGTCGAAAGCCCACTCGGATGTCGGTCCGGCGACCTTCCAGTAGCGCGCGCCGTTGCGGTCGACGACCACCTGATACACATCCTCGGAACCGTCGATGAGCTGGCTGCCGACGCAGTAGTCGTTGTAGTCGGTTCCCGGTTGGTGTACGCCCGCACTGAACAAGTGGGCGGGATTCGTGGTGGCACCGGGATTGGGGACTGTGCTCGGCCGGTTCACAGCCTGACCACGGGACCAGTACGGCGCGCCATCGGCGGTCCCGCAGCTGAAGCTGCGGCCGCCCGCGACGACGGTCGCACCCTGCTCGTGCGAGGTACCCGCCCAGACGCAGCCGGCGCTCGCCCCGGCCGCGGCCATCCGGGTACCGGCCGCGGCCGTCCCAGCGCCGAGTTCGAGGCCACCCGCGGTGACAGCGGCGGTCGCGAGCAGTGTGAGGGCTCTCGTTCTCGACACCTCCCGCACTCTTCTGGTGACCACGGACGATCGGCGCGCCTCGCTAATTGTGTTCATCGACTTCTCTTTTCGGTCGTTCATTCCCCCATCCGCCGAGCCGGCATCGGCCGACGAGGCACGAATGGCAGGGCGTAGGCACCGAGCTGTCAGCACCAGCTCGCCATGGGCGGGCACACGGTCCAACCGCTGCCGTCGGGTCGCGCTACAGGCGTCCAACTCCGGGATCCCGCATCGGGACCGGTGACGTTCTCGGCCGGCTGCCGCTGGTTGTGCCGTTGGTGGTACTCCCGCAGGTTCTGCTGATGCTCGTTCTGCCGCAACGGGTTGGCGTCGAAGTGGTTGTAGCCGTAGGGGTCGATGTTGTGCATGCCGACCGAGTTGCCGCCGCCATCGGCATTGCGTCCACTGCCCGCGTGATCGGAGCGCGCCCCGGGATCCGCTGCCGCACCACCGGACGCGACCACCGTCCCCGCGGCGAAAGCGCCGACGATCATCGCGACCGCCTTCCCCCTCGACACACCGCGCACGGTATGGGTCACCTCGGGTCTCGCGGACACTGCACGTCGCTTCATGGCCCCTTTGCCTCTCTGCTCCGATGTGCTCCGATCGCCGATCCGACGGCGACCTATCTACTGAGATGAATAGTAGATTAAGAACCTGAGAAGTTTCAGCAGTGCGAAAATGCCTGCACCGAACGGACATTTGTCACGTAGACAAGCAGTAGATCTGCCATATTCGGCCAACTGCCACACCCCGACCGCCCACTCCACACAGACCATCCACGCCCCGGAGGTCGCGACGATATCGCGGGGCAGTTGCGCGACTGTCGCCACGCTCGATGAGGCAGCGCGTCGCGCCGTCCAGTAGGTCCTCGGGGCGTGCCACCCCATGATCCCAGTCACCCCATGACGACAGTTTCATACAAACGTCACAAACAAACGTTCTATACAAATGTATAAAACGGATGTACGGTCGGGCTGTACCGATCCAACCGACCAAAGGGGTTCCATGGCCGACAACCGTTATGTCCGAGGCAATTTCGCGCCCGTGACCGAAGAAGTCTCGGTCCACGACCTGCCGGTGACCGGTCGAATACCACCCGAACTGAACGGCCGATACCTCCGCATCGGCCCGAATCCGCTCGGCCTAGAAGATGCCTCAGCCCACATCTGGACACTGGGCGAAGGCATGGTGCACGGGGTGCGGCTGCGCGACGGCCGCGCCGAGTGGTATCGAAACCGTTGGGTACGTTCGACTTCGGTGGCCGACCGGCTCGGCGAGCCGCGCCGCGGGGCACCCGTCGACGACCGCATGGACTTCGCGCCCAACGTCCAGGTCGCCGCCCACGGCGGCCGCACCTACGCCCTCCTCGAGGGCGGCATCCGCCCGTATGAACTCACCTACGAGCTCGACACCGTAGGCCCCTCCGACCTCGGCGCGACCCCGGAAGGCTTCGCCGCCAATGCCCACAGCAAATACGAGCCGAGCACCGGACTGCTGCACGCACTGACGTTCCGTTACGGCGCGGACTTCGTGCAGCACATCGAGATCGGCCACGGCGGTGAGGTCAACCAGGTGACCAACATTCCGACCCCGTCCATGCCCTACATGCACGACTTCGCGCTTACCGAGAACTACGTGCTCATCTACGAATCACCCCTTGTCTTCACCATGGACACAATCGCCACCGGCGTGCCCTTCGCCTGGAACCCGGCGATCGGGTCCAGGATCGGCGTGCTGCGGCGCGCCGGCGGCGCGGTCCGCTGGTTCGAGCTCGCACCAGGCAGTGTCGGTCACACCCTCAACGCCTTTGACGACGACACGACGATCGTCGTCGATGTGATCGTGCATCCCGACGAATACGAACTGACCGATATCGGCGGCAGCCGACCGGTCCTGGAACGCTGGACCATCGACCTGACGATCGGGAAAGTGCGTCAAGACCTGCTCCACGACCGTCCGCAAGATTTCCCGCGCATGGACGGCCGCCGCGCCGGACTCCCCTATCGGTACGGGTATTCCGCGGTCACCGAGCTCTACGCCACTCCGAGCGCGATCGATGCCGATCGTCCGGACGAGGGATTCAGCAACGCGCTGCTCAAACACGATCTACGCGACGGCACCACCGAAGCGCACGAATTCGGCCGCGACAGCGCCGTCGGCGAGACCGTCTTCGTACCCGCCGCCGACTCGAGTGCCGAGGACGACGGCTACACCATGGCCTACGTTCATGACCCCGATCGCGGCGCTTCCGACCTCGTGATCCTTGCCGCGCAAGACTTCACCGGCGATCCGGTCGCCCGCATCCACCTGCCGGCCCGAGTGCCGCTGGGACTCCACGGCAGCTGGATTCCTGACTTGTGACAGACCACCGAACGGCGTGGAGCGGCCCTCCCGGCGCTCAGACGCCGGGAGGATGGGAATATGGGCGGTGTTATGAATCATTCGCCCGCATCCCCGATCACGCGGGCGACGCGTGCCGCGATGTTCGCGGCGGTCGGCGTGCTGCTGTCGGCGGCCGGGCACGCCGAGGCGTCGGGGCATGGTGTGCCGGCTTCCGCGCTGATACTGGCGTTCGCCGCCACCGGTTCGGTGGCGTGGGCGGCGGCCGAAAGGCAGCGCGGGATCGTCGCCATCGGTGGTGGGCTGCTGCTGATGCAGGTGGCGCTGCATCTGTGGTTCGGGGTTCCTGCGCTGTCGGGCGGTCACAGCGCATCGCACGCCGCCGCCTCCGAACTTGCCGGTGCACAGACTGATTCGCTGATCATGCTCGCCGCGCACAGCGTCGCCGCGCTGGTCTGCGCGGTGTGGCTGTGGTTGGGCGAGAAGGCATTGTTCGCGCTGTTGGCCGCGCTGTACGCGCGGACGCTCGCGCCGCTACTGCTGATGCTCGTCCATCCGGCCGTGGCCGACACCGGCTCCGGCGTGCCCATCGCCGTCGACCGCCGGACGTCACCGCGCAGCGGCTTCCTCTTGCGCTATGTGATGGCACGGCGCGGGCCGCCCGTCGGGATGGTCTTGGTCTGAGAGTCCGTCACGGGCAGCCGGAATGGTTCCGGCGCAGTGGCGTGGGATCCGGCGGCCGACGATCCGGTCGGCGCACTATCGGTCCCGCGGACACCAGTGGCGGACGCAGCCGCCGTATTCTCCTCGCCCGACCCGGGCGGTAGTCACGGCGAGCCTTACCGCTCAGCGGCCGTCGTTCGCCCGCGCACCCGTCGGTGCGCCGAGGCATAGTGTGCGGCCGGTCTTTTCGATGCTGCGTGCTGCGGCGTCGCCGAACCGAGATTCTGTGAAATGCATTCGATGCCATCACCGCTGCTATGCAGCCGAAGTTCCTTGTTCCTCCCCGCCGGTCGGATATACCGATCTGGGAGCCGGTCATGTCCGACGAACAGCTGACGGCGCTGGCGCTGGCGGCCGGCAACGGCGATCGTCGCGCCTTGGAGGAATTCATCCGCTCGACCCAACGTGATGTGTGGCGATTTGTCGCGCACCTCACCGATATCCAGTCCGCAGACGACCTCACTCAGGAAACCTTCCTGCGCGCCATCGGCAGTCTGCCCAGGTTCGCGGGCCGATCCACCGCGCGAACCTGGCTGTTGTCCATCGCAAGGCGGGTGGTCGTCGACCGATTCCGCAGCGCCGCGGCCCGGCCGAAGAATGCGCAACTCGACGACTGGCAATTGGGCCTCGATCAGCGCCGCGATCACGAAATACCCGATTTCCCGGAGGAAATGGTGATCGCCGATCTGCTGCGCGGGCTGCCCGAGCAGCGGCGCGAGGCTTTCGTCCTCACCCAGGTGCTCGGCCTGTCCTACGCGGAGGCGGCGCAGACGGTGGGGTGCCCGGTGGGCACGATCCGCTCCAGAGTCGCGCGGGCCCGGGAAACCCTGATCACCCTGTGGCTAGCGGTGGACGAGCCTGCCGCATGCCCCGACGGCGATGCCGCGGAACCGATCGGCGCGCAGGTCCGACTACTGCCGCGAGCGCAATCGCGGCGCGGACCGGCCGCGGAGATCCTGACGGAGGTGGTGTGATGGGCGGGTTGGACTTGCGACTGAAGGGTGTGTCCTGCCGCCACGGCCGTGTCGAAGTCGTCAGCGATATCGATCTCGATGTCCCTGCCGGGCAGCGGGTTGCCTTGACGGGCACCAACGGTTCGGGCAAGACGACGCTGTTGCGTGCCGTGCTCGGACTGCATGCGGTGGTTCGGGGCGAAATCATGGTCGGCGGGCGCGGCGGGCACAGCGCCACCGAGCAGACGTGGCGACGGCGGGCCTGCGCGTGGATCCCACAGCGCCCTGCCGCGGGCCGTTTCCCGTTACTGGCAGGCGAATTGCTGGCCAGCTCGGGCAGCCGCGGTGCGGCCGAAGCCATGGCGGGCCGCCTCGGTGTCGGCGCCCTCATCGACCGTCCCCTCGACACGCTCTCCGGCGGGCAATTGCAACGCATGCACCTGTCTCGCGCGGTCGGGTGTGTGGCGACGGGCGCAGGCGTCGTGCTGGCCGACGAGCCAACGGCCGCACTCGATTTCGCCGGGCAGGAGGAAGCCGCGGACGTCCTTGCCGAACTTCCGGTGACGCTCGTGGTCGTCACGCACGACAGGGCATTGGCTCGGCGCTGCGACCGGGTGCTCGAAATGGCAGCGGGCCGGCTGCGGGAGGTGTCGTGAACGGACCCGCTCAGCTGGCCGACCTCCTCGGGATGGCGTCGGTGCAGCGCGCCGGGGTCGCGTTGCTGGTCGGGTCGGTCGGCTTACCGGTGATCGGGGTGGTGATCGTCGGGCTCGACATCATCGCGGTGCGGTTCGCGATGATGCATGTCGCGCTGCTCGGCGCCGCGATCGGCATGCTCACCGGCCTGGATCCGGCGCTGTGCGGGCTTGTCGCCTGTGCGGTGGCGGGGGCGGGGATCAGCCCGCTGGCCCGCACGCCGGAAAGCCTGTCCGGCGCGATGGGTTTGCTGATGAGTCTGGCGATCGCGGCGGCGCTACTGGTGCTCTCCCTTGCCGGGGTGAATGCGTCGGCGGCGTTCTCGCTGCTGTGGGGTTCCATTCTCGCGGTGCGGGTGCAGGACGTGCTGGTGCTCGCGGCGCTGGCTGTGGTCGTGCCTGCGCTGTTCTGGTGGCGGCGTCGCGATCTGGCGCTGCTGCTGCACGATCGGGAACTCGCCCTGGTCTCGGGTGTGCCGGTGCGGCGGCTCACCCTTGTGTTGCTGGTGCTGGTCGCGGTCGCGGTGGCCGGCGGAATTCGGCTCACCGGAGCACTGCTGGTCGATGCGCTCACCCTGCTCCCGGCGCTGGCCGCGCGCCGACTGGGGCATTCGCTCACCGCGATCATCTGCTGGGCCATCGGCATCGGCGTCACCGTCAACCTGATCGGTTTCCTGGCGGCGTTGGCTCTCGACCTGCCGCCAGGACCGGTTCTGGTCCTCGCCGCGGGGGCAGTCGCCCTTGCGGCTCATCTCATTCCCGAACGGAGAAACACCTCATGGCACATTTCCGTGCACTGACCAATGGCCGTGGATCGGCCGCCGCTCTCGCGCTCAGCGCAGCTGTGCTGTTGAGTGGCTGTTCCGGTACCGAGGACAAACACGACGACAAACACCATCCGACCGTGGTGGCGACCACCGCGTGGGAGGCCGGATTCGCCAAGGCCGCAGGCATCGACGATGTGCAGGTCATCGTGCCCGCCTCCGTACACCACGCGCCCGACTACGACCCCAAGCCGTCCGACCTGACCGCCGTGGCCGAGGCCGATTTCGTGCTGTACGCGCCGTTCGAGCCGTTCGCGGCGAAGATCAAGGAGGCAGCGGGCTCGCGGGCGAAGCTGATCGAGGTAAACCTCGACAACTCCGCCGACAAGGTGACCGCTCAGGTGCGGGCGCTCGGCAAGGAATTCGGCACCGCATCGGCGGCCGAATCCTGGACCTCGGCCTTCATCACCGAATACGACAGGCTCGGCACGGAGGTTCGGGCGGCGTGGCCGGGCGGCAAGCAGCCGACCGTTGTCGCGCAGGTCTTTTCGACCTGGGCGGCCCAGTTGGCCGGTGCGCAGGTGGTGGGCACCTACGGGCCGGAGGCAGTGACTCCCGGTCAGCTCGCCGGGCTCGCCGCGAAGAAGCCGGACTTGGTGCTCGACAACGCGCACATGTCCACCGGGACCGCGCTGCCGGATTCCGGAGCCAAGCAGGTCTCGATCGTCAACTTCCCCGGCCAGGACTACGACCTGCTCGGCGTGTATCGCAATGCGGAAGTCGCGCTGAAGAAGGCGATGTCCGGCTCCTGACTGCCGTTGGCAGAACCGAATGCGGGGCAGGCGCTGAAGTGCCTGCCCCGCTCCAGGTTTCGACTGTCGCGCGTCAGCCCATCGGTGCGGCGACTCGTGCACGTAGTGCGGCCCGGTCCGGTTTTCCCGCCGGAGTCAGCGGCAGGGCGTCGAGCAACAGCAGCGCTTCCGGATGTTTTCCGCGCTCCATGCCCTGCGCACGCAGGTGGGCGCAGAGGGCGTCGAGGTCGGGCGCGCACCCCGGCCGTGGCACCACACAGGCGGCCAACCGCTCCCCCAATACCTGGTGCGGCACACCGACACACACCACGTCGCGTACATCGGGGTGGGTGGCGAGCAGCTGTTCCACTTCGGCGGGACTGATGTTGGCGCCGCCTCGGATGACGACCTCCTTGAGCCGGCCGACAACGTGCAACCGGCCTTCGGGGTCGAGGACGCCGAGATCGCCCGTGCGGACCCAGCCGTCGGCAGTGCGGTAGCGAGCGTCCAGTTCGGGGCTGCCGACGTAGCACAGCGGCGTCATCGGGCCGCGGGCCACGATCTCGCCGGTCTCGCCGAGTGGAGCGATCTCGCCGGTGTCGACGTTCGCGATCCGTATCTCGGCGACGCGAGGGTCGGGCCGACCGACCAGGACACCGGGACCCGTTGTTGTCGTGTCGGTTTCGCCGAGGTCGGTGTGGCAGTTCACGCCATCGGCCGAACCATAGAGGTTGACCACCGAGCATCCGAAGCCGCGCTTGGCTTCCTCGGCGGTGGCCCTGTCCAGCTGTGAACCGCCGAGCACCAGCGCCGTCATCGAGGACGTGTCCGCCGTGGCCGCTCCATGGTCGAGCATCATGCGGACCATCGTCGGGACGCCGAGGACATGAGTCGGATGATGTCGAGCGATCGCGTCGAGTGCGCCTTGCGGTGTGAAGTGGTCCAGCAGAATCAGGGTGCCACCGTGCCGTGCCAGCGTCACCGCGGTGCCGTTGCTGCCGAACGCCGTTGCCAACGGGACGAGGAACAGGCTGCGGGGCGGCTCGCCGTCGGCCAGCAGCGAGCTCATGAAGTTCCCACGCCCGCCCGCGAGCGCGTTGTGCGAGTAGGCAACCATTTTCGGTTCGGCTTCCGAGCCGGAGGAGACCAGGATGCGCGCGGCGGTGTCGGGATCCGGGCGCGCGGGGACGAACGTCTCACCGTCTGCTTTCATCAGTTCGGTGAAGGACAGACATCGGTCCGGGATCTCCGTTTTTCCTACCGCGGCGACGAACCGCAGCATGGGCAGCCGGTCGAGCAGTTCCGACAGCTCGGCGGCGTGGGCGTGATCACGGAATTCGGTCGCCGCGATGACCCCGACGGCGTCGGCCCGGCGCAGCAGCGATTCGGCCTCCCGAAGCCCACGCCCTGCGGGAAAAGGCAGCGCGACCGCACCGAGCGCGGCGAGGGCCAGGTCGACGATGACGGCTTCCCGGCAGTTCGGGAGTTGCACCCCGACAACGTCTCCGGGGTGGACGCCTTCGGCGACGAGCCCGGCCGCGAGCCGTCGGACCAGCGTGTCGAGCCGGGTATAGCAGACCTTGCCTGCGGCGTCGAGGAGCGCGGTCCGGTGCGGGTCCAGGCAGCGGTGCGCCCGAAATAGTGAGTACAGGTCGAGGTCGGGGCACGCGCCCTCGGCGGCCCAGGAACGGCGTAGCCGGGTCGGGACCAGATCGTGTAGTAGCACAGTCATCGAAAGCTCCAAGGTGACGAAACAGCCACGGCCCCATGCGTATCCGTGGTGAGGGCGGCGGCGAATCGGGGGTCGCCCGGCAGCTCGGCCAGATCGGTGGTGACGGCGGTGGCATGGATGCCGTTGTCGCGCAACCAGGCAACGGCGTCACCGGTGCGCAACCCGTGCAGGCGGTCGGCGTGGACAGCGGCCGCGGCGGCATGCTCGTCGGAGGGTGCCAGCCAGCCATCCGCGGTCGGCAGTGGGCGGCGGAACCCGGCTGGGCGGCGCGGCGGCAGCCCGGCCACGGCGCGGGCCGCCGCAGGCGCTGTGAGCAGGTCCGCGGCGGCGAGCAGCGACGATTCGACGTGGACACCGCGACCGGTCCGCTCCCTGGTCAGCAGACCCGCGAGAATCGCTTCGGCGCCCAACATTCCGCCGAGCACGTCCAGCAGCGTCATCAGCGACGGCATCGGCGGCTCGTCGGCGGGTCGTGCCGCCGCACCGACTCCGGTGCGGGCCTGAACCATGAAATCGGTGCCCATCGGCGCGTGCTCGAGTCGGCCGGCCCAACCGCTGGTGTAGGCGTAGACCAAGCCGGGGTTGGCGGCCCACAAGTCCTCGGCCCCGAGCTCGAGTTGTTCGGCCTTGCCCGGCGCCCAGTTGTGCAGGAACACATCGGCTCCGGTGACCAACTCGCGCAGGCGATTTCGATCGGCAGGCGATTTGATATCGATCTCCACAGCATCCTTGCCGCGGTTCAACGCCAGCCACCGAGCCGAGGTATCCGAGCATGTAGGCGGCATCCCGCGCAGTGGATCGCCGCCCGGCGGCTCGATCCGCACCACATCGGCGCCGAGCAGTCCCAGCAGATGTGCCGCGAGCGGCGCCTGCACGCGCCGCCCCGCTTCGAGCACGGTGAAGCCCGCGAGCGGGCGTGCGACGGTGGCGGCAGCAGTGCGCACCATACTGCGACTTTCCGCAGGCTCCGATAGCGCGAACTGCCACGGAAGAGCGTTCCCGCCCTCGGCGCGCATCTCTTCGCCGCGCTCGGTCAGCGTGTGCAGACGGCATACGTCGGCGCCCGATTCGTCGGCCGCCGCGCGCACCTGCGCCCAGGTCCGTGTCGAGGTGGTGCGATGGAGTTCCTCGGGAATCGGGGCGCAGGCGGTCGCGTAGCGAAATTGGAAGGGCCGCCATCCTTTTCGCACAGCGTCCGCCGGCGCGTCCATGGCGCGCCAGAAATCGGCCCACACTGCGACATCCAGTGCCTCGACCTCGAAATACACGCCATCTGCGGTGGTGAACGGTGGGCCGCCGGGTGCGAGCGGAGTCGCCTCGTCGTCGTCGGCACACGCGGCCGCCAAGTATTGCGAGATGGTCAGCAGGGCTGTTCGGTCGGCGGCGACGCCCACCGCCGTCGCCGCGGTGCCGCGGGACTGTCCGATGAGTGCGGCGAGCAGCCCCTGAGCAGTGAGGATTCCGGTGGCGGTGGCGGCATAATCGACGGCGAGGCCACGCGGTGACCCGTCCCGGCGGCCGTGCACGAGCATCAGCCCGGCGGCGGCCTGCGCGGTCGCCTCGTCACACACCTGACTGTGCGCGCCACCCCAGCTCACCTCGGCCGCGGCGGTAGCACCGTCCGGGCCGGTGAGAGTCAGTGCCGCACTCTCCCCTGCAACCGGTTCGGCGCCGAGCAACCGCAGATGTTCGGACGCCGTCGCGAACGAACCGGGCAGACTCCCGGTCGATAGTCGCATACCCCGCAACGGAAGTGGGGCCCGGTGGGTACTGGCTGTCCGCATGGTGCCTGCTGTCATGGCTCTCCTTTTGAACGGTCACGCTGTCGCGGGAACTCGGCGGCGGTCGCCGCCGACCAATCCCACGGACAACAGCAGTCGGACCGCCGAGCCCTCGGGTTCCGGCCAGCGCGGAGGAGAAACCATGAAGCCGTTCACATCCCGGGGTGCGGCACCGACCGTCGAGGGACCCGCCGCTGCCACCCGCACCGATCTCGACCCCGCGGATTTGCGCGAACGCGTCACCGCCTTCGTCACCGAACAGGTAATGCCTCAGGAAGACAGGCTCGACGCGGGCGGCGCGACCGCGGAGGCGGCACTGACCGAGCTGAGTGCGGCGGCCAAGGCAGCCGGACTGTGGGCGTTGCCGTTGCCGATCGAATTGGGCGGGCATGGACTGCCTTTCGCCGACTATGTGCAACTGGCCGAAGCCGAAGGTGCGAGCGATCACGGGCCTGCGGCCCTCGGATCGGCCTCGCTGCTGGATGTACGGATGCTGCACCAACATTCCTGCGACCGAGTCCGCGACATCTATCTGAAACGATTGGTCTCCGGCGAGCTGCGCGCCGCCTACGCGATGACCGAGCCGGAGACCCCCGGCACCGATCCAACACTGACGGCCACCCGTGCGACCGCCCAACCGGACGGCTCATGGACATTGACCGGGCGCAAGTGGTTCGTGAGCGGCGCGGGCGACGCCGACCTGATCACGGTGCTCGCCCGCACCGACGGCGCCGCGCCGAGCCGCGATGGGTTGTCGCTGCTGCTGGTCCCTACCGACAGCCCGGGATTCCGAATCGTTCGCGAAGTCCCGGTTTTCGGGATCGGCGGCCAGTGGGAGATCACCTTCGACGATGTTCGGGTGCCGGGCGATCACCTGATCGGCGAACCCGGTGCGGCGTTGCGTATCGCGGGGCAGCGCCTGCAGCTCGGCCGCACGCTGCGCTGTCTGCGCTGGCTGGGTCAGGCAGAGCGCGCATTCGGGTTGATGTGCGAACGGGCTCGCAGCCGCACCCAGTCGCGCGGGCCACTAGCCGATCGACAACTGGTGCAACAGCATGTTTTCGAGTCATTGCTTGCCATTCGCAGCACTCGCCCGCTGGTGCACAAGGCGGCCGCACTCATCGAGGCCGGTCACGACGCCCGCACGGAAGCCGGATTGGCCAAGGTCGCTGCGGCACGGACGCTGCAACAGGTCGCCGACGCGGCAATCCAGGTCTACGGCGCGGCCGGACTCGGACCCGACACCATACTCCCGTCACTGCTGCGAATGGGGCGGATGGCGCGCCTGCTCGACGGTCCCGACGAATGGCACATCGAGGCGGTTGCGAGAAGGGTGCTGCGCTGAGACGCGTACTCAGGTATCGAAGGGTGCGACCATTCCGGTGTAGACAGCAAGGGCGAGCGCGAGAAAGTAGTCGCCCCAGATGAGTTCGTGCTCGGTGGCCAGTCCTCGCTCGAGGTCATAGCAGCCATCGAGCAGCATGCCGGGCGGGCGCGGACCATCCGGGCCGCTCACATGCGCCGTCACGAGATGTCGAATGATCTCCACCGCCCTGGCTCGTAGGCGCTCCCGGTGCGAACTCGCCGCCGCCGCGGCGAGTTTGAGCAACGCCACCGCCTCGATGGCCGCTGCCGAGGTGTCGAGCGGAGCGTCCTCGATCGCTTCGGCCGACGGCACCGAGGTTGCCCCGTAGTCCACCAACTGCTGGGCGACTGCCACGTAGTCGGGATCGATGAACCACGCCGCATCGGCGAGTGCCAGCAGCAGCCAGGCCCGGCCCCTGCTCCAGCCGGGCCGTGGCTGCGCGCAGGCGGTCCATTCGCCTGCGGCCCACGCCCACGCCGGTGTGCCGACCGGCTCGGTTCGCCATCGAGCCACGTGCGTGTCCAGATGCGTGCGAGCCGCATCCATGCCCGCGCGCGCATTCGCCGTGGCGAGTAATGGGACGGTGCCAGGCACTCCGTCGATCCGTGCCAGCCACCTCGAACCGCCGAATGCCGAACCCCACGGCAGGATGCCGAGATCCTGATCGAAAGCGGTCAGGCAGGACCGCGCGGCCTCGTCGCGGAGGCGCACCGCGGCACTGTCACGACCGGGTCCTGCGGCCAATGCCGTTCCGTACCACAGGATCAATCCACGAGTAGCGGTGTCGGCGGTGATCCAATGTTCCAGCTGCGCGGTGACAGTCTTCGCCGCTGACCGGTCCGTGTGGGAGCCGGTGCGCAGTGCCCGCAACCACAGCAGCCCGGCCCAGAAACCACCGGTCCAGGAACCCCGGGTCGTAGTGACCCATGCGCCGGAACCACCGTCGGCATACAGCGGGAAACGTTGGCCGACGGTGGAATACGTAGACACGACACGATCCAGCAGCGCGTCGAGGGCCGCCTCGGCGGTGCTCGGCTCGGTGTGCCGTACACCTTCGCGTCTCACTTCGTCATTGCTCATGCCTGCGCCCGATTCTGCGCCGTCCGATCCCACGGCGCTCGATCCGGCGAGGCCCGACTCCGCTGCCCTCGATCACGCAACGCCCACGCCGCCGCGACACCGGCCGCCGCCGCGAATTCCGCGGCCACGGTCAGCCAACCGCCGCGGTATCCGATCACCGGCAGCAGTAGCCCGAAAAGCGGTGGCCCCACCGCGAATCCGGCAAAAAAGCCCGCCGACACCAACGCCGAATCCCGTCCGGCGCGGCCGGGTGCGGCGCGTTGGATGACGAGCACCATCGACACCGCATTGCCCGCCATTCCGAACACACCGACCGCTACCACCGCGACCCACACCAAACCGTTCACCTGCGGTGCGGCAGCCAGCAGCACGGCCGCGACCGCCGATCCGGCTGCCAACCCCGCAGGCAGCACCACCGCAACGCCCGGCTTGGCCGCCAGCCGCGCCCATCCGATGCGGCCTGCGATACCGGCCACGCCGAGCACCGCCACCAGCATTCCAGCGGCGGCGGCGCCGAGTCCGAGCCGTCGCTCCCCGAACAGGGCGAGATAGGTGTTGATCGAGGCCATGCCCGCGCCGAGGAACACCGAGAACACGGCCAGCCACCGCACCACGCCCGCGGTCCGGTCGTCCGAGCCCGCACCGAAGGCCGTGGCGCCCTGTTGATTCCTTGGCGCATCGGCCGGCAGGATCCGCCACACCCACACAGCGGTCAGCACAGCGATGCCGGCGGCCACCCACACGGCAGGTCGCCAGCCCGCGACGGCGGCAAGCGCGGTCAGCGGCAGCCCCGCCGCGATCGCGCCGAGCTGGACACCCGATTGTTTGGTACCCGTTACCCCCGCGCGCCGCGGTGCCGGTATCGCCGCCAATATCGCTTTGTTCGTCGCGGGGTTCGCCAATGCCTGCGGTGCACCACCGAGACCAACCGCCACCAACAGCACCACGTATCCCGGTGCGGACGCGATCAACGCGAGCGCGCACGCGGCCATCCCGAGCAGGGCACAGAGGCACCGACGTGGGCCCAGCAGATCCACCGCTCGACCGGCGATCGGCGAGAGCAGGGCAGCGGTGCCGAACCCGACCGTCGTGGTGAATCCCAGCATCGCCGAGGACATCCCGAGGTCCGGAAGGATCCGCGGACCGAGCGCACCCAGCACGAACAACTGCAACATCGAGAAACCCATAGCCGCGGTCAGCACCCCGGTCACCGATGCCACCGCCACCCGGTCCGTACGGACGTGCGGGTGTGTCTGCACTACCGCTCTCCTCCCAGCCGCGCCGCCCCATCGACGGCCCCGAACTCGAGTAGTCGGCCGGGAGAGCGTCTCGGTTCCGGATCGAGCCCGATCCGCTGTTCCGCTGTGGAGCGTGACTATCGCGCGATGACGTAGCCGTCGTCCGGGCGGTGGTCGCGCGAGCGGCGCAGGTCGGCGATGGCGAAGGTTCGCTGCACCCAGCGGTCCGCTCCGTCGTACCGGGGCCGAAAGGCGGTGCGGCCGTGGACGGTCACCCGGTTGTCGATGATGACCAGATCGCCGGGCATGAGCTTGGTGGTGTGCGCGACGGTGTCGCAGGCTCGGCCGAATTCGGCCAGCGCCGCTTCCGCCCGCGGCGTCAGCGCCGTGGTCGCGATGGTGGCCATCCGGATATCCGGATCGTCGGCGGCCCCGAACAGCAACGGCTGCGGCGGACGCGCCCGGTTATCCGAGCCGAAGGAAGGCGGTGGTGCGGTGACGAATTCGGGTGCGAACAAGGTTTCCCGGCTCGCTGTCGGCAGCAGCGGCAGCACTTCGCGAAGGCAGGCGGTGCGCAGACCGGCGACCCGGTCATGGTCGGCACGCAGGCACAACAGCAGCACGTAGTCGGGTTCGTGCTGGTGAAAAGCGTTCTCGTTGTGGAAGGTCAGCAACACCGAACCGGCGTTGCCCGAGAAGGTCTCCCGCCCGGGCACGGGCACGACATCCTGCACAAGGGCGCCGGACTTCTCGGCCAGGTATGCGACGGGGTCGCCGAGCCCGCACGCGACCATGGTGAGCACCCCGGCCGCGACGGTGGCCGCACGCTGCACCGAATCCGCCACCGAGGGCGTGGCGGGCAGCATCGCCTCGTCGACCGGCAGACCGTGGATCACCAGCGCCCCTGATGATCCGGAGGACCGCCGGAAACGGCGCACACTGCGGCGCAGCGATACCGGCAGCTCATCCGAGGCGTGTCGGGCACGCGCCACCCATTCCGGGTCGTCCACCAGGTTGGGAGGATCGCCGCACAGCGTTCGAGCCAGCCGGTCGACCTCGACCGAGTCGGCGGGATCCAATGCCACGTCCGTGCCGTCGACGACTGCGGTGTCCGCGATTTCGTGCATCAA
Source organism: Nocardia sp. NPDC057440 (assembly GCF_042802915.1). NCBI lineage: Bacteria > Bacillati > Actinomycetota > Actinomycetes > Mycobacteriales > Nocardiaceae > Nocardia > Nocardia sp. NPDC057440. The sequence continues at coordinate 222,538 of NZ_JBHVDF010000003.1, forward strand.
CGCCTCCTGATCGAACACACAGGCATCATGGGCGCCTGTTCGGAAATATCGAGGCGGCGAATCGAACTCGACTGCTCAGCCGTGCCGCAGAGCCGACACCGCGTCAGCAATGTAGTGATCTCCGAACCGGAGCAGCGGAGCATAGTGGGCGGCCCGCCGGTGCCGCATCAGCCGGAGCTCACCCACGGCGTTGTCCGGGCCGGTCGGCAGTTGCGCGATGGACCTGCGCAACCGCACCATCGAATAGGCAAGCGTGACATGGCGTTCGCTGTCCACGAGGTCGGCCTCCAGCAGTGCGTCCCTGGCGGCGGCGAGTTCGGGATCGCGGGCCACCAGCTGCTCATAGGAGTCGGGCACTACTTTCAGCAGGTCTTTCATCGCGCTGCGGAATGTCTTGTAGCCGCGGTGTTGCCGTCCGCTCAACGGCGTCGCCACCTCCGGAGGCTGCATGGTGGGGCGCACCATCGCCAGGTAGTAGTCCACCGGGATGGTGCTGGCATGGATCATCGCCGCGGGGAAGCCGCGCACGTAGGTGGTGGCATGGTCGAGTCGTTCCAGCGCGGCAGCGGTCGCGCCGTAGCGCAGATGATGCGCCGCATCGGTCACGGCGACCGCCGCGCAGATGTTGAACAGGACGTGAACCTGATGCCCGACGAGCCATCGCGCCGTCCACTCGCTCTCCAACGAGACGCCGTCGGATGGCTCCGGAATGGAGAGAGGACCAACCGGCGCCGCGTCCGACGCCGCGGCCCCGGTGAGGTCGAGCACGGCCTGCCGCATACCGGCGACCTCCACCGCCAGGTCCGCACCCGAAAGCGGCGCCCTGCACAGATCCCACAGGCCCCGATAAATGACCAGCACACCATGCAGGGCCGCCTGCTGATCCGACAGATCCACCTCGCGGACCCGAAAGAACGACTGGCTCACCGACTCCGCGGGCAAGTCCGCACCGACAACGGGCCCGGCCTCCTCCGACAACGCATCGACCAGCTCCCCGGCGGCGACCGCGGCGCGCCGTATCGCTGCGGTGCGCTCGACCGGACCCGCATGAGTCGGCACTTCGGCCACAGTCATCGCGGTCCGTTGCGCTTCGGCCCGAACGCGACCGTTCAGGTGCGGGGCGGCTGCCCCGTCCCGCACTCCCCGGAACACAGCCACTGGCGGATGCGGGTCTGTCTCCGAAGTACCCATGTCATCCACAATATCCCGCGACAAGCCCGTTTCGCAGGCGCTTGCTTGCAGCGAAATGATGAATTCCCTTGCCTCGTCGCATATCTCACCGCCGAGATCCGACGCCTGCGAACCGGGCACGTTGCCGCGCTCCGCACCGCGCGCCGGATGTCCGGCTTCCCGCGACCCGGACAGACGCAGTCGGCCTACGTCCGTCGAACAGAGTGGACTCGATGCCACCGGAGCTACCGCAAGCCACCGACGAAATCCTCGATGATCCGGTTGTAGGCATCCGGCTGCTCCATGTTGGGGAAATGACCTGCGCCGGTGATGATTTCCCTTCGGCTGCCGGGGACGGCGGCGAGGAGGCGGTCCACTGTCGCCGTCAGATCGGGGGAATCGAACGCGCCGTCGGCGGCGAGTACGGGTACCTCGATCGCCGCCGCGCGAGCCGCCACAGCGGCGACCGGGATGTGATGATCCGGTTCGGACGCAGTGTGTTTGGCGAGCGTCCGAGCCGCCATCTCGCGAATTCGCGACACCATCGTGGCGTCGACCTCGTCGAGCGAACGGCGCGGGCCCGCCGCCCACTGCACAAACGCCGTCATCCACGTGTCGATGTCGCCGTGCGCCATGGCACGGGCCTGGGTGGCGTCGAGCTCTTTCGACCACGGGTCGCGATACTCCGGTTCGCCTATGGCACGACCGCTCACGACCAGGGCGCGCACCAGATCGGGGTGTTCCAGTGCGGTGTCGACCGCGATCATGGCTCCCATCGAAACGCCGATCAGGACTGCGGGCCCGAGATCGAGGTGCCGCAGCAACGCAGCCAGATCGTCGGTCTGCCGGAAAGGTCGTGTCGCGTTGGCGGATTCACCGTGCCCGCGAGCGTCCGGGGCGATCACGCGGTAGCGCCGAGCGAGGACCGGCAGTTGGGCGTTGAACATCATGGAGTCGACGAAACTCGCGTGCAACAGCACCAGTGGTCGGCCCGCACCGGCGTCACGGTAGGCGAGGAGTCCGTCGCCGCTGTCGAACGTACGTGAGAGTTCAATCATGACAACCAAGGTGTCATATTGATCGCACTTTGACAACCAAGGTGTCACAATGGCCGGGTGACCGAACCGCCGCTGCCACCAGACGAACTAGCCTCCCGACTGATGGAGGTCTTCACCCGCGTCGGCACATTGCACCGCAGGGTCTACCGGAAGATCGAGCAAGATGCAGCGCCCCAGGGGCTTTCGGTCGGCATCCGCGCCATCCTCGACCTGCTCCGCGAGCACGGCCCGATGACCGTCCCGGATATGGGCCGCGCCCAGTCCCTGAGCCGCCAGTTCGTCCAGCGCATGGTCAACGACGCGGCGGCCGCCGACCTGGTCGAATTCCAGTCGAACCCCTTGCATCAGCGCTCCTCGTTGATAGCCCTGACCCCGGCGGGCGCCTCGGCCATCACTGCCGCAACCATGCGCGAACACGCCCTCCTACGCCGGACCGGCGGCAACCTCACCGACGCCGAAATCTCCTCCTGCCTCAGGGTTCTCGACCACATGCTCGACCTCTTCGACGACGTCGACATGAACGGCTGACCCTCACGGGACGAGCACGGTTTTGCCCTTCGCACTTCCGGCCGACGCGTGCGCCGCGGCGGCATCGGCCAGGTCGAACTCCCGCTCGACGTGGACGCGCAGCGCACCGGCCTCGGCGAGACCGGCGAGGCCGGCCAGATCCGCTGCCGACGGATGGACGAACACGGTCTCGAAGCGGACACCGTGCTGCTCGGCTTCGGCCGACGTCAGCCCAGGATTGTGACCGACCGTGGTGACCAGCGCACCTCCCGGCTTCAACACGCCCAGCGAGCGCGGGGCATACTCGCCGCCGACCAGGTCGAACACCGCATCCACCGGATCGATCGCGGCGGTGAAATCGATTGCGGTGTAATCGATCAGCTCGTCGGCGCCCAGCCCGGTCAGAAAGGCGTGATTCTCGGCCCGCGCGGTGCCGACGACGTGCGCGCCGCGCGCCTTGGCAACCTGTACCGCCAGATGCCCGACCCCACCGGCCGCGGCATGGATCAGCACCCGCTGCCCGGCCCCGATCCGGGCAAGCCCGACCAAACCCTGCCACGCGGTCAGCCCGGACAGCGGCAACGCGCCCGCCTCCGACATCGACAGAGTCGCGGGCTTGGCCGCCAGCTCGGCAGCGGGCGCGACCAGGTACTCCGCGTACCCACCCGCCGCCTTCGGGAACAGCGGCATCCCGAAAACCTCCGCGCCAACCTCGAACCGCGTCACCCCCGGACCCACCGCCTCCACAACACCGGCGACATCCCAGCCCAGCGCGAACGGCGGTGCGGGAAACAACGGGAAATGCCCGGCACGAACGGCCGAGTCCACCGGGTTCACCCCCGCCGCCCGCACCCGGACCAGCACCTCGCCGGAACCGGGCTGCGGCAGCTCGACCTCGGTGCGATACAGCACCTCGGGCCCACCGAACCGGTCTTGAGTAATCGCGTACATCAGATCTCCACTTAGTTGACATGAGGAATATTGTCGAAACAAATAATTACCTCACATCGTTCCTCGTGTCAACTATCCGCGCATCAACCATCTGCGCCGCTGCGGCCCGAATCCTGGTCGAGCTCGGCACCGACCACAGGAGGACGCCCTCCGCGGGTCTTGCGGGCCCCACCGCGTGCTGGGTAGCCGGGTCCGCCGATTCGGGCTGGAACATCGGCGGACGATGCGGGTCGGCAGCAGGCGCGGACCTCGCCGAAGGCGCGCTCGGTCAACCCGACCGCGATAGCGGCGAACGCCTGAGGTCGAATGAAGGCCACTGGCACGAAGGAGAATTGGCGCCGCGATCGATATCAGCGACCCGAAGAACAGCAATCCGAGAGGATGCCCGGAAATGTTGTGAGCGTTGGCCGGCTCACGGCCACGGCTCCGACGGCTGGACGATATCGAAGTGCAGCCCGCTGGAGCCTTCACCGCTACCGGGGTTCTTCTGCCTGCGGACCCAGGAGTGCCAGGAACCGTCGAACCAGCGAGCCAGTACCGGGCGGCGGGTCACCAGTGCGCCGTCGCGCGGGACCTCCTCTTCGTGCACCCAGTCATCGGTGTGCAGCAGCCTGCCGTGCGGCTCGGACGTGAACCCCGGCTGCTGTAGTGGCACCAGCGCGAAGCGGATCTGGTCGAGGCTCACGGCGTGCGGCACCAGCGGCAGCCAATAGTCCGGGACGATGGTTTGCACCGTGTAGGAACCGATGTCGCGCGGCGGCGGGCTCTCCGGCGCGATCCGCAGCCACCGTTCACGTCGGTCGACCCGGTCGCCCCGCGGGTCGGTGAAGGACTTCTCCACCGCCCACCCGAGGTTGGCGAGTTCGTCGCGCAACAGCGCGACGGTCTCCAACGGCTCGCCGACAGCACCGCGTTCGGACGGCATGACGAGCAGACCATTGTCGGTACCGGTGACCGTGAAGAGATTCCAGCCCTCCTCATCGCTTCCGGCACGGGTGATTTCGTGTTTGCCGCCGAACGAATCGGAGACGACGAGCTTGTCCAGCACCGTGAGCGAGCCCGCGGGCACCTCCAGCGGAAGCAGGAACCGGTCGTTGCCGTACACCTCCGCGAACGCGATCAGCAGCAGCCTGCCGGTGTCGAGCTTGTCGACGTCGGTCGAGCCGAGATCGATCTGCGCGTCTTCCATCTCCCAGAACCGGTCCGCGGGAATGCCGCCGTATCGGACGGTCGACGGGATCGCCTCCCGGCTGAACATGTGCACTGCGGCCGGTGTCGTCGGCGCGGGTGTCGCGGTCGGATCGAGGTCGACGGTGAACCAGTCCAGACCGTCCCCGAGGTACTCCTCGGAGTGAAAGACCTTGTCGCCGCACGACATATCGACGCGATGTTCGAAACGGTGCGGGTCGAAGGTGTCCGGCGCTTCAGCGGGGAACAGGCCGCGCCACCAGGTCAGCCAGTCCGCGGGAACGGAACCGAGCCCCGCGACGACCGGCGCGCCGTCGCTGAAATCGGCGACCAGCCGTCCGGCGTCGGGCACTTTCGGCGCGAGTAGCGTCACCAGGTTCGACGGGCCGGTCGGCATCGGCTGTTGGAAACCGTAGGCGGCGAGCACATCCGGCGTGCGTGCCCGTAGACCCTTCTCATCGAGCATCCGCAGGAAATGTGCGCCGCCTTCGATTCTGGCCAGCTCGTCCGGGGCCGCGCTGTCCTCGGATTCGACCATCCCGTCAAGGGGCCCCGATTTCGGCTCATAGGGCACCCAGGAGTGGTCGGCCGCCAGCTCCCCGGTACGGCCCGCGGGCCGCCACGCGGAGATGACGGTGCTGTGCCCGGACAGTTCCACCAGCACCGGGGATCCGGCGTCCTGTCCGGCGAATTCGCCGAACTGCCATTGCCTCGTCAATGCCCAGGCGGGATCGTGCACGCGGGCGGTGAGGCCGGAGGCGACCTCATTGCTGCGCGGCAACGGTTCCAACCGGTAGCGATCGTCGAGACGGAACTTCGGGTTCCCGAGGATATCGACCATTTTTCGCGGCATCGTTCACTCCTCAGCCAGGGTGCGCCAGAATTCGCTGATCATCGATCCGTGCAGTTGCCCGAGTCCGTCGACGCGCACGGCGGGCAGAATGTCGTCGAGCAACGGCAGATCGCCGATGTCGACCGCGCGCAGCTTGGCCAGCTCGAGCGTGTCGCGAACGACGAGAGCCAGACCGTCGGCCGTCCAGCCGCGTTTCGGGTCGGGTGGTACCGCCAGCAAGATCGCCTGTGGCGCTTTGGCATCCGGCCGGTCGAAGTGGAACGACACTCCGGTCAATTCCGATTCCACCGGCACCGCGTCGGGGCCGACCTTGGTGGCCGCCAGCGCGTCCGAGCCGGGCAGCACCTCCACCCATTCGTCGAACACCATGCCGGTCAGCGGCTGCCCGGCAGGCAGATCGAAGGGGGTGTGCCGGACCAGGTGCTGCCGGGCGGTCGGGCGGTGCAACGGGTCGAACGTGCCGCCGATCCAGGCGCCGTCGCCGGGCAGCTGGGACGCGGCAAGCGGGCATGGCCGCCCAGCCCGCACACCGGCCAGTAGCAGGGTCTCGTGCCAGGTGCGGGTGGTCGGGCGAATCGCGGCGAACCGCAGAACCCAGTCCGCCACCGCCGATCCCGTTGCCGCGGACTGGGGCAGTGCCAGCCCGGAGAGCTCGGCGGTGAGCGGAATGTTGGTGCCGAGGAAGTCGGCGAGCGCGAGGGTCACCGCGGTGAGCCAGCCGGGAGTGGTTGCGTCCCTGGACAATGCGACGAGTCGCTGCGGCAGTCGCGCCTCGATGCCGAGTGCACTGCGCTGCTCGACGGTGTCGACGGCGGTGAGGAAACGGGCGACCCGATCGCGTACCTCCGCCAGATCCGGTTCCCTGACTTTCGCCTGCTCACCGACGATATGCCTCGGCAGCAGGGCGGACGCACCGCCGAGCAACCGGTTGATCCGCTCGGTGACGGCACGCGCCTCGGCGAAAGCGCCGTCGAATTCGGTGACCGCGCCGGGGATTCCGTGCTGCTGGGCAAGCCGCGCGGTGATCCGGCGCTGCCCGCTGACGGCGACATCGAGCACGAATCCCAGTGCGCTGAGCCCGAGGGTGTCGGCGGTGGCCGTGAACGGCTGCGACTGCTCTCCCAGGGTCAGTTTTCCGGACAGCTTCCACCCGGCGGCCGGCCCGAGCAGGCCCGCCACCCACGCCTCGACCCGTGGCTCCAGCTCGGCGAAAGCGTCCGTGCCCCAGCCGGGCTCGCGCGGCGGATCGGGCGGCAGCACCGTGACGAGCCGATGGGTCACCGCGCGTCCACGATGGGGGGTGCGCAGCACGTCGAATCGATCGGGCACGTCCTCGCCGCGCCCGAGGGTGTCGGCGGCGAGCCCGGCGCGCATGGGGTTGCCGCCGACGAGCTGATGCACGCTCTCGGCGAGCAGCAGGTCACCGACAGCATCGAGAGCGTCGACGAGATCGTCGAGGATGGGTGTGATCTTCTCCCCATGCTCGAACAGGAATCCGTGCTCGGCCAGTAGCGCGGGCACGGCACCTCTGGCGTGCGCACGGGCCAACTGCATACCGTCGACAACATTCGCCGCGGCGATGGCCTCGGAACTGCGCTTCCACAGATCGGGCTGCGGGTTTCCATCCGCGGGTTCCGGCACCACCGGTATCGGAAACACCGTGCGGTAGCGCGCTTTCTGGGAATCGAGGTTCGCGTCATGCAGCGCCCGCTCGAATCGGTACCCGAGCAGGGCGCCGAGAGTCTGGCCGCGCCGCACACCGCCGAGCAGCCAACGGGCAACGCGCGCCCGTCGTGAAGACAGGTCGACCGCGAGCGTGGAATCATCCTTGTGGGACTTGAATCCCGAGCGCAGGACCGCAGCGGTCGCCGCGTGATGCAGCGACGGCGCATGGATATAACCGTCGGACTCCTGCACCGTGCCCGGACGCAGATTCTCGACCCAGCCGTATCCGCCGAGACGTATCCCGGACACCCCCTCGGCACGTGTTCGGCTGAGCCGCTGCGTAGCCAGCGAGGTCACCCAGGCGTCGAGACGGTGTGCGGTGACGTCGAACAATTCGAACAACAGCGGCAGAAAGTCCTGCGGCGCAACCCGGGACAGCGCCTCCAAACCCGCGAGCAGTTTGCCTGCGGCAGGCAGGCCCTGGCGTCCGAACTCGCGGATCGCGTCGAGTTCGGCCTTCGGGGTGAGGGGGGCCATGATCAGCTGCGACAACAGCCGGTCCACCGTCGAAGGTATCGACAGTGCCGACTTCGCGAGATCGGGTCCCTCCTGGCCGAAGGGGGCGTCGTTGCCGCTGCTCACCAGCCAGGGCAGGAAGTCGGTCGGCGATCCGGAATCATCGGCGAACCCGACCGTGCCGAAGATCGTCGCACGCCGATCGGGAGAGACGCCGTCGATGCTCATCGGCCACCGCTCGAGGTACTGCTCGTGGGTCATTCGGTCGATCAGGACGTCGATAGCGTCGTGCAGTTGGTCTCGGCTGTTCGCGAACAGCTGGGGGTATTTCGCCGCGTTGGGGGCGAGGCGCTCGGCGACCTTGGCGTAATCCGGCGGCTTCGAATCGGACACCCATGCCAGATTGCTGACGTCCTCGGTGGGCTGCGCCCAGCGCAGTCCGGAAAGAATGCCGCCGACAGCCACGGCGGGCCCGGGGGAACGCAGACTCAGTTTGTCGAACTTCTCCCGGCCACCGTTCGGGGACAGTACGCGGCGGATCACGAGATCGTTCGACACCGGGAGACGGCACAGGATGTCGGCCGCGACCTGGTCGGCGGGCAGGCCGTCGGTCACTCGCGGTATCCAGCCGGAGACCAGCGCGGCACGCCAGTGATGCCGTAGCCGCAACAGCCAGGGCAGCATCAGCGAGGCCGCGTCGTCGGGCCGGTCGGTCGTCCATTCGTCGACCGTCGACACCGGAAGCACACCGTAGGGCTGCCTTCCGACCCGGAAAGTCGGCAAAGGTCCACGGCTGCGGACGAATTCGGCCATGTGATCCCTGATGGTCAGCCAGAGTCCGAGTCGCGACACCTCTTCCGGCGTGCTGAACAGCCCTTGATCTTCGACCATCTTGAACGCGAGACCCCACCAGGCCAGGATCGCCAAAGTCTCTGCTGCGGCGTCACCGGCATGCTCGGCGCCCTGGCATTCGGTGAGGAATCCCGCGTCGGTGAGTCCGAGCGCACGGGCCACCCGGTCGGCATCGGTCGGATTCGGTTCGGGTTCACCGGGTTTGGCGGGAATCACCAGCAGCTGGCCCTTCTCGATGACATCGGGATCGGGGATCTTGTTGGCAGCGGCGATGATCGGGAACAATTCACCGTCGCCGTAGAAGCGTTTTGCCAGCTTGAACAACGTGTCGTTCGCCACTACCCGGTGTGTGCGCGCAGCGATGTCGGGGTCGCGTGGGGGCGTCGGTCCCGGCGGTGTGCCATCGGGGCGTGACGACCACGAGGATCGGCTCTGCGGCGTGTTGTTGGTCGGTGTGCCCGGCGCGAGGAAGGCGAGGCCGCCGGTGTACGCGTGACCGTGCAATGTCGTGCGCAACCGGTCAGCGGCCTCGGCGGGCGCGCGTTGGCTCACGCCGATGACGAACAGTTCGTCGAGGTGGTCCACCTCGGCGGGCAACCTCAGCACGGTGGCCATGCCTTCGAGCACTGCGTCGTCGAAATCGATGGCCCAGGCGGCATGCCGGCGATCGGGTGCGGCTTCGTCGGCGGTGAGGAAACCCAGCGGCAAGGGGTCGGGGATGTCTTCGCCGACTTTGTCGACCACCACCAGGCCGCCGACCAGGCCCAGGAAGCGCCACTGCGCGGGCATGGTGGTCACTTCGGGGGCACGTCGCTTACGTGGATCACGCAGTGCGGGGTCGGGCATACCGGGACGTGACACCCTGGTCGCCCAGGCGGCGCGATTCGGGCTGAGGGTCTGGAGCAGGGTGTGCCAGGCTTCGTCACCCGGATCCTGCCAGTACTTGCGCGCCGCGGCGAATTCACCGGGGGTGAGTGCGGGGTCGAAGCCATCGATGTGGATGTCGTCGGGGTAGACGCGCACCTTGATGCCGCGTTTGTCGGCGGTCCATTTGGTCTCGATCCGCACGGGAAGCAACGCGATCGGCTCGGCACTGTGCGCACCGAACAGCGGTGCACCCGAATCGAGCACTGCGGCAAGGTTTTCGGTGGCCTCGTCCAGCCGGGCTCGCAGCTGGTCCAGTTCCGCACGCCTGGCTGCCTGCGCAGCCTCCACCGGCGCGAGAACAGTCTGCGGCGTATTGCCGTGCGGCACTTCCTCACGGGGCGGATTGCTCGCAACCCACGCCCGCACCCGGCCGAGCTCGAACTCCTTGTCATCGGCCAGCGCTAGCTTGTTGTCGTGCTCGAGCCGGACCATATCCAGAGTGCGGCGCAGCATGAACGGGCTGGCACCGGTAGCGGTCGGGCCGGTGCCTATGTCGGGGATGATCAGCAGTTGGCCGACGAAGATCAGATCGGGGTCCGGGATGGCGTTGGCGACCGCGATGATCGGAAAAAGCTCACCCTTGCCGTAGAAACGCTGCGCCAAACCGAACAGCGTGTCACCTTGGGTGACAATGTAGGTCCTCGTGATCGGCGGAATGATCAGCCGCCGCCCCACCGGGATCCGATCGGGATCGGCAATTCCATTGGCAGCGGCAATGACCGGGAACAGCTCACCCTTGCCGTAGAAACGCTGCGCCAAACCGAACAGCGCGTCACCCGCCACCACGACATGGGTTCTGGGATTGGCGGGAATTATCGGTGGGCGGCGCTGTCCGGTGAGTTCGGGGATGACGATCACCTGCCCGGCCGCGATGCGGTTGGGGTCCATGACCCGGTTGGCCGCGGCGATGATCGGAAACAGCTCACCATCGCCGTAGAAGCGTTTCGCCAGCCCGAACAACGTGTCTCCCGCTACGGCGGTGTGGGTCTTGACGATATCGGGAATGATCAGCGTCCGGCCGACGGAGATGCGATTCGGATCGATGATTCCGTTCGCTGCCGCGATCACCGGGAACAGCTCCCCGTTGCCGTAGAACTGCTGTGCCAACCGGAACAGTGTGTCGCCTCCGACCACCGTGTGAGTCCTGGCCATGGCTACTCCTGTCGTGTCACGCCGGGCCGAGCATTGTGTTCGGCGAGAAGGCCATCTGGAACGGCCGTTGGAAGATGATCCGGGCGAAGTCGGCGGGGTCCGCGCTCTGCCAGGTCGCGGGATCCGGGAGCTGCGGGGTTGGTGGCGCCCCGCCGCCGAGCCGCTGCACAAAGCCATTGGTGAGCGGCACCCCCGGCCAGCCGAGGTCGTACCAGTGCTCGTAGGGGTTGGTCGAGGACTGATCGAATCCGAATTGCGCGCCGCGCATCGGTTCGCGCACCACGAACATCCAGTTCTGGGTGCGAACGGTCGGCTCGTCGAGGTCGAAGCAATACAGGTTCGTCCGCTCGTCCACCGGCAGCACGAACTTCGGCTCCTGCCATCGCACCTGATCGCTTTCGACCTTCTTGTCCACCGATTTCGCGGCAAGCACCAGCGTGCCGGGGTAGCGCCACAGCACTTCGCCACGCACCAGGAGCACGAGCAGATCCTTCGCACCTTCGGCGCTGTGTTCGCCGAGCGGAACGTCGGGGGCCCACAGCGCGATTTCCCCGTACTGGGGTTGCACGCCGCCGGGGGGCCAGAAGCGGGAAAACGGTGTGCCCGCTTCGTCGGTCGGGAATTCGCGCCAGCGCAGCTCGCGGTTGAACTCCTGGTTCAGGCCGACGAGCAATGCTTCGACGAACCCCGAATTGACTTCCAGCAGGGTCGCGCTGTTGTCGGGGAAGGTAGTGATACCCGGGACCGCCCACTCGGGCCAGCGAGCGAGAATCTCCGCGGCAATGGGGAATCCGAATTCAGGGTGCGCCATGATCTGGCGCAGCGGTCTCCGATCGGTGTCCGCGCGGACCGCGACCGACGCCGTCGGGATGATCTCCTTCATCCGCTCGAGTTGCAGCGGCAGCGGCCGGATGACCGTCCGCACACTGCTCGCGATCGCCTCGATACCCATACTCACCCGGAATTCGGTCGGCGTCTGCGTCGCCAGGCTCTCGGCGAGCACCGATCGGCGCAGCCCGCGCAACTGCATCGGGCGCGGCACCGGTAGTGCGCCGCCCGCCATCGTCTCCGACATCGAGGCACCGACCTCGGCGAGTTGCCGCGCGGCGTCCGCACCGCCGAATGCCGCACGCGCGGTGAACGATTCCCGTTGGGCGCCTACCAGGCCGACCAAGGTCTGTGCGGCGAACAACGAGGACGGGTCGCGCGCGACGCTCGTCGCCGCCATCGGCCCGACCGCATCGGAGATGGCGGCGAACCACAGCGCCGGTTTGGCGGGAACCACCTCGGTGCCGCCCGCCGCGGTGGTGAGGACCGAGCCCGCCGGCATTTCCGCTGCGGAGGACCCCGCGGCACGTGCGCACCGGCGTGCCAACGCGCCGTGCGGGCGGGTGAGCCGGACGAACGCGGTGGATCCGGAGCCGTCGGGAACCGCTGAATCGGCGAGCACCTGCTCGAGCGAACCCTGATCGGCCACATGGACTTTTGTGCGCAGCATGTCGGCAAGTCCGGTCAACGGCGCGGGCGCCATCGTCGCGAGGTGTTTGTCTTGCGCGCCCGTACCGGTCTGCTCGGCCAACTCGGTAGCCGCGAGCAGCCGATTCGCCTCGTTGATAGCGCCGACCTGTTCCCAGGCCCGTGCCATCAGGAATTCCTGTTCCAACTGGACGTAGCGCGCACCGAGCGCGGCCGCGACCCGGAACTGCACTTGAGTGTTCAGCGTGCTTACCCAACCGGTGAGAGGCAATGTCTGATCCCCGGTGTGGTGGCTGCCGTACAGAGGTGGCGCGACAGCCTTGTCGTCACGGTCGGGGGGCACTCCGACCTGGACTCTCCGGCCGGCGGGCGCATCGACCCTTTCCCTGATGAGTTTGCGGTAGAGCTCCCTACTCGCGGGATCGGACCACTGCTCGTCGTGAGTCTCCGAACCCGGAAGACGCAGCGCGCCTTGCACCTTCACGGTTACCTCCGCGGGTGCGCCCGCCGGTGGCTGCTCGTGCGGCCACGGCTGGTGCACACCGATCGGGCGGGACCCGAAGCCGGGCAATGTCTCCGCGGCGACCGGCTCGATCCTTCTGGCCAAGTCCTCGAAGGTGCCCTCCTCCCCCGTGCCGAATTCCCACCAGTCATAGACCGGAAGCAAGACCCCGCCCTGCTGCCCCGGCGACCAAGCAGCTGCCCCACCATCGGCGGGAATCGGCTTGTTCAACCCCGCGGCGACACCGGCTTTCGTGGTCGGCACCACGCACGCGATCCAATTCTTGCCTGCCTCGAGCCGCCGCGGGCAGATCAGCCGGGAGATGACGGTGTCGAGCCCGGTTCGATAGTCCCGGTCGACGGCGTCGTTGGGCGGTCCGTCGCCTTCGACGCGCGCCTCGACATGCACCCAGGACGCGGCATCGGCGAGATCGGGCAGTGCGGTCGCGGGCGCGTTCACGAACCACAGCGGGCTGCCCTGCTGCGGCCGTCCTTCCTCGGCGGCCAGCACGAGCAGCGCCAGCCAGGGCCTTTTGACCGGTCCCGGAATGCTGAACAGCCATGGCAGCGTCGCGTCGGCGAATTCGATCAGCGCGAGATAGTCGGCGGCGCCGTCGGGCGCACCGGGCGGCGGCTCACGTCGGACCACCATCGACGGCTCGAAACCCACAGTGTCACCGGGGCCGAGCAATTGCAGGTCGGGGCCCGGCAGCGTCCGCGGCTGTTCCGGCGGCTGATCCTTGATCGACCGGCCGACGTCGACGGTCGGAGTGAAGCTGGGCCGCGCATTCTTCGTCGACCGTGCGACAGCCGCCGCGCCGATCTCGACCGACGATACGAACCAACGACGACTCATCGGTTCATCACCACCTTGGGAACCAGATTCTCGAACGGGCGCTGCGCAAGCCGCCACCGATCCACCCGTTCGGCGGCGGTGATCATGCGCGCGAAGGTCTCCGCGGTGAAGCTGCCGCGCAGGCGCAGGATGATTCGTGGGGCGGGCGGGGCGGGGAACCAACCGGGTTCCACCTTGTAGCCGGTCTCGTACCTGTCGTCCATCACATGCGCCGGTCCGGGCTTGACAGCGGTGTTCGACAGCGCGAATCCGCCGGTCCGCTTCTCGAACGCGCCACGGCCGAGTTGTTCGTCGTCGTTCATCGCGAAGTACTCGCCGGGCACGAATTGCTCAGGAACGGGAATGGTCCGTGGCAGCTCTAGCCCGGCATCGAGATGGGCCGAGGTGATCCGCCAGGTCTGTTCGGGCACACCGAGTCGGTGGAATCTATTGATCGCAATGTCGAGCGGCACGACCGACTGACTGACCCGCAACGACGCATCGGGCTGCGCGACAATGCCTTGCGCGAGCTCCCTCTTGGCCGTCTCGGTGAACTTGATGCCCGCGCGTTGCGCGCCCGGACGCTCCACCGCCCACGCGTCCCGTTGCCGGACCGCCTTGGCGACATGGTCGAAGATATCCTCGGTCGATTGCGCGAGCGGCGCCGGATCGCCCCACCGGACATCGAAGTCCAGGGAGACCTCCCAGAACAACACCTCGATGCTGCCCTTGCCGTAGGCATGCCACGGCGCGGGACCCTCCAGCGTGAAGTCCAATCCGATGCCTGCCAGCCGCTCGCCGAAGGCGAGAACCGCGACACCCGCGTAAACGTGCGCTTGGAACGCCAGGGTCGGCTCCCAGACGAACAGCGCGTCGAGTCCGAGCCAACCCTCGAGCCCACACTCGGCGACCGTCGCGTCGAGCTGGAGTTTCGCGCCGAATTGCAGCGAGTTGGACGTCAGGGCCAAGTAGGACTCCGCGCGCAGGCCGAGGACGCCGCCGCCGATGTCCATCGCGAGCCGAGCCAGCTGCGGAACGCCGGGCGGGCGCGTGTACTTGGGGTGAAATCCGCCCGCGGACAACACGAATACCGCGTTGTCGCCGCCGCGAAAGAGCAGGTAGATTTCGCCGGTCACCGGAATCCCGACGATCCAGGACCCAGCGAGCGAGACCAGGAACTCGACCACCGGCACCCCAGGGTCGATCTTGCCGTACACGCTGGCCTGCAAACGGATCAGCGGCACCGCAGGATCCGGCAGCGCGATCAGCGCCCGGCCGAGCAACAGCACCCGAACCGGGTCCGGCAGTTCGAGAATCACCGCGACGGCGACACTGACCATGCGGCCGCCCCAGTTGATCCGGACCATCGGGCCGACGACGAATCGCCCGGGGGCAACCGGGAAGCAGGATTCCAGCGCGCCGACGATCTCATCCGCTCGGGCAATCGCATTGCCGGGGAACAGGATCCGATCCGCATTGCCCTCGCTGACCAGTGCGCGCAGATGATCGGCGTCGGCACGCCTGTTGATGCCGACCAGTCCCCCGACCGCGTCGATCGCGAAGCCGAAACCCAACTGGATACCGGGATAAGGGAATTCGGCTCCCAGCAGGACGAGCAGCGACAGCGGCGGATTGTTGTTGTTTCCCGGTAGTTGCAGCAGTCCGAACGCGGTCACATGCAGCACGCCGAGATTGATATCGAGTCCACCCGCGTAAGCGTTCGCGCCGCGCCTCTTGAAGAAGCCGCCGCCGGATACCGGTCCGAGCAGCAGGTCGATGCCCATGCCCGACGGGAGGTCGGCCACGATGTCGGTGCCGATGCCGATCCGGTCGGGCAGCAGGATCGGAATGCCGATGCCCACCTCGTCGAGGCTCGCGCTCATCGGCAGCGCGGGCGGTTTCGCCAACACCGACACACTCGGCTGCAGCACGAACTTGCCGTCAACCATGGCGAGTGCGACCGCGAAACTGCGCACCGAGATGCCGGGCAGCTGAAGGTTGATCCTGCGCTCGACGCGCACGCGGCCCTCCGCGAACCGCAGACCTTCGGTCCGGCTCATCGCGAGGGTGAGATCGGTCGGTGAGGTCTCCGCGCCGCTGCCGCCCAGCAACCCGGCCAGGATGGCGGGCAGCAGTCTGGCCGTGAACTTTTCGACATGGATGTCGACGTGCGCCGCGGTGGCCGGGGACGCGACCAGGGTTGCCGCGACGCGCTGCGTCGAGATCCCGAGTCCACCCGCTCCCACAGCAAGTGCTCTCTTGCCGACGGTGAGGGAGACGGTGCCCGCGGGCGCCGCCGCGGCGGCGCCGGGGGTGAACGTCGCGGTCCACGCGTTGTCGGTCCGGATCGACACGGTCAGATCCCACTCCGCACCGATCACCGAATGGTCGAGTACCGCGTTGGGGGTGACGACCAGATCGATGACCGGGCCAGGGGATACCGCGAGCACTCCACGAGAGCCGTTCTTGGTGAGCACGAAGGCGAGCCCGCGAGTCCCGTCAGACCGCTTCCAGCCATGAGCCCGCAGCGGTGATCCGGCGTCGCTGATATTGCCGACCAGGTCGTGCACCAGCTTTAACAGGCTGTGCTGATCGGGCAGGTTCGCCAGCGGCTCGAGTAGCTTGCCACTCAGCGCGGGGTCGGTCTCCCCGGCGAGCACCGGCAAGTCGAGAGCACTGGCGAGTGGGGTCACCGCCCCCTCCGCCAGCCCCCACAGCAGAGTCGCGACTTGCGCCAACAGTTCCTCGGGGTCCATGGCAGCCTCCTCGCCACATCCGCGGATCGGAGGGAGCTACCGATCAGCCATCCCCAAGCTATTGCGCGCACGCGGAGCGAACACGAGTACCGACTACTCGAAATCTCGCTGACCTCGGATCGGGAACACGCGGGGCGTTCGGTACGGCGTAGTGCTGCCCTGCCCGACAAACGGCGGCCATAATTGCCGGGCGATGGATTCCTGACCTCAGTGCGGGTGGCTGAGTGTGAGCCGCCGCGTGACGCTTACTCGCGCGCACGCGGCGGCTCGCGGATTCAGGCGGGTGCACCTGTCTTCGTCGCCTCGACTGCCGCGCCGATCCACGGCAACACTGCCGCGCGAACCTGGACGGCCCGTGGCAGCAATCCATTAGCCGCCAAGAGGTCTGCCGCGTGTTGCTGTTCGTCGAGGAATTCCTCGCTGACGGCGTTGACGCCGAACGGCCTGCCGCGCAGGGCAGCCTCCCAGGCGTCGAGGTCCGCGGTGCCGCCACGCGTGAGGATGTCGTCGACGAAGTACGCGGCGGCTTCGCGTGGGTTCGCCGCGATCCAGGCGTCGGACTCCTGCAGGGCCGCGATGATCACTTCGAGCGCGGCGCGGTTGTCCACGGCGAAATCGCGGCGGGTGAACCACAGTGACGGGTGGCTGAACACTGACTCGGTGTCGATCAGCGTGCGCAGTTCGGTAGCGGCTTCCACGGTGGTCAACCCCGGGTATGCGCCGACCCACGCGTCGAGATCGCCGTTGAGCAGCGCGGCACCGCCGTCGCGTACGTCGGTGTCGATCGGCTCGATGTCCGACCAGCCCAGCCCCGCCTTCTCCAGCGCGAACAGCAGCAAGGTGGTCTGCCAAGAGCCGTGCGCGATGCCGACGCGTTTGCCCTTCAGGTCGGCCACGGTCCGGATATCGCTGTTCGCCTCGGTCACCAGTCTGCCGTTCTCCACCCGGGGGCCGGAGATGCCGACATAGACGAGATCGCGGCCGTTGGCCAGGCCGGTGACCGGCGGGGTGAAGCCGGTGCCGATGAAATCGTAGCCGCCGTCGGTGAACAGCCAATCCGAATGCAGCGACGGCAGACCGGTCTTCGGGTCGACACGCTCCGATGGTGGCAGGGAGCGCAGGTCGACCCATTCCACGTCGGGCAGCCGACGTTCCAGGATGCCGCGATGACGCAGCACGAACAGCGAATTGTTGTGCGGGAAATAGCCGACACGGACGGACATGAATGCTCCTGAGATCGGTACTGGGATGGTCAGATCAGTCCGCGGCGGCGGGCCTCATCGGCCAGGCCGCTGCGGCTCCATTGCACTGCGAGGTTGGACGGATCGAATTCGACAGAGCCGCCGAGGGTTTCGGCGATCGCCTGATACTGAGCGCCCTCCTCGAGCAGAACCACGAACTTCGCCAGCTCGAGCAGACCGGCCCGGCCGATCACGTTGGCGCCGCCGTTGGCCTCGAAGATGGCGACGAGATCCGGGTCCTCGACAAGGTGCTGCAAGATGAAATCGCCTGCGGTGATGGTGCGATCGATATGCGGTGGAATCTCCCGCGACAGCGTCAGCCGCTGCGAAGCCGCGTAGCGGATCGGCAGGGTGCGGTGGGTCTGGGCCCAGCCGCCGAGCCATGGGGTGTGGACGTGCACGACAGAAGTGATCTCCGGATGCGCCCGGAACACCTTGGCGTAGCCGGTCACGAATCCCGCGGATCCGGTGCCCGACAGCACCTCACCGTCGAAGGTCGCGACGACCGGCGCGATGACGCGGTCGTCGGCCCACGGACCGGGTTCATTGAGCGCGACGGCGATCTCTTCACCAGGCACGCGTTCGACGAAATTGACGGTGCCATTGCCGGTCACGGTGCCGGATTCGCGGAAAACACGGAAGGCCTTTTCGGCGTCCCTTGTCGCGGCGGCGGCGAAGGATGTGACGGCCCCGGAGAGCCGGGACTCGGTGGTGGTCATGGATTCTCCTGTGCTATCGGGCGAGGGAAAGCGATGGTGCGGGATCGGGTGCGGTGATTCGGGACCGGCCGAGCAGCGGCAGCACTTCCTCGCCGACTCGGTAGGCCTCCTCGAGATGCGGGTTGCCCGCGAGGATGAAGGCGTCGACACCGAGATCGATCAGCTCGTCGAGGCGCTGTGCGATCTGTTCGTAGCTGCCGACCAGGCCGAAGGCGGGACCGCCGCGGATGAGGCTGAAGCCGCACCACACGTTCGGCTGCACCTCGAGATCACGGAAGCCGGTGATGGTTTCGGGCACCCAGCCGGTGATGCGAGCCGCGCCGACGGAATCGCCCTGCGCGGCACGGTTGGCGGCATCGCGGTCGACGAAGGCCCAGCCCTTCTCGATCTCCGCCCATGCCGCTTCCTCGGTGTGCCGCGCGACAATATCGATACGGACCGCGAACTTCGGTGTGCGGCCGATGGTTTCGGCGTGCGCGCGGACTCCATCGAACTTCGCGCGCAGGTCGGCGTACGGCTCGAGCCAGGACAGGTAGTAGTCGGCGTGGCGGCCCGCGGCCTGCACGGCGGCACCAGACGAGCCGGAGAAATACACCTCGGGAAACGGTTGACCGGCCAGCCCGGGCGGCAATGCGGCGCCCTCGGTGGTGAAGAAACGGCCTTCGTGGTCGTAGGGGCCACCGTCCCATACGCCGCGTAGCACATCGAGGAACTCGCTGGTTCGAGCGTATCTGTCATCATGGGAAACCTTGTCGCCCCACCACAATTGGGCGGGGCCGCCGCCACCGCTGATGATGTTGTAGACCAGCCTGCCTCCGGTGGCGCGCTGCAGACTCGCCGACATCCGCGCCGCCTGCAATGGGTGCAGGAAGCCCGGCTGGAAGGCGACCATGAACCGGTAGGTGGTGGTCTCTCGTGCCAGCGCCGCCGACACTGCCCACGGGTCGTCGGTGACGGGGAACGACGGCAGCAGCCCGCCGAGGAAGCCGGCCGACTCGGAAGCCTTGGCGACAGCCGCCATATGGTCGATATAGCCGTAGCCGTCGAGTTCACCGTCGCGGATTGCGGGCGCGATATTGCCAGGACCGTAGCCGTTGGCGTGGCCGCGGTTGTAGCGGCGCGGAGTGCGTAGCGAAGCGTGGTCGCCCTCCATGCCGATGCGCCAATACACGTCGATGGTCATGCCGTTGCCTCCTGGGCGGCCAGCGTGCGCCCGGCCGGGTCGACGAGATGAAGCAGGTGCTCGCCGGTGCGGTGCACTTCCTCGATGTGGGGGTGACCCGACAACACGAAGGTCTCGATTCCGGCGCCGATGTAGTCCGAGAGGCGTTGCGCCACTTGCTCATAGCTGCCGACGAGGCCGATCGGCTGCGGGTAGCCGAGTTCGGCGAAGCCCGCCCAGCGCCCGTCGCCGAGATCGAGGGCGGCAGCGGGGGGTGTCTCGCGCACCTCGGCCCACTGCCGGTGCGCCCGCGCCCACGCCTCCTGTTCGGTTTCCCTGGCGATGATCGGCAGTTCGAGGCCGGCGCGGACCGTCCGGCCCGCGGCGGCCGCGCTGTCGTCTAGCAGGGCCACCGTCGCGGCGATGCCGTCGGGTGTCTCGGTGAACACGTGCACATCGCCGTGCCGAGCCGAAAGCTCGACAGCCTGCGCCGAGGTGCCGGACAGGTACACAGCGGGAAACGGCAGCCCCGACAGGATGCCGCGGAAACCGCCGTCGATCACGTCGTAGTGATCACCCGCGAAGTCGAACCCGGTGCCCGCGAATCCCGCTCCCGGAACCGGGGTTTCGTTCCAGACCCCGCGCGCGACGGTCAGGAATTCCGCGGCCCGCACATAGCGGTCGTCGCCGACGACCCGGTCGCCGCGGGCCCGCGCATCGGCCTGATCGGTCTCCACCGCGATGCGCCACGCCAGCCTGCCGCGCGACAGGCGCTGCAGGGTGGTCGACATCTTCGCCGCGTACACCGGAGTGCCGAAGGCGGGATGGAATTCCACGACGACCCGCGCGTGCCTGGTTGCGCGCAGCGCACCGCCTGCCACGATCCATGATTCCTCGCCGAGGGCATCGTAGGGTGCGAGCACCCCATCGAGCCCGGACAGTTCGGCCGCGTGCACGACTTGGTGTAGGTCGTCGAAGGGGCCGAACCGGCCCGGTCGCACGTCGGTGGCTGCGGTGACCGCCGACCGGCCGCCGAAGCCACCCCGATTGCGCAATCCAGGTTCGGCGCGTCGGCCGTCACCACGAGCCGGTAGCCGCCACAGGAACTCCGTCATGCCGGCACCTTCCCGGACTCGACCAGCTCACGCGCGCGCTCCAACGGCTCACGCGCTACCCAGGATTCGAGATCGAACTCGGCGGCCAGGAAGCCGTGGGTGTACAGGAACTGCTGCTGGACGCCGATCAGTTCTACCCGCTCGTCGGACAGCGACGGGTGCAAATCCTTGTGGAAGTCCGCGCCGTAGGCGGCGACGACTCCTTCGGGACCGGACAGGGTTTCGCGCTGCAGCACCTCGCGGACACCGTCGAGGTTGCCCGCTGCCCAGTCCGCGGCGCGCAGGCTCTGTGCGAGAAAGCCGATGACCACCTCGGGACGCGACTCCAGCAGCTCGGCGTGCACGGTGATCGGGCGCGGGGTGCCGTTGTTCACGCGCAGCCGCTTGCTCTCGGTGGCGTCCAGGTCGACCGCGATTCGCAGACCGTGCTCCTTGGCTACCTCCTGCGCCCGCGCGCCCTTGACGTAGATCGCGTCCACCTGGCCGCGCAGCAGTTCCTCGACGCCCCAGGTCGTGGTGCGATTCTCGGACCGGGCTGCGGTGCGCACCTGCGGATTCCGTTCGACGCCCACCTCGACGGCGGTGACGTCGGCGAGGGTGCGGCCACCGAGGCGCAGTGCGTTCGCGAAGCCGTGCAGCGCCATTGCGCGGGGAAAGCTGCGCGCTTGATCCTGCGCCCACGCCGGAACGCCCACGCGCAGACCCGCCAGCTCGGCGGGTGTCGACACCGGGGAATCCGGTCCGACCAGGATTGCCTGCGCCTCGTCGATCCACGTCAGGCCGATCAGCCTGGTCGGCGAACCCTGCGCGCGGGCCGCGATGGCGGGCACGTTGCCGCCCTCGCGGACCAGGCTCGACAGGTTGTGCAAGAAGTGCTGCGCCGCCAGTTCCGGGCCCGCGTCCTGCAGCACGCCGAATTCCAGCCCGGCCTCGGCGGCGGTGTCGCCGAGCCAGCCGAGGCTGTGCGCGAGTCCGCTGGCGGTCGGTACGGGGCAGCGGGTGTACCAAAGGGTTTCGGTCATCGAGCACTCCTGAAGATGCGAAGGTGTTGTCGGTCGAGGGTGGTTCGGGCACTCGGACATCACCGTCCCGTGGCAGGGGGATACGGGCGGCCGAGCGGCTCAGGTCACGCGGGGTCGCGGATCACAGGCGGTCCGGCGAGGTCGTCCCCGGGGCGACGCCGAGCTGAGCGAGGAATTCGGTGTGGTAGCGCAGGATTTCGGGGTCGGCGCGATCGCGCGGGCGTGCGAGGTCGAGGTGCGCGTCGGTCGCAAAGCGGCCGCGGTCGAGGATCAGGACGCGATCGGCCAGCCGAATGGCTTCATCGACGTCATGGGTCACCATCAGAACCGCCGGACGGTGCCTGGCGACCAGATCGCCGACGAGATCCTGCATCTGGAGTCGGGTGAGCGCGTCCAATGCCGCGAACGGCTCGTCCAGCAGCAGCAATTCGGGCTCACGAACGAGCGCGCGGGCCAGCGCCGCCCGCTGCGCTTCACCGCCGGAAAGGGTTGCGGGCCACTGGCGCGCCTTGTCCTCGAGATTCACCTCGGCAAGCGCCCGCACACCCGCCTCTCGATTCCGGCTCGAACGCCGCTGGCCGACAATCACATTGGCCAGCACCCGCTTGGACGGAATCAGCCGCGGCTCCTGATAGACGGTGGTGCGCCTGCCCGGGACGAGTACATCGCCCGCATCCGGTGTCTCCAGTCCGGTGAGCAGCCGCAGCAGGGTGGTCTTCCCGGTGCCGCTCGGACCGAGCAGCACCACGAACTCACCGCGGCGAATGGTGAGGTCGACACCGTCGAGAACGGTTTTGCCGCCGAATGACTTTCGCAGGCCCTTGATCGACACCGCGATCGGCTCCGCAGTGTCCCGGGCCGATGTGGTCAGCGTTGCCGCGGTCATCGGATCGCCACTTGCTTGCGCCATGGCATCGCGAACTTCTCGATGATCCGCACCAATCCGTCGAACACCAGGCCGAGCAGCGCATACAGCACGACGCACAGGACCATGTAATCCGTGCGGTTGTACTCCTGAGCGAGGGTCACCAAGTACCCGACTCCTTCTCTGGTGCCGACCTGCTCGGCTGCGATGAGGCCGGTGATGCTGATGGACAGGCACACGCGCAGCGCCATCAGAATCCCGGGCAGTGCGGACGGCAGGATCACCTCGAGCACGAGCCGCGGCCCGCGCAACCCGAAACCGCGTGCCGCCTCGACCATCTTGCGATCGACATTGCGGACCCCGAGGTAGGTGTAGGCGTACATGGGCGCGACGGTGGCGACGGCGATGAGCAGCACCTTGTACAGCTCGTCGATGCCGAACCAGGCGATGAACAGCGGCACCAGCGCAAGGAACGGCACCGCACGCACGATCTGCATCGTCGAATCGACCAGTTCCTCACCGAGACCGGACAACCCGGCCAGCAGGCCGAGCACCAGCCCGGCCGTCACGCCGATCGCGACACCGAGCGCGGCACGGACGAACGAGGCGAGCGCGAAATCCACCAGCTGACCGCTGTCGAGCAGTTCCGTGAACGCCGTCCACACCCTGGGCGGTCCGGCGAGCACCTGCTCGGAGACCGCGCCGGTGGCCGAGCCGATCCACCACACCGCGATGATCAGTGTGGGCAGCAGGAAGCGCAACGGGATGGAAAGCCATGCGGGCCTGCGCCGTTCGACCCGGCTGCGCGGCGCGGCGAGAACCGGGTCGGCCGCGGTGATCACTGTCATATCAGTTGCCCGCCTTGACAGCCGCAAGCTGCTCCTGGGTGAGCTTCGAGCGCAGGTCGTAGAAGATGTCGGCGGCGGTGATCTTGCGGGTGATCACCCCGTTGCCGAAGAAGAGGTCGACCACGTCGGACAGGTCCGTCGCATCCGAGGACGACGGCAACCGTGGCACCGTGGCCTCGCCGCCGACGCGCACGGCGTCCGCAAGCCGCTGACCCGACAGCGCCCGCGGGCCGGACTTCTCGAAGACGTTCTCGAACTCGGTGGGATTCGCCCGCTGCCGTGCCGTGAGCCCTTGCAGCACTTCGAGGTACTTGGCGGCGACGTCAGGATGCTTATCGAGTACCTCGGTGCGGAACACCACCACCGAGTTGTCCTTGGAACCGATGCTCTGCTCGGTCGCGATCTCGATGCCGCCGTTGGCCTTGCCCTCCTGATAGGGCACCAGAAACGACGCCCAGGCATCGACCTTTCCGGTGGCGAACGCCGATGCGGCGTCCTTCTGCTGCAAAGGAACCCTGGTCACCTTGTCAGCCGGGATACCCGCCTGTGCCAGCGCTTTGAGCAGGATGTATTCGCCCTTCGCGGCCGGATTCACCGCGACGCGCTTGCCGACCAGGTCGGCGACCGAGCGCACGCCGGAGTCCGGCGCAGCGATGATGCCGCTCTGGTCCTTGCCCGCTGGGTCCTGCACCGCGACGATCCGCACGCCGACGTCCTTGGACAGCGCGCCGACCACCGGGCTGAAGGCCGCGCCGGACACGTCGAGTTCCTTGGTGTTGAACAGCTTCAGCATGGAGCTGAAGCCCGGCGTGGTGTTGACCCACTCGATCTTCGCGCCCAACGGCGCGAGGGCCGCGTCGAAGGTGCCGTCTCGCTTACCGACCGCGATCGGCCCGGAGTTGCCGGGGTCGACGACCTTGAGCACGAGGGACTGCGCGGAGCCGCCACCGTCGCCACCGGAGCTGGAACCACACGCGGCGACGAGTGCGACGACGGGGACGATCGCGAACGCGATGCGCATGAGAGCTTGCCGCCTGCGGGACATCGTGGAGACTCCTGTTCCGGGATTGTCGATCAATGTCCTCGCAGAGTAAGGACACCGGACGGCACCCACGAGGTAATGCCTTCCGAGGATTGGAAAGCTTGACATATCGTTTCCGATGTATATCGGCGTCGCCACAGAGCCCAAATGCCTCCATTCGACGCGTTCTATGCCGAGATGCACAGATCCGATGAATGCCGGGTTCGGTCGACTGACACAGCGCTTTCCGAATAACGGAAAGACGAGTAGCTGCCAGCTCCCCCCGCTGTGTTACCGTCGCAGCGTGGAAGCCTCCGGAGTGCAGACCGTTGCCCGCGCCCTGTCGGTACTGGACTGTTTCCGCGGCGGCGAGGAGCGCGGCGTCTCGGAGGTCGCGCGCCAGCAGGGACTTGCCGTGAGCACCACCCACCGCCTGCTCGCCGCCCTTGTGCAGGCGGGTTTCCTGGAGAAGGACAGCGAATCGAGCCGATACCGAATGGGCGGCGCGCTCGCCGAATATGGCCAGATCGCCTACCGGCAGCACCGGATCTACCTGGCCGAGCCATTCTTGGAGCAGCTGGCCGGTACGACAGGAGCCAGCGCGTCGGTGGCGACCCGGCACGGCATCCACGCTGTGCTGCTCGGCACCAGCCGATGGCGCGAGACCGACGGACACAAGCTGCAGGGCGTGCGACTACCCCTGCATGCGAGCGCGCTCGGGAAGGCGCTGCTCGCGTGGTCGGCGACCACCGATGACGAATTGCGCACGCTCCCCTACGAAGAGGGCACCGAGCGCTCGGTCTCCGGGCCCGCCGAACTACGCAGGGAACTGACCGCGACCCGCGAGCGCGGCCACGCCTACAACGACGAGGAACTCGATCCCGGCTTCCGCACCATCGGACTGCCGATCCTCGATCCGGCGGGCCGCTGCCGCTTCGCGCTCGGCCTGCGCGGCCCGACCACCCTGATGATTCCCGAGCGGGTGCCGTTCTTCGTCGAACTGGCAAAGGTGACCGCACAGGAGATCGCTGCCAAGTTCGCCACAGCGGGAAATATTTCCGTGCGGGAATAGCTGAGGCCACGATACGTTCGACCGAGATGGTTAGTCGAACGAACGAGAGGGCCGCCCGGTGGCAACCGAGACAGTGGAGTCATCTGTCGGCTTCAGATCCGAGCGGGGCCCGATTCTCGGTGCGCTGATGCTGGCGACAGCACTGGTCGCACTGGATTCGACGATCATCGCCACCGCGGTGCTCACCATCACGAGCAATCTCGGCGGCTTCACCCAGTTCCCCTGGCTGTTCTCGATTTACCTACTCGCGCAAGCGGTTACGGTCCCCGTATACGGAAAACTAGCTGACACCGTCGGGCGGAAACCGGTGATCCTGTTCGGGATCGCGGTGTTCGCACTCGGCTCGCTGCTGTGCGGACTCGCGACGAGCATGCTCGGTCTGATCGTCTTCCGTGCCGTGCAGGGCATCGGTGCGGGCGCCATCCAACCCATGACCATGACCATCGCCGGCGATCTGTACACGCTCTCCGAGCGGGCCAAGGTGCAGGGCTATCTGGCCAGTGTGTGGGCGATGTCATCGGTCCTGGGCCCGCTGCTCGGCGGGGTGTTCGCCGAGTACGTCGACTGGCGCTGGATATTCCTGGTCAACCTGCCGCTGTCGGCGCTGGCCGCGTGGATGCTGTTGCGCAGCTTCACCGAGAGCACACCACGCCGCGAACAGCGCGTCGACTATCTCGGAGCCGCTCTGCTCACCGTCGGCGCGGGGGCACTCATCCTCGGACTCCTCGAGGGCGGTCAGGCGTGGGCGTGGTCGGCACCGATCAGCATCGCCATCTTCGCAGGCGGCGCGTTGGTGCTGGCGCTGTTCGTCCTTGTCGAGCGGCGTGCCGAGAACCCGATCCTGCCGCTGTGGGTATTCACCCGACGGGTAATCGTCGCGAGCAGCCTGGTGTCCATGCTGGTCGGCGCCATCCTGCTCGGATTGACCTCCTACGTGCCGACTTTCACCCAGGGCGTGCTCGGCACCGGCGCCCTCGTCGCCGGTCTGACGGTCGGCGCGCTGACCCTCGGCTGGCCACTGGCGGCATCCCAAGCCGGCAAGGTGTATCTGCGCATCGGCTTCCGCTCCACCGCATTGATCGGCAGCGCACTGGCCACCCTCGGCGCCGTGTCGACGCTGCTGATCGACGAGGACTCCACCCTGATCCAGGTAGCGGCGTCGTGTTTCGTCATCGGCATCGGGATGGGCCTGGTCGCCACCCCCACCCTGATCGCCGCGCAGACCAGCGCGGAGTGGACCGAACGCGGCGTCGTCACCTCGACGAATATGTTCGCGCGATCCATCGGGAGTGCGGTGGGCGTCGCGGTGTTCGGCGCGATCGTGAACGCCCGCGTCGGCGATACCGACCACCCCGCCCCCGCCACGCTGTCCGCGGCGGTACACCTGGTGTTCGTGACGGTCGCGGTGATGGCCCTGGTCATGGTGATCGCGTCCGCGATGATGCCGAGCCGGGGCACGAACCTCGCATAACCCTGGCCTCGCTCAGGGTGATGTACCTGGATGCGGTTGCACAGCGGCGAAACCGCCGATGGAAGCACATATTTACGGCCCAGGTCCGGTTACGGCTATTGTAGCGACTTTTGTCGCAATGAAACGCCAAGGCTTTCGGCCGCTGCCTCGAGCGCGTCGAGCCGTGCCACCACGCAGCGGGAGGCCCGCAGCCGGACGGAATCCTCATCGACTGGCATCATCGAGCTGAAACGGGCACCGGTCGTCACCGGATGGCAGCTGCCTACGGAACGGCACGCCGATCAGCGATCTCGGCCAGCGCCCGGTCACGCAGGTCCGACGGCAGTTGTGCCGCTGCGGTGCGCACCGCAGCGACGGCGGATTCCGACAGCGCGTCGAGGGTCGGGCGGTACTCCGACCACAGGTCGTGTTCGGCGGCGGCACGGAGCATTTCGGTGAGCTTCGCGGCGGAGGCCAGGCCGACGAAGCGTTCCAGGTGCCGAGCGTCGTCGACCCAGTAGGCCGAACGGACCAGTGCGACACCGTCGAGAGCCGCTTCGGTCGCCCGCGCGGCGTCGTCGGAGATGGTGGCAACCAGATCGCCCAGAGTGATCCAATCCTGTCGGGCGGCAAGCACTTCGGCGACGGCGACCACCGTCGCCGCAGCCAGCCCGGCGATCATGGGTGCTGATCGGCGAGCGTCGAGGTGCGCCGCGACGTCGGCCAGGAAATCGGCGGGCAGGCGTTTGGCGACGTCCACGGCGTGCGACACGTCGAGCACCTCCGATGTCTTCGCCGCGAACAGCGCGTTGTGGTTGCGGGTCACCAGTTTCGCGATGATCGGGTTGGGGATCACCTTGCTCGCGGCGACGACCCGGCGCAGGCCCTCGGACTGGCCCTCGAAGAACAGGTCGGCGAGCTGGAATCGGAAGTCGCGCAGATCCGAATCGGACACGTCGGCGAGGGGGGTGAGCTGATCGACGGGGACACCGAGTACCCGGGCCAGTTTGATCAGCTGGACGTTCACCGTCGTATCGGTGCCGCTCACAGTCCGGCCGCCTTCTTGACCGCCGCGCGCAGCAAACGCGGCATGAAATCCAGTAGTGACATCGCCGCGGCGCCGAGATCCTCGCCCTGTTTGCGCCGAGCCTGGTCCACCACCGCCACCAGTTCGGCCTGCACGTCCTGCGGCAGCGCGGCGATACCGGCGGGCAGGTCGCCGGGCACCATCTCGGCCAGCGTCTTCGTGGTCATCCCTACCTCCATACGACAGTGGAGTTCCGGCGGATCGCGATCTCGGGCCGCTCGTCCCGGTGCTCACCGACGCGGCCGCGACTACAGCTCACCATGCTTGCTTCCATGATCATCAGTGATCAACTCCAACGCAATGCGGGCGCGCCGTCGCGGGAGCTCGGGTCGAGCGAGCAACTGGTTGACGGTGCCGCCAGCGTGGCCATACGCCTCGTCGAACGCCGAGTGGTTGACCGACAGCCTGGAGTCGGCGGATCGGTAGTCGTCATGAGCCTCGGGCGCACGGTCGATGTCGCGGTCAGACAGTGACTGCGGCGTGGACGAGGTTGTGGTCCGACAGACCGTCGACATTTTCGACCACCGCGTCGCCTACGACGACGTCGCGCACCACGATGTGGTCGATGAACTGCGATTTCGGGCCCGAGGTTCGCGGACGGGTCGGTAGGGAGTCCGGCGGGAGGTCCGCGATGACGAAGCCGGGGCCGAGACCGGACTGCACAGCGGCTCGGTCGATATTGAAGTCTCCGAGCAGCACGACTGCCGATCCCGGTACGGCGGCGGCCAATTCGGCCAAGCGCGCCAGTTGCCAAGTGCTGCGCCGATCCCCGCTGACGTGGGTGGCGATGACCAGCAATCCGGCCGTGCGGACTGCCAGCGCGCCATTGCCGGGATCGTTCTCGAAGGGCTCTGCGGTGACCTCCTGGCCCGCGCCGTCGACCAGCAGCACTAGATACTCGCCACGGTCGTGCAATGCACTCGCTCCATGCCGCGGCACCGGAACGCGTGGGTACCGCAAGGCGTGAATTGCCCTGTCCGGCAACGCATCCCGCAAGCTCGACAGTTGATCCCCACTGACCTCCTGCAACGCGATGACGTGCTCGTCACGTGCCGCCAGCAGCGCAGTGACCGCGCCGATCCTCGCGGTCTCATCCGGCCAGCGGTCGATCACCTCCGCTCCCCAGTTCTCCGCATGCACACGATGCAGAACATTCCAGGTGGCCACGGTAATCATAAGTCGCGATGGTAATGACTCGACTGCCCCCGCACGACGCAACACCTCGGTATCGCCGAAGGTCGTCGGACTGTCCGCCGCTGGGCTCCGCTGCGTCGAGTGGCACAGGAGGCGAGCGGCGCTCTCGCGCAGTGCCGCGCCCCTGTGCCACTCGAGGCGGTCACCGTGTAGTCCGCGGGCCGGGTCGGAATCGGGCGGCGTCGGCGCGCTCGGTGGTGATGTGGTTGCGTCGGGCGGTCATGGCGGCGGGTAGTGATGCGCCGGTGCGGATAGCCTGGTGGAGGGCGAAGGCGTCTTGAATGGCGTCGCGGGCGCCGACGCCTGCGGCCGGGGTGATGGCGTGATCGGCGTCGCCGCAGAGGATTACGTCGTCACGGGGTGGAAGGGCACCGTTCAGCGGGACGTTGCGGGCGTTCGAGACGTGGACGGTACCGGTGTCGTCGAGCATCGCGTCGACCAGGTCGGGGATGTCGGGTGCGACGGCGCGGACGGCGTCGGCCCATTCGCGGACGGGGTGGAAGCCGATGTCCGGGAAGGGGATCGGCGGGCGGGTGATGCGGGCGAACCAGGCCGCGGTGTGGTCGTTCCACAGATGTCCGAAGGCGTCGGTCGGCTGGGCGTCGCCGACGCGGTGAATCTGGAAGTGCAGCAGCGACTTCTCGCTCGGCGGTGTCAGCGGGCCCTCGGTCACGCCGTAGACCACGACCTGATGGGCGTAGATCGCGGGCCGGTCGGGCTCCAGCCGCGCGCGGACCATCGAGTCGATCCCGTCCGCGGCGATCAGCGGACCGTCGATCGGCAGCGACTCGCCACGTATTCGCACCGTGCCCGCGTCGAAATCGGTGACCGGGCAGTCGTATCGAATGTCGGCGGTGGTCGCGCGGGCGAAATCGGCGAGTACGCGCATCAGGTCCGGACGGAAGTACATGCGGCGACCGTCGCCGGGAATGATCCGGTCCCGGCCGCCCGCCTCGTGCACCGCGAGTCCATCCACCGCGTGCGACACGGCACGCAGGTCCGCGACCGACACCCCGAGCTCGCCGAGCGTATCGTGCGCACGGCCGTCGAGGATGAGGAACGCACCCTCCTCGACGGCCGCCCGCCGCTCGTACACCGTCACCGAAACCCCGTCCCGCGCAAGGGCTCCGGCGAGCACTGTCCCGGCGATGCCGCCGCCGATGATGGTGACCATGTGCACCCCTCGATCGTTGTCGACCGGTCTGCGGGTCGCGCGCCTTACTCGACCGGTTCTGGTACGCCGGTGCGCTTTCCGAGCCTGTCCAGCACCACGTATCCCGCGCACACCAGCACCGCCCAGACTGCACCGACGACGACCGCGGTGCGACCGCTTTCGGTGCAGAACAGCAGCACGACCACCAGTCCGAGGAACGCGAGCGCGAGCACCGTCGTATAGGGCGCGGCGGGCAGCCGGTAGTCACTGGCGGGCAGCTCACCGCGCGCCACCTTGGCGCGGTAGATCAGGTGACAGACCAGGATCATGCTCCAGACGAAGATGATGCCGATGGTGCTGACCGAGGTGATATAGGCGAAGGCTTTGTCCGGCGAGATGATATTGACGACCACGCCGATGACCATCGCCGCGGCCGAGGCCGCGATGCCCGCGAACGGGACCGAGCGCGAACTGAGCTTGCCGAGCGCGGCCGGCGCTTCCCCGTGCAGCGACAGAGTGCGCAGCATGCGGCCGGTCGAATAGATGCCCGAGTTACACGAGGACAGTGCCGCGGTGAGTAGCACGAAGTTGATGATGCCCGCCGCGCCCGGGATGCCGATCTGCTCGAACACCTCGACGAACGGGCTGCGTCCCGCGTGGAAGTTGCGCCAGCTCGACACCGACATGATCACCAGCAGCGCGCCGACGTAGAACAGGCCGATACGCAACGGCAGCGTGTTGATCGCCTTGCGCAGGGTCTTGCGCGGCTCGCGCGCCTCACCTGCGGTGACACCGACCAATTCCACACCCACATACGCGAACAGCACGATCTGCAGGACCAGCAGCGATTGCCCGAGTCCGTTCGGGAACACCCCGCCGTCGGCCCACAGGTTGGCGACCGTCGGGTTGGCCGCGTGCCCGAAGCCGAAAATCAGGACTCCGATGCCGATCAAGATCATGCCGATGATCGCGGTGACCTTGATGGTGGAGAACCAGAACTCACCCTCACCGAACAGCCGCACCGAGATGAGGTTCGCGGCGAACATCACCGCGAGCACCGCCAGCGCGGTGATCCACGGTTCGATATCGAACCAGTACTGGACATATTTGCCCGCGACCGTGATCTCGGCCATGCAGGTGGCGACCCACACCGCCCAGTAGGTCCAGCCGGTGACGAACCCGGCGAAGCGTCCGAGGAATTCGTGCGCGTACTCCGCGAAGCTGCCCGAGACCGGCCGATAGGTGAGCAGCTCACCGAGCGCCCGCATGATGACGAAGATGGCGACGCCGGCGGCGAGATAGGCCAGAATCAGGGCGGGACCGGCTTGTTCGATCGCGCCGCCCGCGCCGTAGAACAGGCCGGTGCCGATCGCACCGCCGATGGCGATCATCTGAATCGTGCGTGGATTCAGGCCCCGCGAGTAGCCTTCCTCGCTCGATGCAGTCGATCCGGCCGGATCGATGGGCGCCGTGTCCGCTTCTAGCTGACGGTCAGAGGCTGTCATGAGGGGTCACGCTACCGTCAGTGGATCACCTGCGCGCCACCACCGGGAACGGCCGCCGATCGCCTCGACCGAACACCTGCCGGGGCCGCCCCGCGCGGCACGCCGGTTCGGCGATCCACCAGGTACCGTAGTAAGGCAACCCTAATTTTGATTACCGGAGGTTACCTTGGCCCGCCCCCGCACCACACTGACCGTGCAGCGCACCGAGCAGCTCACGCCCCACCTCATCCGAGTCCATTTCGGCGGACCGGGCTTCGCCGCGTTCCGGCCGAGCGAATTCAGCGACTCCTACGTGAAGTTCATTTTCCCGCGCGACGGCATCGATGTACTGCGGACCTACACCGTCCGAACCGTCGACGCCACCGCAGGCGAGCTCGCCGTGGACTTCGTCTATCACGGCGACGAGGGCATCGCAGGCCCGTGGGCGGCGGCGGTCCGGCCGGGCGAGACCATCGACGCCTTCGGCCCCGGCGGCGCGTATTCGCCGCGTCCGGATGCCGACTGGCATCTGCTCGCGGGCGATGAGGCGGCACTGCCCGCCATCGCCACCGCGCTGGAAGCCATGCACCCCGCCGCGCGCGGCCGCGCGTTCATCGAAGTGTCCGGACCAGAAGACGAGCTGCCGCTCAGCGCACCAGACGGCGTGGAGGTCACCTGGCTGCATCGCGGCGGACAAGCCACGGGCGAACTGCTCGCCGAGTCGGTCCGCAACGCGCCGTGGGACGACGGACAGGTCCAGGTCTTCATCCACGGCGAGGCCAAGTCCGTCATGCACGACCTGCGCCGCTACATCCGTCGCGAGCGCAATGTGCCCGCCGAGTGGGCGGCCTCGATCTCGGGTTACTGGCGGCGCGGCCGCACCGAGGAAGGCTTCCGCGAATGGAAGGCCGACCTCGCCGCGCAGGAGCGGGCCGAACCGGCGCGCGCGATCAGCTGACGCGACGGCGCCCGGCACCCGATCGGCCTCGGTGCCGGGGCCACCGCGCGCGCCGGACGGTCACAAGCTCGCCGGACCGACGACCAAAGCGTCGGAGGCGGCGGCTACCTCGCCGAGCCTGGCCGGATCCACACCAGACCGGTCAGGGCGAATTCCACGATCTCGGCCGGGCTCACCGCGATCTCCGGGTCGCTGTCGGGACCGCGTCATGACCAAGCATCATCGGCGGCATAGCGCGGTCCGCCAGAACATGATTGTTCCTGAGGCCGTGCCTGCCGGATCGCAGCAGGCACGGCCATCGGTTCGCCTGTTATTGCGGCGTTGACTGCAGCGCCTCCTCCACGAACTGGGTCGTGTAGGTATCGGACAGTTCGATGCGCTCGCGCACCGGTTTCACGTTCGTCGAATACTTGCCGAGAATATTCAGAACATTCTGGGCACCTTCGGGTTTCATCAACCCGTCTCCGTTGAACATGCCGATCGAGTCGCGTATCGACTGGACGTAGAGATCCTTGCCCGCTGACGCGTATTGCGGTGGCATCTTGTCGGCGATCTCCAGCGGGGTGTGCGTCTTGATCCATTGCAGCGTCTGCACGAACGCCTTCGCGAGCTTGCGCACGATGTCGGGGTGCGCGTCGACGGTGTCGCACCGCATGTACAGCGACGACGCCGGGTACAGGCCGCCGAGCGCGGCACGGGTGCCCGCCTCGGTCCGCATGTCCACCAGAATCTTCGCCTCGCCCGAATTCACCATCTGCGCGACGGTCGGATCGGTGGTCATGCCCGCATCGATGCCGTTGTGCTTCATGCCCGCGATGAATGTCTGCCCCGCACCGGCTTTCACCCGGGTGTAGTCGGCGGTGCTCATCCCTTCCTTCCCGGTGAGCGCCTGGGTCAGGAAGTCGGTCGACGAGCCGAGCGAAGTCACGCCCAGGTTCTTACCGCGCAGATCGGCCGCGGAGGTAACAGTCGCGGCGTCCTGAGCGGACACCAACTCCACCTCCCCCGGCACATCGGCGAACTGCACCACCGAGGTAAGGCATTGTTCCTTGGCCTGTAGGTCGATGGTGTGGTCGTAGAACCCGACAACAGCCTGCACATCGCCGGTGAGCAGCGCGGTTTCCGCGGACGCACCGGACTGTTCGCCGAGCAGCTTCACGTCGATGTCGTTCTTCTCGAAGAAGCCGAGGCGCTGAGTCAGCATGGCGGGCAGGTAGATCACCTTTTCCAGCCCGCCGACCATGATCGTGATCTGCGGGCGGCCGTCGACCATCGGAATGGTGCGGGAGTCCCGACAGCCGGTCGCCAGCAGCAGCGCCGCGATCACCCCGACGACGACCGTCAGATGCTTGGAGTACCTCATCGTCAGATCCCGTGGCTCGAGGTCGCCTGCGAGGGACGCCATTTCAGCAATCGGTTCTCCGCGAGACCGATCCCCCATTCGGCGATCAGCGCGATGACCGTAATGATGATCATGCCCGCATAGATGCCCGCCGCGTCGAAGGTGTTCTGGGCATTGCTGATCAGTAGCCCCAAACCCTTACTAGCTCCCGCGTATTCGCCCACGACCGCACCGATCAACGCGAAACCGAAGGCGGTGTGCAGGCTGGACAGGATCCAGGTAGTCGCGCTCGGTAGCACGATCGAGCTCAGCACCTGGCGACGACTCGCACCGAGGATGCGAGCGTTGTTGATGACGTTGCCGTCGACCTCCCGCGCGCCAGTGAAAGCGTTGAAGAACACTGCAAAGAACACAAGCACCACCACAGTCGCGACCTTCGAGCTCAGTCCGAAGCCGAACCAGATGATGAATAGCGAGGCCAGCACAATGCGCGGAACAGCATTGAGCGCCTTGATAAACGGTGCGAGCACCTCGGCCCAGTACCGGTTGCGACCCAGCAGCGTACCGAGCACAACACCGACCACGGCGCCGATCAAGAAGCCGAGCACCGCTTCCTGCACAGTGGTGGAGATCTGCAGCCAAATAGATCCGAATTGCGTTCCCTCGGTGAACCATTCGACAAGACGATCCCAGATCGCCGACGGCTTCGAATAGAAGAACGGGTCGATCCACAACGTGGCGGTGAGCTCCCACGCACCGAGCCAGATCACCACGAGCGCTGCGCGCAGGCCCCAGGTGCGCAACCGCGCGCGACGGGCGTTGCCGCGCACCCGGTCGAGAATCTGCTGCTCGGTTTCGATTTCGACCTCGGGCGCCGATGCGGCCACCTCGGTCAGGACGTTATGCGACACGGGAGGCTCCCTTGCCTCGGGCTGCCTCGACCTGATCGCGCAGCGTTTCCCAGATTTCCTTGTAGATGTCGCGGAACTCGGTGGTGAGCCGCACCTCCTCGACGCTGCGCGGGCGCTCCAGGCCCACACTGAAGTCGCCGCAGACCGTTGCCGGGCTCGCGGTCATCACGACCACCCGGTCGGCAAGCACGATCGCTTCCTCCAGATCGTGGGTGACGAAGATGACCGCCGCGCCGGTGCC
The DNA here is from genome assembly GCF_042802915.1 of Nocardia sp. NPDC057440. Lineage (NCBI taxonomy): Bacteria > Bacillati > Actinomycetota > Actinomycetes > Mycobacteriales > Nocardiaceae > Nocardia > Nocardia sp. NPDC057440. Next base: position 257,830 of record NZ_JBHVDF010000003.1, read on the forward strand.
CGCCCAGACACGCAGCAGTTCGTCCTGCATCAGCTGCCGCGTCTGCACGTCCAACGCGCTGAACGGCTCGTCCATCAGCAGGATCTCGGGATCGGTGACCAGCGTCTGCGCCAGCGCGACCCGCTTACGCATGCCGCCGGAGAGCTGGTGAGGGTAGTACCCCTCGAAGCCGGCGAGACCGACCGTGCGCACCCAGGCCGCGGCCTTCTCGCGGGCCTCGGACTTCGAAGCGCCGCGCAGCCGCGGGCCGAACGCGACGTTGTCCAGGACGCTCTTCCACGGCAGCACCGCGTCCTGCTGAAACATGTAGCCGACGCCGCTGGGGATGCCGTCGACATCCTTGCCCCGCACCAGGGTCCGCCCCGCCGAGGCGGGTTCCAACCCCGACACCAGCGACAGCGTGGTGGATTTTCCGCACCCCGTCGGCCCGACGACGGCGACGAATTCGCCGGGTCGCACCGTGAGATTCAGATTGCGGACGGCGGTGTGGATGCCCCCGCCGGTGCCGGGGAAACGCTTCGTCGCGCTCCGCAGCTCGATCAGTGGTTCGGTCATTACTCTTTGCTCCTACTGGATCAGGTAGAGCGAAAGCTACGTGGTCCGGGTCACACATCCGCCCTTGTGCGCACAACCGGTGCAAACTCCCCGATTCGCAGGTTGTGCGCATTCTGCTCACGCGCATCGAGGTGCATTATGCTGCGGAAATGGCCAATGAAGGCACACCGGCCGTCCGGTTGCGCACCCAGGTTCTGCTGCTGCAGATCGTGGTCGTCACCCTGACCCTCGGTGTCGCCTTCGCGGTGTTCGGCTACGTCAGCGATCAACGTCTGCGCGATGCGTACGGCCAGCGCGCGCTCGCCATCGCACGCACCGTGGCCGCCGACCCCGCGGTCCGCGGCGAGGTCGCGCAGTACACGGCAGGCACCGTCGCCCCCGACCTCGAGCAGCGGCAGCAACTCGCCGCGGGCCCGTTGGAGCGGATCGCGGTCGACACGACCCAGCGCACCGGCGCACTGTTCGTGGTGATCACCGACGAGGCGGGCATCCGCCTGGCGCACCCAGACGAAGCACGGCTGGCCGAACATGTCAGCACAGACCCGTCGGAAGCGTTGTCCGGCCGCGAAATCATCGTGGAGGAGCGTGGCACCCTCGGCGACTCGATGCGTGCGAAAGTGCCTGTGGTGGCACCGGATTCCGATCGGGTGGTCGGCCAGGTGAGTGTCGGCATCTCGACCGCGGCGATCCATGGTCAGCTACTCGACGATCTGCGCACCGCCGCGCTGCTCGTCGGTGCGGCGCTCATTGTCGGCATCCTCGGCTCGGCCATGCTGGCCCGCAGGTGGCGCGGGCTCACGCTCGGACTCGAACCGGCCGAGCTTGCCGAGCTGGTGCGCGGCCAGGCCGCGGTGCTGCACGGCATCGGCGCGGGCGTGCTCGCGGTGGACTCGTCGTGGCGGACGACGTTTGTCAACGACGAGGCGCGCAGGCTGCTCGACATCGATACCGGTATCGGTCGGCCGGTCGACGAGATCGGTTTGACCCCAAGGGTTCTCGAAGTATTCCGGTCGCTCGACGAGCAGCCGACCCCGGCCACGGTCGGCTCGCACATCGTGGTCGTCTCGGCACGGCCGGTCACCCGCGACGGCCGCGATCTCGGTGCGGTGCTCACCGTGCGCGACCGCACCGATGTGGAATCGCTGACCCGCCAACTCGATGCGGTGCAGTCGATGAGCACCGTGCTGCGCGCCCAGCGTCACGAGTTCTCCAACAAAATGCACCTGCTCAGCGGCCTACTGCACGGCGGGCGCACCGAGGAGGCCTCGCATGTCATCGACGAGCTGATCGGCGCGGGCCCACTCGGCGCGGCCACGCCGGGTATCGATGCCATCCACGATGCGTACCTGCAGGCGTTCCTGGCAGCGAAAGCGGCGCACTCGCGCGAAAGCGGCGTCGAGCTGGTCCTCGGCCCGAACACCTGGGTAACGGGCAATCTCGCCGATCCCGTCGACGTGACGACCGTGCTCGGCAACCTGCTCGACAACGCGATCGAGGCGGCTCGCATGTCCGACAACGCGATGAAGCAGGTGGAAGTTGAACTGGTGCAGGAGGATTCGACGCTGCACATCGTTGTCGCCGACAGTGGGGACGGCATCGCCACCGGCGTGATCGACAGCCTGTTCACCGAGGGCGCCTCCACCCGCGACGATCACGGCGTACCCGGCGGGCGCGGCGTCGGCCTCGCCTTGATCCGCCAGATCGCGCGCGCCCACGGCGGCGATGTTCGTCTGGCCACCGCGCACGGCGACAGCGCGCCTCTGCTCGGCGCCGAGTTCATCGCCCGAATCCCCGGAGTACTCGTAGACAGCGAGATGCCATGGCCGCAACAGATCTGACCGTCCTGGTGGTCGACGACGATTTCCGCGTGGCGAACCTGCACGCCGGAATCGTCGAATCCATCGCGGGTTTCACCGTCGCGGGCACCGCCAACACGCTGGCGACCGCACGGGAACTGCTCGCCGCACACGCCGTCGACCTCGCGTTGGTCGATGTGTACCTGCCCGACGGTTCCGGCATCGACCTGGTCCGTGAACTGCACTGCGACAGCATGATGCTGACAGCGGCCACCGAAAGCGTCAGCGTCCGAGCCGCACTGGCCGCAGGCGCGCTCGCCTATCTCATCAAACCTTTCCCCCACACCGTTCTCGCGGCCCGGCTGGCAGGCTATGCCCGCTTCCGCCGCACCCTGGCCACACCCCAGGTCGACAACGCGAGCATCGAGGAGGCCGTCCAGGCACTGCGCCCCGCCCCGGCCCCCGCCGCGCAGACCACCGTCTCCTCCCCCACCAAAGACCTTGTCCTGCACACGATCCTCGAAGCTACCGCCCCCTTGTCCGCAGGTGAGGTCGCCACCGCCATCGGCATCTCCCGAGCCACCGCGCAGCGCTATCTCGCCGGCCTGGTCGGCGCCGGCACAGTCCAGATGCGGCTGCGCTATGGCACCACCGGACGCCCTGAGCAGGAGTATTCGGCCACATCCCGCGGGTGACCGCGAGCCGGCGAATCTGTCGATCTACGGGCGACGGAACCCTTCGAGTGCGCCGTGGTTCAGAGCAAGCAGACATGCCGGCTCCCCCGTCGAACCCACCGCCACGGTGTGTCGTGGCCGCCACGCCGAAAGCGATTTGCTGGCTGGTTGCTTGACCGAGGTGCCGTCTCGAGCTGTGATAGCCGGGTGGCGCAACGATGGTGGCAGGACCTACCGCCTGCGGCGGGCTCGTTTGTCATGGCCACCGGAATCGTGTCGGTCGGGCTGTCTCTCACTGGTTTCGAAGTCGCTTCCTGGATCGTGCTCGCCCTCGCGGCGGCGGTCTGGGGCCTGCTCGCGATCGACTTCGCGACCGGACTGCTGTGGCACCGGGCCCGTTGGGAAGCCGAGGCCGATACCCCGCCCGCGTTGACCGCCGTCGCGGCCACCACCGTGCTCGGCACCCGTTTTTCCATGCTCGGCTGGCACGCCGCCGCGGCGGTCATGCTCGTGCTTGCGGCAGCGGTCTGGCCGGTGCTGATGGTGGCGGTGCTGCGGCAGTGGAAGCGGCGGATGCCTGGTACTACGTTCCTGGTCTCCGTGGCAACCCAGGGATTGGCGGTCCTGACGAGCACGCTGGCACGGGTGGACGAGGTCGATCGGCTTGCGACGGTGGCGCTCGCACTGTTCTGCCTCGGCCTTGTGCTCTACATCGCGGCGTTCCTCCACTTCGACCTGCAGCAAGTCTCGACCGGCCCCGGCGATCAGTGGGTGGCCACCGGAGCATTGGCCATCTCGGCGCTGGCCGCATCGAACCTCGTTGCCTCCCACCACTGGACCGGCGCCGCGCACAGCGCGCTGCGGGTGGCCGCACTGATCGTGCTCGGCCTCAACCTGCTCTTCTACACAGTTCTCATGGTCGCCGAGGTCATCCGTCCACGCCCCGGATACGACATCCGTCGCTGGGCGACGGTCTTCCCACTCGGAATGACCGCGGTCGCCGGTCTTTCCACCGGCACCGCCATCGATGTGTCCGGCCTGCAGACCCTCGGCAAGCTGCTACTGGTGGTAGCTGTCGGCGCGTGGCTGTTCACCTTCGCCGTGATGCTCACGGATCGGACAACATTCGATGTCGACCCGGTCCGCTGACCCTCGACCGTTGCAACCGACTGTGTGGGTGTGCACTCGCCGGTGTCGTCATCCTCGCGATCGACGACGTGCCGTACCACGAGCGACCAGCGCCGCTGCTGTGCGCTGTACCGGACGGCCGGGTGCGTGCTGTTGCACGGCCGCGATCGGGCCGGGCGGTAGCGTCTGAGAGGTGAGCAGTCTCGAGGTCGCGATCATCGGGTACGGGCTGGCCGGATCGGTGTTCCACGCACCGCTGATCGCCGCCGAGCCGCGCATGCGGGTAGCGGTGGTGGTCACCGGGTCCGGCGAACGCGCAGCGCAGGCGCGGCGGGAGCATCCCGGTGTGCGGGTCGTCGCCGACGCCGACGAACTCTTCGGCGACACCGCCGGACTCGACCTTGTCGTCGTCGCGACGCCCAATCGGTCCCATGCGCCGCTGGCACGGCGCGCATTGGACGCGGGCCTGCCGGTGGTCGTCGACAAGCCTTTCGCGGTGACTGTCGCCGAGGCCGAGGACCTCGTGGCGTCCGCGGACCGGGCCGGCCTGGCATTATCGGTGTTCCAGAACCGCCGCTGGGACGGCGACTTCCTGACCGTCGGTGAACTCGACGCCAACGGCAGGCTCGGCGAGGTACGGCGTTTCGAGTCCCGGTTCGAGCGGTGGCGGCCGGTGCCCAAGGGCGGCTGGCGTGAGGTCGGCGGCGCCGACGAGGGCGCGGGGCTGCTGTTCGATCTCGGCAGCCACCTCGTGGACCAGGCATTGACGCTGTTCGGACCGGTGCGCACGGTGTACTGCGAGCTGGATCGCCGGCGGGCCGGGATCCAGACCGACGACGATGCATTCCTCGCCCTCACCCACGAGTCGGGCGTTCGGTCCCAGCTGTGGATGAGCGCGGTGGCCCCGCAGCTAGGGCCGCGGTTCCGGGTGCTCGGTTCCGCGGCGGGTTATGTCACCTATGGCTTGGATCCGCAGGAGGAAGCGCTGCGCGCGGGCCGTCGCCCCGATGACAGCGACCGGCAGTGGGGCGCAGTCGAACCCGAGCGGTACGGACAGCTCGGCGCGGACCCTGATACTGTGCCCTACCCGACCGTCGCGGGCGATTACCCCGCCTTCTACTCGGCGATGGCCGCCGCACTGCTCGATGGAGCGCCCGTCCCGGTCGACCCACGAGACGCTGTCGCCACGCTGCGCATCCTGGAGGCAGCGCGACGATCGGCCGAGCACGGCGAGACGGTGACCGCGCTCGACTGAACTGCGACGGGCGCGACCAGGGTTCGACGGATAAAGTGCGGCGGTGAGCAGAGCGGAATTCGTCGAACGCGGCACCTCGATCGTGGATCGGCTGACCACAACGCAGGTGGCGCCGCCGTGGTGGCTGGTTGTCGGGACCGGAGTAGCAGCACTTTTTCTGGTCGGGTACGGACCGATCTGGCGGCTGACCCGCAACGTCGTCACCATCGCGCACGAGGGCGGCCACGCGCTGTTCGCACTATTGACCGGCCGCAGGCTCAACAGCATCACACTGCATTCGGACACTTCGGGTTTGACGGTGTCGAGTGGGAAGCCCTACGGCCTCGGCATGATTCTCACCGCCATGGCGGGCTATCCGGCGCCGCCGCTGCTCGGCCTCGGATTCGCGGCGCTACTGGGGGCCGAGCGGATCACGCTGATGCTGTGGACCGCCATCGCCCTGCTCGCCGCGGTGCTGATCAAGGTCCGCAATATCTACGGTCTGCTGACAGTGTTCGGCTTGGGCGCCATCGTTTTTGCCGTGTCCTGGTTCGGAACCGATACGCTCCAAGCGGGTTTCGCGTACCTCGGCGCGTGGTTTCTGCTGCTTGCGGGGACCAGACCGGTAATCGAGTTGCAGCGCGGCAGGCGGCGGCGCTGGAACAATCCGGGCAGCGCCGACTCCGACGCCGATCAGCTGGCCCGGCTCACCCACCTGCCCGGCCTGCTGTGGGTGCTGGTGTTCGGTGCGATCGCGGTCGCGGCGCTGGTCGTCGGCGGCGGACTGTTGCTCGCCGATGCCACCGGGATCTGCATTCCCACCCTGTCCGACGGCACCTGCCCCGCGCCGACCGGCTAGCCGTTCGGCCGGGTTTCCCACGCCGTCATGGCCTCCCGCACCGACTCCGCCGGTGCGCGGGTCGCATCCACTGTGATGCCCCGCTCGTCGGCGTACAACTGTTCCAATGCCGCCAGCTGTGAATCGAGCAGGCTCGACGGCATGAAATGATCACGCCGCGCGGCCATCCGCCGCGCGAGTTCGTCGCGCGAGGCGGCAAGATGCACGAAGAACGCGTCGGGTGCGGCCACCCGCAACCGATCCCGATAACTGCGCTTCAGCGCCGAACAGCTGACCACCCCGCCGTGTCCCGCCCGTTGTCCCAACCAGCCCGCGACGATATCGAGCCACGGCGCCCGATCCGCGTCTGTCAGCGGCACCCCCGCCGCCATCTTCGCGATGTTCTCGGCCGGATGAAAATCGTCCCCCTCGGCGTATTCGACATGCAACGCCTCGGCCAGCAACCTGCCGACCGTCGACTTCCCGCATCCGGAAACACCCATCACCACAACGACCGGCACCGTGACCTGCTCGGTCATACCGCCTCCTCAGCTGCCATCGGCCCGGCCCGTTCTCGGTCTCGGCTGTCGGAGTCACACACTAACCGGGTGTGGCACGCCGAACTGGGCTCCAGTGGCTCGGGCCGGCCCAGTGCAGTGGGATCCGCGACGATCGGTGTCGGTGCTCAGTGCGAGCCATCGGGGACGCGACAAACGGCACTTCGGTGCGCGCGGCCTCGTACAAGACCTGGGAATACGCCGACAGCGCGGCCACCGCGCTCAACCAGCTCGACGTCTGGCTGACCGGGGTGCGCGACCTCGGCGAGGCCGGGCTCCGGCACGCCGCTGCCCTGCTCAGTACGGCACAGATCGACGCGGCAGTCGGGATAGCGGCTGGTCGCACCACTCACCGATCAATTCCCGGCGGCCCGCAGCCGTCCGGTGCGCGGCGACAGGACCGACTCGGTGCAGCACAAGACCCGGATCGCCGGGCATCCGCCCAGGGTGCGCGGGTCGCGGATTCGACCACGATCTGGTGCGATTATCAGTGCCGGGGCGACCGCTACCCGGTTCGCGGTGGCTTCACGGTGTAGGCGCTGACCGGGGCCGAGGCGACGAACTGCTGCCAGGTCTGGGTGCCGTCGGCGTGGCCGGGGCAGGTGTTGTCGCCGTTGCGGTAGGCGCGGCCGATCCGGCCGGGTACCGGGATGCGGATGGCTCGGCGTGGTCGAGCGCGGGACGCACGCCACACCTCGAGCAGCTGTGCCAGCGTCTGCACTTCCGGTCCGCCGAAATCGGGTGCGCGGCCGAGGGGTTCGCCGTCGATCAGGTCGGCGATCCGGGTGGCGACGTCGGCGGCGGCGACGGGCTGGAAGCGGAAGTCCAGTGGCAAGGGCGCCAGCGGTAACCGCTCGACGGTCTGCAGGGCGAATGCGATCAGCTCGTGGAACTGGGTCGCGCGCAGAATCGTGTGCGGCACGTCGCTGTCGGTGACGAGTTGTTCGCAGGCGAGTTTGTTGCGGTAGTAGGCGAACGGTATTCGGTCGATTCCCACGATGGACACATACAGTAGGTGGCGCGCGCCGGTCGCCGCCGCGAGCAGGTGTTCGGTCTGCGCGATGTCCGGCCGGCCCACCCGCCGGAAGTCCGACGCCGCGTGCACGATCAGGTCCGCGCCCGCGGCGGCCTCGGCGACACCCGCACCGGTGCGCAGATCACCGACATGCGTGCCCGCGCCTGCACGCCGGGACAGCACCCGCACGTCATGTCCCCGCTCGCGCAGCCGATCGACGACGAGCCTGCCCAGCGCGCCGGTGCCGCCGGTGACGAGTGCGGTGCTCATAGCTCAGTACTACCGGTGACACGGGGCAGCACACAAGGACTTGGTCGCACATCACGTGCCAGCGCCCGACAGTGGGTCGCGGTCGGCCAGCGGCTCGGCTCGGCTCGGCTCGGCGACACGAATCCTGATAGCGGGCCGCATAGTGCCATCGCGATCACCCGATCACCACCGGCCTGCGCCGCGGCGCACACGAGAATTATGCCGGCTGGACTCCCCTCCACATGGCCCAGCCGACGAAATTCTCCTTCCCGCGCGTGGTCTCAGACCCCGGTGCCGAGCGGATTCGGCGGTGCGAACCCACGACCGAACAGTAGGAAACCGGACATCGCCGTCGCTAGCGCGACACCGCACGCTGAGCTCATAAAAGCAGGTAGACGGGTCGGAGCGAATATTCCGGACCGGAAGGTCGCGGTCGCTGTTCGCGATGTGACCAGCGGATACCGCGACGCGACCGAAGTCAGTCGCTCCGGCGATCCGGTCAGCGGAACATCTCGAAACCACTGGTCACGGCGTTGAAACCGGATTCCGGACCGGAATCCGAGCACCGTGGACGGAATCAGCACCGCGCCCAGCCACTGCCGGCTGAGGTAGTTTTCTCACCGAATACATCTGGAGGGGGACTTTGTGCTCACGTCGGTCCGAGCCGTGCTCGCTGCCGCGCTCATCCTGATGGCGACGGCCGGCCCGGCCCGAGCCGATGAGCTGGCACCGCCCGCCGAAATCCTGCGGACCGGCGCGGCGGCCGCCGTCGCACACGGCTATCCCGGTGTCATCGGCCTGATCCGTCGCGGCTCCGAAACCCGCTACGTGCACGCGGGCTACGGCGATCTGGCGACCGGGGCGCCGGCCGATCCAACAGCACAATTCCGGATCGGCAGCTTCACGAAGGCATTCGTGGCAGTCGTGCTGTTGCAATTGGAAACCGAACATCGACTGAGCATCGACGATCCGCTCGATCGATGGATCCCGGGTGCGGTGCCCGGCGGTACTGCGATCACCATCCAGCAGGCACTCGCTCACACCTCCGGTCTCGCGGAATACATGGGTGACCCGCGAGTCGCGCTGCCCTACCTCGCCAACACCGACCCTCGACAGCCGTGGGCGCCACAGGACTTGGTGGACATCGCGACGTCGTCGCCTCGGGTCGGCGCACCGGGCGAACGGTTCTTCTACGCCAATACCAACTATCTGCTCGCCGGGATGGTCATCACCGCCATCACCGGAAACCACCCCGCCGACGAGGTGCGAACCCGCATCATCGGGCCATTGCGCCTGCGCGGCACCACATTTCCCACCGCCGATCCGACACTGCACGGCAACTGGCTGCACGGCTACACCTGGCAACGTGACGTCTCCTTCTCCAATCCCCAGGTGCACGGCGCCGCGGGCGCGATGGTGTCGACGCTGGACGACGTCGCCACGTTCACCAGAGCGCTGTACTCCGGGCAGCTTCTCGCACCCGCACAACAACGGCAGGCGACGACTGTGCCGGTGGACGACACCGGAGCGGGCTACGGCCTCGGCGTATTCCACGCACAGACCCCGTGCGGCGGCGCGTGGGTCTATGTCGCTGCTGTTCTCGGCTACCGGGCCGAGATGGCGATGAGCGACGACGGCAGCCGTCAGGTGATCGCCGCCGCGAACGAATATCACCTGCTCCCCGAGGCACCCGGAAACCACGACCTCGACGACGCCGTCTTCAGGGCCTACTGCGCACTGTGATCAGCGGGGACGCCGCCCCTACCGTTGATCGCAGGGCGGGCGGTAGGCGATCTGCGGCAGTCGCGCCTGCCAGACCTCACGGGTCAGCACGGTGCGGGTGACATCGCAGATCCGCGTAATGGCGTGGCGGCGGCCCTCGAGGACCTCTTCGACCCGGACTGTCTCGGCCATCTCGAAACCGATTGCCGCGCAGTGATGTCACGGCACCAATGGATCAGCCGACGGGCCTGCTGGACGGCAGGTTCACGAAACTCGGCGCGGCGGGGTCGAGTCGCAGGTGCTGTGGCTTGAGTTGGGTGTTGTTGAGCAGGGGCCGGAAAGCGAGTGCCTTGGGCGAGTTTCCGGCGAAGACGTCGACACGCAGGCGGTGACCGGACTGCAGTACGGCCTGCGTGGGTATGACGGCGATATCCAGTGGTGTCGCTTTGCCCGCCACCACCGGGTGCAAGCTGTCGATGGTGATCGGGTTGTACGGAGCGGTGTAGTCGCCGTTGGCCGAACGTGCACTCCTCGCCTCGTCGACGACGCGCATCGAAGCGGTGAGCTGGCCGGTGCTCAGGACGGTGGAGACGCCCTCGGGGGTGACGTCGTTGATGGTGACGCTCCAATAGCCGTCGGTCGCGTCGTGAATCGTGTTGAGGTGCACATTGATCGGGCCGGAGATCACCGTGGGCTCGGTGACCGGTGCGCTGGTGAAGGTGAGCCCATTGGTTTCGGCGATGCGGGAGTCCTTGGCGCAGAAGTCGAGTATCGAACTCATGCCTGCCGAGCCCTGGGCGGTGTCGCGCGAGCACACCGTGGTCAGTCCCGGCGCGACCGTCAGCGTGGCCTGGTCTTTCGGCTTGACGCTCGTCAGCGATCCGTCGTGCAGGCTGTCGTCGGTGCTGCCGCTGGGTGCGGCGGAGAGGTAGATGCGGCGGTGATTGACGTCGTGCTGCGGGAACTGTGCCATGGTGATCCACCCGCCGCCCTGCTGCCAGATGTTGATCGGGCCGAAATCGCTGATCCCGTGGTCGATTCCCTTGAGCCACTTGTCGAACCACACCCGCTGCATCACATCCAGTCGCGGCGGGGCGACACCGTAGCCGGTGCCCGCCCCCGGATTCGCGTGATAGGTGTCGCCGACCACGAGCTGCTTTTTACCCGCGGGCAACGGGATGGCGTTGTAGAGCTTGGTCGCACTGTTGGCGAAGATATCGTGCCAGCCGCCATAGACAAAGGTAGGCACCGTGATGCGCTCCGGATGCCCCAGGATGCCTTCACGGAAGGGACTGTCGGCGTCCAGCGCGGCTTCCAGCGCGGGTGGCACGTCGTCGAGCGACGGCGTGAGCAGGGCCTGGATCAGCAGATCCACGTTCGTGTTCGGATCGGACATGCGTTCGTGGAACCACTCCCAGTCGAAGGTGCCGTTGAACATCGACTGGATGTCGGGCACCAGCTTCGTCTGGTTCACATTGTTGAGCCACAGCGGCAGGAAGGTGGTGCCGACACCGCCGCCCGGCGCGACGACATCGCGCATGAGGTCGCTGCCCGGCTCGACCGGGAAAATGGCTTTCAGCTCGAGCGGGGCGTTTTCGGCCGCTCGCAACTGGTTGATGCCCGCATAGGAACCGCCGCTCATCGCGATGTCACCGCTCGACCACGGCTGAGTCGACGCCCAGTGGATCACCTCGCGGGTGTCGAGTTGCTCACGTTCGCCGAGCGTTTCCCAGCTGCCCTGTGAGAAGCCGGTGCCGCGCACATCGGCGACGACGAGGGTGTATCCGCTGCGGATCAGGTGGTGGTCGACGCCGAGGACGGTCCGGACCGTGCCGCCGTCGAGTGCGTGCAGCAGGTCGCCGAATCCGCTGATCGGTGTGCCGGACAGATCGATGCGCCTGGCGAGCTCCATGGTCAGCGGCTGCAGGCCGGGGATGGCCAACGCGGAATCGACCAGGGTGGTCAGGAGCTTGCTGTAGGGGGTGAGGTTCACGATCGTCGGCAATGGCTGCTCGACGATCGAGCCGGAGGAGTCCACCGGCCGGTACACATTGGCTTTGAGCACGACTCCGTCGCTCATCTGGATGGGGACATCCCAGTCGATGTGGATATCCGGGTATTGCTGTGGACCGTCGTGCAGTGCGGTCCACTCCTCGCTATGCGTGCTGCCGGTCGCTTCCTCCGCCGCGCCAGTCCCTGCGGCGCCGACGATCATCGTCGCGCCCGCGGCGACCGCGATCGCTATTCGAAACGTGTGGACGAACCGTGTCACTGCACGCCCCGACAACATGACCCTCCTCGAGCGATACGCGGTATGCCGACAAAATCAACCCTGAGTGCGCGTCCGACCCTAGCAACCGGATGGCGAATAGCCGGGCAGGCACGGCCTGGTCGGTTCGTCGCATTTAGCACGATTCGTCCGTATTGCCGTATCCGCCGCCGACTCGCTTCCCGCTGGCGGAGTCGATAACGTCGACATCCGATCTAGTCCGGCAACGAGGAGATCCGAATGGGTTCAACGATTTTCGCGGTGTTCTTGCCACTTGCCCTGGCGCTGGTGATGTTCGGCCTCGGGCTGACGCTGACCGTCGACGACTTCGCCCGCGTCCTGCGCTATCCCAAGGCCGCCGTCGTCGCGCTGGTGTGTCAGATGGTGCTGCTGCCCGCGATCTGCCTCGGCCTGATCTATCTGTTCCGGCTCGAAGGCGCGCTGGCCGTCGGCATGATGCTGCTCGTTGCCGCGCCCGGCGGTCCATCGGCCAATCTGTTCAGTCATATCGCGGGCGGCAATGTGGCATTGAACATCACGCTCACGGCGATCAACTCGGTCCTCGCGGTGTTCACCCTGCCGCTGGTCGTCACACTGGCGTTCACACTGTTCATGGAGGAAGACGCCGCCATCGGGCTGCGGCCGGACAAGTTCCTCCAGGTATTCGGGATCGTGCTGGTACCGGCCGCGATCGGGATGTGGGTGCATCGCCGCTTCACCGCATGGGCCGACCGGATGCGCAAGAACGTCAAGATCGTGTCGGCCGTGGTGTTGCTGCTGGTCGTCGTCGCGGCGGTAGGCCGCGAATTCGACACCCTGACCGAGAACATCGGCAAGCTCGCCACCATCAGCCTCGTGCTGTCGACGCTGAGCTTCGTCATCGGCTACACGGTGCCTCGGCTCTTCGCGGTCGACGCCGACCAGGCGATCGCCTCGGCCATGGAAATCGGCATCCACAACGGTGCGCTCGCCATCGCCGTCGCCTCGACGGTCCTGCACAACAGCGCGATGGCGGTACCGCCCGCCGTGTACGGGGTGCTGATGAACATCCCGGCCGTGATCGCCGCGTATCTGCTGGCCCGACGTGTTCGCAGCACCCGTCCGGCAGCGCTCGCGTCCATGTGAGCGGACACCCCGACCGGCAGGTGGGTAGCCTTTCGGGAGTTCGAATTCGATCCGAAGGGAAACCGACGTCGCGATGCGACCGCTTGACATGGACGATCCGGCGAGGATCGGCGACTACCGGCTGCTCGGCCTGCTCGGCTCGGGCGGGATGGGCCGGGTGTACCTCGGGCGCAGTTCGGGTGGCCGCACGGTCGCGGTGAAGGTCATCCGGCCGGATCTCATCGGCGATACGCAGTTCCGCGAGCGTTTCCGCCGCGAGGTGACCGCGGCACGGCGCGTGGGCGGGCAGTTCACCGCCGCGGTGCTCGACGCGGACGTCGACGCCGACCCGCCGTGGCTGGCAACGGGCTACGTGGCCGGATTCTCGCTGACCGAGGCGGTCGAGCAGTTCGGCACGTTTACCGAGAACCCGCTGCTGGTGCTCGCGCACGGCTTGACCGAGGCGTTGATCGCGGTGCACGAGGCCGGGGTGGTGCACCGCGATCTCAAGCCGTCCAATGTGCTGCTCGCCATCGACGGCCCCAAGGTGATCGACTTCGGCATCGCCCGTGCGGTCGAGGACAGTGCGCTCACCACCACGGGAAGCGTCATCGGCTCACCGAGCTTCATGTGCCCGGAGCAGGTGCTCGGCAAGCCGGTCGGTCCGGCGGGCGATGTCTTCGCACTCGGCGGTGTGCTGGTGTTCGCGGCGACCGGGCATGGGCCGTTCGGTGTCGGCGAGACGGTCCAGATGCTGTTTCGCGTGGTGTATGAGGAGCCACAGCTCGACGGCGTGCCACCGCGGCTGCGCCCGTTGGTCGCGGCCTGCCTGGCCAAAGACGAGGCCGCACGCCCGACGCCCCAGCAGTTGCATGCCGCGCTGCTCGACCTCGGCGTGCCCCAACGCGCGGGCTGGCTGCCCGCACCGGTGCTCGAGGAAGTCAGCAGGCGCGCGGTGCAGCTGCTGGACCTGGATTCCGGCCCCGTTCGAGTACCGGACGAGCTGCGCGGACAGGTCCCCGATCCGTCGCGCTCCGCTCCGACGATCTCCCGGCAGGCGCTGAACTACTCGTCTCCTGCACAGTCCGATCCGCACGCGGCACCGCCCTTCGGATCCGGTCAGCGCGGCGCGCCCCCATACGGTCAGCAAGGCACTCCGACTTATGGGAACCGGCCGCAGCCGACAGACCAGATACGGCAGCAGGGCGCGCCGTCCTACGGGGCGCAACCGCCGGATCAGACCTGGCACCAGGGCACCCGGTCCTACACCGCCGGGACGGAGCGGCCCGGGGCCTCCGGGCAGTGGAACGATCCGCACGCGGACCGATCCGAACCGCCGCCCATGCCGGTTCACGGCGCGCAGCGACCGACTCGTTCCGACAATGCACAGCCGCCCCGCAAGTCCACAGGCCGTCGGGTCGGGCTGATCGCCGGTGTTCTGGTGGCCGCCGCGGCCATTGCCGTCGGCGCGTTCGTCATCGGCGGCCAGCTGAAGGACGAATCACCCGGCACGTCCGCGGCTACCGACACCTCGGTCGCGGTCAGCACCGCCGCGCCTTCATCCACGCCGGAAATCACAACCTCTGCGACGGCTAGCACCACTGCCGCCGATACCCCGGGCAGCGTGCCCGCGGCGTTCGTCGGTCATTGGACCGGGTCCGCCAGGGACATCCTCGCTTCGTTCACTATCGACCTGACGATCCAGGAAGGAAAGATCGGCGACGAAGTAGCCAAGGCGTCGAACACCTCGTCGCTGGCCGGCCAGAAGTGCTCGCGGGCCGAACGGTTGAAAACGGTGACAGCCACCGAAATCACCTTGGTGGCGAGGCTGGTCGACAGCCCCGCCGGATGTTTGGACAACGGCTCGATCTCGACAGTGACACTCCAACCGGACGGATCGCTGTCCTACAGCATGCCCGGAGTACTCGGCCCGATCACCGGGGTGCTGCGCAAGAACGGCTGACGGCGCGTCGGCCGTTGTCTGCACGGAGTCGGGCCGAACCACAGATTTCGCACGATCTGTCCACATGATGTTCGTGCAGAACGTAACCATGCAACCCTGGTTCATGGCCATCCGTAGAACTCACATCTCGGCCCGAGCATCCGGCCACCGAGCGCGCGGGCGGCTCGGCGTCACGGCCATCACGGTTCTGGTCGCGAGTGTGATATCGGCCTGCGGCAACGGTTCCGAGCCGAATGTGTCTGCCAGCACCGCCACCGCCGTGACCGGCAGCAACCCGGCCGGTGTTCCCGACCTGACCGCGGGGGAAGAAGTCGCTCGCGACATCCAAGTCCCCTGGGGGCTGGCTTTTCTGCCCGGCGGCGACGCACTGGTCGCCGAGCGCGACAGCGGACAGATCCTGCGGGTTTCCCCGGGCCGGGCACTCCAGCAGGTGTACGAGGTTCCCGGTGTCGCCGCGCGTGGCGAAGGGGGCCTGCTCGGCTTGGCCGTCTCGCCGCAGTATGCCGAAAACGGTTACGTGTACGCGTATTTCACCGCCGATGCCGACAACCGGATCGTCCGGTTCCGGCTCGACGGGACGCCCGAGGTGATCTTCGACGGGATCGCGAAGGCCGCCAACCACGATGGTGGCCGGATCGCGTTCGGCCCGGACGGCATGTTGTACGTCGGCACCGGTGACGCGGGACAGAGCGCGCGGTCGCAGGATCCCGCGAGCCCGAATGGCAAGATTCTGCGGCTCACACCCGAGGGCGACCCCGCGCCGGGGAATCCGAGCCCAGGCTCGCCGGTGTACAGCCTCGGCCATCGCAATGTGCAGGGCCTGGCCTGGGATCGCGCGGGCCGACTATTCGCCGCCGAGTTCGGGCCGAACGCCTTCGACGAGATCAATCGGATCGAGCCGGGCCGCAATTACGACTGGCCGCTGGTCGAAGGCAGGGGCGGCGCCGACCGCGGATTCACCGACCCGCAGCTTGTCTGGGCGCCGTCGGTCGCGTCGCCGTCGGGCATCGCCATCGCCGCCGACACCCTCTACGTCGCGGCGCTGCGCGGTGAAAGACTGTGGACCGCAATGCTGCACAACGGCGTGGCGAGCGAGCCCGCGGCGCAGCTCGAAGACCACGGCCGCTTGCGCACGGTCGCGATCGCACCGGACGGCGCGCTGTGGCTCA
The DNA here is from genome assembly GCF_042802915.1 of Nocardia sp. NPDC057440. Taxonomy (NCBI): domain Bacteria; kingdom Bacillati; phylum Actinomycetota; class Actinomycetes; order Mycobacteriales; family Nocardiaceae; genus Nocardia; species Nocardia sp. NPDC057440. The sequence goes on from NZ_JBHVDF010000003.1 coordinate 274,103, forward strand.
CCACGTCCAATACCGACGGACGTGGTGATATCCGCGCCGGCGACGACCGGATCATCCGCTTCCCCGCACGCTGAGCGAGGCTGCCCGCGCTGTGGAACTCGCCGAGTCCGGGACGGTCACGGGAGGTCGTCATCGTTACCGATCCCGACCTCGACCCCACAGCATCGCGGCGGGAATCCTTTCTCCGTTTGTCACGCCTTGTCGAAGACTACTGGTGTACCGAGCAATTCGAGTTCCGTCGCGGACAGCTCCCGTTCGGCGTCGAATGTCGTGTCGCGGGCGAGGAGTTCGGCGTAGCGGCCGTTCGATTCCACCAGCTGCCGATGTGTTCCGCGTTCGGCGATCCGGCCGTGGTCGAGGACCACGATCTGGTCCGCGTCTCGAATGGTGGACAGGCGGTGGGCGATGGTGATGGTGGTGCGGCCTTCCGACAGGGCATCGATCGCGGTCTGGACTTCACGTTCGGTTCGCGTGTCCAGCGCGCTGGTCGCCTCGTCCAGCAGCAGGATCGGCGGATTGCGCAGGATGACCCTGGCGACCGCGAGGCGCTGTTTCTCGCCGCCGGAGAACCGGTAGCCGCGCTCGCCGACCATCGTGTCGTATCCGTCGGGCAGGCTCGCGATGTGGTCGTGGATCTGTGCGGCCTGTGCGGCGGCGTGCAATTCCTTGTCCGTGGCATCGGGTTTGGCGAAGCGCAGATTGTCGGCGACCGAGGCGTGGAACAGGTAGGTCTCCTGGGATACCACGCCGACAGCGCCGGCGATGTCCGCGAAAGACAGGTCGCGCACATCTGTTCCGTCGATCGTGACCCGTCCCGCGGTGGCATCGTACAACCGTGCGACGAGATACCCGAGGGTCGTCTTGCCGGAACCCGTCTCGCCGACCACGGCCAGGCTGGCACCGGCAGGCACCGTGATGTCGATGTCGCTCAGCACATTCCGGGTGCCGGACCCGTAGGAGAAGCCGACGTGCTCGAATCGAACCTCCCCCTCGGCTTTCGGTAGCGGCAGCGGCCGCCGCGGCTCCTCGATGTCGGGCTTCAGATCCAGGTACTCGAAGATGCGACCGAACAATGCCAGCGAGCTCTGCACCTCGACACCGGTGTACAGCAACTGCACCATCGGCCGCAGCAAGCTGCTCTGCAGGGTGGTGAAGGCGACCAGCGTGCCGATCGACACCAGGGGATGCCCGGTCGCGACGGTCAGTCCGGCGGCCCAGTACACGATGGCGGGCATCGCCGACATGACGATCTGGATCGTCGACTGTCGCCAGCGACCGGCCATACCCGAGCGGATCTCCAAGTCGACGAGTCCGCGTGACTCCGTCGCGAAGTTGTCGATCAGCGCGGGCGAACGGCCCATGGTGCGGCCGAGCAGAATGCCGCTCACCGAGAGCGATTCCTCCACGATCGCCGACATGCCCGCGAGCTTCTGCTGTCGCTGCGCGGTGATCTTCCTGCGCTCGTTGCCGACACGGCGACTCACCCAGACGAAGAACGGCAGCATGATCAGCGACACCGCGGTCAGCCGCCAGTCGAGCGCGATCATGGCGATGATCGAGGCGACGACGGTGGTGAAGTTGGAGACCAGCGAGGTCGCGGTCGAGGTGACCGTCGACTGCATGCCGCCGATGTCGTTGGCGATCCTGGACTGCACCTCGCCGGTGCGGGTCGCGGTGAAGAACGACAGCGGCATGCGCTGCAGCCGGGCATACACCGCGGACCGCAGGTCGTGCATGACGTTCTGTCCGACGGCGGTGGAGATATAGGTCTGGAGCACGCCGAAAACACTGGTCGTGGCCGCCACCGCGACCATTCCTGCGGCCAGGAGGGTCAGCAGGCCGGTGCGGCCGTTGGGCAGCGCCTCATCGAGGACACCGCGCAGCATGAACGGCGAGGCGAGCGAGACGACCGACGACAGGCCGACCAGCGCGGCGACCAGCGCTAAACGGGCCCGATAGGGCCGGAACAGCCGGACGATCCGACCGAGTTGAGAGGGTGGGGGCTGCATAGGCGCCTCCTTTCGCGGAAACTACCCATAGAACTGAGCATGGCTCACAATTATTCCATTGAACAATGAGTTATGCTCAGCTTTGTGGATACCGCTCCCGAGAGTGACCTGCCCGAGCTGTTCCTGCGCGCCGCCAAGCGAATCCGCCGCAACCAGTCGGCCCGCCTCGCACCACTCGGTCTGACCCCCGCCCAAGCCCGCGCGCTGCGCATCATCGCCCGGGACAGCGAGCCGCTACGGATGGCCGGGCTCGCCGAACGGCTCGATATCGTCCCTCGCTCGGCCACCACGGTCGTCGATGCCCTCGAGTCCGCCGGCCTTGTCGCCCGCGCGCACGACCCGTCCAACCGTCGGTCCACCCTGGTCACCCTCACCGATGCCGGCCGCGCCGCCCTGTCCCGGATGTCCGCGGCCCGCCGCGCGGCCGCCGAAGAACTGTTCTCCGCGCTCTCGCCCGACGAACGCGAAACCCTCCGCCACCTGCTGGCCACTCTCGACACGGGCGATCGCTGCTAGCGGGCCGGTACCACCGAACGATCGCAGAAAGACGCGCGCGCATACGGACTTCGGTCCTAGGCTTTGTTCATGACGCCGCTGCAGCGCTATATCGTCGAAGAAATCGCTGCCGACCATGCCGACGGGTTGCTGACCCGTCGCGAGGCGCTGCGCAGGCTCGGACTGCTCGGCGTGGGCACGACCACGGCGGCCGCGTTGCTTGCCGCATGCTCGAACGATGGCCAACCTGCCGATCGGGTGCCATCGACGAACGGTTCGGCGGCACCGGAGCCGCCGGGGATGAGCACCGCGGTACCCACCACAGCCGTGACGTTCTCCGGCCCCGACGGTCGCGAGTTACAGGGCGCATGGGCGGCGGCGGCGCGGCCGCGCGGCACGGTACTGGTCATCCATGAGAACAAGGGCCTCACCGACCACATACGTTCGGTGGCAGGACGATTCGCGGGCGTCGGGTATTCCGCGCTTGCCGTCGACCTGCTCTCCGAGGAAGGCGGCACCGCGACCTTCACCGACCCCGCCGCCGCCACCGCCGCACTCAGCAAGATCCCGCAGGACCAGTTGGTCGCCGACCTGCGTGCCGGGATCGACGAACTCGAACGGCGAGCGCCGGATAAGAAAATCGGCGCCACCGGCTTCTGCTTCGGCGGCGGCCTGGTGTGGTTGCTGCTGACGTCCGGCACCCCGAAGCTGGCCGCGGCCACCCCCTTCTACGGCCCCTTCCCCGACGACGGGGACCTCTCGGGGTCGAAGGCCGCGGTGCTGGCCGTCTACGCCGCGCTCGACGCCCGCATCGACGCGTCACGGCCCGGTGCGGAAGCGGCGCTCCACCGCGCTGACCTGCCTTTCGAGGTATTCGTGGCACCGGACGCCGATCACGCGTTCTTCAACGACACCGGCCCGAGGTACAACCCGGCCGCGGCGAACGAGGCGTGGCGGCGGGTGGTGGATTGGTACGCGGCGTGGCTCGGATAAGACGGCCGAGTGGTCGGAGGCGCCCTGTCCGCTCACCGAGCACAGTGATTTCCGCGTTCGAACGCGGGTCACCCACGTAGGTGATCTGGTCCGTGCACTCGACGTACGCGCCGGTGCTCGGCTGTTGGGCAGGGCGGGTTGCCTTCTGACACCGCCGCCGATCACGCTCGCAACAACGCCGCTATCTCTTCTCGCAGTACCGTTTCCGGAGACTCCACCCGCAGATGCCGGTGCTCGGAGACAACGGCCTCGCCCGCCACCAGAACCTCGCGCACATCGCTTGCGGTGGCTGCGTACAGCGCGGCGGCGGGGTCGGCGCCCGCGGTGCGGACCGAGTCGAGGTCGACGGTCACCAGGTCCGCTGCCGCGCCCGCTTCGATTCGCCCGACCTCCGGCCAGCCGATCGAGCCGTGATCTGTTGCCGCGCTGTACAACTGCCCCGGCGCGAAACGCCCGCGCGATCGGCTGGCCAAGCGTTCGTTCAGCTCGAGCGCCCGCCATTCCTCGAAGGCGTCCACCACCGCGTGACTGTCGCTGCCGAGGCACAGCCGCACACCGGCGTCGGCAAGCGCCCGCCCGGGACCGATGCCGTCGCCGAGATCGCGTTCGGTGGTCGGACAGAAGCACACGCCCGCACGCATTCCGGCGAGCAGCCGGATATCCGCCTCCGTCACATGTGTCGCGTGCACGGCGGTCGTCCGAGGTCCGAGCATCCCGGTCGCCGCGAGCAGCGCGGTCGGGGTGCGTCCGTGCGCGGCGAGGCAATCGCGATTCTCCGCGGGTTGTTCGGACAGGTGGACGTGTACCGGCCTGCCCGCTGCCTGTTGCGCGACCACCCCCAGCGCCGCAGGCGGCACCGCCCGCACCGAGTGCGCGGCCACTCCGGTGCGCACGAGGTCCGTCGTCGGTGTGAAGGCGGCGGCGCGCTCGGCCCAGGCGCCGACGTCGCCGTCGCTGAACCGCCGCTGATGTTCGTCGAGCTTCCAGCCGAATCCGCCCGACAGATAACAGGTGTCGAGCAGAGTGAGTCGGATACCGGCATCCGCGGCGGCGGCGGCCAAGGCCGCGCTCATCGCGTTCGGATCGTCGTAGCGCGCGCCGTCCGGCCCGTGATGCAGGTAATGGAACTCGCCGACACTGGTGTACCCCGCGAGCACCATCTCGGCGTACACCCCGCGCGCCAGCCGGTAATACGAATCGGGATCCAGCCGCGCGGCAACGGCATACATCCGTTCCCGCCACGTCCAGAAGGTGCCGCGATCATGGTGGGTGCGCCCACGCAACACCCGGTGGAAGGCGTGCGAATGCGCATTGGCGAATCCGGGAATTGTCAACCCCGCCAGCATTTTCCCCGACCGCTCGGCGCCGATCGCCACCGAGCGGATCACCGCACCGTCGACCTCGATGGACACCGACTCCGCGAGACCGCGCGGCAACCACGCGTACTCGGCCCAATACACGCTCATCCGATCGGCTCCTCTCGCGCAACGGGCACCGGCGACGCCATGACGGCGACATCGCCCGCCTGGCACCAATATCCGGTCCCGCACCCGCTCATCCGGCCAATTCCTCGAGCACGTGCGCAAGGCTCACCGCACCGAAATCCACGTCGATCGGTTCCGCGTGTTCTTCCGGGGCATGGCTGATGCCGGTCGGGTTGCGCACATAGAGCATTCCGGTGGGAACGTGTGCCGCGAGGATCCCCGCGTCATGTCCCGCTCCGGTGGGCAACGCGGGGACGCCCCCGAGTACCCCGTCCATCCTGCGACGCAGCGGTTCGTCGAAAACCACATCGTCCGAATAGGACTCCCCGGTGACGGTCACCGTACAACCCTCTTCGGCGGCCGCGATGCGCGCGATTTCCGCGATGTCGTCGACGAGGGCGGCGGTGCGGCCCGCACCCGGCACTCGGGCGTCGAGCCAGAGATCGACGGTGGAGGCGATCACATTGGTGCCGCCGGGAACCGGGACGAGTCGCCCCACGGTCGCTCTGGCGTCGCTGGTTGCGGCGGCGACACGACGGGCGGCGGCGATCACCGCGGCGGCGGGCAGCATGGGATCGTGGCGGTCCGCGATCAGTGTCGCTCCCGCGTGATTGCCCTGTCCGGAGAAGGAGAATCGGTAGCGGCCGTGCGCGATGATGGAGCTGCCGGTGGCGACCGGGCTGTCCATGTCGATGAGGCCGCGCCCCTGCTCCACGTGGAGCTCGATGAAACAGCCGATCATGGCGAGTGATTCGTGGTCGGCACCGAAACGCCCCGGGTCGTGCCCGGCCTTGGCGGCGGCTTCGGCGAGGGTGATTCCCGAGGTGTCGCGCAACCCCCTGGCACGGTCGGCGTCGAGCGCTCCGGTCAACAGCCGGGAGCCGAGGCACGGCACGGCGAACCGGCCGCCCTCCTCCTCCGCGAACACCAGCAGCGCGATGGGCTTGGTCGGCGTGAAACCCTTGGCGCGCAGTAAATCTACCGCGGCGATCGCACTCGCGACGCCGAGCGGACCGTCGAACGCACCACCGCCCGGAACCGAATCGAGGTGACTGCCTGTGACGACAGCACCCCGCTGCGGCCGTCCCCACCACGCCCAGATATTGCCGTTGCGATCTGTGCGCACCGCGAGCCCGCGCATTCCGGCCTGCTCGATAAACCACTGGCGCAGTGTCAATTCCGCATCGTCGAACACATGCCGCGAATAGCCGCCGCGGCTGGCGTCACGGCCGACATCGGCGATCTCGCGCAACAGTCGATCCGCGCTCATGCCCGTGCGCCCGCCGGCCGACGCCGAACATCGCCCGTCAGGGCACACGAGACTACCTGTTCTGCAATCACTTACCCTCCTGCATCGGAATCCGGACCCCGCGTTCGGTGGCGACCGCACCGGCGCGCTCGTATCCAGCGTCCACATGCCGGATGACGCCCATGCCCGGATCGTTGGTCAATACGCGCTCGATCTTCTGCGCGGCCAGCGCGGTCCCGTCGGCCACGCAGACCTGTCCGGCGTGAATGGAACGGCCCATCCCGACGCCGCCGCCGTGGTGGATGGATACCCAGCTGGCACCGGAGGCGGTGTTGACAAGGGCATTGAGCAGTGGCCAGTCGGCGATGGCGTCGGATCCGTCGGCCATCGACTCGGTCTCGCGATAAGGGGACGCGACGCTGCCTGAGTCCAAGTGGTCACGCCCGATCACGACGGGCGCGCGCAATTCGCCGCTGGCCACCATCTCGTTGAAGCGCAGCCCGGCCAGGTGTCGCTCGCCGTAGCCGAGCCAGCAGATACGCGCCGGAAGTCCTTGGAAGGCAACGCGTTCCCCGGCGAGAGTGATCCACCGGCGCAGTGATTCGTTGCCGGGGAACAGATCCAGGATCGCGCGGTCGGTCGCGACGATGTCCTCCGGGTTCCCCGACAGCGCGACCCACCGGAACGGCCCCTTGCCCTCGCAGAACAGGGGACGGATATAGGCGGGCACGAACCCGGGATAGTCGAAGGCCCGATCGCACCCGCCGAGCTTCGCCTCGCCGCGCAGCGAGTTGCCGTAATCGAAGACTTCCGCGCCGCGATCGAGGAACCCGAGCATGGCGTCGACGTGTTCGGCCATGGATTCCCGAGCCCGATCGGTGAATTCGTCCGGCTTCTGCGCCGCGTAGTCCGACCAGTCGTCGAGGTCGACGCCGCGTGGCAGGTAGGCAAGCGGGTCGTGAGCGGAGGTCTGGTCGGTGACGATGTCGGCCTCGAGACCGGCTTCCAGCAGTTTCGGCAGCACCTCGGCGGCATTGCCGATCAGTCCGACCGACAACGCCTTTCGCTGTGCGCGCGCGGCCGAGACCCTGGCCACCGCATCGTCGAAACCGTCGGCGATCTCGTCGAGGTAGCGGTCGTGCACCCGACGCTGCGCGCGGGCCGGATCACATTCGACCACCAGTGCCACACCACCGTTCATGGTGATCGCCAGCGGCTGCGCGCCGCCCATGCCGCCGAGCCCGGCCGTCAAGGTGAGGGTGCCCGCGAGGCTGCCGCCGAATCGCTTGTCCGCCACGGCGGCGAAGGTCTCGTAGGTGCCCTGCAGGATGCCCTGCGTGCCGATGTAGATCCACGAGCCTGCGGTCATCTGCCCGTACATGGTCAGACCGAGCGCCTCCAGCCTGCGGAACTCCGGCCAATTCGCCCAGTCGCCCACCAGATTCGAGTTGGCGATCAGCACCCGCGGCGCCCACTCGTTGGTCCGGAATACCCCCACCGGCTTCCCCGACTGCACCAGCAGCGTCTCGTCGGCATCGAGCGTCCGCAGGCATCGGCTGATCGCATCGAAACTGGCCCAGTCCCGAGCCGCCTTTCCGGTTCCGCCGTACACAACCAGGTCCTGCGGCCGCTCGGCCACCTCCGGATCCACGTTGTTGTGCAGCATCCGCAACGCCGCCTCGGCCTGCCAATTCCGTGCGCTCAACCCGGTCCCCCGAGCCGCCCGCACTACGCGGCCCATCACAACCCCCTCCTGCCACGGTCGAGTGGCGCATTGCTGCGGCACACGTCACGAAGGCCCCCCGAAAGGGTGCCGCCTACCTCGCGAAAACCGATCGAGCACGGCGAGCGGGTGGACGGGTGGCGTGGGCTGGTCGAGCTCTTGGTGCGGAGAGGTTGTGCCATGAGCTGTCTCCCTTGCGGAGGGAATCGGGTTATGACCCCAGGTGGGGGGCTATCTCGCGCAGCAGTTCGCCAGAGGTGATGAGATCTGTCGCCGCGGCGATCTCGGGGGCCAGGTGGCGGTCGGGACCAGGGCCGCCGACCTTGGTGCGCAGCAAGGCGAGGGCCGCGGCGGTGGCCGGGGCGGGACGTAAAGGGGCGCGGAAGTCGAGTGCGCGTGCGGCGGTGAGGTATTCCACCGCGAGGACCGAGGTCAGTCCCGCTACCGCCCTGCGCAGCTTGCGTGCCGCCGACCAGCCCATCGAGACATGGTCCTCCTGCATGGCGCTGCTGGGGATCGAGTCGACCGATGCGGGTGCGGCGAGCCGCTTGAGTTCGCTGACGATGCCCGCCTGGGTGTACTGGGCGATCATGTGACCGGAGTCGACGCCGGGGTCGGCGGCCAGGAACGCCGGAAGGCCATGGGAGCGGGCGACATCCAGCATCCGATCGGTGCGGCGCTCAGACATGCTCGCCACGTCGGCGACCGGGATGGCGAGGAAGTCCAGGACGTAGGCGATCGGGGCGCCGTGGAAATTTCCGTTGGATTCCAGCCGACCGTCGGCGAGCACGACCGGATTGTCGATGGCGGAGGCCAACTCGCGCTCGGCGACCGTCGCCGCGTGGCTGACGGTGTCGCGCGCGGCGCCGTGCACTTGTGGGGCACAGCGCAGCGAGTAGGCGTCTTGCACACGGTTGCACTCGGGGCCGCGATGGCTGGCCACGATCTCGGAACCGGCAAGGGCGGCCAGGATGCGCCGCGCCGAGCACGCTTGACCAGGGTGCGGGCGCAGTGCCTGCAGGTCCTCGGCGAACACTCGGTCGGTGCCGAGTAATGCCTCCACGCTCATCGCGGCCGTCAGGTCGGCGATGTCGAGCAGGCGGTGCAGGTCGTCGAGTGCGAGGACCAGCATGCCGAGCATGCCGTCGGTGCCGTTGGTGAGCGCGAGGCCCTCTTTCTCGGCGAGGACGACAGGCTCGATTCCGTTGCCGCGTAACGCCGCTGCCGCCGAGACAACGGCGCCGGCGGAATCGACGACTTCGCCCTCCCCCATCAGGGCCAGTGCGACCGCGGCCAGCGGCGCGAGGTCGCCGGAGCAGCCGAGGGAGCCGAATTCATGCACGATCGGGGTGATGCCCGCGTTGATCATCGCGGCCAGGGTGACCGCGGTTTCCGGCCGCACACCGGTGTGCCCGGTGGCCAGGGTGCGCAGTCGCAGCAGCATCATGGCGCGCACCACCTCCGGCTCGACCGCGGGGCCCGCGCCCGCGGCGTGCGAGCGGATCAGTGATCGCTGCAGTGCGGCACGGCTCTCCGGCGGAATGTGGCGGGTCGCGAGCGCGCCGAAGCCGGTGGACACGCCGTAGGTCGGGACGCTCCCCGCGGCCAGCGCATCGACGTGCTGGCGCGCCGAGGTCAGGCGTTTCTCGGCGGCCTCGCTGAATCGGACCTTCGCACCGAGACGCGCGACGGCGACGACCCGCTCCATGGTCAACGGCCCGTCCAACTCGACCGTCGGTAATTGCGTGGTATCCGGCATATGCCCATTCCACAGGGCGCGGCACTGGTGGAGAATGAGGCGCGGCCAGGTTTTGTCTGAAATCCGAGACAATCCGAGGAAGTGGGCATGGGTCCGAGTAGCGACATCCCGGCATTGCGACGCGGACTGGCGATCCTGCGGTTGATGGCCGGCCGGGCCGGGCCGGTGTCCGCCTCCACCATCGCCCGCGAGCTCGACCTGCCCCGCTCCACCACTTACCACCTGCTCGCGGAACTCGAGCAGACCCGATTCGTCACCCGCCTGCCTGCCGAACGACGCTACGGCCTCGGCATCGCGGCATTCGAGCTCGGGTCGGCGTATCTACGCCACGACCCTCTCGAACGACTGGCCCGGCCGTTGCTGCGCGAACTGGTCGAACGCGTCGGGCACAACGCGCACCTCGGCGTGCTGCACGGCAACGAACTGCTGTATCTGATCAAGGAGCGACCCGCCCGTCCGGAAACCTTGGTGACCGATGTCGGTGTCCGGCTGCCCGCCCACCTGACCGCCTCCGGGCGAGCAATCCTGGCGCACCTGCCTGCCACGCATGTCCGAGCCCTTTTCCCCAACGCCGCGGCATTCGTGCGCCGCACCGACCGCGGACCGGCCTCCCTCGCGCGGCTGCGCACCGTCCTCGCCGAGGAACGCCGCCGCGGCTGGGCCAGCGAGGACGGCCATGTGACCGTCGGTTTCGCCTCCGTGGCCTACGCCGTCTTCGACTACGATCACCGCCCGATCGCCGCGATCAGCGTGACCCTGCGTCATCACTGCACGCGACAGCCTTGCGACGCCGACTGGTCTGTCCTGGCCACCCAAGTCCACCGCACCGCAGACGATCTCACCCGCCGCATCGGCGGACGTGTCGAGTAGGCGGCGGCCTCACCTCCGCTCCAGCCGAACACCCGTCGCTCAGTCCTGCGCCAATGCCGCGCGAATCGCGGCGACATCGGGGTTGATCAGGACATTGCCGTTGATGACCGTCGTCGGAGTTACTTCGTCGCCGCCGGTGAGGGCGCGCAATTGGGCAGCTGCTTCCTGGTCGCGGTTGACGTCGATCTTGCGGAACGGGATGCCTGCCAGCCGCAGCCCGACGCCGAGACGCCGGCAGTAGGGGCACCACCGTCGCCAATAGATGTCGATGGGGTGGCCCGGAGCGGAATACGGGGACATAGCACCATCCTTTCGGATTCGGGAGTCCTATTGCGCGACCACGCCGCTACTGTCGTCGCCGTAGGTCACGCAGCGCGCCCCGCGACAGGTCCGGCCACGGTGGACGGCGGAGCACTGCGAGAGTGGCGATCACCGCCGAAAGCAGGCCGATCGACTCGCCGAGCATGGCTATCCGGGTGCCGTCGATGGTCGGCGTCCACGAGGTCTTTCCGTTGTGAATGGCGAACACTCCGACCGGTCTTGCGGTCGGCCGCAGGATGCCCCCGATGCGGGTGACGGTGATGACCGTCGCCCCTTCCGCGGTCTCGTAGGGCGCGCCGTACACGAGCGAGCCCGCGATTTCGCCTGGAAGTTGCTTACTGCGTACCCACGGCTTCATTCCGCCCCTGCCCTCGTGAAGCTGCACGTCACCCAACTGTCCCCACAAAGAGACGGCGACTCGAAAAGCGTAGTACACGAGAAACACCGACGGTCGCGTCTCGCCCGACCCGCAAGGCCGGGCTGGTTCGGCGTGAGGGTCGCGGTGCGCTCGGAAACCTGGGCGGCGATGGGGAATTCGAACTCGTCGATGCGCAGTCGCAGCGGTGAGTGCTGGTGTCCTCGGCGCGCCGGACTGCGAACAGATCAAGGGTTGGCACCGGATCGAACAACGTGACCGCCACCGAACTGCTGGCCGTACCCGGACGCTGGGCCTACCCACCGAAGCTAGACGCGGGCGACCAACCCACGATGAACACCGGCAGCCCTCGGACCACCCGCTCGATGGCGGCGGAATGAATTCACCACCTGACAAACGCCGACGTTTGCCATGCTGGCAGGGGTAACCTGCGGATATGGACGCAGACTCGGCAACCTTCGGTGTCGAGGAGGAGTTTCTCCTTGCGGATCCGCGCACCGGTGCGCCCGCTCCGAAGAACGTGGAGGTAGCGCAGACGGCGGCAGAGCTCGGGTTCGGCCTGCAGCTGGAACTCACCCGCTGTCAGGTGGAGACGAGCACGGCGGTGCACACCAGCGCGACCGCGCTGCGCGACGAGCTGCGTGACCTGCGCAGAGGCATTGCGTCGTGCGCTGAGAAGAACGATGCCCGACTGCTCGCGGTGGCTATTCCGCCGACCGTGCCGCAGCAGTTTCCGATCACCGACACGCCGCGCTATCGGCGGATGTCCGTGGACTTCGGCATGCTCGCCCATGAGCAGGGGCTGTGCGGGTGCCATGTGCATGTCGGGGTTCCCAACCGCGAGGTCGCCCTGCAGGTCAGCAATTTCCTGCGGCCGTGGTTACCGCTGTTCCTCGCGCTCACCGCGAACTCCGCGATCTACCGCGGGACCGACACCGGTTACGCCAGCTGGCGCAGCATCCTGTGGCGACGCTGGCCGAGCGCGGGACCGCCGCCCTATTTCGGATCGGTGCGCGACTACGACGCCATGGTGGCGATGATGCTCTCCAGCGGCAGCATCTTCGACGAGAAGATGGTCTATTGGGATGTCCGCCCGTCGATGTCGTTTCCCACTGTCGAGATCCGCGTCAGCGACGTGCCTGCCACGGTCGAGGAGACCGCGCTGCTCGCGACCTTGGTCCGGGCCACCGTTCTCATGGCGCGAAAGTCCTTGGCGCAGGGGCGGAATGCTCCTCCGGTGACAGCCGAAGTGCTGCGCGCGGCGTATTGGAAGGCCGCGCGCAGCGGCATCGACGGAGACAGCGTCGACCCGGTGGACGGTCGCGTGCGGCCGGCCGTCGAGCAGCTCGCCAAGCTCATCGAGCACGTCGAACCCGCACTGGAGGAGCTGGGTGAACGCGAGCTCGTCGCCGAATCGATCACCGCCGTTCTCGCCCGAGGCAACGGTGCGATGCGCCAGCTCAACGCTTTTCGCGAACGTGACGACGTCGACGATGTCATCGCCGAGTTGACCGAGGCGACCCTGCAGGGCTGCTAGGAGCGGCACACCGCGCGGATCAGATGGGCATGAACCCGGCGCCTGTGTCCCCGCGCCGATTGATGTCGTTCATGATCACGCTCATGGTGGTGCCGACCTCAGGGCCGAAGCAGCCGACGGCCAGGTAGGCGTTGACCATGCCGACCAGTGTCGAGCCGACGACGACCGGTGCGCCGGAGTCACCCTCCAGCACGCACATCTGGGTCCAGGTCTCGCTGTTGGTCCCGAAGACATCGCCCCAGGCGACGCCGCAGGTGTTGCCGGTGGTGCGGCCCTTCTTGCACACCACCATCGGGAACTGGGCCGGAGCGCCGATATCGGTGATGGTGACGGACCCGACCCGATTGACAGGGGTGATCCGGCCCTGGTCGAACTGGATGATGCCGTAGTCCAGGTCATGATCGGAATGTACGAACCGGCCGACCACGCCGTAGTTGGGGTTCGCCTCGGCGATCACCGGAGCACCGGGTTCACCGCAATGCCCGGCCGTGAGCCCGACCAGCCTGCCCGCCGCGTCGTGACCGACGGTGGTCACGGTGCATTGGAACCGATTGTCGATGATGATGCCGGAACCGCCGCCGACAGGGGGCGCGGCCGGTGCGGCGATCGCAGCGCCGCTACCTGTCCCGACCAGGGCCGCGACCGAAACGAAGGCAAAGCCCGCGTTGGCCGCCTTGATCAATGTGAACATGTCCCTCCAGAATGGGAAGTTCGTTCTCCTCACGCTGCACGTGAAAAGTGTTCATCATACGAGGCTTGCTCACGAAGCTTGGTCAATGTCCTGGCCAGGATGCGCGACACCTGCATCTGCGAGACTCCGAGAAAATCGGCGATCTGTTGCTGAGTCTTCGACTCGAAGTACCGCATGATCAGTATCCGCTGTTCCCGCTCCGGAAGGGCGGCTATCAGCGGACGCACGGCCATCGCGTCCTCCATCAGGCCGTAACAGGGCTCTTCGGCGCCCAGGGTGTCCGCAAGGGGCAGCGGGGAGTTCTCGCCGTCGGCGGCGGTCACCGCGTCGAGCGAGTCCGCCCGATAGGCGTTGCGCGCGACCAGTGCCTGGGTGACCTCCGCCAGCTCGAGGTCGAGTTCCTGGGCGATCTCGCGGGCGCTCGGCATGCGGCCGAGGCGGTGCGACAGCGTCTCGGTCGCCGGGCCGATCTTCAGCTGGATCTCCTTCAGCCGGCGCGGCACCCGCGCCGACCAGGTGCGGTCACGGAAGTGCCTGCGGACCTCGCCCATAATGGTCGGCACCGCGAACCCGAGGAACGAGCTGCCGCGCGACACATCGAAACGGTCCACCGACTGCACCAACCCGAGTCGTGCGATCTGCAGCAGGTCGTCGAAGGGTTCGCCGCGGCCGGAGAATTTGCGCGCGATGTGCTCGGCCAGCGGCATGGCGAGGTCGATGATGTGGTTGCGTAGCGCGGTGTGGTGCGGGTCGGTCGCGGCGAGCGCCGCCAACTTCTCGAACCAGGGCTCGATATCGTCGTAGCTGTCGCCGCAGCGGGTGCGTCGCGGCGATTCGGTCCGTTCGGTGGTCGACTCGTCCATCATCCGGTCTGCCTCGTTCCCATCGGAATTCGATTCTTCTTGGGTACCCGGTTACCCGCGAATCAAAAGAGGCGAGCGCCACCTCGATCGTCGAACGGTCAGGAATCGGCGCTTGACCTGCGTCGATACCGCATCGAATCGGATAGGATCCGGCTGGAAGTCACCGGCGTTCACTCGGAGGTAGCTGATGGCTATCGAGCCCGGAACGGCCCTGCGACTTGATATCTGTGATCAGGCGCCGGTACGGCGTGGCAGCGCGAGCTGCAGTTCGAGCAACAGCCGGTCGGCCGGGTCGGAGAGGTCGACGCCGACGATGTCTTCGACTCGGCGTATGCGATAGCGCAGCGTATTCGGGTGCACCTGGAGCGCCGTGGCGGCGTTGCGGACATCGCCGTGTTCGCGGAGATAGGTTTCGACGCTTTCCTGCAGGTTCGCGGCGTGCTTGCGGTCGTAGTCGAACAGCGCTTGCAGGCGGGGGTCGTGCAGGTCGGGTCGCGCACCGACCAGGTCGAGGATCTCGGCGAGCAGGACCGCGGTGCGGGACTCGGCCAATGTCGTCACCCGGCCCTTGGGAAAGGTGGTTGCCGTGCTGTCGAGGACCCGGTCGACCTCGGTTCGCGCGCTCGCCACATGGGTGAGATCGGCGACGGGGATAGCGATGGCCGCGCGCAGCACCAGCGACCGCTTCGTTTCGAACTGCGCGACCAGTTGGCGCGTCCAGGCATTCACCGCACGCACCGACTGATAGTGCGGCAGTAGGACATAGACCCGTTCGCCGAGTACCGCGGTGAGCGAGTCGCGGCGAAACGAGCTGGCGTGCAACCGCAGTGCGTTGGCCACGGATGCGGATTCGGTCGATGCCTGCGCGGTGTCGTTGAGCGCGAACCCGACCACCGCGGCGGGACCGGTCATCGGGATGTTCAGTGCGCTCGCCACCGAGGGAACATCGACTCCGCTGCCGCGTGCGCCGAAAAGCCTTTGTATCAGCAATGTTTCGGTGGAAGGCGCGTCGAGACTGCGGGAGATGATGCGAGCGGCGATCGCCGACGCGCCGCGCAGCACCTCCGCGGCATCCGGCTTGAAAGGCTTGTCACCCTGTTGGAGCCAGATCGTGCCGAGAACCCTTGGTGTACCGGCGGTTCCGTCCGAGGGACGTCGAATACTGACCACCAGCCGGTGTTTGATGTCCAGTTCTTCGTGCGCGGGCAGATCGATGACCTCGTCGGTCTGGCGCAACTGGTCGAACACTCCCCACTTCTGCAGGATGCGCAGGTAGTCGCGCGGTCCTTCGCGGCCGAGAATGGACAGGATTCGCAACTGGTCGGCGGCCTCGTTGGAGGCGGAGTAGGCGAGCACATTCGAGTGCGGGTCCTCGATGGACACCATGCCGCCCGCGTTCTGCGCGACGATCTGGGCCAGGCCGAACAGATCGGTGTCGGTGGCGAGGCGATCGTGCGCCTCGGTGGCCGATCGCTGCCAACGCGCGCGCTCGAGCATCCGGCGAACCAGCGGAAAGACCTGATCCCAGCGCGCCTGCCGGTGCACGGCCACCAGCGCCACACCGGCGCGGTGTGCCGCCGCGCGGACGGCGTCGGACTCGTGCGCGATCTTCGAAAGCACCGCTCGCGGTCGAGGGGGGGCGGGGGGGGGGGGGCCCGCCCCCCCCGCCCCCCCCCCCCCCCCCCCCCCCCCGGGCGCGCGCCCCCCCC
>NZ_JBHVDF010000003.1:290190-313872 GCF_042802915.1 Nocardia sp. NPDC057440
CGCCACCCCGCGGGGGGGGGCGCCCCGCGCGGGGCGGCGCGCTGTGTGGTGTTACACAACAACCCCGCGCGCTCGTGGGGGGGGCGGGGGGGGGGGGCCCCCCCCCCCCCCCCACCACTGCACGGACTCGGCTTCGGCGATGCCGACATGCAAGTACATATCCTGCATAGGTGAGCCCGAGTCGGTCTCCATCGTCAGGTCGGAACTGTCGACCAGTGCCACCGACCGTATCGCGACGGTATCGCCGGCGGGCGCGTCCAAGAGCTCGACCACCGCGGTGTCCAGGGCGTCGAGCAGCTCACGCAGCGTGCTCCCTTCGGTCTGCGCATTCGTTGCCATTGCCGCCACCTCACTTCCCCGACCCAGTACATCACTTTAGCCAGCCGGACAAGGCCGCACCGCTATCTTTGTTCGACTGGCTCATCCTTCGTGCTCCTTTCCGGTGTTGACTACCGTTCAATCGTCGTCGTCCACGACTTTTCGAAACTCCATACACCCCAGGAGGATTCATGGACACCATTGCGACCACCCCGCAGCCGGTCAACGAACCGGTGGGGACCTTCGCCCCCGGCAGCGCGGAACGTGCGCGGTTGCAGGCGAAACTGGCCGAACTGCAGGCAACGCCGACCGAGATCCACCATGTCATCGGCGGCGTGCATCGGCGCACCCCCGGTCCGGCCATCGACGTGGTGCAGCCGCATCGGCACGCCGCGGTACTCGGCACGCTCACCACGGCGGGACCGGACGACGCCAGGGACGCGGTCGAAGCGGCCACCGCCGCGGCGCCGGGCTGGCGTGCGCTGTCGTTCGAGGACCGCGCCTCGGTGTTCCTGCGCGCGGCGGACCTGCTGTCGGGCCCGTGGCGCGAAACAATCGCCGCCGCGACGATGCTCGGGCAGTCGAAAACCGCCTATCAGGCCGAGATCGACGCGCCCTGCGAGCTGGTCGACTTCTGGCGCTTCAATGTGCACTTCGCGCGTCAGATCCTGGCCGAGCAGCCGATATCGACCGCCGGTGTGTGGAATCGGCTCGAATACCGCTCGCTCGAGGGGTTCGTCTACGCGATCACCCCGTTCAACTTCACCGCCATCGCCGCAAACCTGCCGACCGCGCCCGCGCTGATGGGCAACACCGTGGTGTGGAAGCCCGCGCCGACGCAGGCGGTCGCCGCCTACTGGACGATGAAGCTGCTGGAGGCCGCGGGCCTGCCGCCAGGAGTGATCAACCTGGTGCACGGTGCAGGCCCCGAGGTGTCGGACGTGGCGCTGACCGACCGCAGGCTCGCAGGCATCCATTTCACCGGCTCCACCAAGACCTTCCAGCATCTGTGGCGTGCGGTCGCGAACAACATCGCCGACTACCGCACCTACCCGCGACTGGTCGGGGAAACCGGCGGCAAGGATTTCGTGCTCGCACACAGTTCCGCCGACCCGGCGGTGCTGACCACGGCGCTGATCCGCGGCGCCTTCGACTACCAGGGTCAGAAGTGCTCGGCCGCCTCGCGCGCGTTCGTCCCGAAATCGGTGTGGGCGAAGATGGCAGGCGATCTCATCGACAAGGTCTCCGCACTGACCTACGGCGACGTCACCGACTTCGGCAATTTCGGCGGCGCCGTGATCGATAAGCGCGCCTTCGACCGCAATGCCGACGCGATCGCCCGCGCCAAGGCGACGCCGAGCCTGACGATCGCCGCGGGCGGGCACACCGACGACAGCGTCGGCTACTTCGTCGACCCCACCGTATTGCTCGGCGACGACCCCACCGACGAGGCGTTCAGCACCGAATACTTCGGGCCGATCCTCGCCGTCCACGTCTACGACGATGCCGTCGCCGGATCCTTCGACGCCGCCCTCGATCTCGTCGATCGAGGCTCGGCCTACGGTCTGACCGGCTCGATCATCGCCGAGGACCGCCATGCCGTCGCCAAGGCGACCGACAGCCTGCGTTTCGCGGCAGGCAACTTCTACATCAACGACAAGCCCACCGGCGCGGTCGTCGGTCAGCAACCCTTCGGCGGTGGTCGCGCGTCCGGAACCAATGACAAGGCGGGCTCGGCTCAGAACCTGCTGCGCTGGACCTCCGCACGCACCCTCAAGGAGACCTTCGTGCCGCCGACCGACCACCGATACCCGCACCAGGCGACCGAATCGGGGGTCGAGTAATGACAAAGTCCGGACTGCTGCGGCCCGCTATGCTGGCCGCCTCGCGCTCACCACGCATCGAGCGCACCGTCTCACGGATGCCCGCGACCAGGAAACTGGTCGACCGGTTCGTCGCGGGCCGCTCCGAGGACGAGGCAATCGCCAGCGCGGCCGCCCTGCTCGGCTCCGGCAGGTACATCACCATCGACTACCTCGGCGAGGACACCACCGAGCTCGACCAGGCAATCGACACGGTGTCGCATTACTTGGAGCTGCTGTTGCAGCTGGCCCGGTTGCGCGAGCTGATCGACAACACCGGATCGATCATCGGGCCGCTGGAAGTGTCACTCAAGCTCTCGGCGCTCGGGCAGTCCCTGCCCGGTGACGGGCACAGGATCGCGCGGGATCACGCCTACCAGATCTGCGCTGCCGCGGCCGCGGCCGGTGTGTGGGTCACCATCGATGCCGAGGATCACACCACCACCGATTCCACGTTGTCCATCGTGCGGGAGCTGCGCGCGGACTTCCCCGCACTCGGCACCGTGCTGCAGGCCTACCTGCACCGCACCGAATCCGACTGCCAGGACATGGCGGGTCACGGTTCGCGCATTCGCCTATGCAAAGGCGCCTATCGGGAGCCTGCCTCGGTCGCCTACCAGCGCAAGACCGACGTCGACGAGTCATACCTGCGCTGCCTGCGCATCCTCATGAACGGCGACGGCTACCCGATGGTCGCCACCCACGACCCGGCGATCATCGACGCCGCGCAGCGCTTCGCGACGGAAGTGGATCGCAAGGCCGATGAGTTCGAGTTCCAGATGCTCTACGGCATCCGCGACGCCGAGCAACGCCGTTTGGTCGAAGCGAAGCATCACCTGCGGGTCTACCTGCCCTATGGCGACCAGTGGTACGGCTATTTCATGCGCCGGCTAGCCGAACGTCCGGCCAACCTGGCGTTCTTCCTGCGCTCGCTGGTTCCGGGGAGCCAGCGCTGAGCACGGCACCGGTGCACGGGCTGTAGTCCGATCGGACAAAGGCCGCTGAACGTTATTTATCCAACTCGCCGATCACACCGCAGCTGTGGTCGTATTAGCTAGCTCCAGCTGAAAGTGTGATCTGGGTTACTGCATGGTGGCGGTGACGCAGAGGACGAAAGGATGTCTATGTCCATCGCGGAGTTGCGCAGCCAGATGTTGCGCCGCAAACCCCTAGGGGAACTCGACGACGATGTGCCCGCCGATGAGCAGCTCTCGCGCTCGCTCGGCTTGTGGCAGCTCACGGCGATCGGGGTCGGCGGCATCATCGGCGCAGGCATCTTCACCCTTGCCGGCGCGGTCGCGCACTCCGTCACCGGTCCCTCGGTGCTCATCTCCTTTCTGATCGCCGGCGTCGCCAGTGCGGCCGCCGCGCTCTGCTACGCCGAGTTCGCGGGCATGGTGCCCAAGGCCGGATCCGCGTACACCTACGGCTATGTCTCCCTGGGTGAGATCGCGGGCTGGTTCATCGGCTGGGACCTGCTGCTCGAATACATCGCGGTGGCCGCGGTCGTCGCCATCGGTGTCTCCGGCTACTTCCGATTCCTGCTCGAACAGGTCGACGTCGCATTGCCCGACTGGATGATGGGCGCACACGGCACGGGCGAAGGCCATGTGATCGACGTTTTCGCGATGCTGTTCTGTCTGGGCACCGCGTGGCTGCTTTCGCGCGGCATCAAGAGTGTCGGCCGGTTCGAGACCGTCGCGGTCGGCATCAAGGTCGCCCTCGTGGTGCTCATCGTCGTGCTCGGCGTCTTCCACATCGACAGCTCCAACTACACCCCGTACTTCCCGTTCGGCACCGGTGCGGTGTGGACCGGCGCGGCGACGGTGTTCTTCGCGGTGTTCGGCTACGACGCGATGAGCACCGCCGCGGAGGAATCCACCGACGGCAAGAAGCACCTTCCGAAGGCCATCATCTACTCACTCGCCATCGCGATGGTGCTCTACGTCCTTGCCACCCTGGTGCTGACCGGCATGCAGAAATACTCCGAGATCAGCCCGACGAGCGGCTTCTCCACCGCCTTCGAATCGGTCGGCATGCCGGGCATCGCGAACATCATCGCGATCGGCGCCATCGTCGGCATCGTCACCGTGGTGCTCACCTTCATGCTCGGTGTCACCCGCGTGTGGTTCGCGATGAGCCGAGACGGGCTGCTGCCCGAGTGGTTCGCCAAGACTCACCCCGTGCGCAAGGTGCCGACGAGGGTGACCTGGATCGTCGGTATCGGCGCCGCGTTGATGGCGGGTCTGCTCGACATCACCGTGGTCGCGGAACTCACCAATATCGGCATTTTGATGGCCTTCATCGTCGTGTCGGTGGCCGTGATCGTGATGCGGCGCACCCGGCCCGACCAGCCGCGCGAGTTCAAGTTGCCGTTCATGCCGGTGATCCCGCTGATCGGCATCGGTTTCTCGATCTATCTGATCTGGTCGCTGCCATATGAGACCTGGGTGCGCTTCGCGGTGTGGCTGGTAGTCGGACTCGCCGTCTACTTCACCTACTCCCGCACCCACTCCAAGCTCAACGCGGACGCCGCGAAACCGGCTGCCGCAGGCTGATGAGGGGCGATAGGGGTGGCGCGTACTCGCGCCACCCCTATCGTGTTTCCGGGCCCATTACGTGTGCCCGCGCCGGCATAGCCGCAGCCGAACGGCTCAGCTCACCGTGCTGATCGATTCGGCACGCGCGCGCACCCGATCTCGGCGTGAGCGCGCGGGCGCAGCGAGCATCACGAGTGCGAGAGCCAGCACCGCCAACCCACCCCAGGACATCATCGGCAGGCGTTCACCGAGGACGACGACCCCGAGTATTGCCGCGACGGCAGGCTCGGCGAAGGTCAGTGTGACGACCACCTGCGCCGTGGTGTGCCGCAGCGCGTAGCCGAACAGGCGGTAGGCGATGAACGTCGGGAACACCGCAAGATGCAGCGCCACCGCCGCCCCGCGCAGGCTGAGTAGCCAGGACATGTCGGTGCCGAGCACGACCGGCAGCACGAGCAGCCCACCGATACCGAACATCACCCCCATCACCGAGTTCGACGCGTGACCCCGCGCGATGAGTCGCGCGCTGATCATCGAGTAGACGGCGTAGCACAACCCACCGGCAGCGGCGAGCACGATGCCTGTGAGATCCACCGGGCCGCTGCCACCGCTCAGTTCGGGGCCGAGCACCAGAACCGCGCAGCCGAGCACGGCCGCCGCTGTGGCGCAGAGCCAGCGTCTGCTCGGGCGGGCTCGCCCGATGATCCAGGCCAGCAGACCGGCAAAGACCGGGGCGCTACCGAGGGTGATCACGGTGGCGACGGCAACGCCGGTGCGCGCGACGGCCGGATAGAAGGTGATCGGATATCCGGCTATCGCCACCGCTGCGAGCAATAGCAATCCACGCTCGGCGCGGGTGCATCGTAGGCCGGCGCCGCGGTGGGACATGAATAGCAGCAGACCACCGAGGGCCAGGCCCGCCGAGCCGATGGCCGCGGCCGGTGCGCCCGCTGGGGCCAAGGAGCCTGCGGTTCCCGTCGTGCCCCAGAACACCGAGGCGGCCAGGATAGGCATCGGCCCGCTGACGAAGCTGGACTGCGGGCGGTGAACGGACTGGGAAACAGGCAGAGATGTGGTGCGATTCGGCACAGTCGTGAACTTCCGTCGTCGAATTCCGGTGGGATGTGGATTCGAAACGGGCGCACGACACAGCCCGGGCTACCCTCGCGGATCAGCCGGGAATGCTTATCAAGAAATCAGCAGGTGCGCCCGGTCAGGCGCACGGCGGCGGAGTGACGACATGCCAGTACGTGTTCACCGGTCGATCGTATATCGAGGTCGCCAGAAATAGCCTCCGAATATTGTTTGTCGAGAGGCAGATCCGGCGAACGATGTTCTGTACCGTCGAGGTTGTGCGGAAGAACGAGACGCCTGCGGTACCGGCCGTCACCAGTAAGCCGAGTCAGGCCGTCCCGATCGACGACATCGACCGGGTCCTGCTCGATCAGCTCGCGCGCGATGGACGCATCACCAACAATGCCCTCGCCGCCATCGCGGGGATCGCGCCATCGACCTGTCTCGGCCGGGTCAGGTCGCTGGTCGAACGCGGCGTGATCCGTGGGTTCCACGCCGATATCGATCCGGCCGCGCTCGGCCGGAACCTGCAGGCCATGATCGCGGTTCGCGTACACGGCAACGCGCGTCAGCACCTCGCCAAGTTCGGAGAGCAATTGTCCGAACTCGACGAGGTGCTGAATGTGTATTTCATCGCGGGCGCCGACGACTATCTGATCCATGTCGCCACAGCGAACACCGACGGGCTGCGGGTTTTCGTGCTCAACCATCTGAGCGCGCATCCCGCGGTCGCCTCGACCGAAACGATCCTCATTTTCGAGCACGTACGGCCGCGAAACCTCATATTCCCCTAGGCGGCGAGCTGCTGCGCCGCGTAGCCATGTGCGGCAGCGACCGATTCGGACAGCAGCACACCCTTGTGGGTACTGAGCCCGTTCGCCAGGCCGGCATCCGCGGCCGTCGCGTCGCGCCACCCGCGATCGGCGATCGAAATCGCGTACGGCAGTGTGGCATTGGTGAGTGCGACGGTCGAGGTGTAGGGCACTGCGCCGGGCATGTTGGCCACGCAGTAGAACACCGACTCGTGCACCCGGTAGGTCGGGTCCGCATGGGTGGTCGGCCGGGAATCCGCGAAGCAGCCACCCTGATCGATCGCGATATCGACCAGCACCGAGCCCGGTTTCATCTGCGCGACAAGCTCATTGGACACGAGCGTGGGCGCCTTCGCGCCCGGCACCAGCACCGCGCCGATCACCAGATCGGCTTCCCGGACCAGGTTCTCGACCTCGAAGCTGTTGGAGATGATGGTGCGCACCTGCCCGCGGTACTGGGCGTCCACCTCACGCAGCCTGGCGATATTCAGGTCGAGGACCGTCACATCCGCGTGCATGCCCACGGCGACGGCGATCGCATGGCTACCGGAGACACCCGCGCCGAGCACGACTACGTTGGCGGGCCGCGTGCCCGGAACGCCACCCATCAGCACGCCGCGTCCGCCGCCGCTGCGCATCAGGTGATAGGCGCCCGCCTGCGGAGCAAGCCTGCCCGCGACCTCGCTCATCGGAGCCAGCAGTGGCAGCGACCCGTCCCGGCCCGTGACGGTCTCGTAGGCGATCGAGGTGATGCCGGACTTCAGCAGTGCGTCTGTGCAGTCCCTGGACGCCGCCAGGTGCAGATAGGTGAACAGCACCTGATCCTCGCGCATCCGCGAATATTCTTCGGCCACCGGCTCTTTCACCTTGAGCACCAGGTCGGCGACATCCCAGACCTCGTCGGCGGATTCCAGCACGCGCGCGCCGACGACCCCGTATGCCTCGTCCTCGAACGCCGAGCCGCGACCGGCTCCTGCCTCGATGTACACCTCGTGTCCACGGGAAACCAACTCGTGCACCCCGGCAGGTGTGCACGCGACCCGGTACTCGTGATTCTTGACCTCGCGAGGAATTCCGATCTTCACCAAGACTCCTGAACGTCGATTCGTCGGATTGCGATCGGTGCCCCCGATGAGGCGGGGATCACCACACGAGTGAGTATGAAGATTATGCAAGATCAGGTCTAGATAGATGAATATAGTTCTCAGATTGAGTGAGATTGACCTCACTGATTCACCATTAGCAGTCTTTCAGGGCCTCAGCTTGAAACATCTTCGGGCCCGTCGCCCGTCGGCAGCTGATCGAGCGCCCACTGCGCCCACTGCTGATTCATCGCATAGAACCGCTGACCCCACACCATCGCCATCCGTCCGTAGTTGGACAGGTCGTTGTCCTCCCAGTCAGTGGCCGCCTCCAACTCAGCGAGGGCTGCGACCCCCTTGGCGGATCCGTCTTCGATATCGCATAGGTATTCGCGCGCCCGCTCCGGCGGAATGACACCGAGGAAGAACACGCGCAGCAGCATCTCGTTGCGCACCACACGTTTCGGCTTGGTGTCGGTCAGCCAATCTCGAAGATCGGCCCGGCCCGCATCAGTGAGCGTGTACTCCTTGCGACCGCGCGGCCCTTCGTCCGACACGGCGATGAAATCCACGTCAGCCAGCTTGGCGAGCTCGGTATAGATCTGGCTCTGCGTCGCGGGCCAGACGTTGGCCAGCGAACCCTTGAATCGCTGCAGCAGGTCGTAGCCGCTGGCCGGGCGGTCGGCCAGCAGACCGAGCAGGGCGTATCGAAGGCTCATACCCTTACCTTACATTCCACTATTGACATGTCGTGAAGCCACCTTCAAACTCAGACATGTCATAACTGGAATGTCACGGCACGAGGAGCTCCACGAACATGTCGTACCTGCGCACCTTCGCACCTTGGATCGCCTACGCCGTGATCCCGTCCGCGCACTGGCAGTGGGCGGCACTGATCGCCTTCGGCATCTCCGCCGTCACCATCGCACGGCAGACCAGGGCGGGCCTGCGCGCGGAGGCCATGATCATCGATATCGGTTCGGCCCTGTTCTTCGCCGCACTGACAGTGCTCGCCTTCGTCGACCCGAACACCGCCCTGCACCCCTACACCCCAGCCATCTCCTCCGGCGTGCTCGCGCTCATCGCGGGTGTTTCCTTGGCCGTGCGGATGCCGTTCACGCTGGGTATCGCCAAACAGACCACGCCGCGCGAACTGTGGGAAAACCCTGTTTTCCTCCGCACCGGCTACATCATCACCTCCGTGTGGACGGCGAGCTTCGCCGTCGGCTGCCTGGTCCTCGCCGTTGTCGCCCACTCCTCCTCGACGCTACGCACCAGCGCCCAGGTGGCCGCTTTCGTGATCCCGGTGGTGTTCACCGTCCGTTACGTCGCGCACATCCAGGGCCGGACGCAAGCGCCCGGCAAGCCCGTTTCCTGACTCCCGCAATGAGATCGGTGTCCCCATGACTACTCCCCTCCCCCACCTGATCGGCAACTACGCGCCGGTCACCGAGGAACTGACCGCCTACGATCTACCGGTCACCGGCCGGATTCCGGCCGAGCTGAGCGGCTGGTACCTGCGCAACGGCCCGAATCCGCACGCCGCCGCCTCGTCACACTGGTTCCTCGGGGACGGGATGGTGCACGGCGTCCGGCTGCACAACGGGCGCGCGATCTCCTACCGCAACAGGTGGGTCCGCACCTCCACCCTCACCGATGGAGCACGCGGCTACGACAGCGAAGGCAACAGGGATCACGCGGCCGGCGTCGCCAACACCCACGTCATCCGGCATGCGGGACACACGCTGGCACTGGTCGAATCGTCCTACCCCTACGAATTGACCTGTGAGCTGGACACCGTGGGCCCCTACGACTTTCACGGCAAGCTGCGCACCGCGATGACCGCGCACCCGAAGACCTGCCCGACCACCGGTGAACTGCATTTCTTCGGCTACGACGTCATCGGACCGACCTACCTGACCTATCACCGCGCCGACGCCGCGGGCAATCTACTGCTCAGCCGCCCCGTCGACGTACCCGCCGCCACCATGCACCACGACTTCAACCTCACCGCGGATCACGTCGTATTCATGGATTTGCCGGTGGTTTTCGACATCGAGACCGCGAAGAACGGTGCGGGAATGCCGTTCCGGTGGCGCGACGATTACCAGGCCCGCCTCGGTGTGCTGCGCCGCGACGATCCGCACGGCGAGATCCGATGGTTCCCCATCGATCCCTGCTACGTCTTCCACTCGCTCAACGCCCACGACGAACCAGGGCGCATCGTGCTACACGTGATGCGCTACCCGCAGCTGTGGCGCACCGAATCGCACACCTACGACGAGGCCAGCCTCTGGCGCTGGACCATCGACCTGAGCGCAGGCACTGTCACCGAAGAGCAACTCGATGACCGCGCCGCGGAGTTCCCGCGAATCGACGACCGACTGGCCGGATCGGACGCCCGCTTCGGGCATGTCACGGTGTCCGGCGAATCCGGGACCGGCGCATTGATCCGCTATGACCTGCATACCGGCAACCGGACCGCACACGAGTTCCGCGCGGGCCAGCTCCCCGGCGAAGCGGCGTTCGCCCCTGCCGACGAGCGACCCGGCGGCGCAGGCTATCTGCTGACCTACGTCTACAACGCCGATACCGATCGCAGCGACCTGGCCGTGCTCGATGCGACAGACCTGGCCGCCGCACCGGTGGCCACCATCC
Organism: Nocardia sp. NPDC057440; assembly: GCF_042802915.1. NCBI lineage: Bacteria > Bacillati > Actinomycetota > Actinomycetes > Mycobacteriales > Nocardiaceae > Nocardia > Nocardia sp. NPDC057440. The sequence goes on from NZ_JBHVDF010000003.1 coordinate 300,537, forward strand.
ACCTGCCGGCCCGCGTCCCCCACGGCTTCCACGGCAACTGGCTGCCCGATCTCTGACCGGCGTCATGCCGTGACGGGTCGGCCACCCACGAACCATGTGCCGAAGGTCCGCGTTCCAATAGCCGGGCCGGGTCGGCGGACGCCGCCGCTCCTCGATCAGAGATTCACTGTGCGGCCGCACACCCACCTCAGTGGGCAACGGCGGCCGCCAGAGCGCCTCGATCGGAGCGACCAGCGGGTCAGGAGTTCTCGTCCGGTGGCCGGAACAGGGTGAGCGCGGCGGGTCGGCTGGTGAAGGTGAAGTCCTTGCCGCGATGGTCGACCTCGCCGTCGGTGGCCAACGAGACGGGAGCATGGGCGACGCCGACATCGAGCCGATCGGCTTGGCGGTGGACGTAGGTCGCCGAGCTTTCCAGCGTTCCGGTGAGGGTCGCCCAGATCAGGCGGGTACGCGAGAAAGCTAGGTCGGCGCGCAGATAGCGGATGTCGAGGGTGCCGCGGTGGATTTCGGGGCGCGACATCGGGATCTGGTGCGACGGGTGGTAGCGGCCGTTGCCGACGAACAGCATCCAGATGGCCGTGCGCGCGCCATCGATGGTGGTGTGCAACGGCTGCGCGCGAAACAGTAATCGCACCATGGCGATTCCCGCGGCGGGCCATTTCCCGATGCGTTTCTCCCACCGCTCACGCAGTCGGACGAAGTCCGGATAGCCGCCGAGACTGGCTGTGTTGATGAAGGTTTGGGGTTCGGACCGGTCGAATTGCACGCGGGCGGTGTCGATCCGGACCACCTCCCCCCTATCGAGAGCCCGGAGCGTCCGCGCCATGTCCTCGACACCCGCGTCACGCGCGAAATGGTTGAGTGTGCCACCCGCGAACACCGCGAGAGGCAGTCGGTGGTGCACGGCCGCGGCCGCCACGCTCGACACTGTCCCGTCGCCGCCGAGGACGCCGAGCGCGACGATGTGCTCGCGGCCGAGCAGGTCGTCGAGTTGCGCGTCGAGGTCCGCCTCGGGGTCGAGCTCGAGGACTCGCGCCGCGGGCAGCCGCTTGCGCAGCTGTTGCAGGGCGTCGTCGGCGGCGCCACTGCCCGAGAACGGGTTGCCGACCAGGAGCAGCCCGTTCCCGTCCCGCACCGGCTCGATCCGTGTGGTCGGCCCGAGCGTCGCCGGATCGTCGGGACGCGCCGCCCACCAGCGGCGGGTCGCCAGGGCGATAGCACTCCCGAGCGCCGCGCCCGCCACGACGTCCGATGGCCAGTGCACCCCTATGTGCACCCGCGAATATCCGACCGCCAGCGCGATCGGCGCGACCACAACCCCTGCCGTCGGCGATTCGAGCGCGACACCCGTCGCGAAAGCCGCGGCCGAGGCGGCGTGCCCCGAAGGAAACGACGACGACACCGGCGGTGAAACCAGTCTGCGCACGAAAGGCACCGACTCGTCCGGCGGTCGCCGCCGCGGAAACAATGGTTTGGCAATGCCATTGGCCACCGCACTCGCGACACTCACCGCGAGCAGCCCACGCACCGCACCGCGCCGCGGGGCCCGACCACCGGCCACGACGAGGGCGGCGGCCACCCCCACCCACAATCGGCTGTAGTTGGCGCTCATGCTCAGGCTCCGCAGTAACCGATCGGCCGCGGTGGGTGGCACCCGCGCGCTGCGGCCTACGAGCAGCCGATCCAGGCCGTTCGTCCGCCCGTGCAGCTGCGCGCTCGAAGTCTTGCGCTTTCGGCGTCGCATTGCCGAAGCCTATCGACTGTCACCGATCCGTGTCGTCGCCATCGGCCAGCCGATTTCTTCGGTGGTCTGCCGATCATCAGGACTTCGGTTCCACCCCAAGAGAATTGGGCATGGGTGTAGGTGCCGCCCTGACAGGCGTTGCAGCGGCCGTGGTTCGTGTAGGTCAGTGCGACGGCGTCCGTGGTGGCCTCGGCGGGATCCCGTGCCGTGAAGCAGTGACCTTCCGGGTGGCGGGCCGAGGTGGCGCACTCGTGACGGCCGGCGCCGTGAGCTCGACGAGGAGGGCTGGTCGGTCGGTCGGCAACGCGGACGCCCCCTCGATAAATCGACGTATTCGGCCACAGTCGTGGCGCTCTGGGACCGAGCGGGTATCCGGCCGCGTCGGGCCATGGCCATGAGGGGTAACTCCTCGCTAGACTTTCTCTGCGAGTAGGGCGTGTCCGCAGGTTGTTCGCCCGAATGCGGGTTTGCCGCGCATACGCTATCGCTGGTTTGTTGTCAGGTTCGTCCCGCAGCCAGGAGGATCAGTGACCGCCGTTGAGCCACAGCCAGTGCCGCAGTTGGTAGCGACGCGGCCGTTTCCTGCGCGGTTCGGGCCGAAGGGCTCGGCCATCTACCGGCTGGTCACCACGACCGACCCGAAGGTACTCGGCCAGATGTACCTGTTCACGTCGATGTCGTTCTTCATGATCGGTGGCCTGCTCGCCTTGCTGATGCGCGGTGAGCTGGCCAGGCCGGGTCTGCAATTCCTTTCGCCGGAACAGTTCAATCAGCTGTTCACCATGCACGGCACGATCATGCTGCTGTTCTACGCGACAGCCGTGGTGTTCGCGTTCGCGAATATCGTGCTTCCCCTGCAAATCGGCTCGCCCGATGTCGCGTTTCCCCGTCTGAACGCCATCAGCTACTGGCTGTACCTGTTCGGTGCGACCATGGCTACCGCGGGCTTCGTCAGCCCAGGTGGCGCCGCGGACTTCGGCTGGACCGCCTACAACCCACTCGCCGACATCGTGCACTCGCCGGGCGTCGGTGCCGATCTGTGGATCTTCGGGCTCGCGGTATCGGGCCTCGGCACCATCCTCGGCGCGGTCAACATGATCACGACGGTGGTGTGCCTGCGCTGCCCGGGCATGACGCTGTTCCGGTTGCCGGTGTTCACCTGGACGATTCTGGTGACCAGCATCTTGATCCTGCTCGCGTTCCCGATTCTCACCGCGGCACTGCTTGCGCTGTACTACGACCGGCACCTCGGTGGCCACATCTACGATCCGGCTACCGGCGGCACACTTCTGTACCAGCACCTGTTCTGGTACTTCGGTCATCCCGAGGTGTACATCATCGCGCTGCCGTTCTTCGGCATCGTGTCCGAGATCTTCCCGGTGTTCAGTCGCAAGCCGATCTTCGGTTATACCGCGCTGGTTTATGCGACGTTCGCCATCGGAGCGCTGTCGATCGCGGTGTGGGCGCACCACATGTACGCCACCGGCGCCGTGCTGCTGCCGTACTTCTCGTTCATGACCTTCCTGATCGCGGTTCCGACCGGTGTGAAGTTCTTCAACTGGATCGGCACCATGTGGCGCGGTCAGCTGACCTTCGAGACGCCGATGCTGTTCTCGGTCGGGTTCATCGTCACCTTCTTGTTCGGTGGCCTGTCCGGTGTCCTACTGGCCAGCCCACCCATGGACTTCCACGTGTCCGACACATATTTCGTCGTCGCCCACTTCCATTACGTGCTCTTCGGCACGATCGCGTTCGCCACCTACGCCGGAATCTACTTCTGGTTCCCCAAGATGACCGGTCGCATGATGGACGAGCGGCTCGGGAAGTGGCACTTCTGGACCACCTTCCTCGGCTTCCACGCCACCTTCCTCGTCCAGCACTGGCTCGGCTCCACAGGCATGCCGCGCCGCTACGCCGATTACCTGCCCGGTGACGGATTCACCACGCTGAACACCATTTCCACCATCGGCTCGTTCATCCTGGGCGCCTCCGTGCTGCCGTTCGTCTGGAACGTCTTCAAGAGCTACCGCTACGGCGAGGTCGTCACGGTCGACGATCCGTGGGGCTACGGCAACTCCCTGGAATGGGCGACCAGTTGCCCGCCGCCGCGCCACAACTTCTACGAGCTCCCCAGGATCCGTTCGGAGCGACCGGCTTTCGAGTTGCATTACCCGCACATGGTCGACCGGATGCGCACCGAAGCGCACGTCGGATGGGGCGCGCCCAAGCACACCACCCACGAGGTGCACGAGGCGCACGCGCCGAAGTAACCGGGCCTGGTGCCCGCGCTGCGTTCAGCCGCCGAAGACGACGCAGGCCCAGCCGACATGGGCGCCGGTGCCGACGCGGATGTCCACAGTCGCGACGATGTTGTTGTCCGGCAGTTGGCGGGCGGCGAGCGTGTGCCTGCCCACGGTGGTCGGGACCCAGGTGAAGAGGGCGACGCCCCCGGTCGGGGCGATGCCGCCGAGCGGGACGCCGTTGTCGTAGAAGAACACCCGGTCGACGGCCTCGGTCAGGATGGCCTCCAGCGTGTACGCGCAGCCGGTGCCATAGTTCGTGGCGAGCCCGTAAGCGTTGTCGGGGAAGACGCCGAGCTGTCGCACCGCTGCGCCCGCGGTCGGTGTGGCGAAGGTGATGGCGGCCGTCGCCGCCACGAGCGTCGCCGCACCGGCCACCACGCGCAGCCGACGGCGTGCTGTGGTGGCTGTCCTGGTTCCGATGGTCCAGTAGGTCGTCATTCAAGTCCTCGCCGCTCGACGCTGGAGCCCGAGCGTCGGCGTGATACCTCGAATCGTCGATCTACCAGGGCATATAGTGTGCGCGAATCACCAAGTAGAACCTGTCTGGGCAATTGCCACGTGCGAACGATGATATCGGCTCGCCCGCGGCCAGGCCGCCCGATCGCCAACGCGATTCGTCGAAATGCCGCAGGTCAGCCGCGCGGACTCGGACCGGCACAGCGAGCGGGACCGCGCAGGGCCCGGCTCGCCGGCCGACGGTTCTGCGGTCGAAGAGGCGAGTCGCGGGCCACGCCGAGGGCGCTGGAGACCGCGCTCAGCCCCTCGATGTGCGATTCGAGTTCGGTAAAACGGGAAGATCAGCGGCGTGCCGGAACCAGAGCAGGGCCGTTCATGGTTGTCGCGCACAACAGCGGCGGGGATGCGCCTGATCGACTATCGACGAGCTCGGCCGCTCACCGTCACTGGTCATTCCGAAGCGACAACGCACCGCTGCGCGGCGTGCAGAATCGCCTGCTCGGCATCCCGGCTGATGCGTCCGACCAGGTCTGCGGCGGACTCGAGCCCGGTGATGAGATCGACGGCCTCCCCTGCCCACACCGGTGCGTAGTCCGGATCCTCTCGTGCGGCCGCGTCGCGATATTCCTGTAGCGCAACGGAATCACCGGCCAGTTCTTCCTCGCGGCCGTGCCACCGGTCCAGGAATGCGTTGCGGAGGGTGCGGGCGGGATATTCGGCGGGCCACGGTGACCCCCGCGCGATATCGAGGGCCCGGTTGCGCTCGGTATCGCTCGCCCGCGCGGCGATAATGGCTTTGGCTTCCGCCGCCGAGATCAGTGCCTCATGGGTCGCCTCGAAGCGGGTTCCGATGAGCGCACCCGCGGCGCCGAGCGTGAGCGCCGCGGCGAGACCGCGGCCGTCGGCGATGCCGCCCGCGGCGAGCACCGGCGTGCCCGCGGCCAGGTCGACAACGCTCGGCACGAACGGCAGCGTCGCCCGAGCACCGCAGTGCCCGCCCGCCTCGCCGCCCTGTGCGATGACTACGTCCGCTCCCACATCGAGCGCGCGAGCGGCCTCGTCCGTGCTGGTCACCTGCACCAGCAGCCGGATTCCGGCGTCACGGATCATCGCGGCGTACGGGGCCGGGTCGCCGAACGACAGCACGATCGCGTGCGGGCGGCGCTCGACCACCGACAACACGATGTCCCTGTCGACCGCCCAGATCAACAGGCCGATGCCCCACGGCTTGTCGGTACGGGTGGCAGCAAGCCCACATTCGCGATCGAGCCACTCGCGATCACCGGAGCCGATCAAACCCAGCCCGCCCTCCTCGGACACCGCCGCGGCCAACACCCCACCAGCCACACCACCCATCGGCGCGAGCACGATCGGATGCTCGATCCCGAACATCTCGGTCAGATCCGTCCGCAACCCCATCACCACCCCTTTCGTCGCCATCCAACCTACTATCCCGGGCGAACGGGACATGGTTGCGGCGAACGTCGAGAAGACCCCGCCACCCATGTCCCGTTCGCCGGTCCGGTCGGTGGATCTGGGGTGCATCAGCCGATCATCACTGGTGTGGACGAATCGCTCGGGCTGATCGCGGAGTCGTCGTTCAGGTGACACGCGGTGACTCGAGCACCGCCATGGCCGCGTTGTGGCCGGGGATGCCGCTGACACCGCCGCCGCGCACTGCGCCTGCGCCGCACAGGAATACGGTGCGGTGTCCGGTCGATACGCCCCAGCGGGCGGCGGGATCATCGTCCGCGTCGTCGGCTCGGTAGGGGAAGGCCAGATCTCGGTGGAAGATGTGGCCGCCGGGCAGGCCGATCTCGTGTTCCAGGTCGAGTGGGGATTTCGCCTCGATGCACGGGGAGCCGTGTTCGTCGAGAGCGAGACAATCGGTGATCGGCTCGGCGAGCACCGCGTCCAGCTGCGCGAGAGTGGCCTGCACCGCTGCGGCCTTCGCCGCCTCGGGGTCGGCGTCGAAAAGTCTCGCAGGCGTGTGCAACCCGAACAGGGTCAGCGTGTGCAGACCGGCGGCATCCGGCGCGAGGATCGAAGGGTCGGTCAACGTGTGGCAGTAGATCTCCGACGGTGGCGCGGAAGGGATCTGTCCACCGGCCGCTTCCCGATAGGCATGGTCCAGTTGTGTATACGATTCGGCGATATGGAAAGTCCCGGCGAAGGCCTCGCGCGGGTCGGTGGCCGCGTCACGCAACCGCGGTAGCCGGCGTAGGACCATGTTCACTTTGAGTTGGGCACCTTCGGGTTTCGGCTGATCACGCTCGCCGAGCAGGCGTCGCAGCTCGTGCGGAGCCGCGTTCACCAGCACGTGGCCCGCCGCTACCGCACCGTCGCGGAAGCGCACTTCGGTCGTGACATCGTCGGTTTCGATGGCCGTCACCTCGCAATCGGTGACCAGTTCCGCACCTGCGGCATGAGCGGCGACCGCGAGTGCCTCGGTGAGCGCGCCCATGCCGCCGATCGGCACATCCCAGTCGCCGGTGCCGCCACCGATCACGTGATAAAGGAAGCAGCGGTTCTGGCGCAGCTCCGGATCGTGTGCGTGCGTGAAGGTTCCGATGAGCCCGTCGGTGAGCACGACACCCCGCACCGTGTCGTCGGCGAACTCCGCCTCGATCGTCTCCCCCAGCGGTCGCTCGAACAACGCCGACCAGGTGGCGGAGTCGCCCACGATGCCTTGCAGTTGCGCCCGGGTCGGCAACGGCTCGGTCATTGTCGGGAACACGCGTTGTGCGAGCGCACCCGTCCTTCCGTAGAACCGCTGCCATGCCTCGAAATCGTGATCGGACCCGGTGAGCCGCTCGAAGCTCTCTCGCGTCCGAGCTGCCGACCCGGTGTCGACCAGCAACCCGCCCGCACCCACCGGTGTGAACGAAGAGATCCGCCTGCGCCGCGTCGCGAACCGCAATCCCAGCTCCCGCACAATCTGCTGCGGCAACAAACTCACCAGATAGGAGTACCGCGACACCCGCGCCTCGACGCCCGCGAACACCCGTGCCGACACCGCCGCACCACCGGTGTAAGCCTGCCGCTCGAGCACGAGTACCGACCGCCCCGCCCGCGCCAGATAGGCGGCGGCCACCAACCCATTGTGACCACCACCGACAACAACCACGTCGTAAAAGGAACCGGTCGGCTTCATCTGTCCTCGATACCACGAATCGTGAACCACGGTCCCGGTATGCACGAATGCGGCGGTGAGTCGCACCGGACGAGGACCCTGACGCCTCGTGAGCGCCACACGACTCCCGCGTCCGCTAGGAGGGGTTGGGCTGGAGTGTTTTCGTGGCCGGTCGGGGGCGGGGCGGGATCGCGGTTGGTGCGATGGTTGTGAAGAGGGTCAGTACGTCGAGGACGAAACCGGTTCTGGTGACTCCTAATCGGCGTAGGGCCGGGCCGTGGTCGTAGGCGACGACGATTGTCGAGCCGGTGAGCATCACCCACCACATCAGGAGCAGGACCTGACGGGCCGGGTGCGAGACAGTGGCGAATGCGGCACGCAGGCGCTGGCAGTGGAAGGGGACATGCCGCTGCTCGTCGGCCAGGATCAAGCCACCGACCTGGGTAGTCAGCGGATCGTCTGTGCCGTCGCGAAGGGCGCGGTAGTAGCGCAGCGCGACGATCTCGGCGATCATGAGCACCAGCAGTTCCAGCCGCAGGCCGAGGGCACGGCGCAGACCCACGAACACCGCGTCGCTCCAGTGACCGGAAATCGTCGGCGAACCGGCGGCGCTCAGCAGCAATTGCAGCATGCGGGCATGATTCGATTCCTCAGCGATGAACAGTCGCACCGCAGCCGCGTACTCCGGATCGCCCGCCCGTTCCGCTTTGCCGATGAGGTTCGCACCGTCCCCGGTCTCACCGACCTGGAACCGCTGAACACTGCGAACCACCTCCGGGTCCAGCCGCGCTCCGCGCGCCCAGTCCGGATCGCCGGCAGCTGCCCGCGCAACCGCCTTGACCTCGAATTCCCTTGTCCACCGGAAGAACTCATTCGAATTGTCCATCAGATCTCCTGCACCCGTCCGGATCACCGCCGAGCAAGACGCTCGGCCGGTTCCGACTCTTCCTGCCCACAGACCCTAGAAACCGGTTGTGCCGATCACCGGCTCATAGTGTGGAGATCCTGTGGAGACTCGACCACCGGCCCGTCGCCCGCATGCGAACACAGCACTCGCAACCACCGACATTGTGAAGGCGGTGCGCGATCGTGGGTAGATAGGGCGACAGGTAACAGGCGCGGGTCGATCGCGAATCCGCCGGGTTTCGATGTTTTCCTGCGATTGACCCGCGTTCGCTTCACACTTATCTTCTGGCAAACGCCGTATGAGGGCAGCGTTTTCACCCGGGAGCAAAAATGACCGAAGCCCAAGCACCGCAATCCCCCACACCGTCGGACGACGAACGCAGGCTCGCCGAACTCGGCTACAAACAAGAACTATCCCGATCCTGGTCCGGATTCTCGAACTTCGCCATCAGCTTCACCATTGTCTCGATCTTGACGGGCGGATTGGCCAGTTACGGAATCGGTCTGGCCAACGGTGGACCGATCACCATGGCCTGGGGTTGGCCGCTGGTCTCGGTGATGGTGTTGTTCGTCGGGCTCGCCATGGCCGAGTTGGCCTCCGCCTATCCGACTTCCGGCGGCCTGTACTGGTGGGCTTCCGAGCTCGGCGGTCCGGTGTGGGGATGGTTCACCGGCTGGTTCAACCTGATCGGCCAGATCGCGGTGACCGCGGCGATCGACTACGGCGCGGCCATTTTCACCACCGCGGTGCTGAATGTCATCGGCATCGACATCGGAACCGATCGCACCGCGATTTTTCTCGTCTACATCGTCATTCTGGTGCTGCACGCGGTGCTGAACGCGATCGGGCCGCATCTGTCGGCGGTGATCAATAACATCTCGGCGTGGTGGCATGTCGGCGGTGTGGCGATCTTCGTCATCGTGCTCGGGTTCGGGGCGAGCCACCATCAGAGCGTCGGGTTCGTGTTCACCGAAACCGTCGACAACAGTGCGGTCGGCTTCGGCGGGGTGGCGTTCAGCTTCCTGCTCGGTTTGCTGCACGCCCAATACACGTTCACCGGCTACGACGCCTCGGCGCACATGTCGGAGGAAACGCACGACGCGGCGCGCACGGCGGCGAAGGGCATCATCAACACGATCCTCGTCTCGGCCGTCGCCGGTTATCTGCTGATCATGGCGGTGACCTTCGCGATACCGAATCTCGACGACGCGCTGAATCCGGAAAAGAACAGCGGCTACCCGGTGATCTACATCCTGGAGAATTCGCTGAATTCGTTCTGGTCGGGTCTGCTGCTGATCATCGCGGCCATCGCCCAATTGTTCTGCGGTTACGCCTCGGTGACCTCCGCGTCGCGCATGCTTTTCGCGTTCTCGCGCGACGGTGCGGTGCCGGGATCGGCGCTCTGGAGCAAACTTTCGGTCCGGAAGGTGCCGGTCAACGCGGTGCTGTTCATCTCCTTCTTCGCCTTCGTGCTGCTGATTCCCTCGATGCTGGTGCCCGCGGCGAATGCGCCGACCGCGTATGCCGCCGCCACCTCCGTCGCGACCATCGGCCTCTACATTGCCTATGGCATCCCGATCCTGTTACGGCAGTTGCACGGCGGCAGATTCCGGACCGGCCCCTGGCAACTCGGCCCCTGGTATCGGCCGGTCGGCATCGTCGCACTGATATGGATCGTGTTCATCAGCCTGCTCTTCATCCTGCCGACCGATGACCGCGGCTACCCCTGGAACAGCGAATTCACCTGGAACACTGTGAATTACGCACCGATCACGCTCGTCGGCGTGGTCGGCGCGATCGGGATCTGGTGGTTTGTGTCGGCCAGGCGTTGGTTCACCGGGCCGAAGCGGACAGTGGAAGGCACACCGCCGCCCGCCGGAGTCACCGAAGACGAAGCACCTGCCACCGCCTGACCCGACTCGGCCCGCCGACCCGGGCAGACACAGCGGCGCCGCTTTCGGCGATCGCAGTGGATGCCGGGGGCGGCGGGCCTTGCACGTCGCCTACCGCGGCGTAGTTCCGCCGACTTCTCCGTGTTCGACAACTCCGACTATATTGCAGTTAAAGTGCAATAGGACGTACTGTGGGCTATCGAGCAGCAATTCGCATGCGGTTGCTCGCAGCCCATCGGACCGAGACAGGAGATCGGCAATGGTCGACGGTGATCGCGGTAACGCGGGCGGCAAGCCGGGAGCGCGTGTATCCCGACGTGGAGTGTTCGGCGTCGGCGCGGCAGCACTGGCGGCGGCGGGCGTCGGCGCCGGGCTGACCGCGTGCGGCGACTCGGACGAGGTGCACCCGTCCTCGTCGCCCACCGAGCCGTCCGGACACATCGCCGACGCGAACCGGCAGGTCTCGACCACCATGCCGTTCTCCGACACCGCCGACTTCGCCGATGCCGATCGCGGCTTCGTCGCCGCGCTGGAGCCCGGTGTCGTCAAGGACGCCGCCGGAAAGGTGGTGTGGGACAACGATTCCTACAACTTCCTGCGGGATCCGTGTCCGCTGTCGGTGAATCCGAGCCTGTGGCGACAGTCCCAACTGACCGTCAAGCAGGGGCTCTACGAGATCGCACCCGGCTTCTATCAGGTCCGCGGCCTCGATTTGTCCAATATGACGCTGATCGAAGGCGACGCCGGCGTGGTCGTCATCGACCCGTTGATCTCCACCGAGACCGCGACGGCCGGGCTCGCCCTCTATCGCGCCCATCGCGGAAATCGCCCGGTCACCGGCCTGATCTATTCGCACGCGCACATCGATCACTTCGGCGGCGCGATGGGCGTCACCACCACCGAAGACGTCGCCGCGGGACGCTGCCCGGTCCTCGCGCCGTCGGGCTTTCTCGAACACGCGGTGGCGGAGAACATCTACGCGGGCACCGCGATGGCGCGCCGCGCCGCCTACATGTACGGCGCCGCCCTGCCGCGCGGACCCAAGGGACAGGTCGGAACGGGTCTCGGCCAGACAACCTCGATCGGAACCGCCACCCTCATCGACCCGACCCTCGACATCACCCACACCGGTCAGGAAGAGACCATCGACGGGGTGCGCATGGTGTTCCAGATGACACCGGGCACCGAGGCGCCCTCGGAGATGAACTTCTACTTCCCCGACCGCCGCATCCTCTGCATGGCCGAAAACGCCACGCACACCCTGCACAACATCCTGACGCTGCGCGGCGCACTGGTTCGTGACCCGCACATCTGGTCGAGGTACCTGACCGAGTCGATCAACCGGTACGCGCGCAACTCGGATGTAGTGTTCTCCTCGCATCACTGGCCGATGTGGGGCACCGACAAGATCGTGGAATTCCTGTCGCTGCAACGGGATCTCTACGGCTATCTCAACGATCAGACGCTGCGACTGCTCAACCAGGGCTACGTCGGCAGTGAGATCGCGGAGATGCTGCGGCTGCCGCCCGCGATCACCGAGAACTGGTCGACCCATGGCTATTACGGCTCGGTGAGTCACAACGTCAAGGCGATCTATCAGCGGTACATGGGCTGGTTCGACGGCAATCCCGCACACCTGTGGGAACATCCGCCGGTCGAATCGGCCAAGCGGCACGTCGAGGCCATGGGCGGCGCCGGCGCAGTGTTGAAGAAGGCGCAAAAGGCCTATGACGCAGGCGACTACCGCTGGGTCACCCAGATGGTGAACTACGTGATCTTCGCCGAGCCCGACAACACCAAGGCAAAGCACCTGCAGGCCAGCGCCTTCGAGCAACTCGCCTACGGCGCCGAGAACGGAACCTGGCGCAACTTCTACCTCAGCGGCGCCCACGAACTGCGTCACGGCTCCTTCGGCACCCCGACCAAGGCCAATGCGCAAGGGATGCTGTCGGCGCTCACTGTGGACCAGGCCTTCGACGCCATCTCCCTGTTCCTCGACGGACCGAAGGCCTGGGACATCGCCCTCGTCGCCGACTGGCGTTTCCGCGACGCCGACAACCGCGTGCAACGCACCGAATTGCGCAACGGTGTCCTCATCCACTATCCCCGCACCGCCGGGGACAATCTGCCCGCACCGGACGCGACCGTCACCCTGACCAAGGGTGCGTTCGCCAAGACCATGCTCGCTGGCGGGAACATGCAAGAGGCAGTGTTGAAGGGCGAGATCACCGTCGAGGGCAATATCGTCGCGCTGAAGCAGTTGTCCGGATTGTTCGACAAACCCAACCCGAACTTCGCGATCGTCACCCCCTAGGTCCGTGCGTCCGCCTGGACCGGGCTGTGTACGCCAAGTCGCACACCCCTGAACCTCCCAACCTAGGGCGCTGCCAAGGACTCCGGGCCGGCGACCGCGATTAGCCGGAATACCTCACAGGCGATCCGCCCGATGGCCGGTGGAGCTCCAGCCCTGCCGCCACAGTCGTTCGAATCCGTCCAGCAGCAGATCGAGCGCGAATTCGAACTCGAACTGGTCGTCACAACCGGAGCCGACGACGGAGTGCCGGTCGTGATTCGCGCTCGCGATCTGCGCGATGTGGGGGTAGCGGGTCGCCATTTCACCGAGTGCGGACGGCTGCGGATCGATGTCCTGGGGAGCATCGAACAGTTCCTGACTGAAACCGAAGATGCGGCTTCCCAGCGCGTGCATCACATGGTGGGTGAGGTCGACAGAAAGACCGCCCGCCAGGAACGTCCCGATCATCGAATCCATGTACGCCAACACCAGTGGCGTCGGGGGGGGGGGGGGGGGGGGGCCGGGCGCCCCCCCCCCCCCCCCCCCCCCCCCCCGCGCCCCCCCCCCCCCCCCCGCGGGGCGCCCCCCCGCGGACCTACCCCCCCCCG